>CAZVUC010000032.1:0-85876 GCA_964630405.1 uncultured Syntrophobacterales bacterium | reverse complement strand
GGGCGAGCGGTTGTGGGGCACGGCGCCGATGCCGCAGCCCACCCCCGAGGGCTTGGCCCAGATGCGGCCCTCCATGAGCAGTTGCTCGCGGCCGTCGGCCTTGACCACCCGGGGCGCCTTCTTCTTGTAAGGCCCCTCCAGGAGGTCCTCCCAGGGGGCGAACTTCTCCTGCACGTGACCGTCGGCGTCGATGATCGGGAAACTTGCCATGGCTGTCTCCTGTTCGTGGTGACGGGAAACCGGGCGGCCTGCATCCGCACGCCGGATGAGGCCGCCCGTGTATGGCCGTCAACAGCGAAAAAGCCGGTTACTTGAGGTGTTTGGCCAGGAACTCGGTGCTCCGCTCCCACGCCAGGTTGGCGGCGTCGGCGTTGTAGGCCGCGCCGGTCTCGTTACCGAACGCGTGCTGCGCCTGGTAGCGGTAGATCTCGTGGGTGACGGCGCCCTCCTTGAGGCGCGCTTCCAGAGCATCCACCTTGTCCGGCGTGAAGAACCCATCTTCCAGCGCGAAATGGCCCTGGAAGGGAATCGAGATGGTGCGCGTGTCGGCCGCTTCCTCGGGGGGAACGCCGTACCAGCAGCAGGCCGCGTCCGCGGCCTTGGAGTACACCGCCGCCAGCACGGTCAGAGCGCCGCCCATGCAGAAACCGATGACTCCCACCTTGGGGCAGCTCTGCTTCAGGTGCTCCACCGCGCTGCACACGTCCGTGTTGGCATCCCCGAAATCGAGGTTCTGCATCATGTGGCTGGCCTCTTCCGCTTCCACCGTCACCTTGCCCTTGTAGAGATCCGGCACCACGGAGGTGTATCCCAGGCTCGCCAGCCGGTCGGCCACGCCCTTGATCTGGTCGTTGACGCCCCACCACTCCTGGATCACCACCATGCCCGGCGCGTTGTCGCCGGCCGAAGCGCAATAACCCGAGGCCTCCTTGCCGTCGGGCCGCTTGAACGTGATCGTCTCTCCCATGACGTTACCTCCTGGAGTTTCTGGATTTCGTTCGGCGTCGGACGCCGACGGGCAGTCAGAATAGTACGTCTCCGTTAGAGAGTCTAGTGTCTCCCGGTGTCCCCCGAGCGGGGTATGGGGACCGCCGGATGCTCGGTTGACGCATGATTCCGATTCTTGTTAAGAATACCGCCCATTCAGGGCTTTCGCGTCTTCACGCCCGCCACGGCGGTCCGGAATCAGCGGAACAGGAAGAGAGGGACACGCAATTGACCGAGGATGAAGTACTACAGATATTGGACTTGGTGGAGAAATCGAACTTCGACTATCTCGACCTTGAGATCGGCGATCTGAAGCTCACGGTCAGCAAGTCGGGAGTACCGGCCGTCCCCGCAACCGTCAGCGTGACCCAGGCCGCGCCCGCCGCGGCACCCGCGGCGCCGGCGGCTCCGGCACCGGCGGCTGCCGAGCCGGCACCCGCGGCCGAAAGCGCGCCCGCGGCCCAGCCGGTCACCGTCAAGGAAGGCACCGTAGCCATTCCCGCGCCCATGGTCGGCACCTTTTACGCCACTCCGGAGCCGGGCGCGCCGCCCTTCGTCAAGCTGGGCGACCACGTGGACGCCGAGACCACGGTGGGCTTGGTGGAGGTCATGAAGGTCTTCAACGCGGTGAGTTCCGGCACGGCCGGCACCATCGACGAGGTCTGCGTCGAAAGCGGCCAGTTCGTCGAGCACGGCCAGACCCTCTTCCTGGTCCGTCCTGATGCCTAAAGAGGGTTTTCCCCGTGGCCGTTAACCGTCTCCTGGTCGCCAACCGGGGCGAGATAGCGGTCCGCATCATCCGAGCCTGTCAGTCCCTGGGCATCGAGTCGGTGGCGGTGGTTTCGGAGGCCGACCGGGACAGCATGCCGGCCCGCCTCGCGAACCGCGCCGTCTGCATCGGGCCGGCCCGTTCCACCGAGAGCTACCTCAAGGTGGAGGCGCTGGTGGCCACCGCCCTGGGCACCGGTTGCGACGCCCTCCATCCGGGTTACGGTTTCCTCGCCGAGAAGTCCGAGCTGGCCGAGGCCTGCGCCAAGCACGGCATTACGTTCGTGGGCCCGCGCGCCGACAGCATCCGCCAGATGGGCAACAAGCTGCTCGCACGGGCCACCGTGGGAGCGTTCGGCGTCCCGCTGGTGCCGGGGTCCGACAACGTCCGCGGCTTCGAGGATGCCGCGGGAGTGGCCGCGGAGGTGGGCTATCCGGTGCTGCTGAAAGCGGCGGCGGGAGGGGGCGGCAAGGGCATCAAGATCGTCCGGGAGGACGGCGAGCTCCAGACCGCCTTCGAAACCGCTTCGGCCGAGGCACGGGCGGCCTTCGGCGACCCCACCTTGTACATGGAGCGGTATATCCCCAACGCCCGGCACATTGAGGTGCAGGTCATCGGCGACCGGTTCGGCAACGTGGTGCACGTGGGCGAGCGCGACTGCTCGCTGCAGCGGCGCTACCAGAAGGTGGTGGAGGAGGCGCCGGCGGCGTGCATCCCGGAGGAGCTGCGGGAGCGCATCCGGGATGCCGGGCACAGGGTTGCCAAGGAGATCAAGTACGAGAACGCCGGCACCGTGGAGTTCATCTACGACGAGGACCGGCAGGACTTCTTCTTCCTGGAGATGAATACCCGCATCCAGGTGGAGCATCCGGTCACCGAGATGGTAACGGGGCTCGATCTCGTGCGGGAGCAGATTCGCGTGGCCGGCGGCGAACGGCTGTCGTTCTCCCAGGAGGACGTCCGCTTCAACGGCCACGCCATCGAGTGCCGTATCACCGCCGAGGCGCCGTGGCAGGGGTTCCGGCCGTGTCCCGGCGTGCTCACGGAGTGGCGCCCGCCGGAAGGCCCGGGCATCCGGGTGGACACCCAGTGCTTTCCGGGCTACCGCGTCCCGCCGTTCTACGATTCGCTGCTCGCCAAGCTCATCGTCCACGCCGACGACCGCGAGCAGGCGGTGGCGCGCATGAAGCAGGCGCTCAGCCAGTTCGCCGCCGCCGGCATCGACACCACCATCCCGTTCCTGAGCGCGGTCATGGACGAGCCGGACTACGTCAGCGGCAAGGTCAGCACCCGCTGGCTCGAAGGGCACCTGGACGACTTGACGGCCCGCCACGCGTAGGGCGGCGGACACCGGGCCGTTACTCCCCCGGCATTCAGTCCTTGATGAACTCCCGGATGGCCTTGTGCGCCTCTTCCGGGTTCGAGAAGAAGTAGCTGTGCCGCTCGCCCGGCAGGACCACCAGCCTGGCGTCGGGAATCCCCTCCACCAGGATCTCCGCGCCCTTACGGTGTGACATGTCGCTGACCACCGCGTGGTCGTCCTCGCCCACCAGCACGAGCGTCGGCACGGCGATGTCCTTGAGGCGATGGCGGGTATCGTGCTCCTGGCGCGCGATGACGTGCCGGAAGTAGCACTCCACCGACGACAGGTTGGCCATGCGCACCTTGAGGCAGTTCTCGATCTCTTCCGGGTGGTCCTTCTGGTACTGCTCGGTCCAGCCCACCTCGATGGTGTGGTCCCGCACGTATTTCTCGTAACCCATCTCCACCATCTGCGTCGCGATCCTCAGCGGAATCCCGTGGGCGCCGGGATGGGCCGCGCCGGACGAGGCGAGGATGAGCTTCTTCACCCGCTCCGGGTGCTCCAGGGCCAGCAACTGCGCCACCCGGCCGCCCATGGAGTGTCCGCAGACGATGGCCTCGGTGGCGCCTACGTGGTCCATCACCGCCGCGACGTCGTCGGCGAACATGCGGGTGGTGTAGCGCATGGGTGTGCGGGTGGAGCGGCCGGTGCCGCGGAAATCGGTGATGATGGTGCGGTGGTCCCGCGAGAACTCGGGCACCTGGAACAGGTTCCAGACGTCTCCGTCGCAAGCGGTTTCCGAGATGAACACGAAAGGAGGCCCGTCTCCCTGGACCTCGAAATAGATGTCGGCGTCGCCGACGTTCAATGTTGGCATGATGACCTCCGGGAACCCTCGTACGATGCTTTGCGTGAAGCCACTAGCACAAACTGCCGTCCGGAGACAGCGCTGGCCGGGACAGCGGATCCGGATGTCGTGGTTGTTGGCGTTTGTTTCGCAGATATGCGAAGATACGCCGTTTATGCTGGGCAAATAAACCTAAGGGGGTTCCTATGATCAGGAAGACAGGATTGGCGATCGCGCTCGTGGCGGCCCTTGCCCTGACGGCGGGCAATGCCGTCGCCGCGGACGATTTCTTCAAGGGCAAGACCATACGGGTCATCGTCGGCTACGCGCCCGGCGGCGGTTATGACACCTACACGCGCCAGATCGTGCGCCACATGGGTCAATACATTCCGGGCAACCCGAACTTCATCGTGCAGAACATGACCGGCGCCGGCAGCCTGGTGGCCGCCAACTACATCCAGAAGAGGGCCAAGCGCGACGGCACGGTGCTGGGTGTTTGGAACAGCGGCTACGTGACGTTTCAGGCTCTCGGGGATCCGAAGGTTCGCATCAAGGCGCAGGACCTGACGTGGATCGGCGCTCCCGTCAAGGGCATTCCGGCATGCGCGTTCATGGGCTGGTCCGGCGTCAGGACGCTGAAGGACATGACCGATCCCGTAAAGCCCATCAAGGTGGGCGGCACACGGGCCGGCTCCACCGGCGTCGACCTGCCGAAGCTCCTGAACACGACCATCGGGACGAAATTCGACGTGGTGTCGGGCTATAGCGGAACCGCCACCTCCCGGATCGCCATGCAGTCCAAGGAAGTCGCGGGCGCCTGCTGGGGATGGGAATCCATGCGGGTCACGGCCCGGGCCATGCTCGACGCCAAGGGCGACGACAAGATGATCCCCGTGCTCACGCACCGGAGAATTCCCGACCCCGAGCTGAAGGATGCGCTGATCATTCCGGACTTGATCGAGAAGCGGGGCGGCAAGCAACATCTCCAGACCTACCAGGGATGGGTCAACCAGTATGAATTCCAGCGGCCGTTCTCCGGCCCTCCGGGCATGCCCGCCGACCGTGTTAAGATGCTGCGGGACGCGCTCGCGAAGACGATGAAGGACCCGGTTTTCCTCAAGGAGGCCAAGGATGCCAAGCTCATCATCGAGCCCGTGACAGGTCCGGAGATCGAGACGTTCGTCAGTCAAATTCTCAGCATGCCTGCGGCGTCCAAGGAGACGCTGTCGTCCTTGCTGTTGCGGAGGAAGAAGAAGTAGCAGCAGGCCTTCCCCGGTCTACCATTGACGTCGAGTCAGGGAGAGGGCATCCGCCCTCTCCCTGACGACTTTCCTCTCCAGCCTCACACCACATACACACGCCAAGACGTTCCATGGAGCACGCGGCTGCCTCGCGGACCACGGCGCTTCGCACCGAGCGGCTGGCGATCCTCGCGTTGCTCGTCGGCGCCGTCGCCACGGCCTTCGCCCCCATTCTCGTACGCCTGAGCGAATTGGGCCCGACGCCGACGGCGTTCTACCGTTTCCTGCTGGCGATACCCCTTTACTGGGCTCTCGCGCTGGCCGTGCCGGGCGGAGGCCGGCGCGTGCGCCGCGAGAAACCTGCCGGTTCGAGGGTCTACCTCCTGATGGCCATGGCGGGCGCCTTCCTCGCCGGCGATATGTCCGTGTGGCATTATTCGATTCTCATGACGACGGTGGCCAATGCCAGCCTGCTCTTGAACGTGACGCCGGTGTTCGTCGTCCTGGGCGGATGGCTTCTGTTCCGCACACGGGTCACCGGAACGTTCATGTTCGGCCTCGCCGCGGCAATGGCCGGCGCGGTCGTGCTCTCGGGGGCAAGTCTGGCGCTCAGCCGCACACATTTCGTGGGCGACCTGCTGGGCGTGGTGACGGCCATGTTCTATGCCGGCTACCAGTTGACCATCGAGCGCCTGCGGCAACGCTTCTCCACGATCACGATCATGCTCTACGCCGTGCCGGCATGTGCGATGGTCACTCTCCCGGTCGCGCTCTTGAGCGGCGACACCCTGGTCGTCATGACGCCCGCGGGGTGGACCGTGTTGGTTGCACTGGCCGCCGGGCCGCAAGTGCTCGGCCAGGGCCTCATCGCCTGGGCTCTGGCGCACCTGCCGGCGAGCTTCGTTTCCGTCAGCCTCCTGGTGCAACCGATCGTTGCCGCCACCGCCGCCTGGTTCCTGTTCGACGAGCGTATCGGCACGCAGCAGGCCATCGGGGCCGTCGTCGTCCTGACGGGAATCGTCATTGCAAGGCGCGGGAGCGCGCGCCGGTGACCGGGATGCGGGAACGGGATCTTCTCCGCAGCCTGTTCGAGGCCGCGGTCGCCGCCGCTGATCCCGCGAAGGTCGTGCCCCCGCATCTCCCTTCGCCGCCGCCCGGCCGCACCCTGGTGCTGGGAGCCGGCAAGGCGGCGGCCTCCATGGCTCGTGCCGTCGAGCAAAGCTGGCCGACCGGACTCGAAGGCATCGCCGTTACCCGGTACGGCCACGGCGTGGGTTGCGAACGAATCGAGGTTGTCGAGGCTGGCCACCCGTTGCCCGACGAGGCGGGGCAGGGCGCGGCGGCGCGCTTCCTCTCGGCCGCCGCCGGCCTGGGGCCGGATGACCTGCTGCTGTTTCTCCTGTCCGGCGGCGCGTCCGCACTGCTGGTGGAACCGCAGGCAGGCCTTAGCCTGGATGACAAGCGGGCCATCAACCGCGCGCTGCTGGAGGCCGGCGCTCCAATCGCCGAAATCAACTGCCTGCGCAAACACCTCTCCGCCATCAAGGGCGGACGCCTCGCCGCCGCGGCCGCTCCGGCCCGCGTCGTGACCCTCGCCATTTCGGACGTGCCCGGAGACGACCCGGCGGTCATCGGCTCCGGTCCGACGGCGGCGGACCCCACCTCCTGCGCGGACGCGCTCGCGGTCGCCGACCGTTACGACATCAAGCTAACCGAGGTTGCGCGGACCGCGCTGGAACAGGGCAGGTGGGAAACCGTGAAACCCGGCGATGCGTGCCTCACCTGGACCGACTACGTGATTGTCGCCCGCCCGGCGGATGCGCTGTACGCCGCGGCGGCCATGGCACACGAGGCGGGTCTCGACGTGGTCCAGGCGGGAGACGACCTTCAGGGCGAGGCGAGCGATATGGGTGCGGTACATGCCGAGCTGGTGCGGAAGCAAGCTCCTGGTTTGTTGATCTCGGGAGGCGAAGCGACGGTTACGAAGAAGGACCCGGGCGGAAGGGGCGGTCCCAACTGCGAATACCTGCTGGCGCTGGCCGTAGCGCTCGACGGCACTCGGAACGTCCACGCCATCGCCTGCGACACGGACGGAATCGACGGTACCGCGGAGGCTGCCGGCGCGTTCATCGGCCCCGACACACTGGCGCGCGCCCGCGCGGCGGGAATGGATGCTCGGGACATGCTGATCCAGCACGACAGCTACGAGTTCTTCCGCCGACTCGGCGACTTGGTGGTGACGGGTCCGACGCGTACGAACGTCAATGATTTTCGAGGGATACTGATCCCTTGAAACTTGAAATCGCACACATAGGTGCGATAATGGTTCGAAGCAAGGAATCTCTGAATCGTGATTTACGCGTACCCCTGTAACCTGACGGCCGACGATGCTGGGGGGTTGGTAGCTACTTTCCCAGACGTCCCCGAGGCCATTACCGGAGGCGAGAACCGGCTCAAAGTTCTGGAAAGGGCCGAGGACGCCCTCGCCGCGGCCTTGGCCGGACACGTCCATGAGAAGTGGAAAATTCCTGTTCCCAGCGAGTTGGTCGAAGGGCAGGAACTGGTTGCAGTGCCGACAGTAGTGGCCGCCAAGCTTGCACTCTACTCGGCAATGCGTGCCCAACGTATCACCAAAGTGGAGCTTGCGAGCAGGCTCGGGATCAGTGAGTCAGCCGTTCGGAAACTGGCGAACCCAGACCATCGGTCGCACATCAGTCAGGTACGGAAGGCGCTCCGCGCCGTAGGGCATAGTCTGGTCATCAATGTCTTTGCTGCCTAGAGGACAGGCCTAAGGAGTCAATGTGGCGCAACGTCGCTGTCCCATTACAGAGGACATGGCGGAGATGACCGAATCTCCAGAGCGCGTGGTCGTCGACCATCCGGAATACGGGCGGTACGTACTCGACACGGACGCTCTACCTGCTCTGGTCGCTGACGACCAGGCGAGAGCACGAATGGCGCGCTGGATCGAAGAAGCCTGCTCTCTGAGCATCGATGTTCCGAGCGTCACTGTCGAGCACGTTGATCTCTTCGGGCGTCTTGCCGGTCTGGAGGTGGATGTTTCGGAATGGCACCAAGTGCGTCAAGCCATCAAACCCGAAGATGAGGAGCGACTCTGGAGAAAGCTCAGACTCGAATGGAACTACAACAGCAACCACATTGAGGGAAACACACTGACTTACCACGAGACCGAGTTGTTGCTTCTCTACGACCGAGTGGCTGGCGGGCATCCGATGCGGGACTACGAGGAAATGAAGGCGCACAACGTTGCCATCGATCATGCCCGCGAGATCGCCGGCTCCCAGCAATTGCTTGGAGAGGGCGACGTGAGGGACTTGAACAAGATTCTCCTCAAGGAGCCGTTCTACCAGGACGCAGAGACGCCTGACGGCAGGCCAACCCGGAAACGTATCGTTCCCGGTCAATACAAGACACAGCCCAATCATGTCCGGACCGTTACCGGAGAACTGCATCGGTTCGCCGAACCCGAGGAAACACCGGCGTTGATGGAGACCTGGATACGCGATTTCCGTCGCGACCTGGACCGGAACGCGTATCCCCTGCCGTTGTTTCTGGCGGAATCCCATTGGAGTTTCGTGCGCATTCATCCGTTCGACGACGGCAACGGGCGGACCGCGCGCCTGATCACGAACTATGTGCTGCTGAGACAGAATCTGCCGCCGATGGTCATCAAGAGCGACCACCGGGACCGTTATATCAGCGCGTTGCAGAGCGCCGATCTGGGGCAAATCCTTCCACTCGCCAGGTTCATGCTGGAGAATGTTCTACGGTCGGTCGCCGTGGCGATTCGCGCTGCCAAGGGGGAATCGATTCAGGAGCCTGGGGATCTGGTAAAAGAGATGGACGTCTTCGTTCGGAGCAAAAAGGCGCCGGAGCCGAACCAGACGGAACTTGAAGCACTGGACAATGTCTTCTTCCTGTCTGTCCGTCCCATGATCGACAACTTAGACACGGCGATGAAACCCTTGGAGGGGCTGTTCCGCACCCATACGCGGTTGTCGTATCTGAACGTGGGAACGCACTCCGTGAGTTCAGGCTCGCTGTTCGACTCAGCCCGCTGGGAGCAGACCAAGCAGGAGTATGTGACGCCCGGGTTCTCCTTGAGCGACGAGCGAACGATCGAGTTGCAGCGTGAATATCGGTTTCAAGACTACACCGGTCGCGGCAAACAAGGTTTTGGTCTTTCACTGGCGGTTGTCTGGCGCCTGGGTCGCCGAGGATTCGGATTCGAAGCCGTTGTCGATGGAGAACGCGTGCCGGAAGGCGACACGACCTATACGGAATTGGCCGCCCGTACCCCTGATGTCGAGGGTACCGCGGACAGGCTTTGCAGGGCCGCGATGCAGAAGATCGAAGACCTGTCACAGGGATAGAAACGACCTGTCAAACGATCATTGCACCAAGCGCACCCCGAACTCCTCCCGCCCCGTGACATGTCCGACGACGGCCGCCGCCGGCACATCGTTGTCCACCAGCGCCTTCACCAGCGCCTCCCCGTCCTTCTCCGCCACTGCGATGAGCAGGCCGCCGGAGGTCTGAGGGTCGAGGGCGACCTCGGCCAGGGCGTCGGAGACGCTGTCGGCGATGACGGTCTTGCCGTCGAGGTACTCGCGGTTGCGCTTGCAGCCGCCGGTGAGGTTGCCGCCGGCTTCGGCGAGTTTGGCGATGTCCTGAAACACCGGCAGCCGGGCGGCTTCGAAGACGATGCTGACGCTGCCGTCGAGGGTCATCTCCAGGCCGTGTCCCAGCAGGCCGTAGCCGGTGATGTCCGAGCAGGCGTGGACGTCGTAGTCCTTCATGACCATAGCGGCGTACTTGTTGAGGGTGGCCATGGAGGCCACCGCCTGGTCGATGCTGGCCTGGGAGGCGTTGCCGCGCTTCAAGGCGGTGGTGGCGATGCCGGTTCCCAGGGGCTTGGTGAGGATCAGCACGTCGCCTTCCCGGGCGCCGACGTTGCGCAGGATGTGGTCGGGGTGGACGGTGCCGGTCACCGCCAGCCCGTACTTGATCTCCTCGTCGATGATGGAGTGGCCTCCGACGATGACCGCGCCGGACTCGATGACCTTGTCGGCGCCGCCCCGCAGCACCTCGCCCAGCACCTCGATGTCCATCTTCCCCTTGGGAAAGCAGACGATGTTGAGGGCGGTGGCGGGCTCGCCGCCCATGGCGTACACGTCGCTGAGCGAGTTGGTGGCGGCGATCTGGCCGAACATGTACGGGTCGTCCACGATGGGCGTGAAGAAGTCCACGGTGTTGACGATGGCCAGGTCGGGACGCAACCGGAATACGCCGGCGTCGTCGGCCGTCTCCGTTCCTACGAGCAGTTCCGGGGATGCGAACTTGGGCAGTTGGTGCAGGACCTGCACCAGGTCGGCGGGGCCGAGCTTGGCCGCTCAGCCGGCGGCCTTGACTTCCTGGGTCAGTCGGATGGCTTCCATGGACATTTCAGACTCCTTCGGACCGTGGGTCCGGGATTGCGGCCGATCAGTTTCTTCCCGCCTTGAGCTTCCTCACGTCGCCCACCCGCATGGTCACGCCGGTGCGGTCGAAGTGCTCCAGGACCGGGATGGTGTACTTGCGGCTCGACTGCAGGATGTCCCTGAAGGTGGCCGCGCTCATCTCCTCGTGGGTCTCGAAGTAGCTATATAAATCGGCCTTGATCCTGTCAATGGAAGCCTTGAGATAGTAGAGCTCCGTGGTCACCCGGACCACCTCCCCTTGCCGTTCCATGACGCGGATGACCTCGTTGAGCTTCGGCCGCTCGACTCCCAGGGCCTTCTCGATCTCCTTCAGGTAGGGCGGGGCGAGCGGGTTCCTGTCGAGCGCCGCGGTGATCTCGGCGGAAAGGGATTTCTCCCGCGCCCCCAGCTCCACCCGGTGGTCCGGCAGGCGCAGGTGGTTGCCGTCCCGGATGCACACGCTCTCGGCCGCCAGCAGGTCCGCCAAGTCGCGGAACAGCCGCGCCGATACGCCCGCGGCGAGTCTGGCCCGGACCTCCTCCAGGTCCATGCCCGGAGCCAGCGGATGGCTCTTGTGGAACGCCTCCAGGGCGGAGCGGAGCCGCTCCCGGAAGCTGTCCCATTTCTCTTCGGTGGTGTAGACGCGGTCGCGTTCGGAGTCGAAGGAGCGAAGCCCCTCGGTTCGTTCAAGCCAGTCCCGGGTCTCGTCCTTCTTCAGGTTGAGGAACTGGCAGATGGCATCGACACCGGTGGCCAGGCTGGCGTCCCCGTCCAGGAAGCCCCGGATCATTTCCGGCGTGTCGCCCTCCCGCAGGGTCCGCAGCCGCTCTTCGACATCCTTCTCCCGGCGCCGGTGCCGCCGCGCCCTGGGGTCCACGACCTCGCCCCCGCCCAGGGTCTTTTGCGCGGTTTCGTCCCGCACGATGAAATGGTCGCCGCGCATGACCAGCAGCGGCTCGGTCAGCAGCACCTGGCAGTAGGCCGTCTCCTTGGGCTCCACCTTCTCGATGTCCCCCAGGAAGATGAGCTTGCCCATGCGCTCGGCGGTCCCCAGGTGGATGCGTACGCGCTGGTGGTTCCGGATCCCCTTGGCGGCCGCGGGCCGCACCTCCAGGTGCGCGTCGAACCGGGTCGACGCCAGGGTCAGCTCCTCGTGGCAGATCATGTGGCCGCGCTCCAGCGCGCCGCGTTCCTGGCCGGTGAGGTTCAGGGCCACGCGCTGGCCCCAGCCCGCCGACTCCACCGACTGGCCGTGCACCTGGATGCTGCGCACCCGGAACTTCTGGCCGCCGGGCACCGCGTGCACGTGGTCGCCGGTGCGCACCTCGCCGGCCAGACCGGTGCCGGTGACGATGACCCCGTGGCCCTGGAGCACGAACACCCGGTCCACCGGCAGACGGAAGAAGCCGCTGGGGGCTGGCCGGTCGATGCGTTCCAGGATGTCGGCGATCCCGGTCCGGACCTGCTCCAGCCCTTCACCCGAGACCGCCGAGAAGTGCGCCACCCGGGAGCCTTCCAGCGCGGTCTCGAAGGTCAGGATCTCGATCTCTTCCTCCACCTCCCGCACCCGCGCCTCGGACACCAGGTCCACCTTGGTGATGACGAACAGGGCGGTACGCACGCCCAGGAGATGGACGATGTCCAGGTGCTCCTCGGTCTGCGGCATGACGCCGTCGTCCGCGGCCACCGTGAACAGCACCATATCGATGCCGTGGGCGCCCGCGAGCATGTTCCGGATGAAGCGCTCGTGCCCGGGCACGTCGACGATGCCCGCCTCGCTGCCGTCCGGCAACGCCAGGTGGGCGAAGCCGAGGTCGATGGAGATGCCGCGCTCCTTCTCCTCCTTGAGGCGGTCGGTGTCCTTGCCGGTGAGGGCCTTGATGAGGCTCGTCTTCCCGTGGTCGATGTGCCCGGCGGTGCCGATGATGTAGGGCATGGCGTTCGCGGTGCGGCGCGCTTCAGAGCGGCCGTTGCCGGTCCGGGAAGTTGGGCACCAGCGATTCGGGGTCGCCCGCGCTCCTCAGGTCGAGGATGAAGCGGTCGCTGTTGATGCGGCCGATGACGGGCGGTTCGGCGCGGCGGAAGACGCGAGCCACGTCTTCGGCGCTCATGCCGCGGCCGCGCACGGCGATGCCTTTGCTCGGGATCTCCTCGGTGGGGAGGGCGCCGCTGCCGATCTGGCAGGTGGCGTCCACCAGCTCCAGCTCGTAGTCCGGACCCAGCCGTTCCCGCAGCAGCGGCAGCACCTTCCGGCCGCCTTCCTCGATCTCGCCGAGGGGGCGGCTGAAAGCCCGCAGGGTCGGGATCTCGTCCAGCAGGTCGGGAGACTGCACGTAGCTCCGGAGCGTCGCCTCCAGCGCCGCCAGGGTGAGCTTGTCGCAACGCAAGGCGCGTTTGAGCGGATTGCGGTTCATGCGCTCGATCCAGCCTCGCGTGCCGGCCACGAGTCCGGCCTGAGGTCCGCCGAGGATCTTGTCGCCGCTGAAGGTGACCACGTCCGCACCCATGGCCACGCGCTCGGCCACCAGCGGCTCCCGGGGCAGCCCCAGCTTCGAGAGGTCCACCAGCGCGCCGCTCCCCAGATCCTCCATCACCGGCACCCCCCGCTCCCTGCCGATGGCCACCAGGTCCTTGAGCTCCACTTCCGCGGCGAAGCCCACCACCCGGTAGTTGCTGGTGTGCACCTTGAGCAGCAGGCCGGTGTTCTCGTCGATGGCCTCGGCGTAGTCTCGCGGGTGGGTGCGGTTGGTGGTGCCTACCTCCCGCAGCACGGCGCCGCTCTTGGCCATGACCTCCGGGATCCGGAACGAGCCGCCGATCTCGATCAACTCGCCGCGGGACACGATGACGTGCTTGCCTTCGGCCAGGGAGTTGAGCCCCAGCAGCACCGCCGCGGCGTTGTTGTTCACCACCGCCGCGGCCTCCGCCCCGGTCAGCTCCCGGAGCAGCGACTCGATGGCGTCCTCCCGCTGGCCCCGCTTGCCCCGGTGGAGGTCGAACTCCAGGTTGACCGGGTGGCGCGCGGCGAGGCTCGCGGCCTCGGCCGCGGCCTCCGAAAGCAGCGCCCGTCCCAGGTTCGTGTGGAGGATGGTCCCGGAAGCGTTCACCACCCGGACCATGCCCGGGCGGGCGGCCCGGGCGAGCTTCTTTTCCAAATCCGTTATGATAGATTCGTCCTGCAGCCGGTCGGGCGGAAGGCCGTGGCCGGATTTGATGGCCTGCCTCAATCCGTCGATGAGGTCGCGGAGGGTTTCCGTCACGAACGGCCGGCTGAACCGCTCCAGCAGCGGCGCCGCGGCGGGGTGGCTCATGACGCGGTCCACGGAGGGCAGCTCACGCAGCAGGTTCGTTTCCGGTTTCATCGGTTCGTGACGCTAGTGTCAAACTAGCCCTTCGCCGGGGTAGACGCAAATCTCGCCACACGTGACACCATCCTCCTCACCGCCGTCCCGGCGTTGGTTCTATCTGTTCATCGCCACGCTGTCGCAGACGGCGATGTCGACCATCCACATGGGCATCCCGACCGTGGTGCCGCTCATTCAGGCCGAGCTCGGCCTGAACCTCACCGAGGTCGGAGTCCTGGTTTCCATGATCAACGTCGGGGTGGTGGCCGCGGTGCTGGGCATGGGCAAGGCCGCCGACCGCTACGGCGAGCGGCGCATCATCGGCTACGGCACGGCGGCCTGCGGCCTGCTGGTCCTGACCGTCCACTTCGCCGGCGGCTTTGTCGGGTTGCTCGTGGTGTTCCTGCTCCTGGGGGTGCCGGTGGCCACCAGCACGCCGGCCGGCAGCAAGGCGGTGGCGGGATGGTTCCCGGACCGCGAGCGCGGCATGGCCATGGGCGTGCGGCAGACCGGCATTCCCGCGGGCGGCACCATCGGAGCGCTCACGCTTCCCGCCATGGGGCTGGTATTCGGCTGGCGCTGGGCGCTGTCACTGGTGGGGGTCGTCACCATCCTTGCCGGCCTGATGGTGCTGGTCTTCTACAAGGAGCCCGACCGGCCTCCGGCGGCGGCCGGCGCCGCTCCCGCGGGCGGGCTGAAGGACATCGTCCGCCGCGGGGAAATCTGGGCGGCGGCGTTTTATGCCGCGGTGCTGGCCGGGTGCCAGTGGTGTTACATCAGCTACATCGAGTTGTACCTCACCGAGCACATCTTCTACCCGCTGGTGTTCGCCGCCCACCTGCTGGCTGTGGGCCAGGCCTGCGGCGGCACCGGCCGCATCGTATTAGGCATCGTCAGCGACCGGGTCTTCTTCGGCCGCCGGGTGCCCGTGCTGGTCATGCTGGCCGCCCTCGGCGCCGTCGCCGGCGTGGCCACGGCCTTGCTGTCGCCCGGCTTGCCCGCGTGGCTGGTGGCGGTGGTGGTAACCCTCCTCGGCCTCGGCACCATGAGCTGGCAGGGTTTGTATCTTGCCCTGGTCGCCAAGATCGCCGGCACCCGCGTCGCCGGGGTCGCCATCGGCATGACCAACACCGTGGCGTTCGTAGGCGTGGTGGTGCTGCCGCCCGTCTTCGGCTCCATCGCGGACTACACCCAGTCCTACGAGACGGCCTGGATCGCCATGGCAATCGCCATCGCGTTGCCGCTGCCGTTTTTGTGGAGGATACGGGAAGATTCGCTGTAGGCGCCCACTCCCGAAAACGTCATTCCCGCCCTCCTCTCCGTCATTCCCGCGAAAGCGGGAATCCAGGGGCGGCAGGGTAGGGTCTTCGCTCAGCCCGCCAGGCAGTATTCCGCGATCTCGCGGTAGGTGGGCTGCCAGATCTCGCTGCGGTGCCGGTTCACGTATTCGATGATCCGCTCGAACCCGGCGGCGAGATACGGCCTTCCGCCCAGCTCGGCGTGGACGCAGGCGTCGATCATGCCTGGCCGGCCTTCCCTGGCCTCTTCGTAGACGAAATCGAATCCGTCCTTGAACCCGGTGAAGAACGTGCCGGCGTTGCCCAGCCCGTTGCCCCAGGCGCGCCAGTCGTTGGCGTACCAGGTCTTGGGGATGACGCAGATGCGCCGGCCGTTAACCGACTCCACGTGGGGGATGTCGTCATCCGAAGGATCCCCCGACCACGTGTAGCCGGCTTCAGCCAGGAGCCCCAGGGTCACGTCGGTATGGTGCCCGCCCGGACCGAACCAGCCCACCGGCCGGACGCCGGTGATGTCCTCGAGGATCCGGGTGCAGGAGTCGATCTCCTCCTTCTGCTCCTCCGGGCTCAGCTCGATCATGCTGACCTCGTTGGTGGTGCCGTGGCCGGCGATCTCGTGCCCCGCCTCGTGCAGCGCCCGCACCGCCTCCGGCCATTTCTCCGCCGCCAGCGAGTTCACCAGCACCATGGCCCGGACGTTCTGCCGCTCTAGTATCTCCAGAATTCGCCATATCCCTACCTTGCCGCCGTACTCCACGTGGGAGAGTGAGCTCCAGTTCACGTCGATGCGCGGGTCCAGCTTGAAGCGGCCGGTCTTGCGGAAGGCTTCCAGGGCCACGCTGAAAGTGCAGCACACGAGCTTGTCGTCGGGCCACTGGATGGTGCGTCTGTGAGGCGTGTCGTTGGTCATGGCTCATCTCCCTGGGCGGTCGCCCTCATCTCTGGACCCCGGCGCGGTACTCGATACGGGGCCGGGATGACGGGTCCGGGGCCTGTGGCGGCACGTGTTGTTACGCCGCCCGCGACGACAGCCGCGCGTAGCGCTTGCGGTGCCAGGCGGCGTTGCCGTACTGGGCCGACAGCGACATGGCCCGCCGCAGGTAGAGGCTCGCGTCATACTCGTCAGTGAAGCCGATGGCGCCGTGCATCTGCACCATGGACTTGGTCACCGACAGCACCGCGTCCGAGGCCCGCGCCTTGACCGCGGCCACCATGGCGCGGTTGCCGCGTCCTTCGTCCATGGCGGCGCATACCTGGTAGAGCAGGGAGCGGGTGAGCTCGATGTCGACGTGGTCGTTGACCGCTCGGTGCTGCAGCGCCTGGAAGGAACCGATGGCCCGGCCGAACTGTTCGCGCGTTCCCAGGTAGTCCACCGCCAGCGCCAGCCCCTGCTCCATGATGCCGAGCATCTCGGCGGACGTCCCCAGCAGCATCAGGTCCAGGGTGGCGGCGGCCACCTCCGCGCCCTGGGGGCCGGCCGCGATGACCGCCTCCGCCGGGACGGCCACGTCCGTCAGGGCCAAGGCCGCGTGCCCGGTGCCGTCCACGCGGCTTCGTTGCAGGATCTCCAGTCCGTGGGCGCCGCGCGGCACCACGCACACCACCGTGCCGTCGCCGCTCCGGGCGTCGACGATGAAGCCGTCGGCCGCGGCCGCGCCGGGGACCGCGCCGGTCCGTCCGGCCAGGGTGAAACCGCCGTCCGCCTGGACGCGGGCGGCGTCCGGGTCCTCGCCCGCCGGATCGTGCAGCGCCGGAACGATGATGGCCCCGCCTCCCATGAGCCGTTCCAGGGTCGCGCCCATGGCCGGAGGCCCCGAAGCGAGGGCTCGCGCCGACGCCATCGTCGCGGCGATGGGTTCGGTCATGAGCCCCCGGCCCGCCGCTTCGAGCACCAGCGCCGCCTCCGTCGCCCCGAGGCCCAGGCCGTCCCGTTCCTCCGGCACCAGCAGCGACAGCCAGCCCGCTTCCGCCACCACCGTGAGCCGGGCCGGATCGAAACCGTGCTCCGTCTCCCGCAACTCCCGGAAGCGGCCCGGCCCCGCGTGCCGTTCGATGAGCTTGTCCGCGCTCTCCCGAAGAATCGTCTGTGCCTCATCGAGGACCAGTTCCATTATGCTACCTCTCCGTCGTTCTGTACTACGTCTCCATCGTTACCGACCACGTCTCCGTCCCACCGGACCACCCACGACGTCACCCGGACTGGAACCCGGGTGACGTCGTGGGTGGCCGGGTGACGGATGGGGTTGTCGGTCACGGCGAAGCGGTTCCCGGCCCGACCACCGCCAGCGCGTCCAGCGCCAGCCCTCCGGCGCCCTTTGGCAACGCCAGGAACGGGTTGATGTCCAGGCTTTCGACGACGTCGCCGGCCGCGGCCGCCAGCCGGCTCACGGCCACGAGCGCGTCGATGACGGCGTCACGGTCGTAGGCGCCCTTGCCGCGGTATCCGTCCAGCAGCCGGCCGGCCCGGGTGGAGTCGATGAGCCGGCCGGCGCCCTCGCGGGTCATTCCGGGTGCGCCGAAGGCCACGTCCTTCACCAGCTCCAGCCATACGCCCCCCGCCCCGAACATGACCACGGGCCCCATCTCGGGGTCCCGCTGTATGCCCAGGGCCAGTTCGAGCCCGGCCGGCGCCATCCGCGCCACCAGCCATCCTTCCAGGACAATACCCGGAGTATGGGCCGCTACGTTGCGGGCGATGTCCCGGCAGGCCTGTTCCACGGCAGCCGCATCGTCCAGGTTGACCTGCACGGCTCCGGCGTCGCTCTTGTGGGTGAGGTCCGCGGCCACGCCCTTGACCACCACCGGATAACCGATGCGGCTGGCCAGGTCCTTCGCTTCGTCCTCGGTGCGCGCCAGCCCCTCTTCGATCAGGGGGACCCCGAAGGCGGCCAGCAGCTCCTTGGACTCGGGCTCGGTCAGCGGGAACGCCGTGGTCGCCGCCGCGGACCGCTGCCGCAGCACCTCGACGCGCGCCGTCACGGAGTCCGCCGGAGCCGTCGCCGTCGTGGCCTCCGCCTCCCGGCAGCGACGCCGGTAGTCCATGACCGCCCGGATGGCGCGGAACGCGCGCTCGGGCTCGTTCAGGCAGGCCATGTTCGGGAAGCGGCGCCGGGCGGCACGGCTGAACTCCGTCAGGTCATAGGACGCCGGGGAAATAAGGGCGAAGGGTTTGCGGCCGGCGCCGAGAAACTGCTTGTCGATGGCCTCCATGGTGGCCAGCACCCGCGCGGCGCGTCGCCGGTTGGCGTCGTTGGCGCCCTCGTGGGGCGGGAGGTCCTCCTGGAACACCACCATGTCCACGCCGGGATCGTTGTAGACGGCCTCCACGACCTTGAGGGCGTCGTCCAGCGGGCGGTTGGTGAGGTAGCCGTTTCCGTCCAGGGGGTTGCTGATGGGCTGGCCCTCGCCCAGGAGCTCGCGCAGGCGCGCCCGGGTCTCGGGCGCGAACTCGGGCAACGGCACCCGGTGCCGGTCGGCCGCATCCTCCGCCAGTCCGCGCACGCCGCCGGAGTAGACCAGCCCGCCGACGTTCTCGCCGCGGGGTTCGCTTGCGTGCAGCAGCATATCGATGACGTTGACGGCGCCGTCGGCGCTCTCCACCCGGATGACGCCCGCGGGACCGGCCACGGCGTCGAAGGCCTCCACCCGGCCGGCCAGGGAGCCGGTGTGGGACAGGGCGGCGCGGCGCCCGCCCTCGGACACGCCCATCTTGAGCACCACCACCGGCTTGCCAGCGTCGCGGGCCACGCGGCAGGCGTCCAGGAAGTCTTCGGCCCGGCGCACCGCCTCTACCAGACAGAAGATCAACCGGACCTCCGGGTCGGTGACGAAGTAGCGGATGTAGTCCGCGGTGATGAGCCCGGTCTCGTTGCCGCTGGTGATCACGTAGCTCACGTCGATGCCCCGGTCCATCAGAGTCCGCGCGATGCCAGGCGTGGTGGTGCCGCTCTGACCCACCATGGCCACCGGGCCGGGCACCAGCTCCTGCACCCGGTCGTCCGGCAGCGTCAGCACACGCGCGCGGGACGACAGGTTGCCGAGACAGTTGGGGCCGGAGATGGCGAGGCCGGTGTCCTCGATGGCCTCGCGCAGCTCCGCTTCGAGGGCGCGGCCGGCGTCCGTGCCGGCCTCGGAGAATCCGGTGGCGTAGAGGGTGGCGCTGCGCGTGCCCATGGCCGCGGCTTCCCGCAGGATTCCCGGAACGCTGGCCGCCGCCCGCATGACCACGAGATGATCGGGCACCGTGGGCAGGGAGCGCAGGTCGGGATAGCACTCCACCCCCCAGATGCGCTCGTGGTTGGGATTCACCGGATAGACCGGCCCGTCGAACTCGAAGCGGATCAGGTTGGCAAAGATGCGCGCCGTCCATCCG
This sequence comes from uncultured Syntrophobacterales bacterium, assembly GCA_964630405.1. Taxonomy (GTDB): domain Bacteria; phylum Desulfobacterota; class Binatia; order UBA9968; family JAJDTQ01; genus JAJDTQ01. The sequence goes on along the minus strand of CAZVUC010000032.1, from coordinate 66,235 downwards.
GAGGGGTTTTTCCTCGCCCCCAGGATGGCGACGCTCGTGGGATTCAGCAGTGTCGCGACCTTGTCGTTGCTCATTAGACCGGAGGGCAGTATAGGCTACGCCTCCCGGCGGTGGCAACTTTGCAACCGCTGCCGCCTCTGCTAGTGTCGGCGGCATGAGCACCATCAGCTTCATCGCGGACACCCCGGAGGACGCGGCGTTTCGGCTGGAAGTGCGAAGCTGGCTGCAAGAGAACCTGCCGCCGGAGCTGGTGGGCTGGTCCACCCGGCCGCCGCCGGAGATGATCCGACCGTGGCAGCGCAAGCTCTATGACCGGGGCTGGATCGCGCCCAACTGGCCGAAGAAGTACGGCGGCATGGAGGCCACCCTCAACCAGCAGTTGATCCTGCAGGAAGAGTTCGGCCGGGCCGAGGCGCCGGTGCTGTCGCGGCAGGCGGTGGGGCACATCGGGCCGATCCTCATACGCCACGGCACCGAGGAGCAGAAGGCGGAGCACCTGCCCAGGATGCTCTCGGGCGAGGTGCTGTGGGCGCAGGGGTATTCCGAGCCGGGTTCGGGTTCCGATCTGGCGAGCCTGCGCACCCGCGGCGAGGTCGACGGCGACCACCTGGTCATCAACGGCCACAAGATCTGGACCACCGGCGCCCACTATGCCGACTGGATGTATGCGCTGATCCGCACCGACCCGGACGCGCCGCGCAAGCAGTTGGGCATCTCCATGGTGCTGATCGACCTCAGGACGCCGGGGATCACCATCCGCCCAATCAGGACCCTGGCCGACGACGAGGAGTTCGCCGAAGAGTTCTTCGACAACGTGCGCGTGCCCCTCACCAACGTGGTGGGTAAGCTCAACGACGGCTGGCGCGTGGCCAAGGCGCTGCTGGACTCGGAACGCCTCGGCAACGCCAACCCGCAACTGGCGCTGGACATGCTGGAGCGGGTGCGCAAGGTGGCGCGGGCCACCGGCGCCTTCGACGACCCGGTGTTCCAGGACCGGCTGACGCAGGCGGAGCTGGACGTGCTGGCGCAGTCGGCGGTGTTCGGCCATGCGGTCCAGATGACGCGGGCCGGCAAGGAGATCGGCGCGGCCTCGTCGTTCATCAAGATCGTCTCCACCGACATCGTGCAGCGCATCGCCGACCTCCTGCTGGACGCGGCCGGCGAGCACGCCGCCGACGCCGGCCCGCTGGAGACGCCGGAGGGTCCGGTGGACGTGTCGGTGCTGTGGCGCGAGGTCCGGCGCATCTCCATCTACGCCGGCACCAGCGAGATCCAGCGCAACGTCACCGCCAAGCGGGTGCTGGGTCTGCCGTAGGAGGCGACAGTTCCGGGGTTTTGGAGGCACCGTGCCTGAACTCCCCGACGTCCTGCTCTACATCCATGCGCTGGAGCCGCGGGTCGTGGGCGAAACCATCGAGAAGGTCCGCCTGGCGAGCCCGTTCCTGCTCCGGTCCGTGGACCCGCCCATGGACCACGCTGAAAACCGCAAGGTCTTGGCGCTGCGCCGGCTGGGCAAGCGCATCGTGTTCGAGTTGGAAGGCGATCTTTTCCTGGTGTTCCACCTGATGATCGCCGGACGGTTCCGCTGGCGCCCTCGCGGGGCCCGCATCCCGGGCAAGCTCGGCCTGGCCGCCTTCGACCTCTCCTCGGGCACCCTGGTCCTCACCGAGGCCGCCTCCATGAAGCGCGCGTCGTTGCATCTGGTGCGCGGCGGCGCAAGCCTGGGGGAGCACGACCCCGGCGGCATCGAGGTGCTGGAATGCGGCTTGGAGGAGTTCCGGCGGGCGCTCCAGAGCGAGAACCACACGCTCAAGCGCTCCCTCACCGACCCGCGGCTGTTCAGCGGCATCGGCAACGCCTACTCCGACGAGATCCTCCACCGCGCCCGCCTGTCGCCAATGAAGCAGACGCGCCATCTGGACGACGCGGAGATCGGATCGCTCTACGCGGCCGTCCAGGAGGTGTTGCGGGACTGGTGCCTCAGGCTGCGCGAGGAGACCGGCGACGGCTTCCCGGAGAAGGTCACGGCGTTCCGTCCGGGCATGGCGGTGCACGGCCGCTACCGCGAGCCGTGTCCCGACTGCGGCTCCCGCGTCCAGCGCATCCGCTACGCGGCCAACGAATGCAACTACTGCGCGAAGTGCCAGACCGGCGGACGGCTCCTGGCCGACCGTTCGCTCTCGCGTCTCATGAAGAAGGATTGGCCGCGGACCCTGGAGGAGCTGGAGGAGTTGAGGACGGGACGAAGCGTTTGACAGGCTCGAACCTGCCAAAAATCGATTCTACGGAGGCCATGATAACGCGAATTGATAACGCAGGAAGTTTTCAGCGTAATTTGATACCTTTCCGCCGCCTTTCTTCCGCCACCTCCCAGCCCCCCTGCGCGTACCAGTCCACCTGGCGGAACAACCCGCTCAGGATCTTTACGTCCCGCTCCTCGAGGCCGGCGCGGCCCAGAACGCGGCGCAATGCCAGCAGGATGTGATCGGGGTTCTGCGGGTCGAGGAAGCCCACCTTCAGGAGGGTCTCCTTCATGCGGTCGAACAGGGCTTCCACCGCCTCCGCCGGCGCGCGCTTGATGCGCTCTTCGCGCGGCGGGCCGAGGACGGCGGCCAGGTAGACCTCGTAGAGGCACACCATCACGGCCTGGGCCAGGTTCAGGGACGGCTGCTCCGGGTGGCTCGGGATGGTGACCAGGCGCTGGCAATACTTGAGGTCGGCGTTGCTGAGGCCGTGGTCCTCCGGGCCGAAGACCAGCGCCGCCGGCCCGGCGTCGCCGGCCCGTACCGCCGCCACCAGGTCTTGCGCCGCCTCGCGCGGCAGCTCGACGTGGTCGCGGTACAGGCCCTTGCGGCAGGTGGTGCCCACCACGAGGCCGCAGTCCGCGACGGCGTCGCGTATGGTTTCGAATCGGCGGGCGCCGTCCAGGATGTCGCGGGCGTGCACCGCCATGGATCGCGCCGACAGGCTGTCGGTGCGTCCGCCGCCCACCAGCGCCAGGTCGTGGAGGCCGGTGTTCTTCATGGCCCGGGCCACGGAACCGATGTTGCCGGACCCTTTGGGCCGCACCAGCACCACGCGAATCTTCCGGAGTGTTTCGGTCACGGTGGAATCAGCCGCGAGCGGGCGCGGTGAGAAAACCAGCCGGGTCAGGAACCCTTGGCTCTGGCCCGGGCGATCAGCGCCGTAAGCCGCTCGATGGGGATAGCGCCCCGGACAATCTCATCCCCGACGATCAACGTGGGAGTGCCGTCGATGGCCAGCGCTTCGGCAAGCCGGTGGTTGTTGCCGATGACGTTGAGCACCTTGGGCGTCTCCATGTCTCTTTTCAGCCGGCCGGTGTCCAGACCGACGGAGTCCGCCACCTTCATGAGGACCTCTTCGCTCAACGTCCCACGGATTTTCATCAAGGCCTGGTGAAACTCCAGATAGTATCCCTGATCCCGTGCCGCCAGCGCCGCCTGAGCCGCCCGGAACGAGTCCTCGCCCAGCACCGGGAACTCCTTGTAGACCACCCGGAGCTTCGGGTCCTGCTTCGTGATGTTCGCCAGGGTCGGCGCGAACTGCTTGCAGTAGCCGCAGCGGTAGTCGAAGAACTCCACCAGGGTCACGTCGCCGTCGGGATTGCCGCCCACGAAGGAGTCCGGGTCCGCAAGGAGGGCTTTGGCGTGTTGTCTGACGGCCGTCCGGTCGCGCTCCGCTTGCAGCCGCTGCTGCTTCGCCCGGTGTCGCTGTACCGCCTCGAAGATCACTTCCGGGTTTTCGAGCAGATAGTCGCGGACGATCTTCTCGATGTCTTCCACCGAGCGTTGCGCGGAGGGCTGTTGGGCCCCGGCCATGGCGGTCAAACCGAGAAACAGCAGCAATGCCGCGATGCGGAGCATCTGGCGTGGCATGGGCGTCCTTCCTTGAATGACGGGGACAAGCCTGAAACAGCTCGGATCAGTCTACAGGACATCCGCGGACCCTGCCAGCGGCTCCCGCCCCCGTAACAGAGTCGTAACAATCGTTTAATTCCTCTGTGATGTGGCCGTCATACAGTGATAATCGCCGTCGGTTGGATTCCTGCCAACCCTGGCAGGGTCATGGGACCCTTCGCTGGTGGTCTCGGATGCAGCGACCAAGGTTCAACCAAAAGGAGGGGGTTCCGCATGTTTCGGAAAGGTCTGCTGGCGGCGGCGGTCGTTGCACTGGCCGTGGCGGGTTTGACGACCGCGGCCTCGGCGCAGTCGCGCGACTACATCCAGATCGTGGGATCGTCCACGGTCTATCCGTTTACCACCGTGGTGGCCGAGCAGTTCGGCAAGACCACCAAGTTCAAGACCCCCAAGGTCGAGTCCACCGGCTCCGGCGGCGGTCTCAAGCTGTTCTGCGCCGGCGTGGGCGTGGAGCACCCGGACATGACCAATTCTTCGCGGCGCATCAAGAAGACCGAGGTCGAGCGTTGCTCCAGGAACGGCGTCAGGGAGATCGTCGAGCTCAAGGTGGGCTACGACGGCATCGCGGTGGCCAACTCGAAGAAGAGCAAGCCCCTGGCCCTCACGCCCCGGGACCTCTATCTCGCCCTGGCCAAGGACGTGCCCGCCAACGCCGACGGCAGCAAGCGCAAGCCGAACCCCAACAAGACCTGGAAGGACGTCAACTCCAAGCTCCCGGCCGTGAAGATCGAGGTGCTGGGTCCCCCGCCCACCTCCGGGACGCGGGACGCCTTCGTCGAGCTGGTGATGGACGCGGGTTGCAAGAAGTATTCCGCCATCAAGAGCATGAAGAAGATGAGAAAGGCCGTATGCCGCAGCATGCGCGAAGACGGCGCCTTCGTCGAGGCGGGCGAGAACGACAACCTGATCGTCCAGAAGCTCGGCGCCAATCCCAACGCCTTCGGGATCTTCGGTTTCAGCTTTCTGGACCAGAACACCGACAAGCTCCAGGGCGCGGCCATCAACGGCGTCCAGCCCGAGTTCGAGACCATCGCCGACGGCAGCTATCCGGTGTCGCGTCCGCTGTACCTCTACATCAAGAAGGCCCATCTGGACGTGATCGCGGGCATGAGGGAGTTCCTGGCCGAGTACACCAGCGAGAAGGCCTGGGGCGAAGACGGCTATCTGTCCGACAAGGGGCTGATCCCGATGCCCGGGAAAGAGCGCCGACAGTTCTCTTCGGACGTGAAGGACCTGAAGAACCTGGCCCTGTAACCGTAACGTTCATCCAAGTCCGGGCCGCGGTGGATGCGATCCGCCTCGGCCGGACGCCCAACCCGGCCGCCGTCGGCGGCCGGCATGAACCGGCGAAGGTTCCCCTGACGCAATGGGCTCCCCAAGTCTGATACTCGCGTTGCTGGGCTTGAGCTCCGTAAGCTACTACCTGGGCTGGCGGCGCTCCATCTCCCTGGCCCAGGGGACCGTCCGCAACCTGCACTCCCTTCCCGGCTACCACGGCCTCTACACCGCCCTTTGGGCGGCGGTGCCGGCGCTCTTGCTGCTATGCATCGGCGTGACGCTCAAGGGCCCCATCGTCACCAGCATCGTGGTGGCCGACCTGCCGGCGGAAGTCCAGAGCCTGCCGCCGGAACGGCTCAACCTGGTCGTCAACGACATCCGGAATCTGGCCTCGGGAAACATCGCTTCCCAGAAGAGCCCCGCCATGGTGGCCGCGGCGGACCGTTATGTCCGCCTCCAGGGCTATGCCGCCATTGCCATCACCGCGGCGGTGCTGGCGATGGCGGTGTTCTGCGGCGCCATGGCGTGGCGCACCATCAAACCCGGCAAACGCGCGCGGAACGCGGTGGAACGCATCATCCTGGGCCTGCTGATGGCGAGTTCCACCATCGCCATCCTCACCACGGTGGGGATCGTGCTGTCGGTGCTTTTCGAGTCGCTCCGCTTCTTCCAGGCGGTGCCGGTGACGGAGTTCATCTTCGGCGCCGAGTGGAGCCCGCAGATGGCCATTCGCGCCGACCAGGTGGGTGCGTCCGGGGCCTTCGGCGCCATTCCGCTTTTCGTCGGGACCCTGCTCATCTCCTTCATCGCCATGCTGGTGGCGGTTCCGGTAGGCTTGATGTCGGCGATCTATCTGGCCGAGTATGCACGCCCCAACGTACGGTCCGTGGTCAAGCCCTTGCTCGAGGTGCTGGCGGGCATCCCCACGGTCGTCTACGGATTCTTCGCGGCGCTGACGGTGGCGCCGTTCATGCGCGGCCTGGGCGAGAGCGTGGGCCTCGACGTGGCGTCCGAGAGCGCCTTGGCCGCCGGGCTGGTCATGGGGGTCATGATCATCCCGTTCGTTTCCTCGCTGTCCGACGACGTGATCAACGCCGTGCCCCAGGCCATGCGCGACGGCGCCCTTGCGCTGGGCTCGACCCGGTCGGAGACCATCAAGAGGGTGGTCATCCCCGCGGCTCTCCCGGGCATCGTCGGCGGTGTCCTGCTGGCGGTGTCGCGCGCCATCGGCGAGACGATGATCGTGGTCATGGCCGCGGGGCTGGCCGCCAACCTCACGGCCAATCCGCTCCGGGCGGTCACCACGGTCACGGTTCAGATCGTGACGCTGCTGACCGGCGATCAGGAGTTCGACAGTCCAAAGACGCTGGCCGCCTTCGCGTTGGGCCTGATGCTCTTCGTCGTCACACTGGGCCTGAACGTCATCGCGCTCCAGGTGGTTCGGAAATACCGCGAGCAGTACGAGTAACCATGGAATCGCTTCCGAAGAGCACCATCGAAACCGTGCGCGGGACGCTGGCCCGCCGGAACCGTGCGGAACGCCGCTTCAGGAATTTCGGCCGAGCAGCGGTCGTTTTGGGACTGGCGTTCCTGGTGCTGATGTTCGTCAACATCGTGGTCACCGGCTACTCCGCCTTCTGGCAAACCTACGTGAAGCTGCCGGTCTACTTCGACCCGGAGGTGATCGACCCCCAGCGCACCGGCGATCGCGATACCCTCGGCGCCGCCGACTACGGCGCCCTGGTCAAGACGTCGGTGCGTTCGCTGTTTCCCGAGGTGACAGGGAGACGGGCACGGCGGGACCTTGCCAGGCTGGTCAGCCGGGGAACCGTGTTCGAGCTTCGCCGCATGACCCTGGAGGATCCCTTGCTGGTGGGTACCCGGGCGGAGCTATGGGTGCCCATCGACGACGACTACGACATGCTCCACAAGGGCAACGTCGACCGGACGCTGCCGGAGTCGGACCGGCGGCTGTCCGACAGGAAGATCGCGTGGTTCGACCGGCTCGTGGCCGACGGACGCGTCGAGTCGCGTTTCAATGTCACCTTCTTCAACGCGGGCGACTCGCGGGAACCGGAGCTGGCGGGCATCTGGGGCGCGGCCATGGGATCGTTCTTCACGCTGGTGGTGACGTTGCTGTTGTCGTTTCCGCTGGGTGTGGCCACCGCCGTCTATCTGGAGGAGTTCGCGCCCCGGAATCGCTTGACCGCGCTGATCGAGGTCAACATCAACAACCTGGCGGCGGTGCCGTCCATCGTCTTCGGCCTGTTGGGCCTGGCGGTGTTCATCAACTTTTTCGGTCTGCCGCGCTCCGCGCCGCTGGTGGGGGGGCTGGTGCTGACGCTGATGACGCTTCCCACCATCATCATCGCGGGCCGGGCGTCGCTCCAGTCCGTGCCGCCCTCGATCCGGGAAGCGGCCCTGGGGGTGGGCGCGTCCAAGATGCAGATGATCGTGCACCACGTGCTGCCCCTGGCCATGCCCGGCATGTTGACCGGGACCATCATCGGCATGGCCCGCGCGCTGGGCGAGACCGCGCCGCTGTTGATGATCGGCATGGTGGCGTTTGTCGTGGACATTCCGCAGAGCGTGACGGATGCGGCCACCGCGTTGCCCGTGCAGATCTTCCTTTGGCTGGACAGCCCCGAGCGCGCTTTCGTGGAAAGGGCTTCCGCGGCGATCATGGTGCTGCTGGCATTTCTCATCGCCATGAACGCCCTGGCCATCGTGCTGCGGCGGCGCTTTGAAAGACGCTGGTAAACTGTCACAAAAAGGGTGCGGACATGCCGTCCGTCAGAGCGAAGGTTGGACGGCACGGAAGCAGCTCAGGAGACGCCGATTATGGCCGACCAACCCGGTTTAGCAGTCATGGAGGCAGGAGCGTTGGAGTTCCGGGCAGCAGAAACCGATGACGTCGACAAGCGGCGGGAAAGCCGTGAGACCGTCGGCACGCCGTTCTCGGACACCCCGCGCATGACCTGCCGCGACGTCAACGTCTATTACGGCGACAACCATGCCATCAAGAACGTGAGCCTGGACATAGGCCGGGAGCAGGTGCTGGCGATGATCGGGCCGTCCGGGTGCGGCAAGTCCACCTTCTTGAGAGCCCTCAACCGGATGAACGACACCATCGACGGGTGCCGCATGACGGGTGAAATCACGCTCGACGGCAACGATATCTACGCCAGGGACATGGATGTGGTGCCGCTGCGGGCGCTGGTGGGCATGGTGTTCCAGAAGCCCAACCCGTTCCCCAAGTCGATCTTCGACAACATCGCCTACGGCGTGCGCATCCACGGGCTGGCGGGGTCCAAGTCCGAGCTCGAAGGCATCGTCGAACACAGCCTCAAGCGCGCCGGCCTGTGGGAAGAGGTGAACGACCGGCTGGACCAGCCCGGCACCGGCCTGTCCGGCGGCCAGCAGCAGCGGCTGTGCATCGCCCGCACCATCGCGGTGAGTCCCGAGGTCATTCTCATGGACGAGCCCTGCTCGGCCCTCGACCCCATCGCCACCGCCAAGGTGGAGGACCTGATCAACGAGCTGGGACGCGACTACACCATAGCCATCGTCACCCACTCCATGCAGCAGGCCGCCCGGGTGTCGCAGCGCACCGCGTACTTTCACCTGGGAGATTTACTCGAGGTGGGCCCCACGGACCAGATCTTCACCAACCCCATCCACCCCCTCACCGAGGACTACATCACCGGACGCTTCGGCTGATCGGCAGCCCGAGGTCCGAAAAGCGTCATTCCCGGTCTCCACTCCGTCATTCCCGGTTTCCACGCCGTCATTCCCGCGAAAGCGGGAATCCAGGCGGGGTGGCGCGGCCGTCCCCCGATCAATTGCCCGTGACCGAGTCCACCTCGCCGAACAGCGCCTCCAGCCGCTCCAACGCTTCCGCCGGAAGCGGCGGCTTGAGCGCCGCCGCGATGTTCGCCTCCAGGTGCTCTTCGTCGCCGGTCCCCGTCAGCACCACGTCGGCGCCCGGCTCGTGCACGCAGAAGCGGTAGCCCGCCTCGGCAAGGGTCCCGGCGCAGCCGTTCCGGGTGAGGAACCCGAGGTCCGCGCCCGGCTCTACCAAGCCGCGCTCTTCCATCTCCCGCAGCAGCTTCGCGAGGCTCGCCGGCTGGCTCAACGCGCGCCGCACCGCGAACATCACCAAGGTGCCCACGCCCTTCTCCAGCGTGAGCGGGAACACGCTCCGGCGCGCGGAGGGGTTCAGCAGGTTGAAGCCCACCATGACCACGTCCCACCAGGGGTCGTCCAGGCCCCGTCGCAGCATCTCGTGGCGCGGGTTGGCCGGGAACTCCTCGGTGATGCCCACCGCGCGGATCTTGCCCGCGTCGCGCAGCTCCGTCAGCACCGGCGCCATCACGCCCGCCGCGAAGTCGTAGCGCGCGTCGCCCACGCCGTGGAGGTGAAAGACGTCCACGTAGTCCGTACCCAACCGCGTCAGGCTCGCCTCCACCCCCGACCGCATGGTCCCCGCCGGGTCCGGATCGCCCGGCTCCGGCATGATCTTCTTGGTGGAAACCACCACGCGGTCCCGTGGAACCTCGCGGATGGCGGCCCCGACGATCTCCTCCGTGCCGTAGTTCTCCGCGGTGTCGAGGAAGTTCACGCCCAGGTCCAGCGCCTTCCGCACCAGCCGGACCGAATGATCCGTGCTCATTCCCGCACGCTGCCCGAGCCGGCTCGGCCCGCCGCAACCCAGTCCGACGACGCTTACCTTGAGGCCGGTGTTTCCGAGATTGGTGTAGTTCATGGAATTTGACGGGGGAGTGGACCGGTACGGCACGTCCTCCGCCGGGATACCGCATTCCCGGACCGCTGCAAGGGAACAATACCAAGGCGATAGACAGTTTGCCAGGAACGGTTGCACGCCGGCCTGGCCGTGCCCGGCTCCGTTGATTTTCGTGTTGACATGAAGGGTTACATGCCGAATCCTTGAAAGATGCCGCGCGTCGTAACCGCAACGCTGCCCGCATTGCTTGTCGCCCTCTCCCTCGCGGCGCCGCCGCCGGCGCGCGCCAATCCTCACGTGTGGGTCGAGGCGCGGATGGTGTTCGAGTTCGACGACCACCGGGTCAAGGGGCTCGCGTTCACGTGGCGGTTCGACGACTACTACAGTTCCCATGCCATCCGGTCGTACGACCGCGACGGCGACGGCATGTTGGTGCGGACGGAGATGCGAGCGCTCCGTGCCGGCATGTTCGATCCGCTGGGCGAATCCGAATACCACGTGCACGTGTGGGCGGGGGGAGGAAAACGCGAAGGCCACGAGATCGATCGCTTCACGGCGAAGATCGTGGAAAAACAGCTCGTCATCGAATTCTCCGTGCCGGTCGCACCTCCCGCCGACCCGGGTGAAGGTCCCGTAATCGTCAGTCTGTTCGATCACGAGAACGTCGTCGACTTCGGCTTCCCCCGGTCGGGCTTTCTGAGTGTGATGGGCGCGGTGAAGCCGGGCTGCAAGTTCTGGCTCGGTCGCGGCAAGGGAGCGCAGTCCGGCCACCCGCGGCCCGTGACGCTCAGGTGCGGAGGGTGAACCGTGACGGTGTGTAGGAACCGGCGCCCGGAGCTGGCCAAATGGGCCATCATGGTGGGTATCGGATTGCTCGCGGGACTGATTGTCGCTTCGGCGTCGATGTCGCAGACGACGAGCGTGACGCCGGAAGTCGAAGTCGTCGAGGACGACCGTGGTGCGTTCGCGGCGTTCACCGAAACCATCAAGGCTTTCCAGCGCCGGGCCAACGCCGAGATCGCCACCTACATGAAGGCCATCGAGCGCGGCGACGACCTCTGGGCATTCTTCCTGGGCCTCGCCATCGCTTTCGCCTACGGCATCTTCCACGCGTTGGGTCCGGGACACGGGAAGTTCATCATCGTCTCGTACTTCCTCGGACGGGAAGCCCGGGTGATGCGCGGCGTGGTCATGGCCATACAGGTCGCCATCGTCCACGTCATCGCGGCGATCCTCATCGTCTGGCTGGCGGACATTGTCCTCAAAGCCGGCTTTGGGATCGGACTTTCCGAAGTGCCCGGCGTCCGTGCCGCGAGCTTTCTCATCATCGTGGGGATCGGCTTGTACATGCTGTACCAGGCCGCGCGGACGTCAAGGGGCGAGGTGCTCGACGGCGGGGCGGAGCATGGGCACGGCCACGGCCGTGAGCATCCGCACATCCATGGCCGCGGCGACGGTCACGACCACGGGCACAGCCACGGCGGCAGGCTCGAGGGAGGCATGCTGGCCCTGGCGGCGGGCATGGTGCCCTGTCCGGGGGCCGTCCTGATCATGCTGTACGCGGTGGCCAACGACATGATCTACCCCGGGTTCTTGCTCGTGGCCGCGATGTCGCTCGGCATCGGGTCGTCGATCTGCGCGGTGGGAGTCGGAACGATTCTCGCCAGGCAGGTTGCCATGCAGTTCATCGAGCAGTCGGGCGGCAGCCGGTACGCCGCCGTCCTGCGCACCACGCTGAACTACGCCGGGGCCACCTTCGTCACCCTCGTAGGGCTGGTGTCCTTCATCGCTTTTCTCGACGTGCCGCTGGGGTGAGGCAAGGGTTGACCCAGTAAGAGCCGTGATCGGAGCTCAGACCGCGGACCGGCGGGCGGATGCGCCTGCGCGGGCAAGGGGGGCGTCATGATCAACGAGCCGCAGACCCGTTTCCGCCGGATTCTGGTCGCCAACCGGAGCGAGATCGCCATCCGTGTGTTTCGCGCCGCGGTCGAGCTCGGCATCGCGACGATCGCGATCTACTCACGGGAGGACCGCTTCGCGCTGCACCGCTTCAAGGCCGACGAGGCCTATCCCGTCGGCCGGGGAATGGGCCCCATCGAGGCCTATCTCAGCATCGACGAAGTGATGCGGGTTGCGCGCGAGAACGCCGCCGATGCGATCCATCCGGGCTATGGTTTTCTCGCCGAGAACCCCGACTTCGCGGAGGCGTGCGCGAATGCGGGGATTGCCTTCATCGGTCCGCGGCCCGGGATCATGCGCGCGCTCGGCAACAAGGTGGCGGCGCGGGAGATTGCCCAGTCGGCGGGCGTTCCGGTGATTCCGGCGACCGGCCCGCTCCCGCGCGACCCCAACGAGGCCGCGCGTCTCGCCCGGGAGGTCGGTTTTCCCGCCATGCTCAAGGCGAGCTGGGGCGGCGGCGGGCGCGGCATGCGCGTGATCGACGGCGAGGCCGGGTTCGCCGACGCGGTGGAGGCCGCGCGCCGCGAGTGCCTGGCGGCGTTCGGCAATGACGAGGTCTATCTCGAAAGCCTGATCCGCCGCGCGCGTCACGTCGAGGTGCAGATACTCGGCGACGATCACGGCAACCTGGTGCATCTCCACGAGAGGGACTGCTCGGTGCAGCGGCGCAACCAGAAGATCGTCGAGCGCGCGCCGGCGCACTATCTCGACGCGGCCACCCGCGCGGCCATCCACGAGAGCGCGCTGAAGATCGGCCGCGCGGTGGGCTACAACAACGCCGGCACCGTCGAGTTCCTGGTGGACGACGACACCGGCGCGTTCTATTTCATCGAGGTCAATCCACGCATCCAGGTCGAACACACGGTCACCGAGGTGGTTACCGGCGTCGACCTGGTGAAGGCGCAGATCCGTATCGCCGACGGGGCCGCCATCGGCGCGCCCGAGAGCGGCATCCCGAGCCAGGACGGCATTCGGGTGAACGGCCACGCCATGCAGTGCCGGGTGACCACCGAGAACCCGGAGAACAACTTCATTCCGGATTACGGCGTGCTGACCGCCTATCGCGGCGCCACCGGGTTTGGCGTACGGCTCGACGGCGGCACCGCCTATTCGGGCGCCCGGATCACGCCGTTCTACGACTCGCTGCTCGAAAAGGTGACGGCCTGGGCGCCGACGCCCGAAGAGGCGATCCGGAGGATGGACCGTGCGCTTCGCGAGTTCCGCATCCGCGGCGTCGCCACCAACCTCGCCTTTCTCGAGAACGTCATCAGCCATCCGCGGTTCGTCGAAGGCGCTTGCACGACGCGCTTCATGGATGAGACGCCCGAGCTTTTCCGCTTCGCCTACCGGCGGGACCGCGCCACCCGGCTGTTGCGCTATGTGGGGGAGGTGATCGTCAACGGCAACGGCGCTGTCGAAGGCCGGCCCGAACCGCCGACGCGCGAGACGCCGAGCGTGCCTGAGGTTCCCGGCGTGGATGTCCCGGACGGTTCACGCCAGCGGCTCGACGCTCTCGGCGCCGAAGGTTTCGCCCGGTGGATGCTCGATCAGGAACGGGTGCTGATGACCGACACCACGTTCCGGGACGCGCACCAGTCGCTGTTGGCGACGCGCTTCCGCAGCTACGACTTGGTCGCCATCGCGCCGGCCTATGCACGGCTGCTGCCTCAGCTTCTCTCGGTGGAATGCTGGGGTGGCGCGACCTTCGACGTGGCCATGCGCTTTCTCAACGAATGTCCCTGGGAGCGGCTCGAACGGCTGCGCGCCGCGATGCCCAACCTCCTGACCCAGATGCTGCTGCGCGCGTCCAACGGCGTCGGCTACACCACCTATCCCGACAACGTGGTGCGCTATTTCGTGCGGCAATCGGCCGAGAACGGCATCGACCTGTTCCGCATCTTCGATTCGCTCAACTGGGTGGAGAACATGCGTCCGGCGATGGACTCGGTGCTGGAGACCGGCAAGCTCTGCGAGGCGGCGATCTGCTACACCGGCGACATCACCGACCCCAACCGCCCGAAGTACGACCTCCAGTACTATGTCGCCCTCGCCCGCGAGCTGGAGGCCGCGGGCGCGCATATCCTGGGTCTCAAGGACATGGCGGGTCTGTGCAAGCCGGCGGCGGCGCGGATCCTCGTCGAGACACTGAAGCAGGAGATAGGCATCCCCATCCACTTCCACACCCACGACACCAGCGGGATTTCCGCGGCAAGCGTGCTCGCTGCCGTCGATGCCGGGGTGGATGCCGTGGATGCGGCGATGGATTCCATGAGCGGGCTGACCTCGCAGCCGAGCTTCGGCTCCATCACCGCGGCGCTGCGCCATTCCGCGCGTGACCCCGGCATCGATCCGGATACGGTGATGGTGCTCTCCGGCTACTGGGAGCAGGTGCGCAACCTCTATCGCGCTTTCGAGAGCGAGTTCCGCGCTGGCACTTCGGATGTCTACAACCACGAGATTCCGGGCGGCCAGTACACCAACCTGCGCGAGCAGGCGCGGGCGCTGGGCATCGACAACCAGCGCTGGCCGGAGGTCTCGCGGGCCTTCGCCGAGGTCAACCGCATGTTCGGCGACATCGTGAAGGTCACCCCGTCCTCCAAGGTGGTGGGCGACATGGCGCTGATGATGGTGACGGGCGGCCTGGCCCCCGAAGACGTGGCCGACCCCGGGCGCGAGATCGCTTTTCCGGAATCGGTGGTCTCGCTGTTCGCGGGCGAGTTGGGGCAGCCGCACGGCGGTTTCCCGCGCGCCCTGCAGGAGAAGATCCTCAAGGGGCGGGAGCCCATCACCGTGCGGCCCGGCTCGGTGTTGCCCGACGCCGATCTCGCCGTCGGGCGCGAGGAAGCCGAAAAGAACGCCCAGCGCCCGATCACCGATGCCGATTTCGCGTCCTGGCTGATGTACCCGAAGGTCTTCACCGACTACGCCGCCGCGCGCCGCAAGTACAGTGACGTCAGCGTGCTGCCGACGCCGGTCTATTTCTACGGCATGGAGCCGGGCGAGGAAGTCGCCGTCGACATCGATCGCGGGCGCACGCTGTTCATTCGCTATCTCGCGTGCAGCGACACCGACCGGAAGGGCGAACGCACGGTCTTCTTCGAGTTGAACGGACAGCCCCGGACGGTGCGAGTCGTCGACCGCAGCGCCGCCGTCGCGGGGCTGGAGCTGCCCAAGGCCGAGGAAGGCAACCCCGGCCACGTCGGCGCGCCGATGCCGGGAATGGTGGTCAAGGTGTTCTTCGCCGAAGGCGAGGCGGTGGAGGACGGCGACGTGCTGGTGGCCATCGAGGCGATGAAGATGGAGACCTTGATCCGCGCCGAGCGTAGCAGCGTCGTCCGAAAGGTCGTCGCGCCGGCGGGCACCACGGTCGACACCAAGGACCTGCTGGTGGTTGTCGACGGCTAGGATCACTGGTGTATGGTGTAATGGTGTTTTCGTAGACGGAGTGTGTGACGCATGGCACGTTTGACCATTACCCTGGCGGACCGAACGCACCGCGCCTTGAAGGAAGCGGCGGCACGGCAGGGTCGTTCCATGGCAGCGATTATTGAAGAGAGCCTGGAAATGAGGGGCATCCGGCCTTTGGACAGTGCCCGGGAGATCGTCGCCAGCGTACGGGACAGGTCCGCTCTCGACGCCGACGCGGCTATGGCGCTCGCGGTCAAGGAGACAAGGCTTCATCGGAAGGGGCGGTAGCGCTTCCTGGCTGGCGATGGGGGCGGAAAACCCGCCGAGGGGCGTCTCGGTAGTTTCCCCTCGCGCGCTGGTGGATGCCCTTCTGCAGTGAAGGCATGATTGCCACGCGTCATCAACCGGCTTGTGGTTGCCGAGGATCCCATCGATGATACCAGTCGGCATTTCCGGGGCATTGCCTACAGGGTACGCTTGGTGTACTGTTGGTGTATGTCACGCACCAATATCAATATCGACGACGATGCATGCGCAGAAGTCATGCGCCGCTATCGTCTGAGCACCAAGCGTGAAGCCGTCAATTTCGCGCTCCGAGTCGTTGCGGCAGAACCCTTTAGCGTCGATGAAGCTCGACGTCTTCGAGGGTCAGGATGGGAGGGTGACCTCGACGAGATGCGGACGGGTCGCTCGTGATCCTGGTCGACACTTCTGCGTGGGTCCAGTTTCTTCGCAATACCGGCTCGACGACTTGTAACCGCGTCGATGCGCTATTGGAGGGCGACGTCGCGGTCTGCGACGCGATTCGGATGGAAGTGCTCGCTGGTGCGCGTGACGAGCGACATCTACAGGCGCTCCGGCGCTTGCTTGCGCTTGCGACGGTGTTGCCAACGGAACCCGGGCACTATGACGATGCGGCGGCTCTTTACCGCGCATGCCGCCGAGAAGGCGAGACTGTTCGCAAGTTGATCGATTGCCTTATCGCCGCCGTTGCCATCCGCGCCGACACGCCTGTACTTCACAAGGATGTCGACTTCGACGTCCTGGCCCGTCACACGGACCTGAAAGTCGAAGCATGATGACAGAGGGTTCTCCAGCTTTGGCCTACTCCCACCATCACCCTCGGCCTGCGCGCTCGAACGCATACGCCGCCCGATAAAGCGTGATCTCGTCGAAGTGCCGCCCCACGAGCATCATTCCCACGGGCCGGCCGTCAGCGGTGACGCCGCACGGCAAGCTGATGGCCGGGTGGCCGGTGACATCGAATGGGCCGGTGTTGGCGAGCATCTCGCTGGCACGCCGGGAGCGCTCGGCGGCGTCGGCGGCGGGCAGCGGGGTGGCGGCCATGGGCGTGGTGGGCATGAGCATCAAGTCGTATTCGGAGAATACGTCCTCGTAGGCACGGCGGATGGTGCGGCGGAGGTGCTGGGCCTTGACGTAGTAGCGTCCCGGGTGGCGGCTGCGCACGAAACCGCCGAACAGGATCAGCGTCATCAGGTTCTCGGGTATCTCCCGCCAGCGCGGGCGCCAGACGGCGAATCGCTCGGCCAGGCCTGACGAGCCGAGACCATCGGCGTCGGGCATGATGCCGCTTTCGCCCATGGAGTGGGGGAGGCCTTCGACGTAGATGGGCTGGGCCAGCAGCCAGGCCCGTTCATGAACGGGCACCGAGACCTCCGCGACATGGATGCCGATGTCGGCCAGGATGTCGGCCGCGGCCCGGACCCGGTCGTCGACTTCGGCCTCGGCGTTGCGCTGTCCGAAGCCTTCCTTGATCACGGCCACGCGCAGTCGCTTGGCGCCGGCGCGTCGCGCGGCGGTGTACTTCACCGGTTGCCACGAGCTTGGCTGGCGCGGGTCCATGCCGTCGCGTCCGGCCAGCACTTCCAGCAGGAGGGCATTGTCATGCACGTCCCGGGTCATGGGGCCGCAGTGGTCCACGGCCGGGTCCATGCCGAGGATGCCGGTGTACGGGACCAGCCCGTGGCTGGGTTTGAGGCCGACGATGCCGCACCAGGCCGCGGGCACCCGGATGGAGCCGGCCTGGTCGCAGCCCAGGGCCATGTCGGCGTCGCCGGTGGCCACGGCCACGGCGCTGCCGGACGACGAGCCGCCCGCCGAGTAGCCGGGCTTGTGCGGGTTCACGACCGGCCCGTTGGCGCCGGTATGGCTTCCGCCGGAGAGGGAAAGGAACTCGCAGTTGGTCTTGCCGACGATCTCGGCGCCGGCGTGGAGCGCCCGGGTGACCACGGTGGCGTCGAGGTCGGGCACGTACCCCTCCAGGAACGAGGCGCCGTTCATCGTCGGCAGCCCGGCCACGGAGATGGAGTCCTTGACGGCCAGGGTCTTGCCCGCGAGCCGGCCCCGGTACTCTTCCCGGATGGAGGTCCGTACGAACCAGGCGTTGCAGCGGTTCAGGTCCGGCTCCGGGCGGCGCCAAGTGCGCGGGCGAACCCGCGGCTCCGGGTCGGGCTCCTCATCCACCAGCGCATAGGCGCGGGAGAATCCCTCCATCCGCTCCAGGTACACGGTCAGTTCGTCGTCGGACAGATCGATGCCGAGATCGTCCGCAACGGCTCGCATCTGTTCGCGCGTCGGTTTTTCGAAAGGCATGTTCTTGCGCATTCAATAGAACCAGATGACGACGAATACGCCGAGGACGATATCCGCGCCGATACAAAGGGGCAGGTACCACGGCGCGATCGGCTCGTCGAGCGCCCGGGGATGGTCGATGACGATATCCCACGCCGCGTGGACGAAGCACGCCAGAGCGAAGAACATCGGGCTTGTCCATGCGCCCAGCAACGCGAACGCCGCGAATACCAGCGACATGGCGACGTTCATCGCCGTGTTGCGGGCGCCGGTGGGCGCCAGAGCCACGCCGAAGTAGATGCCGCTGAGGATGCCGACGAAGACCGCGAGCACGAGAATGGCCTTGTCTTCCGGCAACAGCGTCAGGATGAACGCAAGCAGAAGAGCGCCGGCCACGCCCCCGGCTCCGACGAGCGCGGAATGTCTCCGCTCAAGTAGCCCGCCGTGAACGGCCATTCCCGTTTCCATCGTGGTTCTCCCTCGATTGTCGACCGCTACCGTCGAAACACAGCTTGTAGGCGTTGGCCACGCCCCGGATGTGGGGGTAGGGCTTGGAGGCGAGCTTGGTGACGCTGTTGTAACGGCCTCCGGAAGCGGGGATGCGGAGTCGTCGCCGCGTAGTCGAGACAGATGGCGTCCAGTTTCGCGCGTTTCGTGGCCTTCCTCAGCCGCGCAGCCGGCGGTAGCGCCGGATCAACGCATTGGTGGAGCTGTCGTGGTCCAGTGCCGGCGTCTCCGCGCTTTCAAGCTCCGGAACGATGCGCTGGGCCAGGGCCTTGCCGAGTTCCACGCCCCACTGGTCGAAGGAGTTGATGCCCCAGATGGAGCCCTGGACGAACACCTTGTGCTCGTAGAGGCCGATGATCTTGCCCAGGGTCTCGGGGGTCAGCCGCTCCGCCAGGATCGTGTTGGTGGGGCGGTTGCCCTCGAAGGTCCGGTGCGGCACCTGGAAGGCCTCCATGCCTTCGGCCGCGGCTTCGTCCCCGGTCTTGCCGAAGGCCAGCGCCTCGGTCTGGGCGAAGAGGTTCGCCATCAACAGATCGTGGTGGTTCCCCAGGGGATTGAGGGTCCGGCAGAAGCCGATGAAGTCGCACGGGATGAGCTTCGTGCCCTGGTGGATCAACTGGTAGTAGGCGTGCTGGCCGTTGGTGCCCGGCTGTCCCCAGATGATTGGGCCGGTCTGGTAGTCCACGGCCTCGCCGTCCAGGGTGACGTGCTTGCCGTTGCTCTCCATGTCGAGCTGCTGGCAGTAGGCGCTCAGGCGCCAGAGGTACTGGTCGTAGGGCAGGATGGAATGGGTCTCGGCGCCGAAGAAGTTGTTGTACCAGATTCCCAGGAGCCCCAGCAGCACCGGCAGGTTGCGCTCGAAGGGCGCGGAGCGGAAGTGCTCGTCCATGGCGTGGAGGCCGCCGAGCATGGCCCGGAAGTTGTCCGGCCCGACCGCGATCATCAGCGACAGGCCGATGGCGGAGTCGTAGGAATAGCGGCCCCCGACCCAGTCCCAGAAGCCGAACATGTTGTCCGTGTCGATGCCGAAGCGCCGCACCTCGTCGTGGTTGGTGGACACCGCCACGAAGTGGCTGGCCACGGCGGCCTCGTCCTTGAGGGCGGCGAGGCACCATTCCCGCGCCGTGTGGGCGTTCTGGAGCGTCTCCAGGGTGGTGAAGGTCTTGGAGCTGACGATGAACAGGGTCTCCGCCGGGTCCAGGCCCTGGACGGTCTCGGCGAAGTCGGTGCCGTCCACGTTGGAGACGAAGCCCAGGCTGAGGGCCCGGTCGCTGTAGTGGCGCAGCGCCTCGTAGGCCATCACCGGCCCCAGGTCCGAGCCGCCGATGCCGATGTTGACCACGTTGCGGATGCGCTTGCCGGTGTACCCCTTCCATTCGTCCGAGCGGACCCGGTCGGCGAAGGACGACATGCGGTCGAGCACCGCGTGCACCTCGGGCACCACGTCCTCGCCGTCCACCAAGATTTGCTGGTCGCGCGGCGCCCGCAGCGCCACGTGCAGCACCGGCCGCCCCTCGGTGACGTTGATCCGCTCGCCGCCGAACATGGCGTCGACGCGTTCCCGAAGGCCGGTGGCTTGCGCCAGTTCGAGCAACAGGTCCAGGGTCTCGTCGGTGACGCGGTTCTTGGAGTAGTCGAGATAGAGTCCGGCGCCCTCGATCGCGAAGCGTTCGCCACGGCTCGCGTCCTCGGCGAACAGCGCGCGCAGGTGCACGTCCTTGATCTTGCGGTAGTGCTCGGCGAGGTCCTGCCACGCCGGCAGCTCGGTCAGGCGATGAGTGGCGATGACGGCTCCTCCTCTTTCAGTCTCCACGATTCAGCGTCACCGAGACGTCGCCCTTGGTCACCCGTACGTGCCCCAGGTCGGTCTTCCTGGCCAGTTGCTCCACCAGCGCCACCATCGGCGGGGTGGTGCTTACGTACGCCTGGGGCGGCGCGGCCGCGCGCATCTGGGCGATCTCGTCTTCGCTCAGCAGCCAGCGCAGCAACAGCTCCTCGTCCGACACCCCGTCGCCGCCCAGCCGGGCGCGCATCTCCGAGAGGGGCGTCTCCTCCGGCTCCTGCGCCGCGATCTCCCGGGCCCGGGGCCGGTCGAGGATCTTGTCCTTGACGTCGGGGTCCATGAGCCGGGCGCCTTCCTCGCCGGCGCGTCCCAGGGCGTAGCGGATCACCTGGTCGGTGACCTCCTTGTAACGGTCGCCCACGATGACGTTGAGCGCCGCCTGGCTGCCCACGAACTGCGACAGCGGCGTCACCATGATGGGATAGCCGAACTCGGCGCGGACCTGGATGGATTCCTCCAGGGCCTGAGGGAAGCGGTCCCCCAGGCGTACCTTGTCGAGCTGGTGCTGCAGGTTGGACAGCATGCCGCCGGGCACCTGGTGCTGGTACTGGGCGTAGTCGTATTCCACCGGCTTGCCGATGGGGAAGCCCTCGCGCCTGGCGATGGTCATGAAATGCTCGGACACGGGCTCCAGCACCGACTCGTCCACCAGCGGGTTGTAGCCCAGCGCCCGGGCGTTGCGGGCGACGTTGAAGACATTGGGATTGGAGGAGCTGTCCGCCAGCGGCGGCACCGCGGTGTTGACGCTGCGTATCCCCAGGTCCATGGCCTCCAGGCAGCACAGGGGGCCCAGGCCGGTGGTGCAGTGGGTGTGGAGCTCGATGGGGATGCCGTTGCAGTTCTCGTACATCACCGGCACCAGCGTGCGCATGCGCTCGGGCGTGAGCAGCCCGCCGGGGTCCTTGAGGCAGATGAGCGGCACCTCGAGGGAGGCCGCCTCGCGGGTCTTTTGGGCGAAGTACTCGTCGTCGTGCTTGGGAGACACCGAGTAGATCATGTTGATGATGGGCTTGATGCCCACCTCCCGCGACACCTTCACCTTTCGTGTCCATCCCGCCAGGTCGTTCCACTCCTCGGAGATGCGCGCCTCGCGGATGCCGTTGGCGGCCATGCGCTCCATGAACAGGCGGTACATGCACAGCGGGTTGAACTCGAACGTGTTGACGCGCCCGGCGATGACCCGGAGCGGCGTCTCCGTGATGCGCTGGGCCACCAGCCGGACCCGCTCCCAGGGGTCCTCCTTGAGCTCCCGCACGCACTTCTTCAGGTGTGACCCCGAGATCAGCTCCATGGCCTCGAACCCCGCCCGGTCCATCTGCTCCGCCACCGACAGCATCATGCCCGTGGTCATGTTCTCCGCCCACAGGCTCTGGTGCCCGTCGCGCAGGGTGGTGTCGACGAAGGTGATGTCCTTGCTCATGTGGTCCTCCAAACCTGCACCTGAACTTATTGCGGGGGCGCGCAAATCTCAAGGGTTGGGGGGCTGTCAGGACCCGCGGGAATCCACTCCGAGGTCGGTCAACAGGACTATCGAAGACCGTTAGGCGAGTCCGTAGAACCGGCGCGGATTGTCGCAGAGGATCTTTTCCACGACTGCCGGGGAGACGTCCTCCTTGCGGCGCATCACCGCCACCATGCCGTCCTCACGGGACTGGTCCTGGTGGCCGTAGTCGGAGCCCATGACGATGTGGTCCTCGCCGATGTGGGTGAGCAGGTAGGGCAGGTCCTCGTCGGCTTCCGCGGCGACGTAGAGCCGATAGTCGCGGAACAGGTTGGGTCCCCAGTCGAGGCTCGCGTCGGCGTCGCCGCCGGCGTTGAGCCGGGCGCCGCTGGCCCGTTGCAGGTGGTGCAGCACGTAGGGCACCCAGGAGGCCGACGCCTCGACGAAGCCGAAGCGCACCTCCGGGAAGCGCTCCGGGATCTTGTGGGCCACCAGGTCGCGGAAGGCGAACAGCGGCAGCGAGCGCACGTGGGGAAGGTTGTGGCTAAAGTTCCGGTCGAACACCCGGGTGATCTCGGGGGCGCCTGCGCCGGTATGGATGCAGATGGCCATGCCGAGCCGGTTGGCCGCCTCGT
Source organism: uncultured Syntrophobacterales bacterium (assembly GCA_964630405.1). Lineage (GTDB taxonomy): Bacteria > Desulfobacterota > Binatia > UBA9968 > JAJDTQ01 > JAJDTQ01. Next base: position 43,890 of record CAZVUC010000032.1, on the reverse strand, counting down.
AGACCGGAAAGAAATACGATTCGGCCAGCGAGCGGTCGCCCTCGACCCCGCGGAAGAACACCCCCACGGCCCCATGGTCCCGGGCCGTCTCGATCTGCCGCACCGAGGCGTCCATGTCCCGCAACGGCGGCACCACCACCCAGCGCAGCCGGTCTCCCGCGGTCTTCCAGGCCTCGGCGAGATAGCGGTTGTAGGCCTGGCAGATGGCCACCTCCAGGGCCACGTCCACCTCCAGGTAGCCCAGCAGCAGGGTAGGGTACACCACCTCCGCATCCACCCCGCGCTTGTCCATGTCCCGCACCCGCGCTATCGGGTCCGTGACGTATCGCACCGACGCGGCGATGTCGGTGCGGGCATTCTCCCTGTCCGAGCCGCCCACCGCCACCAGCGCGCTGCCCTTGCCGAAGCGCTTCGGCACCGCCGTGCCGTCGATGAGCCAGACCTGGTTGTTTTCTCCGTAGACGCTGTTTTCGGTGGTCGACGCCAGCACCGGCCGTCGCTGATACAGCTCCGGATCGAAAAGCTCCCACATCTCCGGATGCTCGATAATGTGAGTGTCCGCGTCGACGACGCCTGGCATGGTGACCTCCTTCGGGCGAGTGTTCTCTTGCATGGCAGGATTCGAATTGTAGGTCAACGTAGAGATGTGCTGTGCGGGCGCTTGATGGTAGACTCACACGACGAAATGGTGCCGGATGTCCCGAATCGTCATTCCCGCGAAACAGGCTGTGTCAAAACCCATCTGAGAGAGGCAACTACCCCCTGAATCGTCATTCCCGCGTCCCCTCCGTCATTCCCGCGAAAGCGGGAATCCAGGAGGGGTGAGGCGGGGAAACGCCGCTGTAGCGCTCCACCACCGCCCCTGGATTCCCGCCCCCGATCGGGGTCGAGGGCAAGCTTTCGCGGGAATGACGGATCGGCCTTTCGTACCCTGAAGTTGCCGTTTTGACACAGCCTGGAAAGCGGGAATCCAACACGGGCGGAAGGGTTGGCCGGACTCCAATGACAAAACGCCTCAGTGTACTGTTGGATGAGGAAGAGTATCGAGAGCTGTAGGCTCTCGCTCGAGACGCACGATTGACCGTGTCAGAATGGGTCGGCCAGAGGTGGAGTCGGGACACGATCCCGACGGCGATTCGTCCTCGTAGTGTCCTGCAGAACGGTGGGGACCGCCCCGGCTAACGGGCGGTGACGGTTTAAATCCGGTTGACGCCCCTGCTTCAACCCGGATAATCTCGAATCGAATCCACAGCTATCCACGGAAGGGAGAGCATCCAATGGGATGGGTAGACGCTGACGCGCATGTCGTCGAGAGCCCGCGTACGTGGGACTATCTGACGCCCTCGGAGCAGAAATACCGGCCGGCCCTTTTCGACCCGAATGACGGGACGCAGCGGCAGAACTGGGTCATCGACGGGAAGATCCGGGGGTTGTTCCGGTTCGCGTTCACCGAGGAAGCCTTGGTGGAACGGTCGCAGAGGGTCGGGAGGCAGATGACGACCTCCATGGAGACCCGGGACGTGGCCAACGTGGGGGCGCGGCTGGCGCACATGGACGAGCTGGGCATCGACGTGCAGGTCCTCTACACCAGCATCTTCCTGGACCAGTGCACCGAGCGGCCGGAGGTGGACGTGGCCCTTTGCGGGGCCTACAACCGCTGGCTTGCGGACATCTGGAAGGAAGCCGAGGGGCGGCTCCGCTGGATGTGCGTGCTGCCGTTCCTCAGCATGCCGGATGCCATGGACCAGTTGCGCTTCGCCAAGGAGAACGGCGCCTGCGGCATCTTCATGCGGCCGATGGAGGGTCCCCGCAGCGTGGACGACCCGTTCTTCTTCCCGATCTACGAGGAGGCCTCGAAGCTCGACCTGTGCATCGGCCTCCACCAGTCCAACGGCAATGCCGATCTGGTGGACATGATGGGCAACCCCGACGGCAGCCGGGAGTTCTTCAACCAGTACCGTATCTTCAACGTCGGCGCGTTCTTTCGTCTGGTGAGCTCCGGCGTGCCCAAGACCTTTCCCAAGCTCCGGTTCGGCTTCATCGAGACCGCGGCCTCGTGGATCCCGTGGGTCGTCTACGAGCTGCGGCGGCGGATGGACACGGTGGATGACAAGCTGCCGGAGGATTTGCTGCGGGAGTACAACCTGTTCGTGACCTGCCAGATCGGCGACGACGTGCCGTACCTGCTGCAACAGGCCGGCGACGGCGCGCTGATGATCGGCACGGACTACGGGCATGCCGACTCGTCCACGGAGCTCGAGGCGCTCACCTCGCTCAAGGAGGGCGGCGGTATCAGCGAGGACATGCACACCCGGATCGTGGACGACAACCCGCGGCAGTTCTACGGGTTGTAGGAAAGCGGACGGGAGAGGAAGAGCCATGATCGGATATCCTGTAATCGACGCGGACGGCCACCTGACCGAGCCCATGACCGCCTATCGGGAGAGGATCCCGGAGCCCTACAGTTCGGCCCGCGAGCTGTTCCCCCAGGACGGCTGGGACCGGGACCTGGGGCGCATGGGGCATCGGGTGGCGGACCCCGAGCGGGAGCTGTCGGACATCGACGCCGAGGGCATCGACACCGCCGTGCTCTTTCCCACGGCGGGGTTGAGCATCGGCAACGTGCGCGACCCGGCCCGGGCCCGGGTGCTGGCCACGGCCTACAACGATTGGCTGCACGAGTTCTGCAGCGCGTCGCCGGAACGCATCAAAGGCGTGGGCATCGTCGGCCTGCAGGAGGTCGAGAGCGCGGTGGACGAGCTGGAGCGGCTGGTGGAGTTGGGCATGGTGGCGGTGCAGGTGCCCACCTACGTGGCCTGGCGCAAGCTCTCGGACCGGGAACTGGACCCGTTCTACGCCGCGGTGGAGCGGTTGGACGTGCCCGTCGCCGTCCACAGCCAGCCGCGCGACGCGGCCGGCACCGACCGCTTCGACAAGTTCCTGGCCATCCACGCGGTGACCCATCCGTTCGAGCAGATGATCGCCATGACCCAGCTCATCTTCGGCGGCGTGCTGGAGCGCTATCCTGGGCTCAAGGTCGGGTTCCTCGAGTCGGGCGCCGGCTGGGTGCCCTACTGGATGGACCGGCTGGACGAGGAGTGGGAGAAGCGGGGAGACGTGGAGGCGCCGCTGTGCACGCGCGCGCCCAGCGAGTACGTCCGCGGCGGCCGGTGCTACTTCGGCGTCGAGTGCGAGGAGCTCACCATCCCCGACGCCATCCGGCACATCGGCGACCGCTGCCTGCTGTACTCGTCGGACAACCCGCACTGGGACACGGACTGGCCCCACTCGGTGGAGAAGCTGCGCAAGCGCGAGGACCTCACCGAGGAGAACAAGTACCGCATCCTTTGCCGGAATGCCGCTGACTTCTATGGCGTGCCGGTGAGCGAGATCGCCGCCGTTCCGGCCCAGGCGTAGTTTCAGGGAGGGATTGAGGGGTCAGCCTTCCATGTCCCGTTCGGGCACGAAGGCTGACCCCGAGAAAGCCGTCGTTCCGGCGGACCGCTCTAAAGCGTCCCGGTGCTCTTGACCGGCGGCATGTGGACTTCCGGCCCTTCCTCCTCGTCGACCCAGCCGCCCTGTTCGGCCTCGTTCAGCACGTTGAGGATGGTGTCCACCAGCTTCCGGGCCGAATCGACGCTCAACTCCACGGCCACCCGCGCCCCCGGCCCCTCGGCCTCGTTGACGAAGTCGATGTTGAGGGAGTGCTCCCGGAAGACATGGTACGGATGGTCATAGGCCACGTTGGCCTGGTTGACCTTGAACCAGTCTTCGGAGTTCTTGCCGCTGCCCTCCATTACGACCTTTCTGGCGATCATGGTGCACATGGTCGTCTCCTTTCGCGGCGCGGGTCCTTATCCGAGCTGCTTACCGAAGAAATCGAGGAGCTTCTTCCAGCCGTCCACCGCCTGCTCCTGACGGTAGTTGGGGCGGTCGTAGTAGAAGAAGCCGTGGCCGGCGCCGTCGTAGCGGTGGAACTCGTAGTCCTTGCCGTGTTTCTTGAGTTCGGCTTCGTGCTGGTCCACCTGTTCCGGCGTGGGGCTCTTGTCGTCGTTGCCGAAGATGCCGAGGATCGGGCACGACAGGTCCGCGGTGTAGTCGATGGGGGCGACGGGCTGCTTCTCGGTGAGGTCGTCGCCGCTCGCCACCACGCGGCCGCCCCAGCACTCCACCACGGCGTCGAAGCCCTGGGCGCGGCAGGCGGTGAGAAAGGCGTGGCGCCCGCCCGAGCAGGTGCCCCAGATGCCCACCTTGCCGTTGTGATAGGGCATGGAGCGCAGATAGTTCATGGCGCCCGTCAGGTCGCCTACCACCTGGTCATCGGCCACGCCGCCGTCGGCCCGGATCTTGGCGGCCACGTCTTCCGGCGTGCCGGAGCCGGCCCGGTGATAGAGGTCGGGGCAGATGGTGGCAAAACCGTGGTGCGCCAGCCTGCGTGTCGCCTCACGGTACCATTCGTCCCAGCCGGGCAGATGGTGGATCGCCACCACCGCCGGGAACGGTCCCGCGCCCAGCGGGCGGGCGTAGTAGGCGTTGATGGTGTCGCCGTTGTGGCCCTGGATGGTGATGGTCTCCGCGAGCATGCCCTCGTATTGGTCGGTCGTGTACATCATTTCCTCCTTGAGTATTTGTTCTTACGGATCCGACTCCGTCACGCCGCGACGACCTGTCGGGCGCTTCCATTCGCTGACAGAACTAATAACAAGGCGCGCGGAAATTCAACCCCGCGTATCTTGACGGAGCGGCGGGGCCTTCAGTAGAGTAGAAGCCGATTCAGCGCGAAGGAGGAATGCCCATGTACGTCTGTCTATCCCCCGGAGGCCAGTTGTTGACCCAAGGCGAAGCCGCCCGCGAAAAGCTGTTGGTGGGCACCGTCGACGGCGTGTTCTCGTTCCACCGGGCAAGCGGCTCGTGGCAGCAGGACAACGTGCACCTGCCCGGGAAGCACGCGAGTTCCGTCATCTTCGAACCGACCACGGAGACGCTGTTCGTCGGCACCTACGGCTGCGAGATCTATGCCAGCGCCGATCAGGGAAGCACCTGGGAGAAGCGGGACAGCGGCATCGGCGAAAAGGAGATCTACTCGCTGGGCACGCAGTTGGTGGACGGAAAGCCCAGGGTCTATGCCGGCACGCAACCCGCGCACCTGTACTATAGCGACGACCTCGGCGAGAGTTGGACCGACCTGCCGGGTCTGCGCCGGGTGCCGGGCGTCGAGAAGTGGACTTTTCCGGGCCCGCCGCACCAGGCCCACGCCAAGAGCATCACGTTCCATCCCACCGACCCCGACATCATCCACGTGGCGGTGGAGGTGGGCGGCTTCCTGCGCAGCACGGACGGCGGCCAGACCTGGAGCACCATCCCCAACATCAACCCGGACGCGCACCGCGTGTTCATTCCGTCCAACGACCCGGACAAGCTCTACGGCACGGCCCCTACCACCAACTGCGGGCCGGAGGTGACGGCGGGCTTCTGCGTGAGCGGCGACGGCGGCGCCACCTGGAAGAGCATGACGCCGCGGGACTTCCGCATCGGCTACGTGGACCCGTTCTTCGTCCACCCGCGGGATCCCAAGCTGCTGTTCGTGGCCGGCGCCAAGACCGGCCCCGGAACCTGGCGCAAGCTCCACACCGCGGACGCCCGGGTGGCCCGCAGCCGTGACGGCGGCGAGACCTGGGACATCCTGGGCGAGGGCCTGCCCGAGCACATCCGCGCCAACATCGAAGGCATGTGCATGGACGCGTGGAACGGCGGCTACGCCATCTTCGCCGGCACCACCGACGGCGACGTCTTCTACAGCGACGACGAGGGCGAGCACTGGACCACCATCGCCAAGGGCATCGGCCCGGTATCCAAGTCCCATCACCACATCAATCTCGCCCTGGAGGGCGAGGCCGCACACCACTAGCGGGTCTCCCGTGTGAACCCGCGATGAGAACGGCGGGGTTTCCCGCGGCCGGCGACGGGCCGGCCGCGGGGACCCGTCGAGTCCCGCGGGTCGCCGCCGCGAGATACGAAACCGGCGGGTTCCCGCCCTTGTTCATCCTTTCATACGTCCGGATCGCGTTCCTGAGCTTGACGCTGCTGCTTCATCTGTTGGCCGGCGATGGTTTCGGGAAGCTTCTACGGACTTGGCGTCGGCGCAAGCCCGCCTTGCGCCCGGTGACCGTTGCGGCCGGCGGCCGGCGAATGGCCGCCGACCTCTACGTCGTGCCGGATGCCCGGCCACGCGCCGGCCTGCTGGTCACCCACGGAGTGCTCGACACGGGGAAGGATGACCCGCGCCTGGTGGCGCTGGCCAAGGAACTGGCTGCCTGCGGGTTCGCCGTCCTGGTCCCGGAACTCGACGGCCTCAAGTCCCTTCGCCTGGAGATGGAAGAGTCCGCCGATATTGCGGCGGCCTTTCGCTTCCTGCTTTTGCGGGAGGAGGTGGACGAGGACCGCGCGGGCCTGTTCGGCATCAGCTTTGCCGCGGGTCCTGTCCTGAAGGCCGCGGCGGATCCGTCCATCCGGGAAGGAGTGAAATTCGTGGTGTCCTTTGGAGGCTACTACGACACCGTCAACGTGGTCCGTTACCTGACCACCGGCCAGGACGAATATCGAGGCCACCGTCACGTCCAGCCGCCGGAGGTCTACGCCCGGTACGTGTTCGTGAAGAACCTCCTGGTCCACATGACGGGAGAGGAAGACCGGAGGTTGTTGTCCAGCCTGGTCGACGCCATGGAACAAGAGGCCAAGGCGGGTGCCACCCGCTCGGAATGGGAGGCGCTCCCGTTCTCGCCAGACCAACTCACGGAGAACGGACGGGCCGTTTACGACTTGATCCGCAACCAGGACCCGGCTCGGGTCCAGAGTCTGATGGAGGCGACCGAGGCCCCAGTGCGGAGCTATCTGGAGAGCCTTTCCTTGCGCACGATCGTCCCACGGGTCCAGGCGCGGGTCCTAATCGGCCACGGCGACACCGACCCGCTGATTCCGTCGACCGAGAGCCTGCGACTGGCGGACGAGCTGCCGGACGCGAGCCGCACCCACGTCGCCATCCTGAAGGTCGTGAGCCACGTGGACGCGCGGCTCTCCGTGCGCTCGATCCGCGAGTTCCTTACGACGACCCTGCCGTCCTGCTGCCGGTTCTACGGGCTGATCTTCCGCATCCTGCGGCAGCAACTCGATTAATGGCGAGTTAGGGCGCGGACTAAATTTAGTTGCCCATATAAATTTAGCCTCGTTTCTTACTTTTCATGGACGAAACCCTTAATATCCCCCTTCATCGCGCCTTCGTGCGAACATCACCGAGGAGGAAACCGCACTCATGAGCTTTGAACCCAAGACACCGGCGTTCTGGGAAAAGGGAGCCTTGCGCCAGGAACTCGACCGCGTGTTCGACATCTGCTACGGCTGCACCCTTTGCCACACTCTCTGTCCGTCCTTCGTGAGCCTGTTCCAGATGATGGACGAGAACTTCGGTGACGCGACTTCCCTCAAGGACGAGCAAATGAAGCTGGTGGTGGACCAGTGCTACCAGTGCAAGCTTTGCGACCCCATCTGTCCGTACGTTCCGCCCCACGAGTGGGACATCGACTTTCCCAGGACCATGATGCGGGCCACCCTCGTGGAGGCCAAGGAGAAAGGCGTGACATGGGCCGACCGGCTTATGGGAGACACGGACCGGGCCGGACGGATGGCGAGTTGGATGGCGCCCCTGGTCAACTGGGCCAACCGGACCCCGTTCGTGCGCCGGCTGATGGAGAAGTACCTGGGGGTGCACCGCGACCGGCTGCTGCCCACGTATCACGGCCAAACCTTCGCCAAGTGGAACGGCAAGCGTCCGGCCGCCGCCAAGGGCAACGGCGAGGAGAAGGCGGCGCTGTTCTACACCTGCACCGTCAACTACAACGAGCCGGACATCGGCAAGGCGGCGGTGGCCGTGCTGGAGAAGAACGGCGTCGAGTGCGCGGTCCCCGAGCAGCAGTGCTGCGGCATGCCGTTCATCGACGTGGGGCTGCTGGACGAGGCGGTGCAGAAGATCGAAGCCAACGTCAAGAGTCTGAGCGAGGCGGTGCGTCAGGGTTACAAGATCGTGGTGCCCACCGCGAGTTGCAGCTATATGCTCAAGCAGGACTACCCGCGCATGCTGCCCTCCGACGATACGAAGCTGGTGGCGGAGAACACTCTCGACCTGTCGGAGTACCTGGTGAAGCTTAACGAGGCCGGCAAGCTGGACGTGAACTTCTCACAGGCGGCCGGCAAGATCCGCTATCACCAGCCATGCCATCTCAAGGCCCAGGACATCGGCTTCAAGGCCCAGGAGCTGATGCAGCTCATCCCCGATACGGAGGTCTCCCGCATGCAGTGCTGCAGCGGGCACGACGGAACCTGGAGCGTCAAGAAGGAGAACTTCGAGGCGTCGATGCAGGTGGGCAGGCCGCTGTTCAAGTTCATGCGGCCCGACGACGCGTGCACGGTGACGGACTGTCCGCTGTCGGCGGTTCAGGTGGAACAGGGGACCGGCAGAAAGCCGGTGCACCCCATCGTGATCATGGCGCGGGCCTACGGGCTCGAGGTCGAGTCGTAAGCCGCGCGCCTTTCGGAGACTCCCGGTTTCCGGATTACCTCGGGTCGAGGATCCAGCCGCCTTCCTTTTCCAGGCCGATGACGTACTCGTCGTCGGCGTCCGAGGGCATGACCTCCGCCAGGTGCTTGGCGTAGTCGTCGTCGGAGAGCAGCTCGCCGGTGACGCTGTAGGGCTTGCCCGCATGGTTGCCGATGTAGCGGCGGAACTTGTCGCTCGGAATCGTCAGCTTGGGCTGGTCGCCGGGGATGTTGTGGTTCAAGGCGTCCACCAGCGCCGAGACCTCCTTGAAGAAGGTCGACCGCGACAGCTCGTTCAACGCATCCATGTCCGCGGGCTCGTCGTACAGGTGCTCGTCGTAGCGCCCCTTGAGGCCCCACACATAGGCCCAGTGGGCCGAGCTGGACTCGTCCTGACCGAACAGGTCGTAGGCGGTGGAGATCCACTTGTTGAAGTACTTCTGCATCATGGTCATGGGGATCTTGCCGGCCTTGACGATACGCATCAGGCCGATGTTCCCCTGGGCCAGGTGGTACGCCTCTTCCTTCAGCATGGGCAGGGTGCTGCGGCCCAACGGGGCGAAGGCGCTCCGGCTGAGCATGTTCAACTGGTACTTGCCGTCGCGGTCGATGAAGCTCGTGTAGGTGAAGAAGTCCAGCCAGTTCCGCACGGGCTGGTTGAACGAATCCAGCAGGCGGGAACCGTCGGACGCGCGCCGCTCCAGCAGCCGCTGGGACTGGCGCTTGCCGGAGTCGCCGAACTGGGTCACCAGCACGTAGGCCATTTGCCAGCCGTGGCGCATCTCTTCCCGGTTGATGCGGATCAGGTTCTTCAGGTCCACGTCGGTGGGGGCGCGCTCGATCAGGTTGGTCTGCTGCTCCACCGAGGCGAACTCGGTGTCCCCCTGGAACTCGATCAGGTGGGCCAGCGCATCCTGGATCCGCTGGTCGGGGATGTCCGTCACCTTCTCCCACTTGGGCCGTCCGGCATACTCCCCGAACTCGATCTCGTTGCTCTCCACGTCGTCGAGCTTGGTCTCGAAGGTATAGTCGTCTCCGATGAGCTCGGTGGGATAGCCGATGTCGTCGTGCCACTGATGGAACGCGTCCACCCAGTCGTCGAAGGTGTCGATCCGCTCCTTCTTAATCAACATGTCCTGCTCCTTTCCTAATGAACGCTCGTACGAATTCAGGTGAGGAATGTATCTTAATGCGCGAGGTTCGATTTTGCAAGCCCCAAATGCCTATGCCGCCAACTCCCCGCGGAGCCAGCGGACGATGGTGGGCAGGGTCTCCGGCGTCTGTCCCATGTGGCCTCCGGGGAACACCCGCGCGGTCTTGGGACCGCCGTGCTCCAGCAGCAGGTACAGGTCCTCGATGGGGGTCTGAAGGTCATTCTTTCCGTTGACGATCAGCATGGGACAGGAGGGTTTGTCCAGCAGCCCCTGGGTCTTCAGCGACAGCGACGGGAAGAACGAAACCAGATCATCCAGGTTGCGCAGGCCGAAGGCGCTGGCGCGGCATACCTCGTGGTCCATGAGGTAGCTCTCGGCGTTCGTGGACCGGCGCACCCATTCCGCCTGGAAGTTGTAGTGGACCCCGCCGCCCCACACCACCGCGGCGCGCAACCGCTCCGGCTCCACGAAGCTCATCTTGGCGGACCAGTAGCCGCCGAAGCTCCGGCCCAGGATGCCGATGCGCCGCGTGTCGACGTCCTCGCGTCCGCACAGATAGTCGATGACCGCGCTGAACAGGCTCTCGGCGGTGGTGGATCCCTTGATCGGCGCTTCCCCAACACCGGGCATGTCCATCGCGCAAACCCCCAGCCCCGCGCTCAGCAACGCTTCGTCGTACTCGTGGCATTCCGGCTTGTAGGAATCGATGCCGCCGAAGTTGATGACCACGGGGCAGGGAGCCGCCCCCTCCGGCTTGCGCAGGAACGCCGGGATCACTTGATCCGCGCGGTAGGGGATCTCCAGAACCTCCAGCGGCGGCGTGAAGTGGCGTCCGGCCCGCTTGAACAGCGCGAGGCTCTTGCGGGCGCATGCCTGCTTGCCCGGCGAGTGAGGCACAGGGTACCGGCCGATGGTGTAGTACGTGTAGGCCATGAGGAAGGCCTCGCGGGCTTCATCCGAACATCCCGCTTCCTCATGCGCCTCGCCGGCCTCCTCGTAAGGCTCGGCCGCCCCCGACCATTCCGCTGCCCACAGGTCCGGGTCCTTGCTGGCGAGCCGCTCGAGGACAGGTTCCACGTCCGCGATCCGGGCGCGGCGGAACACGTTCCGTTTCCCGGTACGCGCGCGCACCATGGCCTTGATCTCGTCGAGAGTCTTGATCCTGCCCATAGTCTTGATCGCGCCCATATCGCGGTGGGACCCGCCGGGGCGCGGGTGTGGTTGGGGCCGCCCTCAACCGACGACGGTAATCTCCTCGATGGGAAACTGCGTGGTGACCTGAGGTCCTTCCTCGGTCACCACCAGCATCTCCTCCAGCCGGACGCCCCACTGGAGCGGCTTGCCGTGCTGGGTCTCCAGGGCGAAGCTCATGCCCGGCTCGATCACCACCGGGTGGTCCAGGGAGTAGATGCGCGACACCACCGGAGTGTCGTACTGGGCGAGGCCGAGTCCGTGCCCCCACAGGTTGGCGGCGGCTTGGTCCTCTTCCTCGTAGCCCCAGGTCTCCTTGGCCGAAGGCCACACCTCGGCGATGTCCTTGGTGGTGGCGCCCGGACGCACCATGTCGATGGCATCGTAGAGCCACCTGTAGGCGAGGTCGTAGTACCTCCGCTGCTCATCGGTGGGCTTCTTGCCGACGCAGTAAGTGCGGTACATGCAGCTCTTGTAGCCGTTCCAGGTCACCGCCGCCATGTCGATGATGACCAGGTCGCCCGGCTGGATGATGCGGTCGGAGAAATGCCGCCAGTTGGGCCAGCTATTGGGGCCCGACGAGACGATGATGTCCTCGACGTCCTCGATGCCGGGGATGTTGTAGAGGAACTCCATGGCGAACGCCGTGATCTGATGCTCCTGCATGCCGGCCACGAGGAAGTGCGAGATGGCGGTGTGGCAGGCGTCGCAGATGGCGGCCACGATGCGCATGGCCTCCAGCTCGTCGATGTTCTTGATGGCGCGGGCGGAGACCATGGGTGACATGCCGTCGGTCCACTGGATGCCGTGGGCGTTGAAGGAGTTGATCATGTTGAGGTCGATGAAGTCGACCCCTAGCGGCGCCTTGTCCACGCCGTATTTCTTCATCTCGTCCAGGATGGCGCGGGTGAACTTGGTCACCTGCTGCTCGGCCGCGCCGCCCACGGCGCCCTTGATCCACGAGTAGGCGTAGCGCACGTTGTCCCTGGGGATCCACGGGCAGTGGCGGTTGATCTGGGTGCCGATGTCGCCCTGCTCGAAGAGCACCGGCTCCGCCCCCTCGCACAACAGGGCGTAGCGCAGGCCCGGCTTGAGCCGGCACCATCCGGGAGTCACGGTGCTTGTGACGTAGCGCACGTTCTCGTCGTACATCACCAGCATGGCGCCCAGGCCGGCGGTCTTCATGGCCTCCCGCGCCCGGTTGAGGCGATACTCGCGCAGACGGCTCCAGTTGATGCGCTGCTGCCAATCGGTTCCCACCAGACCAAAGCTCGATGTCGAACGCTCGACCATGGATGACTCCTTTCAAGTGCGGTTACGGCCGTTTTGACTGGACCACTTCACGGTTGATCAGCGAGTAGGGCAGCTCTCCCTTCAGGACGCTGACCACCTGCCCCACGGCGCGGCGGCGCATGTCCGCCCGGGCCTCCTCGGAGAGCCAGGCGGAGTGGGGCGTCAGGATAACGTTGTCGAGGGCGGTGATGGCGTCGTCCGCCTCGGGCGGCTCCCGTTCCAGGACGTCCAGCCCGGCTCCGGCGATGTCTCTCCGCTGCACGGCCCGGACGAGATCCGCCTGGTTCACGATCCGGCCGCGGGCCACGTTGATGAGAAACGCCGTGGGCTTCATCCTGGCAAACACACTGGCGTCCATGATGCCCTCGGTCGCGGGCATCAGCGGTACGTGCACGGAAACGTAGTCCGACGCCGCCAGCAACGCGTCGAGGTCCACGATCTCCGCCCCCAACTCCCGGGCCGCGGCCTCGTCCACATACGGGTCACTGGCCAGCACCCTCAGCCCGAAGCCATGCGCCCTTGCGGCCACGGCCTTGCCGATCTGCCCGATTCCCACGAGCCCGAGGGTTTGGCCGCGAAGCCGCCGCAGCACCGGCATCCTGCTCAAGTCCCAGGTGCCGTCCCGGGCGATCCGTCCCGCCGCGAACAGCCCGCGGCCGCAAGCCAGCAGCATCGCCATGGCCTGGTCCGCCACCTCGTCGATGCAGTACTCCGTGGTGTTGGCCACCATGACCCCGCACCGCGTGGCGGCATCCACGTCCACGTTGTCATAGCCGATGCCAAACCGCACGATGACCCGGCAGCGCTCCAGGCTCTCGATGACCCGAGGCGTCATGCGCGCGTAGGTGTTGAGGATGGCGTCCGCGTTCCGGCACAGGGCGATGACATCGTCCTCGGCCTTGCACTGGCCGATGACGAGTTCGGTGTCCATCTCCCGGAACATCCGGGCCTCGTCTTCCATGGACGGGAACAGGTGGTCTGTGACGGCGACGGTGTGGCGTGGCATGAAGAGGGGTTTCCGGGTCAGCGAGTCGGGGGAGCTTACTACACTGACTCCGGCTCAGCAATTTCAACCGGTCATCCGGTGTTCTCTTGCATGTGTAATGTCCGTGTTGGCTACCGGACGAAGCTGTGACGGCAAGACAGTTGCCAGTGCGGCCGTGTTGCCATCAAGTGTCAGAAACTCAACCTCGAAAGCTTCTCTACGAGGATAGACGTGGACAATCGTTCCAACATCGCCGATCTTCAAGCGGTAGTCAGGAATGTCGTCCGTGAGCACGATACGGTCATGTTCTTTGAGCATCTCGCTATCTCCTGAGCGGATGTGCGGTAACTAGCCGCGGCTCGTCATTCACGCTGTCAACGATCCAGACAGTCCTGATCCGTGGGTTACGTCCGTCAGGGGTTTCGATGATACCATCGACCATGTAGCGTGTGCCATAGTGCGACTCTTCGATTGTGACTACTTCATTGGCTGCCCCGTGAGTTCGCAATGCTTCCGCGAGTCCGCCCCAGCGCCTCTGATCGAAACCGAAACTCAAGAAGAACGCCGCTTTGCTCCGGCCATCGGAATGGCTCTCTGAAAGCAGGTATTCTACGACCTTAGTCCTTTCGACGCGGGCTTGTCGTGCGTTGGGCAATTTCAACAGGCACAATCCTCCGAGGGCTTCTGAGTCATGTTCTGATCTGTTTGGCCAGTCCCTCAAGCGCGATCATGACCGACGCGAGGTCCTCAGACCCCCGCCCGGCATCGTTTGCCGCCGAATAGAGGCGCTCGGCGACCTCGGTCAGAGGCAGGGGTGCACCGAGCCGCCGGCCTTCTTCGAGCATGAGGCGCAGGTCTTTCATGAACAGGTCGAGTTTCATTTGGGGCGGATAGCGGCCTTCGGTCATTAAAGGCCCACGGACTTCCATCATGCGTGAGCTGGCGGCGGTGCCTTCCCAGGCGTCGAGAAGCCGTGTCTTGTCGAGGCCGCCCTTGACGCCCAGCATCAGAGCCTCGGCCACGGCGGCGGTATTGAGGGCCACCAGCAGATTGGTGGCAAGCTTGGCGAGAGAGGCGTCTCCGACCTGACCAATGTGGACGATACGGCGCGCGATGGCCGCCAACAGCGGTCGACAAACTTCCAGATAGTCGGTACCCCCGCCCACCAGGAGCGTGCCATCCCCCGCGGCGACCATGGCGCTAGTTCCGCTGATGGGTGCGTCGAGGAAACCGTAGCCGCGGGACGTGGCGGCGGCGGCCATGCGGCGCGCCAACTCCGGGGAGATGGTGCTCATCTGGATGATGACCGTGTCCTTGGGTGCGTTTTCCAGAACACCGCCTGGTCCACAAAGGACTTCCTCGACGCTTTCGAGGGTTGGGAGGATGGTGAACACGGCGTCCGCCCCTTCACAGACCCGTGCCGTGTTCTCCGCGGCCCGAAGTCCGGCCGAGGCCAGCGCGTGGGCTTGCTGCGCGCGAACGTCGTAACCGGCAACTTCCATGCCGCCTTCCAGCAGCCGCGACGCCACCGCGGTCCCCAACAAACCCAGGCCCACGATTCCCACTCGATCCATACGGATGTCTCCTTGCCGCAAGGCATTCGAACTCACGTTCTTCTATACCATGGGTCCACGAGACGCAGAGCGGCGTTTTGGCTCGCGACACTCGCTTCGATCTGTTAACCGGTTGCCACGGAGCACGCGCCCTCCGGGAGCAAGTCATGAGGCCCAGGATATTCGTTACCCAACCCATTTCTGACAAGGCGTTGAGCCTGTTGCGGCAGCACGGCGACGTGGAGATTAATCCTGACTCCGCCCACATTATGACCAAGGTGGAGTTGGCGGCGGCCGTGAAAGAGTGCGACTACCTGCTCTGCCTTCTGCACGATAACGTGGATTGGGAAGTCATCGCCGCCAATCCGGACCTCAGGATGATCGCGAGCATGGCCATCATTCCGGCTGGCATCGACGTGGCGGAGGCCACGGCGCGACGAATTCCGGTGACGACCATCCCGGCGATGGTCACCGAAGAGACGGCGGACCTGGCTTGGGGGCTCCTGCTGGCGGTAGCCCGGAACATCGTGGTAGGGGACCGCACGCTTCGGCAGGGGGTATTCCCGGGGTCCCAATCCATGCATCTGGCGGGGCAGGGGGTCTACGGCAAGACCTTGGGCGTCGTGGGCCTTGGTCGCATCGGCGAAGCCGTGGCTCGGCGCGCCATCGGGTTCGACATGCGCGTGCTCTACAACAAGCGGAGCCGCCTGAATACCCGAACGGAGAGGCAACTCGGCGTGGAGTACGTATCCCTCGAAGAACTGCTTCGCCGCGCCGACTTCGTTTCCGTTAACGCCGCCAGCACCGATCAGACCCGGCACCTTATCGGCGCTGCGCAGCTGCGGATCATGAAGCCCACGGCCTACCTCGTCAACACCGCCCGCGGCCCGTTGGTAGACGAAGCCGCGCTGGCAACCGCTTTGCGGGAAAATGTCATTGCTGGGGCTGCGCTGGACGTGTACGAGCGTGAGCCCGAGGTTCATCCGGGCTTGAAGGAGTGCGACAACGTCGTGCTGACGCCGCATCTTGGGAGCGCGGTGTCCGAGACGCGGGAGAGGATGGCCCTGATCGTGGCAGAGAACATCATCGCGGTCATGGAAGGCCGACGTCCGCCTAACCTTTACAACCACGAGATTTATCGATGAACATAGGAGACAGGGTCACTCGGGCCCTCTCCTGCGAAGTCGTTGCTTTAGAAGAAGGGCGGCGAGGCTCTTCACATCGATCCCCTGGTCTCCGTGGTGCACGTCGTCTTCCGCTGCATTGAGCAACTCGTACAGCGTCAGACGCGCCTGATCCCGTTCGTACCATGCCGTAGGCATGGGCTCAGTCGTCCATCAGCGCCACCGCACGGGTCGGTCCCCCGTGCGAGCCCTTGAGCCGCAGGGGAAAGCCGACGAAGGTGAAACGCTTGCCCGCCACCTCCGTCAGCACCAGGTTCTCGTAGTGCGTGATGTGGTGGAAGCGGCACATCATGTGGCACGGATAGGTCTTGCTGATGGGGTTGTCCGGTGTCGGCGTGTCCACGCCGAAGGTCTTGACGCCCTTTTCCACCAGCCACATGCTGCCTTCCTCGCCCAGGCCCGGAAAGGTCGTGAGGTATTCCGGCTGGCCCACGTAGCGGTCGTAGGTGCCGGTGTAGAGCAGCAGGATGTCGCCCTTCCTGAGCTCTTGCCCGGACTTCTCCACCGCGGCGTCCAGCTCGTCGGGCATGATGTCGGTGCACGGCTCCTTGTGGGAGACGTCGATGCACAGGGCCGGGCCGTAGAACAGGTCCAGCGGCATCTGGTCGATGGTGGCGGCCCCCGGCCGCGGGTCCAGGTGGCTGAAGGAGTCCACGTGGGTGGGGCCGTTGTCGTTCAGCAGGATGCCCGTGGTCTGGAACGAGAAGCCGCCCTCGAACCGTTGCGCGGTTTCCTCGTGGGTGGCGTGCTGGAAGATGACGGTCTTCAGGTGACCGGGATAGACGTTCATCCCCTGATAGATCTCCACCGACAAATCCACTAGACGAGCCATCGAATACCTCCTTTGAATTTCCGTGCCGTTGGCGCGGGACCGCTCAGTAAGTCACCAGTCCTGCCGACACGTTCATGTCCTCACCCGTAATTGACCGCGCCCCGTCGGACGCCAGGAACACCACGGCCGCCGCCACTTCACCGGGGTCCACCAGACGGTTCAGGGGCGAGCCTCCGGCCAGCTCGGCCCGTACCTCGTCGACGCTGATGCCTCTTCCCTCCGCCTGCTTCCGCATCACCCACTCGATGCGTTCTCCCTCCACCGCGCCGGGAGAGATCAGGTTCACGCGCACACCGTAGGGCCCGGTTTCCAGGGCCAGCGTCCGGGTCAGGCCCACGAGGGCCAGCTTGCTGGCGGCGTAGGGCGTCCGTCCCCACAGCGGCCGCTTGCCGGTCATGGAGCCGATGATCACCACAACGCCCGACCGGCGTTCGATCATGGACGGCAGGAAAGCCCGGCAGCACAGGAACGTCCCGGTGACGTTCACCGCGAAGGTGGTTTCCCAGTCCGCCGGGTCGGTTTCCCACAGGGCGGCCGAGGGACCTCCGACGCCGCTGTTGTTCACCAGCAGGTCCACGCGCCCGAAGTGATCCAGGATCCTTCGCGCCGACTCTTCCACGCCGGCGGAGTCGGTGATGTCGGTGACCGCCACAAACGCCCTCCGCCCGAGCCCTTCCACCAAGGCGCGGGTCTCGCCGAGGGCCGCTTCGCTACGGGCCGCCAGCGCCACGTCGGCCCCTTCCCGCGCCAGCGTGACCGCGATCTCGCGCCCGATGCCGCGGCCGGCCCCTGTGACGACGGCTACCTTGTCCATTAGCGTCGACGAACTCAATGACGGTTCCTCGGATCCCGCGCCATATCCCGGATCTGGCACCCTGTGCCGAGCGCGTTAGTTGGTCCACAAAAGCCACCGACGCCCCGAAAATCGTCATTCCCGCGAAAGCGGGAATCCAGGAGCGGTGGGGCGGGGAAGAGCAGCCGTGACACGCCTCCTCCCCACCCCTGGATTCCCGCTTTCGCGGGAATGACGGGTTCGGGACGCATCATTCCGGTCCCTCCCCCGGCACGTCGTCGAACCGTCGCGGGTCCAGCCGCAGCCGGGCGGTGATGGCGTGTCCCTGCATGTGTTCCGCTTCGGAGATGGCGTCCGCGGCGGGCGCCACCCGGCGCGAGCCCTCGGCCGCGACTCGTTGGTAGGTTACGGTCTTGAGAAACTTTCCCACCCACAGGCCGCCGGTGTAGCGGGCGGCGCCGGCGGTGGGCAGCACGTGGTTGGTGCCGATGGACTTGTCGGAGTAGACCACGGTGGCGTGCCGGCCCAGGAAGAGGGTGCCGTAGTTGCTCAGGCGCTCCAGGAACCAGTCGGGGTCCCGGGTCTGGACTTCCAGGTGCTCCGGGGCGAAGGCGTCGGCCTCGCGCACCATCTCCTCGTCGCTGTCGCACACCGTGATGCTGCCGTAGTCGCGCCACGCCGGCCCGGCGATGTCCGCGGTGGGCCAGGTCTCCAGCCAGCGGTCCACCTCCCGCGCCGTGGCCTCGGCCAGCTCGCGGGACGTGGTCACCAGCGCCGCGGGCGAGGTGGGACCGTGCTCCGCCTGGCCGAGCAGGTCCGCGGCCACAATCTCGGGGTCGGCGGAGTCGTCCGCGATGATCAGGATCTCGGTGGGGCCGGCCAGGAGGTCGATGCCCGTCTGCCCAAAGAGCTGCCGCTTGGCCTCGGCCACGTAGGCGTTGCCCGCCCCCACCAGCATGTCCACGGGCTCCAGGTCCTCGATGCCGAAGGCCAGGGCGGCGAGCGCCTGGACCCCGCCGATGCAGAAGATCTCGTCGGCGCCGGACGACGCCATGGCGAAGAGTTGCGGCGGATGCATGCCCTGGCCCTTGCGCGGCGGCGCGCTCGCCGCCACCCGGGGAACCCCGGCGGCCTTGGGCGTCACGATGGTCATGATCGCCGAGGCGATGAGTGGGTAGGCGCCTCCGGGCGTGTAGGCGCCCACGGAACGGACCGGGATCCATTTCTGCCCGAGCACCACGCCGGGCATGGTCTCCCGCTCGAAGTCTCTGACGCTTTCCCGCTGAAGGGCGGCGAAGTTGCGCACCTGTTCCTGGGCGAAGCGGATGTGCTCCTTGAGCGTGTCGTCGGTCGCTGCCTCGGCCTCGTCGATCTCCTTCCGCGATACCCGGAACGAGGTGGGGCTCCAGTTGTCGAAGCGTTGCGAGTATCGGCGCACCGCGGCCTCGCCCTCGTGCTCCACGGCGCGGAGAATCTCGCTGACCGTGGCCCGTATTTGATCCGTGACGGCCTGCGGCTTGGGCTTGGGAGTCTTGAGACGTTCCACCATGTCGCCGGGTCCGGTTCTTCCAGGTAGTGCCGAAGCAGGCCTCTACTCGAACTCGAGGGTCTTGGCCTCCAGGCCGAGGGCGATCTTGCCTACGGTCTCCATGCACCGGTCGTTGGCCGGCGGCATGACGATTCCGGCCAAGGCGTCCCGGAAATGGCGTTCCAGGGGCAGCGAACGGAGCAGCCCGCGGCCGCCGGTCAGCCGGATAGACCGCTCGGCGATCTCCCTGGCGGCCTCCGTGGCGAGGTATTTCGCCTGGTTCAGGATGAAGGTCAGTTCCACCCGGTCGGTGTTGCCGCGCAGCATTCCCAGCCGCTCCACCGCCCGGCGGGCGCTCTCCAGGAGCGTCGCCATTTCGCCGATCTGGCGTTGTATCCGGACGTCCCCGGCGAGGCTTCCGCTCATGCCGCGGAACTTCGTCTTCTTGACGTATTCCACACAGAAGTCGTAGGCGGCTTCGGCGATGCCGAAATACACCCCGGTGTAGCCCGTGGACCAGATGCTCATATCCTTCCCGAGAATGGCGCCCGGCTCTCCGACGACGTTCTCCGGCAGGATCTCCACGTCGTTGAAGTTGATGGAGTTGGAGACCGTGCCGCGCATGCCGATGGTGTCCCAGTCGTGGACGATCTCGATGCCCGGCTGGTCGGAGCGTATGAGCACGTTCAGAAGGCCGTCGGCCAGACCCTCGGCGCCGTCCAGCAGGCTCCAGGTGAAGTAGTAGGTGGCGCCTGTGGAAAGGGAGCAGAAGTGCTTGGTGCCGTTGAGCTTGTACTTGCCGTCCTCCTGCCGGATGGAGGTGCGGATGGCCGCCTTGTCCCGAAAGGAGCTGCCGGGCTCGCTGGTGATGGAGGCGAAGATGGCGCCGTCGTCCACCACCGACTTGAAATAGCGCTGCTGCTGCTCGGGGCTGGCGAGTTGAAGCAGGAAGTCGACGATGGCGCAGTGCATGTTGAAGGTGAGCCCGGTGGACGCGCATCCCTTGGCGACCCTGGACAGGATCACCGCGTAGGTCAGGGAGTCGGCGCCGATGCCGCCGTGTTCCCGGGGCACCATGAGCGCCAGCAGCCCGGAGTCCCGCAGGTCCTCGTAATTCTCGAAGGGGAACCGCGCTTCCTGGTCGATGGTCCGGGCCCTGACGGCGAATTTTTCCCGGCTCAGGGTTTCGGCGAGGTCGACCCAGTTGCGGAACTGTTCTGGAACCTGGAATCCCATCATGGACATGTGGGACGACGCGCCGGCCTTAACCGCGGGCGGCCTGGTTGCAGCGGCAGGTGCCGATCTGGTGCAGCTCGATCATGTTGCCGAAGGGATCGCGCAGGAAGACCTGCTGCGAGTCGGCGCCCACGAGGCCGTCGATCTGCCAGTAGGCAACCCCTTGCGCATCCAGCTCACGGCGCGTCTCGACGATGTCCTCCACCGCCAGCGCGACGTGCGGTATGGTCGGGTCTTGGGTGTCGCTGCGCGCGGGCGGCGACTGGCCCGCCGCGCCCATGAGATGGATCTGAGCGGTTTGCGGACCCTCGCCCACGTCAAGCCACAGCCCCGGCACACCCGGGATGTCGGGCCGTTCGGAGTCGACGGGGATGCCCAGCACGTCCACGTAGAAGCGCCAGGCTTCGGTCACGGCATCCGCGGTGGGGTCGATGCGGATGCCGTGGTGGTGCAGCTCCAGGACTTTGATCGGCATGATGGCGGCTACCTGTCAGGGGCGGGTTTCAAATCAGCACCCTGCAACGCTGTGCGCGCACGGGCGGGTTTGAAACCCGCCCCTACGCATCTTCCGCGCCGCTTACGCGGGCCGCTTGACGCTCCGGTCCGCGCCGATCTGGACCCGGTACACCAGGGCGTCGCTGCCCGGCGCCGAGTGGATGTTGTGGGGCTCGCCGGCTTCGAAATACACCACCGAGCCGGGGCCGCAGCGCTGCTCGTTCCGCTGGCTGTCGATGCCCAGGCACTCTCCCTCCACCACGTAGTAGATCTCGATGGCGCCGGGGTGGCTGTGCAGGTCCTCGCCGGGCGTCTCGCCGTCGCGGAAACAGGCGATGGTGACCGAGCATTCGTCGTTGGAGATGACGCGGTTGCGGATGTAGCCGCCCTCCGCCTTCTCCGAGTAGGGCTGATCGGGATTCTGGTCCGAGAACTTGCCGACGTCCTTGACGTTGAAGACTTCCATGGGTGTTCCTTCCTTGTGATTAGTCCTTGGTGAGGAACCAGGTGACCAGGCTGTTGAATTCCTGCCACTGGTCCAGCCACAGGAAATGGTTGGCCTTGTCGAATACGTGCATCTGGGCGTCGGGGATGCGCTTGTACAGCTCCAGTCCGGGATCGACGCCCTTGTTGGAATTCTTGCCCCACACCACCATGGTGGGCCGGTCGATGTCCTTGACGTGGTCGCGGATGTGCTTGCCGTCGAAGCCGTACATGTCCGAGTGGCCGGTGAGGCCCTGGTCGCCCCAGTACTCCTTGCCCTTGTGGTCCATGTAGAGCTTGTTCCACTTCTTGGAGAGGTCCATCAGGTAGTCCAGGAACTCCTCCGACACCATGGACTTGTCGTAGAAGAAGACGCTGGCGTACTTCCGCAGCCCTTCCCGTGTGTCGGTCAGACCCTGCTTGGGCATCATGCTGTTGGGCTCGAAGACTTCCTTGAAATAGGGGAGCTCCCCGGAGCCCACCTTCTGCTTCACGCCGTCGATCTCGACGTACTCCGGCGTCTCGGTGTCGTTCTCGGTCTTGAGGGCCGAGCCCGCGGTGCTGCCGCTGTCGATGAGGATGAGCTTCTTCACCAGGTCCGGCCGCTTCAAGGTGATGTAGGTGACGATCCAGCCGCCCTGGGACTGGCCGGCCAGGTTGATGGGTCCCAGGTCCAGCGCCTCGATGAAGCTGATGACGTGCTCGGCGCGGAACCGCACGTGCCCCAGCGTGTCGAGATCCCTGGGTGCATCGGTGTCGCCGTGGCCCAGCTCGTCGATGGCGAAGACGTGGAAGTGCTCGGACAGCGGGATGACGTTGGGATACCACCGGTAGAGGCCCATCCCCACTTCGATGGAACCGCCGTGGACCAGGAGCAGCCGGTCCGCGTCCTTGTCGCCGGCTTCCACGTAATGAGTCCGGTAACCGTCGGCGGTCACGAACTTGCTCTCGAACTTGTCGGGGCTGTTGAACAGGGTCTCCACGGATTCCTCCTATGCGGTTGGTGCGGCGGTTGCCCTCCGCTCTTAACTCTTGGACAGGTACCAGGTCACCAGGCTCACGAAGTCCTTCGGGTGGTCGAGCCACAGGAAGTGGTTGGCCTTGTCGAAGATGTGAAGCTGGGCGTCCGGGATCCGCTTGTACAAAGCCAGACCGGGGTCCACGCCCTTGTTGGAGTTCTTGGCCCAGATGACCAGGGTCGGGGTCCGGATCTCGTGGACCCGGTCGCGGATGTGCACGCCGTCGACGTAGAACTCCCTGGAGTGCTCCTTCATGCTGGTGTTGTCCCAGAACTCCTTGCCCTTGTGGGTGAAGTAGAGGTCGTTCCACTTCTGGGCGAACTTGTACAGATGCTCGACCCACTCGTCGGTGACCATATCCTTGGCATAGATGTAGGTGCTGACGAACTTGCGGATGCCTTCCCGGGTGCTGGTGAGGCCCTCCTTGGGGTGCATGGTGCCCTCTTCGAAGACTTCCTTCATGTAGGGCAGCACGCCGTCCTTCACCCGTACCATGGCGCCGTCCACCTCCACCTGTTTGGGGGCGTCTGACTTCTCTTCGGTGTCCAGGGCCGAGCCGGCGGTGCTGCCGCTGTCGATGAGCACCAGCTTCTTCACCAGATCCGGGCGCTTGATGGTGATGTAGGTGACGATCCACCCGCCGGTGGACTGGCCCACCAGGTTGATGGGGCCCAGGTCCATGGCCTCGATGAAGCTGATGACGTGCTCCGCGCGCACGGTGGGGCGCCACAGGTCCTTGGTATCCCGCGGCGGGTCGGTCTCTCCGTGGCCCAACTCGTCGATGGCGTAGACGTGGAACTTCTCGGCCAGAGGGAGCACCACCGGGTACCAGCGGTACAGGTCCATGCCGATGTCGATGCCGCCGCCGTGGACCAGCAGCAGGCTTTCCGGGTTGTCCTTGCCCGCCTCGACGTAGTGGGTGCGGTAGCCGTCGGCGGTGGCGAACTTGCTCTCGAACTTGTCGGGACTGTTGAAAAGGGTTGGCGTTTCCATGTGAAGTGCCCTCACGGGAGTGGTCTGGTGTCTTGTCCGGTTGACGGGCAACCGGAAGGGACACTTGAAAGCTGTTTGTTTGCCGCAAACGCCAACGCGCGTCAAACCGTCGCCGGCGCTGTAGGGCGCCGGCTCCGATCTGACGCGCATGGGGATGCTCGCTTGCCATCGAACCCTCACCGGAGCCCGAGGGCTCCGATGAGAGGTCCGGGTTAACCGCCTACTTGTCCAGCCAGGCGTGGGTCACGCCGCCGTCAGACCAGCGCACGTCGCCGCGGCAGTTGGTCTTCATGTCCTTGAGGTGCGTGCGGGCCGCCTGGAAGATCGGCAGGTGCCCCACGAACAGGTGGGGAAGATCCTGGTTGATCAGGTCCAGCGCCTTGCGGTAGATGGCCCTGCGCTTGGCGGGATCCGACTCCGTGCGCCCGTCATCCACGAGCTTGTTGTACTCGGCATTGTCCCACTTGGCGTAGTTGTTCCGCTGACCCACGCGGAAGAACCGGTAGTACAGGCCGTCCGGGTCCGGAACGTAGGTGAGATGGCCGGGGTTCACGTCGAAGTCGTTCCCCCGCTGCCTCTTGGTATGCGCCGCGCGGTCCATCACCTGGAACTTCAGGTTGACGCCGACCTTCTTGAGCTGCGCCTGCGCCAGCGTGGCCAGGTTCAGGATGACGGTCTCGTTTCGCACGATGGTCACCAGGTCCAGGCCCTTTTCGTGACCCGCCGCCTTCAGCAACTCGCGGGCTTTGTCCAGATTCGCTTCCTTGTAGGGGTCCGGGACGTCCTTGAAGTGCCACGTGGAGCCGGGATAGTACGGCTGCGCCTCCGCTGTAGCGATACCCCAGGTGATGCCGTCCATCAGCGCCTGCTTGTCGATGGCGTATGCGATGGCCTGACGCACGCGGATGTCCTTGAGGGGACCCTTGTTCAGGTTGAGGTTCAGGTAGAACCAGCGCGCGCCGGGCTTGAACGAAGGAGTGATTCCCTTGGGCGGGTTCGTCTTGATCGGCTGCGCCTGCTCGAACGGCACCGTCCACACCCAGTCCAGGTCGCCGGCCCTCAGGGAGGTATAGCGCACGGTGTCGTCCAGGATGGGCCGCATGATGACCTCGTCCACGAAGGGGAGCTGGTTCCCCTTGGCGTCCTTCTTCCAGTAGTTCTTGAAGCGCTTCAACTTCACGTGCTGCTTGGGCTGCCACTCCACGAACTCGAACGCGCCCGTGCCGATGGGCTTGGGCGGCTTGGACTCGAAGCTGTCCGAGTGGGTGATGAACGCCACCAGCGGACGGAACTTCACGAGGAATCCGTTGTCCGGCTTGGCGAGCGTGAACTTGATGGTGTACTTGTCGATGACTTCCATGCCCTTGATGGAGTTGAAGTTGCCGCGTCGGGGGGACCTGGTCTTCTTGTCCAGGAAGTGCGCGTAGTTCTTCTTCACGTCCTCGGCGGTCAGCTCCTTGCCGTTGTGGAACATGACGCCCTGGCGCAGGTGGAAGGTATACGCCTTGCCGTCGTCCGTGACGTCCCAGGACTTGGCCAGGCCCGGCGCGATGTCGCACTTCTCGTCGTAGTCCACCAGGCTCTCCGCCACGAGAACGCCCATCTGTGCCGTGGGGTTGCCGACGGTGCGGTGCAGGTCGGGGGTATGCAGGTCGGCGTACATGCCGAGAGTCAGCGTCCCGCCGTACTTCTGGGCGGCCCCTTCGTTGGGAACGGCCAAGCCGAACGCCAGCAGCAGGGCCGCTAGCGACAGCGAAAGCTTCGTACTCATCTGGTTCCTCCTTGGTTTACTCCCCTTGTCTTGAAACCCGAAAAGAGTCCCATCACATATCTTGACCTTCGTGGTCAACCCCGGGATTCGCCCTATTCCAGCGTGATCCTGGGATTGGCGTACTTGTAGAGGATGTCCACGAAGAAGTTCACCGTCACGAAAATCACAGCGAAAACGAGGATGAGGGCCTGCACCAGGGGATAGTCCCGGCTATAGACGGCGCCCACCACCAGGCTGCCCACCCCGGGCCAGGCGAACACGTGCTCGACGATGACGGTGCCGCCGAGCAGCCGGCCGAACTGGAGGCCGATGACCGTGATGACCGGCACCAGCGCGTTCTTGAGCGTATGCTTGAAGATCACCCGTCTCTCGGCCAGGCCCTTGGCCCGGGCCGTGCGCACGTACTCCTTGCCGATCTCCTCCAGCATCTCCGAGCGGGTCATGCGCGCGACGATGGCGGCCATGCCCGTGCCCAGGGTGATGGAGGGAAGGATCAGGTACGACAAGGTCGTCAGGGGAGCCGTGAAGGAGGCCTGGTACCCGGACGCGGGCAGAATCGGAAAGTACAGGCCGAAGGCCAGGATCAGCAGGATACCCAGCCAGAAATTGGGAATCGAGATGCCCAGCAGCGCAAACGACATGGCGGTGTAGTCGCTGGCGGTGTTGCGCCGGATGGCCGCGATGACCCCGGCCGGGATCGAGATCAGGATGGAGACGATGGTGGCGAAGATCGTGAGCAGGATGGTAGCCGGGAAACGCTCGGCGATCAGCTCCAGGTTCGAACGGTGGTAGTGGATCGACTCGCCGAAATCGCCCAGGAGGACCTTGCCGATCCACACCAGGTACTGCACGTAAAGCGGTTTGTCGAGGCCAAGGATCCTTTCGAAATCCTCACGAACGGACGGGTCGGCAAGGTCCTCTGTCGCGAAGATGAAGTCCACCGGGTCTCCCGGGATCATGTGCAGCAGGGAGAAGACGATCACCGACACCAGGAAGAGCACCGGAATGAGGATCAGCAGGCGGTTGATGATGTACTGGCGCAATGCGGGTCTTCCTCTTGGTTCTAACGCATATGACACGCCACCTGGCGTCCGCCTGACTTTCTCTCCAGCGGCGGCTCCACCTCGGCGCACACCGGCTCGGCGATGGGGCAACGTCCGCGGAACACGCACCCCGGCGGCCGGTCGATGAGGTTCACCATCTCCCCCTCCAGGACCCGCGGACGGAACTCCCGGCTGGGGTCGGGCTCGGGGATGGCCGACACCAGCGCTTCCGTGTACGGATGCGCCGGCTTGTCGAAAAGGTCCTCCACCGCGCCCACTTCGACGATCTTGCCGCCGTACATCACCGCCACGCGCTCACAGAAATAGTCCACCACGCTCAGGTCGTGTGCGATGAACAGGTAGGTCAACCCCTTGGTCCGCTGCAGTTGCCGGAACAGGTTGAGGATCTGGGCGCGCACCGAAACGTCCAGGGCCGACACTGCCTCGTCGGCGATGATCAGGTCCGGCTCCAGCGCCATGGCCCGGGCGATGCTGATGCGCTGGCGCTGCCCGCCGCTGAACTCGTGGGGGTAGCGGTCCCGGTGTTCCGCCTGGAGGCCCACGAGCTCCAGAAGCTCCACCACCCGGTCTCCCACCTGATTGGCGAGGACAATGTTGTGGAGCTTGAGCGGGTTGCCGAGAATGTCCCGCACCCGCATGCGTGGGTTCAGTGACGTGTAGGGATCCTGAAACACCATCTGGATGCGGCGGCGGAACTTGTGGAACACGGAGCGGGGCATCTCCAGGATCTCTTGCCCGTCGAAATGCACGTTGCCGCGTGTAGCGTCCACCAGACGGGTGATCAGCCGGGCGGTGGTGGACTTGCCGCTGCCGCTTTCCCCCACCAGCCCGAAGGTCTCGCCCTTTTCGATGGCGAAGCTTACGCCGTCCACTGCCTTGAGCTCGGCCCCCTTGCCGCCGAACAGCGAGAAGAACGAAGTCAGTGAGAAATACTTCGCCAGGTCGTCGACTCTCAGGATCTCTTCCCGCATGACGTCCTCAAGCCGTGTGGAGATGACAGGCCACCTGGCGGCTCTTGACCGGCGTGAGCCGCGGGTCTTCGCGCCCGCACACGTCCATGGCCTGGTCGCACCGGGGCCGGAAGTTGCAGCCTGTCGGCGGGTCCAGCAGGTTGCACACCACGCCGGGAATGGGGTCCAGCAGCCGCTCCCGCTCGCCCCGGCGCGGCAGCGCCCGCAAGAGCCCTTGGGTATAGGGGTGCAGCGGGTTCTCGAAGATGGACTTCCGGTCCGCCAGCTCCACGATGTTGCCGGCGTACATCACGGCGATGTGGTCGCACAGCACCGCGGCCACGCCGAGGTCGTGGGTGATGAAGATCAGCGACTTGCCCAGTTGTTCCAGCAGCTCCCGCAGGAGGTCGAGGATCTGGGCCTGGATGGTCACGTCCAGGGCCGTGGTGGGCTCGTCGGCGATCAGCAGGTCCGGATTGCACGCCAGCGCGATGGCGATCATGACCCGCTGGCGCATGCCGCCGCTGAACTCGTGGGGATAGCTGTCGAGCCGCTCCCTGGGATTGGGGATCCCCACCTTGTTGAGCATGTCCTCGGCGCGCTCGTAGGCTTCCTTCTTCCGCAGCCCTTCGTGGACCACGTATCCCTCCGCCACCTGATCGCCGACGGTGTAGGCGGGGTTCAGCGCCACCATGGGTTCCTGGAAGATCATGGAGATGCGGCTGCCCCGGTAGGAGCGCATTTCGGGTTCCGTCTTGGTGAGCAGGTCCTCGCCCTTGAACAGCACCTGTCCGTTGGTGATCCTGCCGGGCGGCTGCGGGACCAGCCGCATCAACGACAGTGCCAGCACGCTCTTCCCCGAGCCGGTCTCGCCAACGATGCCGAGGGTCTGCCGCTCCTCGAGCTGGAACGAGACCCGGTCCACCGCGGTGAGGATGCCCTTGCGGAGAAAGAAGCGGGTTTCCAGATCCCGGACGTCCAGGAGCGGCTCAGGCACTGCCGGACCTTTCCTCGCTCAGACGCGGGTCCAGGACGTCGCGAAGGCCGTCGCCCAGAAGGTTGAGGCCCAGCACGGAAAAGCAGATGGCCAGCCCCGGAAAAATGGCGGCCCAGGGATAGAACTCCATGATGGAACGGGCCTCGTGCAGGATGCTGCCCCAGCTCGGAGTCGGCGGCGGCACGCCGATGCCCAGGAAGCTCAATGACGCCTCGGCAATGATGGCGTGGGCGAAGTCCAGGGTTGACTGGACCAGCACCGGGGCCATGCAGTTGGGCAGGATCTGGCGGAACAGCACCCGGAGGTCCGACTCCCCCTGCACCATGGCCGCTTCCACGTACTCCTTTTCCCGTTCCTTGAGCACCGAGGCCCGGACCAGACGGGCGAAGTTCGGCGTGTAGCGTATGGCCAGGGCGATGCAAACGTTGGTCAAGGACGCGCCCAGAGCGGCCATCAGGGCGATAGCCAGGAGCAGTCCCGGAAACGCCATCACCGCGTCCATGATCCGCATCAGCACGTTGTCCAGGGTCCTCCCGGCGAAGCCCGCCACCGCCCCCAGGAAGATTCCCACGGCCAGTGCCAGGGTGACGGAGCCGAGCCCGGCGATGACCGAGATGCGGGCGCCGTACACCACCCGCGAGAAGATGTCACGGCCGAAGGTATCCGTGCCGAAGGGATGGTCGGCCGACAGCGGCACCAGCCGTGCCGTCAGGTCCACTTCGTCGGGATCGTAGTAGGCGATCTGGGGAGCGAACGCCGCGACCACGAAGACGAACGCCACGAACACGAAACCTGCCACGGCCATGCGGTTCTCCGAGAACCGGATGAACCAATCACGGACCGAAACGTACACGCCGCCGACGCGGTCGAGCCCGGTTATGGTTGCTGCTTCGGAACCTGTGCCGTTGGACATGAGAAGTCCCTGGGCCTCTTCGACCCTCCCTTGGAACAGTACGGTCCATATCTCCTTCGCCGGACCGCCGTCAAGGGGATTCGGGCCGGAACGGGGGTGTCTTGGTGGCCCGTGAGGTTGGTGCGTTGGTGGTCGGTGGGGTGGCGTGCTCACGAGAGCAGGTCGCCGTGGCGCGACGCCGGCACGGTTCCGAGCGCTTGGCCGGGCAGCGCCCAGCGCCGCTCCAGCAGGCGGACGCCGCGCACGATCAAGAGCGTCAGCAGAAGGTAGATCAACCCCGCCAGCGCGAAGAACTCCACTGCCAAGTAGGTGCGCGCGATCAGCGTCCGTGCCACTCCGGTAAGGTCGAGCAGGGTAACGGTGCTGGCCAGGGCGCTGCCCTTCAGCATCAGGATCACCTCGTTGCCGTAGGCCGGCAGCGCCTGCCGCACGGCTCGGGGCAGCACGATGAGGCGCAACTCCTGCCAGCGTGAAAAACCCAGGGCCCGCGCCGCCTCCCGCTCTCCGCGAGGCACGGCCAGCATCCCGCCGCGGATGATTTCAGCGGTGTAGGCGGCGGTATTCAGGCTGAAGGCGATCAGTGCGCACCAGTAGGGCTCCCGGAGCGCCGGCCACAGGAAGCTCTCGCGCACCGCCGCGAACTGCGACAGCCCGTAGTAGACGAGAAAGATCTGTACCAGCAGGGGCGTGCCGCGGAAGAAGAACACGTAGCCCCAGGCCGGGGCCCGGAGCCATCCGTGCCGCGACGTCCGCATGACGGCCAGCGGGAAGGCCAGAAGGGTGCCCGCCAGCATTGCCAGCGCCGTCAGTTGCACCGTGAGCCAGGCACCCGCCAGCAATTGCGGGATGCTCTCCGTGAGCGTGGCATACGGCCCCGCCATCATCCCGGCGCCTCCATGCCACGCGCCGTGCGCCGCTCCAGCGCCTGCAGTCCGGCCATGGAGAGCGCGGTCATGGCGAGGTAGATGATCGCCGCGGCGAAGTAGAAGGTGAACGGCTGCTGGGTGTAGCTGACCGCGAGGTCGCTCTTGCGCATCAGCTCGTCCAGCCCCACCACCGACACGAGGGAGGTATCCTTCAGCAGCACCAGGAAAAGGTTGCCCAGCCCCGGCAGCGCCGCCCGCCACACCTGCGGCAACAGCACGTGGCGGAACGTTCGCAGCCGGGTGAGGCCGAGAGCGTAGGCTCCTTCGAGCTGCTGCCGCGGGACGGTGAGCAACGCGCCCCGCAGCACCTCGGCGGCGTAGGCGCCGAAGGTGAGGCTCAAGGCCGTTACCCCGGCGATGAAGGGGCTGAACTCGAAGAAACCGGTGGCGCCGAACAGGGCCGTCACGCGTCCGATGGCAGCGGAAGCGCTGAAGTAGACGATCAGGACGACCAGCATCTCCGGCACGCCCCTCACCGCGGTGGTATAGGCTTGGACGGCGCCCCGCAGCAGCGGCCAGCGGGACACTTGCGCCATGGCTCCGGCAACGCCGAGAAGCAAGCCTCCCGCCAGGGAAGCCACGGCCAGCGCCGCGGTCGCCAGTGTCCCCACGGCAAGCTGGGGGCCGAAGCCGAGCAGTGTCTCGATCATCCGTATAGCCGCGTTCAGGTCAGGAACGACCGAGCCGAACCGTCGGCGGACTGCAGGACACTAGTAGATGCTGAAGGGGAAGTACCGCGCGTTGATCCTGGCGTAGGTGCCGTCGGCGAGAATGGCCGCCAGCGCGGCGTTGAGCCGCCCGCGCAACTCGTCGTCCTGCTTGCGGACGGCGATGCCGATGCCATCGTCCAATTCGTAGGAGTCGCCTACCAGCGTGAAGCCCGCACCTGCCTCGGTCTTCAGCCATTCGTGCAGCACGAGGCCGTCGGCGAAGATGGCGTCGAGCCGGCGAACAGCCAGATCGAGGTAGGCGTTCGTCTGCTTGTCGTACAGCTTGATCTTCGCGCCGGCGGCATTCTTAGCCAACCAGCCCGCCGCGATGGTCGCGCGCTGGGCGCCGATGGTCTTGCCGGCGAGATTGCCGGGATCGAAACCGCCGCCCTTTGCGGTCACGAAGCGTACCTTGTTGCTGTAGTACTTGTCGGTGAAACTGACGACCTTCTTGCGCTCGTCGGTAATCGACATGCTCGCCACGATGGCGTCGTACTTCCCCGCCAGGAGAGCCGGGATGATGCCGTCCCAGTCCTGTGCCACCAGCTTGCACTCCACCTTGAGGCGTTCGCAGAGAGCCGTGGCGATGTCGATGTCGAAACCTTTGAGCCGACCCGATTTGTCGATGAAGTTGAACGGTGGATAGTAGCCTTCGCTGCCGATGCGGAGCGGGTTGGGTACACCGGAATCCGCGGTCACCACGTAAGCGGAAAACATCAGCGGTACGATGAGCACCGCCATCAAGCCGACGATGATTCGTTTCATGACCCCCTCGATCTTTCTGTCCTCGCACCACCAAGCTTTCGGAATACTGTTTGCCCATCATCCACCGATGGAACACTAACGGTCAATCCAATAATGTTCCCGTACAGCGGGAAGAGCCGGACCGAAGGGGCTCCGCCGTTCTTGTTTGACTAACGAACGAGATGCGATAACATGGCGTTCCCATGCCGGCTTCAAGATCGGAAAGGATTCGCGCGCGCCTCGGTCACCCGATCATCGACTCCGATGGACATACGGTGGAGCTTACGCCGGTGTACCTGGACTATCTGAAACAGGCGGGCGGCCCGGATATCGTCGACCGCTACGTCAAGGCCACCGCCGCCCGCGGAACCAACCGCTGGCACGACATGTCGGAGGACGAGCGGCGCCGCGACTGGACGCGCTGTCCGCCTTGGTGGGCCCGGCCCACGCGCACACTCGACCGCGCCACGGCTTCGCTGCCGCGTCTGCTTCACGAGAGGATGGAAGAGCTCGGACTGGATTACGCTGTCCTCTATCCGACCGAAGGCATGGGCGGTCCGCCGGTCTTCCGTGACGAGGAGCTCCGCAGGGTATCCTGCAGGGCCCTCAACACGTTCCATGCCGACATCTATCGTGACTACGCCGACCGCATGACCCCGGCGGCGGTGATTCCGTTCCAGACTCCGCAAGAGGCCATCGAGGAAATGGAACACGCGGTGAACGTGCTCGGCCTCAAGGTCATCGTGTTCACGCATCAGCGCCGGCCGATCCCCAGGGGCCAGGGCGGCCCGCCGGAGTCGGCCCAATATGCCTACCGGCTGGACACGTTCGGGATCGACAGCGAACACGACTACGACCCGGTATGGGCCAAGTGCGTCGAGTTGAAGGCGGTTCCGACCTCCCATGCGGGCTCGCAGGGTATCGGCACCCGCCAGTCGATTTCCAACTACGCGTACAACCACATCGGTCACTTCGCCGCCGCCAACGAGGCCATCTGCAAGTCGCTGTTCATGGGCGGCGTGACCCGGCGCTTTCCAGGGATCCGGCTGGGCTTCCTGGAATGCGGCGTCGCGTGGGCCTGCGCGCTGTACGCGGACCTGGTGGGGCACTGGGAGAAGCGCGGACCCAAGGGTATACAGAACCTGAACCCTGACAACCTCGACCAGGAAGAGCTGCTCCGGCTGGTGGGCGAGTACGGCAGCGACCGGGTGAAGGAGCGGCTGGACGACATCCGGAGGTTCTTCGAGGGAACCGACGCTTCGGCTATCGGCAACTACCGCAAGGCCCACGAGATCAGACACCCGGAGAACCTCGACGACTGGGCGCGGTGCGAGATCGAGGAGGTCGAGGAGATCCGCGACCTGTTCGTGCCGCATTTCTTCTTCGGCTGCGAGGCCGACGACCCCACGGTGGTGTGGGCCTTCAACGCGCGGGTCAACCCCTTCGGCGCGCGGCTGAACGCGATGATGAGCTCAGACCTCGGGCACTGGGACGTGGCCGACATGCGGGAGGTGGTCCCGGAATCGTATGAGTTGCTGGAGCGCGGGCTCCTCACCGACGACGACTTCCGCGATTTCGCCTTCACCAACGCGGCCCGTTTCTACACGGAGATGAACCCGGGCTTCTTTGCCGGAACCGTGTGCGAGGACGCGGTGTCCAAGGGCCTGTCCTTGAAGCCGGACATCTGAGCCAATCTGATTTCAACGGTTTACGGGAGATTCATGGTGATTCGTATCGGCGTCATCGGCGTGGGATTTGGTGCGAAGGTGCAGGCTCCGGCGTTCCGGGACGAAGGATTCGAGGTGGTGGCCATCTGTTCCCGGAGGGAGGAGCGGGCGCGGGAGGCGGCGGACAGTCTGGGCATACCGCATGCGTATACAGACTACCGCGAGATGCTGGGGCAGCCGGACCTGGACGCGGTCAGCATCGTGGCGCCGCCCAACCTCCATCACGACATGACGGTGGCGGCGCTGGACGCGGGCAAGCATGTGCTGTGCGAGAAGCCGTTCGCCATGGACCAGGCGGAGGCCCGGGCGATGCTGGACAAGGCCCGCGGCACCAACCTGACGGCCATGGTGGCCCACGAATTCCGTTTCGCGCCGGCCCGCGCGTACGTCAAGGAACTGCTGGAGCAAGGATACATCGGCGGCTTACAGAGCGCGTCCGTGACCCTATTCATGCGCGGCGGCCCGCCCGGAGGGCGTCCCGGTTTCGACTGGCGCCAGCAGTATTCCTACGGCGGCGGACAACTGGGGGGCCTGGGCTCCCATTACATCGACTGCCTGCGGGACTGGTTCGGAGACGTCAGCAGCGTCAGCGGCCGCGTGTTCACGCCTGAGGACGCTGCCCACGGCGACGACACGTCCGATGACGCCTTCGGCCTGCTCATGACTTTCGCGAACGGCGGCTGGGCCTCCTTGGCGGCCAACTTCGCCGCCCCCTTGGGCTCGAAGGTGCGGATGGAGATCCACGGCACCGAGGGGAGCCTGAGCCTTTCTCACGGGGGCCCCAATCCGCCGCCCGACGGCACGGTCTTCGGGGCCCGGCACGCCGAGGACGGGGAACTGCACGAGTTGGCCGTGCCGGAACGGTTCCAGGTGGCCCTGGACGAGCGGGACGCCCGCCTGGGCGCCTTCCGGGTGCTGGCCGGCAGGTTCCGCCGCGGCATCGAGGAAGGCACCTCACCCAGCCCCGACTTCGAGGACGCCTACCGCTGCCAGCAGATCATGGACGCGGTGCGGTTCGGCGGCGCCGGCCAGTGGACGGACCTCGGGGAATAGACGGAGTCGAAGGAGTCCCGCCATGGCGAAGAACGGCTTCAGGGTCCTCGACAGCGACATGCACGTTTTTGAGCCCCACGACCTGTACCTCAAGTACATGGACCCGAAGTGGGGTGACCGCATTCCCCGGGGCGAGCCGCGCGAGCGCCACGGGCAGATCCGCTTCACCTTCGCCGACGGTACGCCGGTGCGTCCCGGAGGAGGAAAACTGCGGTCGCCCCGCAACGCCCAGGAGCAACGGTTCGAGAAGGTCGCGCCCCACTACCGCAACTCCCTGGCGCGGGACTACGACTCCGTTTCCCAACTCGACGCCATGGACGTGGAAGGACTGGACGTGGCCGTGCTGTTCCGGACTTTCCCGCTTCACTGCGACGACGGCCTGGAGGCGGAATACGCCATGGCGCTGTGCCGGGCCTGGAACGACTGGATCTTCGACTTCTGCAAGGAGGATCCGGCGCGCATGAAGTTCGCCGCGTTGATCACGCTCCACGACGTGGATCTGGCGGTGGAGGAAGCCCGGCGCGCCGCGGAGGAGCTCGGGGCCGCGGGACTGTGCCTCGTTCCGGAACCCGTCAACGGCAATCATGTTCACGACCGCTACTTCGACCCGTTGTGGGCTCAGGCGGAACGCTCGGGGGTGCCCATCTGCTTCCACCCCGCGGGCTTCCCCCGGCAGGAGCACGCGGCGCTTCGCTTCGTGGGGCATCCCAACGATGGCTTCCTGGTCAGCACCTACAGCAAGGCGCTGGAGCTGATGATGGCCATCGGGAGTTTCTGCGGCGGCGGCGTGCTGGAGCGTTTCCCCCGGTTGCGGGCGGTGTTCCTGGAGGGCAACTGCAGTTGGCTGCCGTGGCTGCTCTACCGAATGGACGAGCGTTGGCACGACCGCAAGGACCAGCTCGACGAGCCCCTGAGCCGGCCGCCCAGCGACTACTTCCTGCGCCAGTGCTTCGTCTCCGTGGACCCTGACGAAAGCCTCGTCACCGACGTCATCAGCCGGGTGGGAGACGACAACCTGGTGATCTCCACCGACTATCCCCACGACGACGCCCACTGGCCCCATGCCATGGAGACGTTCCTCGGCATCGACGGCGTCACCGACGGGTCGCGGCGGAAGATACTGTGGGACAACTGTGCTCGCCTGTACGACGTGTCCGGTCCCGAGGGCTGACCGGCCGCGCCGTCGTCTGGCCCTGTAAACCTTCATGCTCACCCGCTACGCACGCGGCACCTTCAGCGTCGATTGGGAGGACCGCTACGACTTCCCGGCGCTGCGCCGCAAGCGCGTCGAGAAGGCCCAGCGGGAGCTGGCGGACTCGGACCTGTCGGCGCTGCTGCTGTGGAAGGACGAGAACGTCCGCTACCTCACCAGCCTGAGAGCCCAGCTCATTACGGGCAAGACCACCGCCCTCAACGGGGTGCTCCTGGTCAGGGGCGAGGAGCCGATCCTGCTCTGCTCCGGGGGCGAGCACGACAAGGCGAAGTTCGGCATGCCCTGGCTGTCGAGCGTCCATACCATCCCCATCATGGAGCAGCGGGAGCTCACCGACGGGTTCGTGACGTCGGTGTTGAAGCCCTTGCTGAGCGATCTCAAGCTCGCCGGCGGCCGCATCGGCATCGACCAGGCGCCGCTGTGCCTCATCGAGTCGTTGCGGAGCCATCTCCCGGAGATCGAGCCCGCGGACGGCGACGTGGTCATGCAGCGGGCGCGCTGGGTGAAGCTGGACGAGGAGATCGCGGTCATCGAGGAGTCCTGCGCCCTGGGCGACAGCGTCACCCAGCGGGCGCTGGACGAGACCCGCGCCGGGCGCCGGGAATGCGAGGTGGCCGGCGACGCCATGCAGACGCTCTTCCATCTGGGCGGAGAGATGGCCCACGTGATCACGCCCTACGTGGCGTCCGGCGAGCACATGTCGCCGCCGCACCGCATCTGCACCGACAAGATCATGCGCAACGGCGACCTCTGCTTCATCGACATCGGCGCCATGTGGAACGGCTACTTCGCCGACATCGGACGCACCACCATCGTCGGCAAGCCCACCCGCCGCCAGAGGGAGATCTACACCGCGGTGTACGAAGGCCTCATGGCGGGCATCGACCGGATGCGCCCGGGCAACACCAACAAGGATGTGTCCGAGGCCATCGTCGCCCGCATCGGCCGCTACGGTCTGGCCGACCACCTGTTCAGCCTGTTCATCGGCCACGGTATCGGCATGGGCGCCAACGAGCCGCCCTACATCGGCGAGACGCTGCCGGGGGCCACCGTGTTCGAGCTTCAGCCCAACATGGTGTTCGCCGTGGAGCCGCTGGTGTGGGTGCCGGACGTGCAGGGCGGGGGCGGCGTCCGCATCGAGGACATGGTGCTGGTCACGGAAGACGAGCCCCGGGTCCTCTCCCGCGTCGAATACGAAGACCGCCTGTTGCTGTAGCCGGGAAGTGCCGGCCCGGGCGGCGGGGCGAAGGCCTCCGTCCGGCGGGTTGCCCAACAGGTTGGGACTTGGTTTACTCAACCCATGCAACCGGCGCGCTATCGAGCATGGCGGCATGCGCGGAAGGCGTCGCGGTGGCTGCCCCTGGGAGTGCTCGCCGTGGTTCTCCTCGCGTCGAGCGCGGCCGCGGGCGAAGGGCGGCTGCAACTTGCCTACAGGGTGCACCTGGCGGGCATCCACGCCGCCAATCTCGGTCTCACCATCCGTTTCGATGCAGCGGCGTATGACCCCGACGCGGCGGCGTTCGATCTCCACGCCACAGCCTATGCGGTGCAGGCGCGTTTCAAGACCACCGGTCTGGTCAAGGCGCTCACGCGCTGGAAGACCACGGCGTATTCGCACGGCACGCTCGTTCTGGGGGACGTCGTGCCGGTCCGCGCGGGATACCGGGCCAGGCAATGGTGGCGAAAGCGTCTCGTCGATCTCGGCTTCGACCAGGGAACGCCGAAGCTCGTGCGCATGAAGCCCCGCAAGGAGTCCAGGGTTTCTCCCTCCCGGCTCAAGGGAGCGCTGGATCCCGCCGGCGCCTTCCTCTCGGTGCTTACCCGTTTCGATGCGGGGCAGGGATGCGGGATGCGCATCCCCATCTTTGACGGACGCCGTCTCCGTGAGCTCGTGGGGGAGACGGACGGGGCCGGCGCGGGCCGGCTTCAAGCCGGCCGGCACTCGCCCTATGACGGTCCCACGGTCAACTGTCGCGTCCGGATCGAAAGGAAGGCGGGATTCAAGCGGAGATCGGACGCCGGGCGGGGTCGCGATGACGTCGAGGTGCAGCTCCGGATGGCGCGCGTGTTCGACGCGATGCCGCCGGTGCCGGTCCGCCTCGCCAGCGACACCGGGTACGGAACCCTGGTCGTGTACCTCGTCCGGGCGAAGCTGGACGCGGACGGTCTCGAGCGGGAGCTGCGCTCAACCCCCGGGAGGAAACGCGGGCGCTAGGCGGACGCGCCCGCCAGGTTTCCCCGGTCCTACTCCTTCTCCAGGAACCACGTCGCCAGGTTGTTGAAGTCCTCGGGCTGGTCCAGCCAAATGAAATGGCTGGCCTTGTCGAAGATGTGCATCTGGGCGTTGGGGATGCTCTTGTAGAGATCGTAGCCGGGGTCGATGCCTTTGTTGGAGTTGCGGCCCCACATGACCAGGGTCGGGACGCTGATCTTGTGCACGTGGTCGCGGATGTGGGCGCCGTCGAAGTAGTACATCTCGCTGGCGCCCTGCATGCCGTTCTTCTCCCAGTACTCCTTGCCCTTGTGCGCCATGTAGAGGTCGTTCCAGCGGGCGGAGAGCTCCATCAGGTGGTCCAGGTACTCCTCGGTGACCATGTCCTTGTTATAGACGAAGGCCCCGACGTACTTGCGGAGTCCTTCCCGTGTCGTTGTGAGCCCTTCCTTGGGCATCATGGTGCCGGGCTCGAACACGTCCTTGAAGTAGGGCAGGTCGCCGCTGCCGTCCACCTCCACCTGCTGGCCGTCCACCTCGATGACCTGCCGCCCCTCTCCCGCCTTGCGGATGCCCGATCCCGCGGTGCTGCCGCTGTCGACGAGGATGAGCTTCTTCACCAGGTCCGGCCGCTTGATGGTGATGTAGGTGACGATCCAGCCGCCCTGCGACTGGCCGATGAGGTTCACCGGCGCCAGGTCCAGGGCCTCGATGAAGCTGATGACGTGCTCGGCGCGCACGCGCACGTGTCCCAGGTCGTCCAGGTTGCGCGGCGGGTCGGTCTGGCCGTGTCCCAGTTCGTCGATGGCGTAGACGTGAAGGTGTTCGCCCAGGGGCACGATGTTCGGGTACCAGCGGTAGTTTCCCATGCCGATCTCGTTGGCGCCGCCGTGGCACATCACCACCCGTTCCGGGTTGTTTTCGCCGGCCTCGATGTAGTGGGTGTTGTAGCCGTCGGCGGTAACGAAGCGGCTGTTCCACTTGTCCGGGCTGTTGAAGATGGTTTTCCTTGCCATTGACTAATCCTCCCTCTTCGTAACGAACCAGAGCACCAGGTCGTTGAAGTCCTGCACTTGGTCCCACCAGCAGAAATGGCTGGCCTTGTCCAGGATGTGCATCTGCGCGTTCGGCATGCGTTTGTACAGCTCGTATTGCGGGTCGATGCCCTTGACCGAGTTCTTGCCGGCAATGAACAGCGTCGGGTTCTTGATCCGGTGGACGTGGTCGCGGATGTGCTTGCCCTCGAAGAAGTACATGTCGTGGTGGCCCTTGACGTCCTGGTTGTTCCAGAACTTCTTGCCCCGGTGCTCCAGGTAGAAGGCCGTCCAGCGCTTGGAGGTCTCCTCCAGGTAGTCCACGTACTCGTCGGTGACCATGGCGTGGTCGTAGGCGAACGTTTCCGTGTACATGCGGATACCCTCGCGGGTGTCCAGCAGCCCCTCCTTGGGCAGCATGGTGCCGGGCTCGAAGATCTTCTTGAAGTAGGGCAGCTCGCCGCCTCCCGTCCGTATCTTCTCCCCGTCAATCTCCTGAACGTCGCCCACGTCGTTCGCGGCGCCGGTCTTGAAGCCGGACCCCGCGGTGCTGCCGCTGTCCACCAGCACGAGCTTCTTCACCAGCTCCGGGCGGGTGATGGTGATGTAGGTGACGATCCAGCCGCCCTGGGATTGCCCGCACAGGTTGAGGGGCGCCAAGCCCCTTTCCTCGATGAAACGGATGACGTGCTCGGCGCGCACGCGCACGTGGCCCAGGTCGGCGATGTCCCGCGGCGGGTCGGTGAAGCCGTGTCCCAACTCGTCGATGGCGAAGACATGGAACTTTTCGGCCAGCGGCAGCACCGTGGGGTACCACCGGTAAAGGCCCGCGCCCAAGGCGGCGCTGCCGCCGTGCACCAGCAGCAGCCGGTCGTTGGCCGGATCGCCGGCCTCGATGAAATGGGTCTTGTAGCCGTCGATCGTCTCGTCGTGCTTCTCGTACTTTCCGGGGCTGTTGAATAATGTTTCCACTGGATTGTCTCCGTCCTACTCCTTCTCGATGAACCATTCCATCAGTGCGTTGAAGTCCTGCCACTGGTCCAGCCACAGGAAGTGGTTGGCCTTGTCGAGGATGTGCATCTGGGCGTTGGGAAAGAGCTTGTAGAGCATATACCCCATGTCGAGCCCCTTGTTGGAGTTCTTGCCCCACACCACCAGCGTGGGCGTCTCGATCTTGTGCACGTGCTCGCGGATATGCTTGCCGTCGATCTCCAGTTGCCGGCGCTGGCCGGCCAGCGTGGTCTTGGCCCAGTACTTGTCGCCCCGGTGGTCGTCGTAGAGCTGGCTCCACCTGCCGGACAGCTCCATCAGGTGGTCCAGGAACTCCTCGGTGACCATGGACTTGTCGTAGAAGAACGCGCTGGCGTACGTGCGCACGCCTTCCCGGGTGTCGGTCAGCCCTTTCTTCGGGCGCATGGTGCCCGGCTCGAACAACACCGTCTGGTAGGGCAGCTCCTGCGTATCGCCGGACACCGCCACACCGTCCACCTCGGTGGTGGTGGTCTGCAATGCCGCCACCTCCGCGGGCCGTCCGGCGGTGCTGCCGCTGTCGATGAGGATCAGCTTGCGGACCAGGTCCGGCCGCAGGAGCGTGATGTAGGTGACGATCCAGCCGCCCTGGGACTGGCCGGCGAGGTTGACCGGGCCGATCCCCAAGGTCTCGATGAAGTTCAGCACGTGGTCCGCCCGCACCCGGATGTGGCTCAGTTCGTCGAGGTTCCGAGGCGGGTCGGTGTAGCCGCTGCCCAGCTCGTCGATGGCGAAGACGTGGAACTTCTTCGCCAAGGGGATGATGTTGGCGTACCAGCGATAACAGCCCATGCCCACCTCGATGGCGCCGCCGTGCACCAGCAGCAGCTTCTGGGGGTTTCCTTCCCCGGCCTCGATGTAATGGGTCTTGTAGCCGTCGACGGTGGCGAAGCGGCTCTTGAACTTGTCCGGACTGTTGAACAGGGTTTCCATGGGGATGCCTCCAAGTGAGAGTTGCACCCCCATGCATATTATCATCGGGTGGTTCGAGGCAACCGGCGCGCGTTCCGGGAGCCGCGTCACCGTCCGTTGAATCATGTCCACTGTCTCCTTGACACTCCGGGCGGCATTTTCTTGAATGGCCTGGGGTGCACAGAGGGATGGGCCGGGCTTGGTCTCAACCCCCAATCACCGCCTCTCGCCGACAAGTGATGGTATTTTGTAAACGCGCGGCCGGCTGTTTCGCCGGGCTCCTGTTGCTGGGCGCCTGCGCGGCGGCTTCCGCCGCCGACCGCAACTTCTCGCAGTATCCGGGCTTCGCGGAGCACTTCGCCGCCAATCCGCCCGCCGAAGCGGCGGGACCCGGTGACAGGGCGCT
This sequence comes from uncultured Syntrophobacterales bacterium, assembly GCA_964630405.1. Classification (GTDB taxonomy): domain Bacteria; phylum Desulfobacterota; class Binatia; order UBA9968; family JAJDTQ01; genus JAJDTQ01. Next base: position 2,901 of record CAZVUC010000032.1, on the reverse strand, counting down.
GGCCCGCCGCCACGCGCCACGTTTCCACCTGCCCGCCGGTCACGAAGGGCCCATCGACTTCTACCGCGACTATATCGCGCACGGTTATCTGGTGACCGGTGACGGCGTCCGCATCGACGGGCCCACCCCGGCGGAGTTGAACCGGTACCGCGACGACGTCCGGGCCGAGTTCACCCACGTCCCGGACGGTGCCGCGCCGCGCCGGGTGGTCTACGCCACGGTGGAGCGTACGGGCCTGTGGGCGCCGCGGGAAGAAGCACGCGAAGCCGGGGAGTTCACCGTCGTGACCTACCACCTGGTGTTCCGGGTGAGCGGCCTGCCCGCGGCGCTGTCCCTGGCCGCGGCCATTCCGCTACGGCTGGTGGCGGACCTGGACGACTGGCACCAGCTCGACCACTACACCGCAGCCTTCGTGGTGCTGGATGCGGCGGAGCGTCCCGTCGCCCTGACCCTGCAGCAGCACAACTACCTGCGCACCTACCTGGTGGGAGAATCGGTAGAGCCGGGACGGGACGGGCGGTTCGACATCGACATCGCCATCCGCTCCAACGAGCTCTACCCCCACGTCCCGGGCCGGACCGTGCGGCGCGCGGTGAGGTTCATGGACGCCGACGCCAGGGCCTTCATGATGGGGTTCGGCAAGCGGCCGATGATGTCGGCGGACGATATCACCGATCCGGCCGCGACCGTCGAGTATGAGCTCGCGTTCCTGCCCGGCTCGGACGCCTTCTATTCCTTCCACGGGTTCCTCGGCGAACGCCGCCGTCTGCCCGGCCGCGACGGCCCGCCGGGCGCCCGCTACAACACGCTGCCGCAGCTCAAGCCGCTGCCGGCGCAGGTCCTCGACGGCTACTGGCGCGACGGCAACGACGGCGACTGGGAGCGGTATCAGCGCAGCCGGGAAGGCGGCTCCGACCCCGCCGGCTTCGCCCGCGTCCAGGCTGGGGTGTTCCACCACAACCTTGACTGCCTGCGCCGCGGGCGCCAAGGCTGCACACTGCGGTAGCCGGGTGCGGCGGTGGGCGGGAGGGCTTGCAACAGGCGGTAAGGAAGGCTCGGCCTACGCCTGCAACGCCGTCGCCACAAGCAGATAGAGAGTGGTCCCCAGGACGTCGTTGAAAGCGGTGACTAGGGGCCCGGCGGCGACCGCGGGGTCGCGGTTGAGCTTGTAGAAGACGATGGGCTGCACGGTCCCGACGCAGGCGGCGGCGGTGACGGAGATGACCATGCCGATGAGCACGGCGAGGGACAGGTTCAGGATGTCCGGGCTGTCCATGTTGATGAGGTAGCTGGCCGCGGCGGCGAGGAGGCCGCAACTCGCACCCAGGGTCAGGCCGGTGGCGGCTTCGCGGGCGATGACGGAGAGGATGCGCTGGAAGGAGAGGGTGCCCAGGGCGATGGCCCGCACCACCAGGGTGGAGGACTGGAGGCCCACGGCGCCGGCGGTGGCGATGATGACCGGCAGGAAAGCGGCCAGAAGCGCCATCTTCTCGAAGGTGGCCACGAAGACCTTGGAGATCACCAGCGCCACCACGAGTCCCAGCAGCACCGTGGTCACCACCCACGAAAGACGTTCGCCGACGCGCTTGACCACCGAGTCCTGCGCCAGGTTGATGGACTCGCCCTCCACGCCGGCGATGGCGTAGATGTCCTTGCTGGCTTCCTCCTCGATGACGTCCACCACGTCGTCGATGGTGACGCGGCCCACGAGCCGCTCGTGCTCGTCCACTACGGGAACGGAGACGAAGTCGTACTTCTGGAGGATCCGGGCGACCTCGTCCTGGGGCATCTCCAGCGGCACCGAGATCACCGGCCGGTCCATGATGTCGGCCACGGCTTCGTCCGGGCCCGCCAGCACCAGGTAGCTCAGAGGCAGAACCCCGGTGACGTGCCTTTCCACGTTCACCACGAAGACGTCGTGGACCTCGGGGACATCGTCATGGGCTCGCCGGATAAGGCCGATGGCCTGCTCCACGGTGGCGTACTGCGGCACCGACACGTATTCCGTCTGCATGATGCCGCCGGCGGTGTCCGGGGGATGATCCAGCAGGTCGCCGATCTCCTCCGCCAAGTCCGACGGCATCTCGGCCAGGACCGTGGGGGTGCGCTCCTCCGGCAGGGTCTCGATCAGGTCGGCGGCGTCGTCGGAATCGAGTTCCTCCACCAGCCCGGCCAGCTCCCGGTCCGAGAGGTCCTCAACCAGGTCGTCGCGCGCCGCCGGCGACACGACGCTCAGGACCGCGGAGGCCGTTTCATCCGGCAGCAGGCGGAACACCCGCTGCCGCACGCCCGGCTCATCGAGGTGGTCCAACAGTTCGGCGATGTCTGCGGGGTGAGCGTCGGCCAGGAGTTGCCGCACGTCGTCGTAGCGGCCCAGCCCGGTCATCATGACGATGTTCTCGAGCGCCACGTCGCGCGGCAACAGGCCCGGAGAAGCGTTCTCAGGCCGTTCCGGTGTGTCCGGAGTCGAATCCATGGCGATCTGTCTGGTATAGCCGCAACAGGTTAAGATCGCGTTAATCTCTTGCGCTTGCCGCGGCGAAAACGCAAGGGGATGTAAATTTACTTGATGCCCCGTTTAGCTATAATGGTCGGCGTCGCGCGGTTGGCCAATAGGGAGACGGACGATGGCGAGTTACGACTACGACCTGGTTTGCATCGGCAGCGGCCCCGCGGGGCAGCGCGCCGCCGTCCAGGCGGCCAAGGTGGGGAAGAGGGTGGCGGTGGTGGAGAAGCAGCGCTTCGTCGGCGGCATCTGCATCGACAACGGCACCATCCCGTCCAAGACCTTTCGCGAGGCGGTCCGCCGGGTCTACTCGAGGCCCGGGCTGGAGGTGATGGACCCGTTCGCCACCAGCGGCAGGAGCCGGCCCACCATGCAGCAGTTGGTGGGCCACGTGC
>CAZVUC010000031.1:0-11713 GCA_964630405.1 uncultured Syntrophobacterales bacterium | reverse complement strand
GAGACCCTGAAAAAGTTGGCCAACTACAGCGGGCCGGCGGCGGACTACGAGAAGATGCTGCACGAGGGCGCCAAGAAGGAAGGCAAGGTGGTCTGGTACACCTCGCTCAGCGGCAAGTCCTACAAGACGATCCAGTCGAATTTCGCCAAGAAGTATCCCGACGTGAAGATCGAGGTCTATCGGGCGGGAAGCAAGGATATTGCGTCCAAGGTCCTCGCCGAGGCCAAGGCCAAGAAATACCTTGTGGACGGGATCGAGAGCACCCCGGGCGTCCTGCAGTTGTTCCGTGAGAGGAATATCATCCACCCCTACACCAGCCCGGAGCACAAGAGATGGCCGGACGAGCACCAGACCAAGGCCAAGAGCGGAGGGGTGTGGTGGGTCACGGACCGCGAGTCCTTCATCGGCCTGGGCTACAACACCGACAAGATGCCCAAGGACAAGTCGCCCAAGAGCTTCGAGGACCTCCTGGACCCGTCTCTCAAGGGCAAGATCGTCATGAGCGTTCAAAGCACCGGCGACCGGATGCTGGGACGCATGATCGCGGTCAAGGGCATGGAATACGTCGAGAAGCTCAAGAAGCAGCAGATCAAGCTCGTCAAGATCTCCGGCACGGCCACACGGGACCTGATCATCTCCGGCGAGTTCGTGGTGTCGCCCTCGGTGTTCCGCAATCACGCGCTGGTGAAGATCAACGAGGGAGCGCCGCTGGGATGGAACGCCTTGGATGAAGTCCCGACCAACGCCGGAGGCTCCGGGGTGTTCACCAACGCACCGCATCCCCATGCCGCGCTGCTGCTCACCAATTTCGTGCTGACCGACGGGCAGAAGCTCCTGCAGAAGTTCCACTACGGCATGGCATGGTTGGATTATCCGTTCAAACGGGTGTACCCCGAACGCGGCCTGAGCTCAAAGGAGTACAACAAGGAATCCAAGAAGCTGAACAAGCTGTTGCGTTCAATCGGCCGCAAGTGACGGACTTCAAGCGCGACCTTCCGTCGCGACCCATCCGGGCCACCGCGGAACCCGAGGGCAGGACGCGAGCCCTCCCTCGGGTTTCCGGTAGTTGCTGACGACCGGTGCGCCCGGGACGAGCCGCCACCAGGAATTGCCACAGTTGAGCAGAGACGAAGCAGCGCTGAAGGAGTCCGGTCTGCCCAGGGGCGGGGTTTCGGCATTCCTCGACGTCTTCCGTCCCAGCAGGCAGGGCCGTGACCACCCGCTGTGGTTGTTCATACCCTGCGGGCTGGTGCTCCTGTTCCTCGTCATCCCGCCACTGTTCTTCATCGTCTATTCGAGTTTCGTTCCTTCCGAAGACTCGGACATCGTCGGCCTGACGCTTCAGAACTTCGTCGAGATATTCGAGGGCCTCTCGGAGTTCGAGACCCTGGTTTGGAACTCCGTCGTGTTCTCCGTGGGCAGCGCCGCCTGGGCGCTGGTCTTCGGCACCGCCATGGCCTGGCTGGCGGAGCGCAGCAACGCGCCGTTCCGCGCGGTTGCCTACGTGGCTGCTTTCGTGTCGTTCGCCGTCCCGGGGCTGGTCAAGGTCATCGGCTGGATCCTCCTGCTAGGGCCGGAGGCCGGTTTCATCAATGTGGCCGTGAAATCCGTCACCGGGATCATGCCGATCTTCGACATCTTCTCCATGAGCGGCATGATACTGGTGGAGGGGTTTCTGTGGACGCCCATCGTGTTCCTGCTCATGGCGACGCCGTTCCGGTCCATGGACCCGTCGCTGGAGGAAGCCGCGGTGGTGGCGGGCAGCAACGACTGGCAGGTGTTCTGGAAGGTGACCCTGCCCATGGCCATGCCCAGCCTCCTTTCGGTGCTGATCCTCACCTTCATCCGCAGCATGGAGGCCTTCGAGATCCCCGCGCTGGTGGGTCTTCCCGCGGGCATCGAGGTCATGACGACCCAGATCTACCTTCAGTTGATCGAGGGGTTCGTGCCCGAATACGGCTTCGCCAGCGCCTACTCCGTGCTCCTCATCGGTCTGGTCGGGTTGTGCCTGATTCCCTACTATCGCGTCACCTCGCAGGCGCACCGGTTCACCACCATCACCGGGAAGGGGTTCCAGCCCCGGCGCAAGGACCTGGGACGGTGGCGCTGGCTGGGCGGGTTGGCGCTGCTGGGCCTGCCGTTGCTCCAGCTTCTGCCGCTCACCGCGCTCATCTGGTCGAGCTTCATGCCCTACCTCGTGGTGCCCTCATGGGAAGCGCTCTCCATGTTTACCCTCAACAACTACGTGGAGGCGTTCAGCGACGACAAGATCCTGCGCTCCGTCACGAACAACGTCACCATCAGCGTGGTGTCCGCCACCGCCTGCGTGGGCGTGGCGTTCGTCACCGCCTGGCTGGTGACGCGTACCAACATCAAGCTGCGCTGGTACCTGGACCGGTTGACCATGGTGCCGCTGGTGTTCCCGGGCATCGTCATGGGGGTGGCGGTCCTGCAGACCTACCTCACGGTCCCGATCCCCGTGTACGGCACCATCTGGATCCTGGTCATTGCCTTCTCGGCGCGCTATCTGCCATACGCCATGCGCTTCAGCCACGCCGGCCTCATCGGCATCCACAAGGAGCTGGAGGAGAGCGCCACCGCCAGCGGCGCGAGCTGGGGCAACGTGGCCCGGAAGATCATGATTCCGCTGATGATGCCGGCGCTGTTCGCCGGGTGGATCTACATCTTCCTCATCACCATCCGGGAGCTGTCCGTCGCCCTTCTGCTCTACAGCCCGGGTTCCGAGGTGATCTCCGTGGTCATCTGGGAGCTTTGGGACAACGGCCACGTGGGGAGCCTGTCGGCCTTCGCCCTGGGCATCAGCGTCGGCACCGTTCTTCTGGCCACCCTGTTCTACAAGTTGAGCCGCCGCCACGGATTGGACGTCCGGTAGGACCGAAGAGGACCCGGCGATGCCCGCCAGAGACAGACCGCCGTTCCGCGCCGATCATGTCGGCAGCCTGTTGCGCCCGGCCGGGCTCAAGGAAGCCAGGGTGCGGCTCCTGGGCCCGGACACCCCCGAGGGCAACCTCGGTCCGCACGGAAACGAGGAACTGGCGCGCATCGAGGACGGCTTCGTCCGCGACGTCATCGCGCTGCAGAAACGTGTGGGCCTTCGTTCCGCCACCGACGGAGAGTTCCGCCGCCGTAGCTGGTTCAGCGAGCTGATGATGACCTGGGAGGGCTTCTCCGCCACCCGTCAGGGCGCCGCCTCCCCCTTCAGTTGGCGCAACGAGGAGAACCGCCAGCAGGACTTCACCGTGGTGTGGGTCAACGGCAAGGTGCGCTGGCGCCCCAGCGCCGTCGTGCGCGCCTTCGAGTTCCTGAATGCCAATACGGACGCCGTGGCCAAGGTGACCATCCCGGCGCCGCCGGTGGTCTACTGCTTCGCCGGCGGAGATCCGGGGGTGTTGGGTTCCGCCTACGACGACGTCGATGAGTTCTGGGAGGACCTGGTGGGCGCCTACCGCCAGGAACTGGCCGGCCTGGTGGACGCCGGTGCGCGTTACATCCAGCTCGACGACGTCGCCATCCCGTTCCTGTGCGATCCTGTCTACGACGACGTCTTCCGCTCCTGGGGCTCCGGCCCCCAGGCCGTCCTGGCCGAGTACGCCCGCCGCATCAACCAGGCTCTGGAAGGCTTGCCCGACGACGTCACCGTCACCATGCACCAGTGCCGCGGCAACCGGGAAGGGCTCTGGGCCGCCGCCGGCGGCTACGACCCCGTGGCCGAGGTGCTGTTCAACGAGATCAACGCCCAGGGTTATTTCCTGGAATACGACACCCCCCGGGCCGGCACCTTCGAGCCCCTGCGCTTCCTCCCCGACGGCAAGGTGGTCGCCCTCGGCCTGGTCTCCACCAAGGGTCCGGACCTCGAAACCGCCGACCACCTCAAGCGCCGCATCGAGGACGCCGCCCGCTACGCCCCCCTGGAGCGCCTCGCCCTCGCCCCCCAGTGCGGCTTCGCCAGCTCCGTCAAGGGCAACCCCCTCACCGAAGCCGACCAGGAAGCCAAGCTCGCGCGCATGGTGGAAGTCGCACATGACGTGTGGGGCGACGCGTAACCCGCGCACATGGAACGAAGCCCATGACCACACGGGTCGCCATCAACGGTTTCGGCCGTATCGGCCGTCTCAGCTTGCGCGCCATACTGCAAAGACACCGGGAGAGTCTCTCCGTCGTCGCCATCAACGACATCGCGGACCTTGAGGTGGGCGCGCACCTGTTCCAGTACGACACGAACTACGGCGCTTTCCCCGGCGAGGTAACGGTCGGCGAGGGCGTTATGGAGGTGGGCGGCGCGGCCATCAGCGTCACGCGTCAACTGGAGCCGTCCCGTCTGCCCTGGAAGAAGCTGGGGGTCGACGTGGTCATCGAGGCCACCGGGGCCTTCACCGGCGCCGCCGCGGTATCGGCCCACCTCCAGGCCGGGGCGCGCAGAGCGGTGATCACGGCGCCGGCCGGGGACGCGGACATCACCGTCGTCCTGGGCGTCAACGATTCTCGGTACGATCCCCAAAAACATCGCATCGTCTCCAACGCATCCTGTACCACCAACTGCCTGGCGCCGGTGGCGAAGGTGCTCCACGACCGCTTCGGCATCGAAAGAGGTCTCATGACCACGACCCATGCGTACACCGGCGACCAGCGCATCCTCGACGTGGCGCACAAGGATCTCCGGCGCGCCCGGGCCGCGGCCATGAACATCGTGCCCACCACCACCGGGGCCGCCCGCGCCCTGGGGCGCGTCATTCCCGAACTCGAAGGAAAGCTGGGCGGAATGGCGTTGCGCGTGCCCACCGCCACCGTCTCGGTGGTGGACCTCGTGAGCGACCTCAAGAGACCGGGCACGGTGGACGACGTCAACGCCGCCATGGCCGAAGCCGCTGAAGGGTCCATGAAAGGGATACTGGATTACTGCGACAAGCCGCTGGTCTCGAGCGACTTCAGGGGGAATCCGGCTTCTTCCATCGTCGACGGACTTTCCACCGTCGCCTTGGACGAGAGAATGGTGAAGATCCTGTCATGGTACGACAACGAATGGGGCTACAGTTGCCGTGTGGCGGACCTGGTCGCCATGATGGCCGAGAGAGAGGTGGCTTCACAGTGAAAACGGAAGTGTCGCGGGCAGCTACCTTCGTACCACCCGGCCGTCCTTCACAAGGACGCCGTAGTCGCGCACCGCGCCCTCGGCCGTGATGTAGCCACGGTCGAGGTCGCGCTGGATCCGTTCGACGGCGCGCTCTTCCGGCGGTCCCCAGCCGCCGCCGCCACCCGTCTCCAGGATCACCCGGTCGCCGGGTTGGAGCTTGCGGTTCTGCGCCTTGCCCATGGTTTCGGTCTCGCCCGATGCCTTGATGATCGTGACGCGGCCCGTTTTCGCGGCCTTGCCGCCGCGCACGCCCCATGGCGGACACTTCCTGCGGTCCAGGTTGGTGTTGAGGGTGCAGGGATGGAGGATCTCGTACTCCTTGCGGAAGCCGAGCCCGCCACGGAACTTGCCGGGCCCCCCCGAATCCTCGCGCAGTGAAAGCGAACACACGCGGAACGGCAGCAGGGACTCCTGCAGTTCCATGGGAATGAGGCGCGTGTCGCCGTGGGCCATGGTCCGGAACGGCCCGGCGCCGTCGTGTCCGTCGCCCGCGCCCCAGCCGCCGTGGCCGCTGTCGTGGCCGTGAAAGCGCCGTCCGTCGGCCCAGTTGCCGTGCATCATGAACCCTGAATGAGTGCCGAAATGAGCTCCGGTGGCGAGATGGGGAAGCGCGTCCGAGAGACAATTGATGACCGAATCGATGACGGTGGGGAAGGGCGTCGAGTAATTGGACATGGGCGCGTCGGGCCGGGCGCTCAGGATCTTGCCTTCCGGCAGGATCAGCTTGAGGGGACGGAACACGCCTTCGTTGGCGGGCTCGCGCGGGGCGATCAGGTACTTGAAGGCGACCCGCGCCGCGGTGACGCCGCCGCCGAAGTAGCCCGAGTTCAGCGGTCCGGGGACCTGGTCCGCAAGCCCGGAGAAATCGATGGTCATTTCCTCGCCGTCGACGACGACCTTGACCTGGATCGGCACCGGCTCGGTGCCTAGGGAGTCGTCGTCCAGGAACGCTTCGCTTTCGTAGCTCCCGTCCGGGATGTCCCGGATGCGCGCGCGTGACGACGCTTCGCCCTGGGCCATGATCGTCTCGACCGCGGCGAAATAGGTGTCGGCGCCATACTTGTCCGCAAGCGCGAGGGTGAGGTCGCGCCCCAGGAAACAGCCGGCGAGCTGGGCCGAGATGTCGCCCATGACGTCCACCGGCATGCGCGTGTTGTTCTCGATGATGCGGTAGACTTCCTCGATGGGCTCGCCCTTCGACCACAGCTTGACGGTGCGGAGCTGCAACCCCTCCATGAAGATGTCCGTTGAGCCGTGCATCACCCCGCCGATATCGATCCAGTGGACGTTGAGGGCGAAGAAACCCAGCAACGTCGCGCGCTCCGGGCCGCCGTAGATGGGCGTGTACATCACCGTGTTGTTGAGGTGCTGTCCCTGCACCGCCGGGTGGTTGCAGACCACCACGTCGCCGTCGAACAGCCGTTCGCGCCCGTAGATCTTCAGGCCGTCACGCACCGCGGTGCCGACGGCGTCGGCGACGAACGGCGGCATGCCCCCGGTGGACTGGGCGACGAGCTGTCCGTTCACGTCCACCAGCCCGACGGCGAAATCCTTGTACTCGTAGACGTAGGAACTGAACGCCGTGCGCGTAATGTTGGCGTCGATCTGGTTGGTGATGGAAACGACGCCGCACCGGATCACCTCGAGGGTGATGGGATCGATCCGCGCCGGAGCGTCCGGCATTGTCGTGGCCCTGCTCATTGACGTCCTCATTCCTGGCCGCACTCAATGCGGATCTCGCCCATTCCCCCGATCTCGAAGCGGTCGCCCGGCCAGAGCAGCGTCGTAGAGCCGTATTCCTCGATGACCGCCGGGCCTTCGGCGGCAAATCCCCGCGCGAGCCCGTCGCGGTCGTAGATCGCGGTTTCAATCGCCTCGCCGGTGCCGAAATAGACCTTGCGGTTTCCGGGATCCGATGCCGCGCCAGCCGACGTCCTGCGCCGCAGGTTTGCGATGTCCGGCCTCCGCAGCGTGGCGAAGGCCGAGAGATGCAAGGCCTGGAGCTCGGTGGGCGCCTTCGAGTCGGCGTGGCCGTAGCGGCGCTCGTAGTCGCGCTCGAAGGCTTTCCTCATTTCGGCGACGCCGCGCAGTCCCGTGATCGGCACATGGATGTTGTGCCGTTGCCCAAGGTACCGCATCTCGGCCTTGCGTTCGAAAAACACGTCGGTTGTACCGAAATCGCGACGCAAGGCTTCCGCGGCGGCGGCTTCCATGCCGCGAAAGCCGGCATCCATGCCCGCCACGAGGGTGTCATCGAGGACGCCGGTGAAGGTTTCCGACGTATCCACGCGGGCGTCCGCCAACAGCATCCCGATGGCGGAGAAATTGCCGGGCTCCGGCGGGATGACGATGGCCGGGATGGACAGCTCGCGGGCCAGCGCGGAGGCGTGCAGCGGCCCGCCGCCGCCGTAGGCGAACAGGACGAAATCGCGCGGGTCGAGTCCGCGCTCCACCGAAACCTGGCGGATTGCGCCGGCCATCAGCACGGTGGCGATGGAGACGATGCCGTCCGCCGTCCGGATCAGCCCCTCCTCGCCCCGGTAGCCGAGTGGCTCGGCGGTCTTTGCGGTGATGGCACGGCGCGCGGATTCGACTCCCAGGCTCAGCTCGCCGCCAAGGAACCGGTGGGGGTTGAGCCGGCCGAGCACGAGATTCGCGTCGGTGACGGTGGGCTCAGTGCCGCCGCGGTCGTAGCACACCGGGCCGGGCGTCGAGCCCGCGCTTTGGGGTCCGACGTGCAGCCGGTTCTGATCGTCCAGCCAGGCGATGGAGCCGCCGCCGGAACCGACCTCGACGATGTCGATCACCGGCCACTTGATGGGAAAGCCCTGCACGTAACCGTTGACGTAGTACACCGACTCCACCGTGAAGCGGCCGTTCTCCACCAGGGCGCATTTCGCCGTGGTGCCGCCCATGTCGAAGGCGACGACGTTGGGGATGCCGAGGGCCTCCGCATAGGCGCCGGCGCCGATGCAGCCTCCGATGGGTCCGGATTCCACCAGTCCGACGGGTTGGCGGCAGGTGCGTTCCACCGACAGCAGTCCACCGTTGGAGCCCATCATGAACAGCGAGCCGTCGTAACCACCGGAGCGGAGCTTGTCTTCCAGACGGCGGACGTAGGTGTTCACCTGGGGCCCCACATACGCGTTGGCGGCGACGGTCGAAGTACGTTCGTATTCGTACCATTCGCGCGTCAACTCGGTGCTGCAGGTGACGTAGACCTCGGGAAGCCGCCGCTTCAGGATCGCTACGGCCTGTTCTTCGTGCGCCGGATCCAGATAGGAGCTCATGAAAAAGACCGCCACCGCCTCGACGTCGAGCCGTTTCAGGTCCTTCGCCAGAGCTTCGACCGCAACGGTGTCGAGCGGCACCAGCACCTCGCCGTTGGCGCCGATCCGTTCGGGCACCTCGAAGCGCAGCTCCCGCGGTATCAGCGGCTCGTCCCGCCGGTAGTGCAGGTCGAACGGATCGGGCCGGTTGGCCCGGGCGATCTCGAGGACGTCGCGAAACCCCGCCGACGTGACCAGGGCGCACTTGGCGCCGCGGCGCTCGATCAGCGAGTTGATGACCAGCGTGGTGCCGTGATTGACGAAGTTGGCCTCGGCCGGCGCCAGGTCGGCCTTGCCGAAACAGTCCAGGATCCCCTCCACGAAATCGCCGTAGGTGGTCGGACTCTTCGTGTACCTGGCCTGCCCGGTTTCGTGATCGAAGCCGACAAGGTCGGTGAAGGTGCCTCCAATGTCCACCGCGACGACGTAGGGCATCAGGTTCTCCAGTGCGTGCGAACGGAATGCGGCCCGGGCGTGTGTCCGGGAAGTCTGTATTTATACTTTTCCATGACCAATAAGAAGGAACGTAGAGAACCAAGTCATACTTCTCGTCGCCGTGGGAGTATTGCGCAAGGTGCTGAAATAGTGGTAGGCACGCCTTCACGACAAAGCTTCAGACCCAGAGTTGTCTCGCAAGGTAACCGTATGGGAGGTATTCGATGAAGAGAACCGTATTCGCGGCTGTCGCGGCCCTGATCCTGGCTTACGCACCTTCGGCCCTTGCCGGACCTCAGGTAGAGGTACTGCACTGGTGGACTTCGGGCGGCGAGGCCAAGTCTGTTGCCGTGCTCCAGCAGGAATTTGCCGCCAACGGCGGCACCTGGACGGACATGCCCGTAGCCGGTGGAGGCGGCGACGCTGCAATGACTACCCTGCGCGCCCGCGTTCTGTCCAGAAACGCGCCGGCCGCGGTGCAACTGAAAGGCCCGGCAATCCAGGAGTGGCATGAAGAAGGAGCACTGGCCGATATCTCGGCCGTGGCCGAGGCCGACGGTTGGGCCGATGTGCTGCCGGCATCGATTGCCGGTCACATGAAATGTGAAGGCGCCTGGTGTGCCGCGCCGGTCAATGTCCATCGAGTGGACTGGATCTGGGCCAATGCCGAGGTGCTGAAGGCCAACGACATCGCAATGCCTGGCACGTGGGACGAGTTCAACGCGGCAGCCGAGAAACTGCAGGCGGCGGGCGTCATCCCTCTGGCCCACGGCGGGCAGGCCTGGCAGGACGCCACCGTCTTTGAAGCGGTTGCACTGGGTGTGTTGGGCGCGGACGGCTTCCGCAAAGCCTTCGTCGAATTGGACCGGGATGTCCTGACTTCGGATGCGATGGTTGCCGTCTTCGATCAGATGCGCACTTTGCGCGGTTACGTCGACCGAAATTTCTCGGGTCGCGACTGGAACCTGGCTACGGCCATGGTGATAAATGGCGAAGCTGCCTTCCAGATCATGGGAGACTGGGCCAAGGGCGAGTTCCTGGCCGCCGGCAAGGTGCCGGGAAAAGACTTTCTCTGCGCTTCGACACCCGGCGACGGGTTTCTGTACAACGTTGACAGCTTTGCAATGTTCAACGTGGATGGCGAGGACAAGAGGTCCGGCCAGATGCTGCTGGCCAAGCTGATTGTCGGCAAGAACTTCCAGAAGACATTCAACCTGAACAAGGGTTCGATCCCGGCACGCACGGACGTGGCATTGGACGAGTTCGACAGTTGCGCGCACCTGTCGGCTCGGGATATGGCGGCGAGCTCGAAAGGCGGCTCGCTCTTGCCCAGTTACGCCCATGGCATGGCGCTGCGCGGCGCGCAGGCCGGTGCCATCACCGACGTGGTGACGGCACACTTCAACTCGGACATGTCATCGGCTGACGCGGTAAAGAGGTTGGCCGAGGCCGTTGCCAACTCGATGTAATGCGCTCGGGTCCCGTGCCTGCGACCTGGTGGGCACGGGACCGCTCTTTCCGTAAGGATCCATCTCGATGACCGAGTGGCTGGAACGCAACGTACCGAGGATCGTTCTGGCCCCGTCGTTTCTTGCCGTCCTGATCTTCGTCTACGGGTTCATTGCCTGGACGGCGTGGGTCTCGCTGACACGTTCGCGCCTTTTGCCGAAGTACGAGATCGAAGGGTTCATTCAGTACGGCCGGTTGTTCGCGGCGCCCCGCTGGGATACGGCCATCGACAATTTGTTCATTTTCGGCGCGCTGTTCATCGTGGTCTCGATGTTGCTGGGGCTCTTGCTGGCCATTCTTCTCGACCAGAAGATCAGGGCCGAGGGGGCGCTGCGCACAATCTACCTGTACCCCATGGCTCTCTCGATGATCGTGACCGGGACGGCGTGGAAATGGATCATGAACCCGGGCCTCGGAATCGAGGCGCTGGTCCGAGGCTGGGGGTTCGAGGCCTTTGCCTTCGATTGGATCATCGACCCCGACATGGCGATTTACGCGATTGTCATCGCCGCGGTCTGGCAGGCGAGCGGCTTTGTCATGGCCCTGTTCCTTGCGGGGTTGCGCAGCGTTGATGAAGAGATCATCAAGGCCGCAAGGATTGACGGCATTCCCACCTGGCGCATCTACTCCGCGATTATCATTCCTTCGATGGCGCCGATATTCCTGTCCGCCTTCATCGTGCTGGCCCACCTGGCGATCAAGAGCTTCGACCTGGTCATCGCCTTGACCGGCGGCGGCCCCGGCTATGCCACCGACCTTCCGGCCACCTACATGTATGCGATGGCGTTCTCGCGCGGCAATCTCGGCCAGGCGGCCAGTTCGGCGATGGTCATGATGGCGGTGGTCTTTGCGATTGTCGTGCCCTACCTTTATTCGGAACTGAGAGCGAAACGTGACTGACGCGACGCGAAGTCTGCCGGGTGCGTTCGGTGGCCGCCAATGGGCCTTGCGTTGGTTGTTGTTTGCCGTCCTTGGGTTGTTCGCGCTGTTCTACTTGATGCCGCTCTTCGTGATGATCACCACGTCGCTGAAGAGCCTCGAGGAAATCCGAGCGGGAGGCTTGGTTGCGCTACCGGGCCGGGTGACCCTCGAAGCTTGGGGTACGGCCTGGTCCAGCGCCTGCTCCGGTATTCAGTGTGAGGGGCTTCGGCCGTACTTCTGGAACTCCGTGGCGCTAACGGTGCCGGCCGTGGCGATCTCGACCCTTCTCGGGGCGGTGAACGGTTACGTGATAGCGCAATGGAAGTTCCGCGGTGCGAACCTGATCTTCTCGCTGATGCTGTTCGGT
>CAZVUC010000030.1:0-9385 GCA_964630405.1 uncultured Syntrophobacterales bacterium | reverse complement strand
GCCGCCCGGCGCGAACTGGATGGGCGTGGCGATCATGGCCTTGTAGACCTTGTGCTCGCCGAAGCTCCAGGCGTCGTTGGGCGCGCGGTAGGCGCCGTCCACCACGCCGCGCTGCAACGCCGTGTAGAGCTCGTTGGCCGGAAGGGTCTGGGGCGAGGCTCCGAGATACTGGATGGCGGCGGCATCCTGGGCGCCCGAGGCGCGGATGCGCTTGCCCTTGATGCCGTCGAGGTCCTTGACAGGCGTGGCCATGAGGAGACGGAAGCCGGTTCCGGCGACGGTGATGCCCAGGAAGCGCATGGACGACTTCTCCCGGTAGGCCTTGTTGATGATATCCAGGGCGCCGCTCTTGCGCAGGCCGTCCAGGAAACCCTGCAGGCTCTTGGGCGCGATCAGGCTCACGGCCGCGGCTTCGACGGTCTCACCCACGTAGTACGCGGGCGCCGAGTTGGTCATGTCGGCGATGCCGGTGCGCAGGGCCTGGAACTGCTCGAACGCGGAGGCCACCTCGTTCCCGCCCAGGAGGCGGATCTGCACCACGCCCTTGCCGCGCTTGTTCACTTCCTTGATGTAGTTCTTGTACCAGGTGTTGCCGTCGATGCTCAGCGGCCACGCCGAGATGGCGCGGATCACCACCTCCTTGGCGTCGGCCGGCGCGGCGGCGGTGAGGGTCCACACGGGAACCGCCAGCAACAGGGCGAGTAGGGAAACTCTCGCCAGGGACTTCATACGCATCGGTCACCTCCGGTTGTGCTGTCGGGGAACGTCTTCCCCGAAACGACGGTCAGATGGCCTCGTAGGGGTAGCGCTTCACCTTCGCCATGTTCTTGCCCTCGATGCGGATCAGCTTGGTGGTGTCGGCGCGCCAGGGCGAATGCAGGTCTCCCTCGTTGTAGAGATGCGCCATGCCCGGCTTGAGGGTGTAGGTGCGCAGCTTGCGGGCCTTGCCTTTCTTGCCTTCATCCGCCGGCTCGACCTTCTCCCAGTCGGTCATCTCGGTCTGGCCCGAAGCCTGACCGTAGATGGCCCACGCCGGACCGTGGTCGTGAGGGTTGCTGCCCTTGGCGCCTTTGTTGTGGTGGGCCAGGATGCAGAAACCCAGCTCTTCATCCTCGTAGATCACCTTCCGTTCCGGCTGATCTTCTTCGATGTGCAGGGCGATGAATTCCTCGTCCTTGCAGATCTCCTCGACCAGCGAAACGACCTTCTGCCGCCCTTCGGGGCCGGGCTCCGCCTTGAGGATGCGATGACAGTCAGCGGCAAACTGTTCCAGCGTGTGGCTCATGGTACGACTCCTTCGGAAACAAAGTTCGGGTCCGCCGGACAGTACGGGAACCCGTATGTTGGAATCCTTGTACGACTTCCGCCGCGAGGGTGTCAAGCCGGGTCGCGCCTGGCCCGGGCTACTCGGCCCACCCCACGATGGGCGTGAAAAGGTCCTCCAGAGCGGGCCTCGGCTCCGCCACGAACCCCTGCTCCACGAGATACTGCATGAAGGTGTCCAGGTTGTCGCGGTTGGCCTCAACGCCGTAGGGGTAGGGGTCGCCGCCGAACAGCTCGCGGATCTCGTCCACCTCGGCGTTGAGCCACGGGACCATGTACAGCATGGCGCCGCTGAAGCGCATGTGCTCCAGCACCCATGCCTTGGCCGCCTGAAACGCCTTGAACATGCTCTCGGCGATCCACGGGTGCCGGCCGTGGAGTTCCTCCCGCATCACGATGGTGTGCATGATGGGGAAGATGCCGGTTTCCCGGAAATAGTCCCGTTCCGCCCGCCGGTAGTCCGGGAACAGCCGCACGATGTCCGGATGAGTCCCCAGGGCGTCGGGTTGCCGCGCGCCGAGATAGGCGGCGATGTCACCCTCCAGCAACAGGCCGTTGATGGACTTGTCCGCCGGCGCCGGCTCGAGGTCCAGCGTCCCGGCCGGCCGCAGGTCCATGTCCTCGTCAGGAGGCCGCGGCGTGTTCACGCCGCCTTCCACCCAGTGGATGGTGGAGAGGTCGACCCCGTGCATGTGCTGGAGGATGCCGCGGATCCATACGGCCGCGGTCTGGCCGTATTCCTGGACCCCGACGCGTCTGCCGTTGAGATCCTTGGGTTCCGCGATGCCCTGCTTCCGGTTCACGTAGATGTACGCGTGCCGAAACATCCGTGACGGGAACACCGGCAGCGCGATGAACGGAAACGAGCCCCGCGAGCGCCGGGTCAGGTAGGTGGACAGCGACATCTCGCACAGGTCGAAGGCGCGGGTCTTCATCATGCGCGTGAAGATCTCCGGCGGCGACTGGATCTGCAGGCAGGTGACGTCGATGCCCTCGGGTTGGACGACGCCCTTGGCGATGGCTTCGACCCGGTCATACGGACCGGTGGCCAGGGTCAGCGAGAGATTTCCCAAGGTAGTTTCCTCCGCAACTGGTTGATCGCGTTGCCGGTTGGGTTAAGATGGAAGGCTTCAATGGATCATCACGACATTCTCGGCCGGCTTGGCCGCGAGCAACGGCGCCGCCTGCTGCAGCGCTCCAACCTCAAGGGGCTGCTCCACCTTGCCGGCCATCTGGCGGCGCTTGGAGTCACCGGGTCTATCATCGCCCTCGAGGCGCCCGGCTGGCCGCTCCTGCTGCCCATCCACGGCATCCTGCTGGTGTTCCTGTTTTGCCTCCAGCACGAGGCGGTGCACAAGACGCCGTTCCGCGGCGCCGGCCTCAATGCCGCGGCGGCCTGGGGCGCCGGGCTTGTCCGTCTGCTGCCGCCGGTCTGGTTTCAGCGTTTCCACATGGACCATCACCGCTACACCCACGATCCGGCCCGTGACCCGGAGCTGGCGCGGCCGTTGCCGTGGTCGAAGGCGGGGCTCGCTTGGCATATCTCCGGCGGTCCCTACTGGATCGGCCAGATGCACACGCTGTTGGTCAACGCCGCCGGTCTGAACCGCGATGCTTTCGTCCCGGCCCCGGCGCGGCCCGCGGTGGCGCGGGAAGCCCGATGGTTCCTCGGCCTCTACGTCGCCGCGGCGGGGGGCTCGGTGCTCGCCGGCAGCGCGGTCCTGTGGTGGCTCTGGCTGCTGCCGGCGCTCCTGGGCGAGCCCTTCCTGCGCATCTATCTGCTCGCCGAGCACACCGGCTGCCGGCATGTACCCAACATGCTGGAGAACACCCGCACGACCCTCACCTCCCCGCTGGTGCGCTTCATCGCCTGGAACATGCCTTTCCACGTCGAGCACCACGCCTATCCGGCCGTGCCGTTCTACAAGCTGCCGGCGTTTCACGACGTCTTTCGCGACCATCTGGCCGTCACCGCAAACGGCTATCCGGCCGCGACGCGGGCGGCCACCGCCGCCGTCCTGCGTGACGCGGCGTGACGGCGGCATCGAGTTGGAGGGAGCTTTTCAAAGTCCGATCGAAACCGCAAGGTTCAACTCCATACCGCGAGGTCCATCATGCAGATGCAATTCAGTGTCCACAGTCCCAACGGCGGGTTGAAGGAGGTTTCGCGGATACGGGAACGCGTGGTCCGCGCGGAGCAGCTTGGCTTCGAGGGCGCTTACCTCGGCTCCAGCCAGCTCAGCACTCCTGAGCCTTTCCAGGTCCTGGCCTGCTGCGCCGTGGCCACGAGCCGCATAAAGCTCGGCACGGCCGTCACCAACATGGTCTATCAGGATCCGACGGTGCTGGCGGGCTCGGCGGCGACACTGAGCGAGATTTCCGACGGCAGGGCCGTCCTCGGCCTCGGCACGGGGGACGGCCCGGTCTATGCCATGGGCCGGAAGGCCACCCGTATGAAGGAGTTCGAGGCCGGCATCCGCACCATCCGCATGCTGCTTCAGGGCGGCGAGATGGTCACGCCCACGAGCCGCGTTCGCGTGAACTACCGATTGGTGCCTGCGCCGGTGTACCTCTCCGTGGAAGGCCCCCGCGGTCTACGGATGGCAGGGCGGGTAGCCGACGGCGTCTTTTTGGGAAGCGGGGTGGAGCCCGGGGCCGTGGGCTGGGCACTGGCGCGTATCGCGGAGGGCGCCGCCGAGATCGGGCGCTCGCCGGCCGAGATCACCACTCTGGCCGCCGGCATGGTGTGCATCAAGGAAGACGGGGACGAGGCCCGGCAGATCGTGCGCCGCCGTCTCGCCAACCGGGCGCACCATAACTTCCAGGCCACCGTCGAGACCGTACCCGAGGACGAGTTGGAGGCCGTCCAGAAGTTCATGGCCGCCTTCGACCAGTCCAGGCCCATGGAGGAACGGTCCGACCCCGCCCTGGTGACGGACTACCTCGTCCGGCGCTTCGCCATCGCAGGAACACCGAATGAGTGCATCGCGCGGCTGGAGGAGCTTGCGGACGCGGGCGTCAAGAGCGTCATGCTGACCCCCGCCCGGGCCGTGTACGAGGAGACGGTGGAGGCGCTGGCCAGGGAAGTGATGCCGGAGTTTCGGGCGTGAGGCGGGAATGGTAGGCTTTTATCGGATCCGAAGGGCAAACGGCTGATGAGATTCTACATAAACATCCTTTCGACCTACTACCCCGATCTCGATCCTCCCTACGAGGTCTACTACCGGCAAATGCTGGAACAGATCGAGTTGGCCGAGGAGCTTGGGTTCGAGTGCTTCATGTTCAACGAGCACCATTTCCTCGGCTATGGCGGCCTCATCGCCAATCCGGCGGTGATGCTTGCCGCCGCCGCGGCCAGGACGTCCGAAATCCGGCTGGGGCCGTGCATCGCCATCCTGAGCGTGCGCCACCCGCTCCAGGTGGCGGAGGACTACGCCATGGTGGACGCCATATCCGGGGGGAGGCTCGAGTTCGGCATCGGGCTGGGCAACACCGCACTGGACTACCGCGTCTACGAGGTGCCGCAAGCCGAGGGCCGCTCGCGCTACCAGGAGGCCCACGACATCATCGTCAAGGCATGGACCCACGAACGATTCAGCCATGCGGGCGAGTTCTGGCGGTTCGAGGAGATTACGCTCTATCCGCGGCCGGTGCAGCAGCCGTTGCCGGTGATGTGGGTGGCCGGGACCTCCCCCGAGGGGCTCGGGTGGGCCGGCCGGAACGGCTACCACATCATGACCGTGGGACATCCCCATCCGCCGGACAAGGTGCGCGCGGGAGTGGAGGCGTGGCGTGAAGGGCTTGTGGTTTCGGGCCGCGACCCCGCGGACTATCACTGCCAGTACCACCTGCGCACGTACGTCAACGAGAACGCGGCCACCGCCCGGAAGACCGGAGAGAAGGCGATCACGCGCTACGAGGAAATCTCACGGATCCAACGCAAGGCGCCGCCTCCTCCGGGCTATGTGTACCCCTGGAGGGAGATGCTTGAGACCGGCCGCAACCTCTACGGCACCCCTGAGCAATGCATCGAGATCATCGAGAACGCCCGGCGGCACTACCACTTCGACACCCTGACCCACAACTTCAACTTCGGCGGCCTCCCGCACGAGGAGGTGAAGAAGTCCATGAGGCTGTTCGCGCGGGAAGTCATGCCGGCGTTCCGGTGACTCGCCGGCCCGGAGAGACTACAGATTGACCCGCGCCATGCCGTCGGGCGGATAGCGGTCGCCCGCTGCCGCGCCCGGCGGGAACGCCGCGTCCAGCGCGGCGAGGTCTTCGGCCGTGAGCGCGACGTCCATGGCCTTGATGTTGTCTTCCAGGTGGGCGCGGCTCTTGCAGCCGGGAATAGGAAACACGTTGCCGCCCCGGGCCAGTACCCACGCGATGCAGACCTGTGCCGGCGTCGCGCCGTGCGCATTGGCGACCTTGCGGATGGCCGCCACGCGTTCGCGGTTGGCGGCGGCGTTGTCGTCCGAGAAGCGCGGGAACTTGTGACGGGTGTCGCCTTCCTCCAGCGCGTCGCGGCCGGGCACGGTCCCGGCCAGGAACCCGTACCCCAACGGCGCATAGGCCATCAGCCCGAGGCCCAGCTCGTCGCACGCCTCCAGGTGGCCGCTTTCGACGTCGCGGGTCCACAGCGAATACTCGTACTGCAGCGACACCAGGGGATGTACCTTCATGGCCCGGCGCAGGGTCCCGGGCGCGGCTTCCGAAAGGGCGATGAAGCGGGTCTTGCCCTCGTCCACCAGTTCGGCCATGGCGCCCACCGTTTCCTCGATGGGCACGGTGGGATCGACTCGCGACAGGCAGAACGCGTCCAGATTATCGATGCCCAGGTTCCCGAGGCTGGTCTCGCAGACCTGGCGCAACCGGTCCGGCGTGCCGCTGCCCTGCGCCACCGACGACCCGTCGCCGGCCCGGATGGTGCCGGTCTTGGAGTGGATGAAGACCTTGCTGCGCTTCCCACCCTTGAGGGCCTGGCCGATGAGCCGGTGGTTGTGTCCCCGGCCGTAGCTGGCGGACGTATCCAGCAGCGTGACGCCGAGATCGATGGCTCGGTGGATGGTGGCGATGGATTCCGCGTCATCGGCGACGCCGTACGCCCCCGACATGGAAAAACAGCCGAGCCCGACGCGCGACAGCTTCTCGCCCGTATTCCCGAAGATCGCGTATTCCATGGTGTGGCGTGCCTTGCGCGGGCCTGCTCAAAGGTCAAGCGTGCTGGGTGCGAATATCTCTTCCAGCGCGAGCTTCCGCGGCGTGAGCTTCTGCTCGAACGAGTAGTCGATGAGGGTGTCGAGCATGGCGGCGTTGTCCCGGATGCCGTAAGGGAAGGGGTCCTGGCCGACGATGGCGCGGGTCTGCTCCAGGTACTGCGGGCCGAAGAAGAGGTCCGACGGGACGGCCTGCGGAAGGTGTTGCAGCCAGTGCTCCTTGGCCTTGGCGAAGGCCGCGTACAGGTTGAAGGCGAGCCACGGGTGCTTCTCGTGCACGTCGCCGCGGATCACGAAGCAGTGGTTGATGGGCACGAAACCGTGGGCGTCCACGTAGCGCCGGCCCTCGGCCATCGAGTCGGGGAAGAGCGGGCGCACGGCGTCGGCGTCCCCCTCGCGGCGATTGTGGGTGGAGCGGTCGATGACGTTGCGCTCGGCGTGGAAGGCACTCAGAATCATCGCCGTATCGAGTTCCCGGTCCACCAGCATGGAAACGAGGCTCTTGTCCTTGGGGATGCGGTGGAAGCGGATCCCCTCCGGCGGCGTGAAGCCGGTGGCGCCGCCGTGGCTCAACTCCTCGCTGCGCTCCATGTACCAGTCCACGCCGTACTGGGACACGTCGAAGTCGTGCTCCAGGGTACCGCGGGTCCACAGCGCCGCGGTCTGCTGGTATTCGCCCACGCCGATGCGCTTGCCCGCCAGCTCCCCCGCGTGCTCGATGCCGGAATCCTTGTGGACGTAAAGCGCCAGGTGCATGAAGCGGCGGGACGGGAACACGGGGATGGCCACCATGTCGTGCCCCCGCGACTTGGCGATGAGCAGTGAGGACATGGACATCTCGGAGACCTCGAACTCGCCGAACTTGAGCTGTCGCCAGAATGTCTCGGACGGATTCGAGTGGGTCCAGACGAGGTCGACACCTTCCACCGGGACGGCGCCGTCGAGCAGAGGGGCGATGCGTTCGTATCTGGCGGAGACGAGGCTCAGTTGCAGCTTCTTCATGGTGCGGGTGTCGGAACGGACCGCGTCGAGCGGTCCGGTCCGAGCGGTTGTGATCACGGATCGGTTCGGTTACTGCGCCGTTACGCAGGCTGTGAGCACGGACGGAATCTCCGCCAGCACCGGCTCCCAGGAGTCGCCGCGGTCGCGTGTGACGTAGAGGGCGCCAAGGCCCCGTTCCTTGGGATCGAAGCCGAAGCCGCGCGAGCCGTCTCCCATGGCGGCAAAGACCGTGTTGGGGTCTTCGGGGTGGCGCTGCAGCGTCCACGGCATGTACGGCATCATCTCCGTCAGGCCGTTGGTGGCGGTGCGCCAGGTCGCGCCCTCGTCATCGCTCAGCAGGATCACGCCGTGGGGGTTGGTGCTCTCGCTACGCCAGACTCCGGGGGAGCCGCGCCCGCCGCACACCATCATCCGGGGGGTGTCGCCGGGCAGGAAGTACCAGTCGTGGGTGTAGCTGTACTTTTCGGTGTAACCCCACGGCATGCCGTCCTCCACCCGGCGCCACTGGCGTCCGCGGTCGTCGCTCCGGAAGAAGCCCCGGGCGCACGACACGTAGTAGCGGTCCTTGCTGCCCGGATAGTTGTAGAGGTGGTGCATGTCCAGGTAGTCGATGCCGGCGCTGGCGTCCTCCCAGGTCTTGCCCCGGTCCTCGCTGCGCACGACGCCGCCGTGCTCCAGCGTCAGCAGCAGGAGGTCGGCGTCGTCCGGGTGGACGAAGATGTTGCAGACGTGCGGGAACTGCACGCCCACGTACGGTCCCGGGACGCACCACTGGTTCTGGACCTCTTCCGGCATCTGTTGCAGGCTTTCCAGGTTCTCCCACGTATCCCCGCCGTCCTCGCTGCGCATGAGCTGCACCGGACCGAGTCCGGCATAGACCACGCGGTCGTCGTGAGGGTCCACCCCAAAGCAGCGGGCGTCGCCTTCGATGACCCTCTTCCAGCTCTTGCCCGCGTCGTCGCTGCGGTAGGCGCCGTCGAAGGGCACGGCGGCGAAGACGCGCTCGGGCCGGGTCCTGCAGGCGGCCAGGCCGTCCACTGTCTGTCCGGGAAAATGCTCGGCGCACGCCTCCAACCCACCGCCGCGGTCCTCGTAGACGGTAAGCCCGCCGTTGAACGCCACGTAGAAGCGGAGTGAATCGCGCATCGGTCTCTCCTCCTGCGGTTGGACTATTGGCCCTGTAAGGGCGCCGGCTTCTAGCGCGGCGCCACCAGAATCTCTTCCCGTGGGAAGTGGTCCATGATCTCGGCGCCGTCCTTGGTCACCACCACCATGTTCTCCAGCCGCACGCCGCCCACGCGGGTCTCGCCCTCGCGGCTCTCGATGGCGATGGTCATGCCCTCCTCGAACACCTGCGGGTAGTTGAGCGACCACTGGCGGTTGATGATGGGGATGTCGTAGTTGGTGCTTCCCTGGGTGAGGCCGATGCCGTGGCCGATCTCGCTGGCCAGCACCTCGCACTCCTCGTCGTAGCCCCAGCTCGAAGCGGGCGGAAAGTGCTTGGCGGCGTCAGCGGTGGTAGCGCCCGGCTTGATGGCGTCGATGACGCCGTCGATGCTGTCCTTCACCCGCTTGTACCAGTCCAGCTCCTTGGCGTTGGGCTTTCTGCCGACGATGAACGTGCGGTAGGTGCAGGTGGCGTAGCCCTGGTAGGTCAGGCCGCAGAGCGAGCCGTACAAAAGGTCGCCGGTCTGCAGCAGCCGGCTGGACTGGTGGAAGCCGCGGTCGAAGGTGCTGGGACCGGAGCGCCAGCCTCCCGGCGGAGCCGACTCCGCGCCCATGTCGTAGCCCGCCTTGGTGGCGATGCCCGAAAGCTCGGTGTCCCGGACCCCCGGCTTGGCGTT
>CAZVUC010000029.1:0-63685 GCA_964630405.1 uncultured Syntrophobacterales bacterium | reverse complement strand
GCTCTCGGGCGCGATGACGCCCTTGATCTCGCCCTTGCCGAACCGTCCGCGCTCGGGGCCTTCGGCCCCCTGGACCGCCATGCCGTATGCGTAGAAGGCGGCGGCCGTGCCGCCGATGCCCGGAATGGCGCCGCCCACCACCCCCACCACCGCGCTCCGCGCCACCAGCCACCGGTTGGCGAGGCAGGCCCGGAGACCGGGCCGGAAACCCTCGCCCATGTCCACGTGCGTGCGTTCGGCGATCCGTCCCCGTATGGCCAGGGACACCACCTCGGGCAGCGCGAACAGACCCATGATGATGGGCACGGTCTGGATTCCGTCGAGCAGGTAGTCCGAGCCGAAGGTGAACCGCGCCACCCCCAGTTGCGGGTCCTGGCCGACGGTGCCGAGCCACAGGCCCAGGGCGCCCGCCATCAGCCCCTTGACCGGCTTTGTGCCGCTCAGGAAGCTGATCATGAGGATGCCCAGCACCACGAGCATGAAACGTTCCGGCGCCGCGAAGGCCAGCACAACCGGCTGCAACGCCGGCAGGGCGATCAGGAGCACTAGCGCGCCAATGATGCCGCCCACGGCGGAGACCATGAAGGCCGCGGTCAGGCCCCGTGCGGCGTCGCCGTTGCGCGCCATGGGGTAGCCGTCCAGGATGGTGGCGGCCGCGCTGGGGCTGCCCGGCACGTTGAAGAAGAACGCGGGGAAGGTGTTGGAGGTATGCACCGCCGACACCAGCGAGAGCATGATGGCGAACGCCACGAAGGGCGACAGGCTCCAGACGAACGGGAGCAGCAGCACGATGCCGAGGACCGCATTCAGGCCCGGCACCGCGCCGAAGACGAGCCCCAGCAGCAACCCCAGCAGGATCCCGCCGAGCACCGGCAGGGTGAAGGTGATGGCGAGGGCCTCGAAGAAGGCCTCAAAAGCCATTGCGCGGGAGCGTCCCGCGTTACGTACGCGGGACGCTCATTTCAACGGAACTATTTCAACAACGTCTTCAACCGTTCCTGGATGTCCGCGGGAAGGTTGAAGACCGAGAGGATAAGCTTCTCCGCCTCCTGGGCATTCAGCGTGTTCAGCACGAATCCCTGGTCGGTGGCGGTCTTCCTGAACTCGGGATCGGCCATCATGTCCGCCATGGCCTTCTTGAGGATGGCGGCGCGGTCCGCCGGCAGTCCCGGCGTCGCCCCGAACGGCCTGCTGGCGCTCAGAAGCCCGGAGAACGCCACCCAGGCGTCCCGGTCCTTGGGATCGGCGATGCCGTCCACGAACTTCGGAAGCGCGGCGACCTCCGCCTTGAGGGAGTCCGGAGGCGGGGCGCCCCCCATGGACAAGACCAGCTTGATGGTGCCGTCCTTGTGCATCTCCCGGGTCGCGGTATTGACCCTGATGGCGACCCCCGCGGTGCTCACGGCGTCCACCTCGTCCTGCTTCATGGCCAGCGCCATGGGGTTGTAGCCCTTGTAGCCCGGCACCAGCCGGATGTTGAACTTGCCGGCCCGTTGCAGGAACTTGGGCGCCTGGGTGAGCAGCGAGCTCGGTCCCGACGCCCCGACACGGATGGGCGTCTTGGTGGTCTGGAAGTCCTTGATGGTGCGTTCGGGGCGGTTCGACCGGAGCGCGAAGATGTAGTGCGCGCCGCCCACGCTGCCGAGCCACGTCAGCTTCTTGAAGTCGATATCCTTGATGCCGCCGGTGAGGCTCCGCACCACCATGGGGCTGGTGAAGTGGATCAGCGACAGCCCGTCGGGCTCGGCCTTGTACACGGACCGCAGCCCGATGACGCCGCCGGCGCCGGGGCGGTTGTGCACGATGGCGGCCGGATTGCCCGGAATATGCCTGGGCAGGAACTTCGCCGCCAGCCGCGACATGCGGTCGTAGGTGCCGCCCGTGGAATAGGGACAAACGATGGTAATGGTCTTGCCGGCGTAGAAGTCCGCCGCTCCCGCCAGGGAGCCGGCGAAGATCAGGGCGGCAACGGCAGCGACAAGCGTGATCCCGCGGATGGTTCGGTGCGTCTTCATCATGCCCTCCTGTGTGAAGTTCACGAAGTTGGCCGTCAGATGCGCCTAGCACTATCGCACCGGGGGGCGAACTGCAACCGCCGACGGCCTGCGCCGCGGCAAGAACAACTTGGTCAGGATCGGGCGGGCGGGCGCCCGCGGTCCAGCGGAACGTACCGGGGCCAGCCGCCCGACACGATGGTCTCGAGGGAACGGGTGGGCTGTCCGAACCGGATCCGGTAGATCCACAGGTTGGTCAGCACCCGCTCGATGAAGATGCGGGTTTCCCTGGTGGGGATGCTTTCGATGAACAGCAGCGGGTCGTTGCGGTAGTCCACCTTGCGCTGCCATTCCCTGAGCCTTGCGGGACCGCTGTTGTAGGCCGTCAGGGCGTAGAAAAGGTTGCCGTCGATGCCCTCCCGCGACAGCAGGTAGCGCAGATACTTCTGGCCCAGCGTGACGTTGAGCACCGGGTCCATCAGTTCCTGGCGGTGTGCACCCCGATAGCGCCGTCCCGCCATGACACCCGCGGTCCGGGGCATGAGCTGCATCAGCCCCCGGGCGCCGCGGGAACTCCGGGCTCCGGCCCGAAACTTGGACTCCTGCCGCATCACCGCGAACAGGAAGGCCCGGTCCAGGGTATAGCCGCCGTCGGGTTCCCAGATGGGCAACGGGTAGAGCGCCGAGTCCACCGGAATGCCGGTCCGCAACAACAGACTCTCGGCGGTGCGGTAGGACAGGTCCGCCAATCCCGACTCGGAGGCCAGCGACAGCATCACCAGGGCCAAACGGGGGGACAGACGGTGGGCAAACCGGCGGAGCTCGAGCCCCGCCCTGACGTGTTCGCCCACCTGACTCAGGGCCAGGGCACGGCGCACCGGCGGCATGGCCAGCAGGGCTTCAAGGTCGGCGGCGCTGAGCCGGCGCATGCCGAAATCGAGGGGCGGCTGCTTGTCCAGCGCGGTGATGGCCAGAAGCCCGTAGAACGTACGCGGATGCCGCGCGGCCGCGCGCAACATGGGGACCGCCATCGAGGACTCGCCGGCGGCCCGATAGGCGCGGCTGGCCCAGTAGCCGCCCGCCGATACCAGCCAGGGCGTCACGGATTTCGACTCCGCCAGCACCCGGAAGTGTTTCGCCGCCTCGCGATACTCGCCCAGACGCCACGCGGCGAGACCGCCCCACCAGTATCCCAGGGGGACCCGGTCGCCCGACCCCGCCACCACCCGGGTAGCCGCCTTCAGCGCCTTCCGGTCCCTGTTCCAGAAGAAGTAGCCCCTGGCGACCCAGGCGAGGCTCTCATCGAAGCTCGTGGCGTCCAGACGACCGTCGTGGCGCTTTCCTTCCAAGAACCCAAGCGCGCTGGTCACATAGCCTTCCGAAACCAGCTCCCGGACCCGCTGCTGAATCTCCCGCACCTCCGGCGACCGTGCCCTGGGACGACCCTCCGAATCCGGCGCCGCCTGCCGCCGGCCGTTCCTGTGCGGCCGCGACACCGCCGGCACCGGGTCTGACTTGACTTCGGATACGAGCACGCCCCGGCTCGGCGGTCGCGGCGATTTCCAGCCCTCGGGTTGACGCCGCTTCGCCAGACGGAAGATCCGCCGTGCGCCGGGATGGTCGGCGTACTGCTCCATCCAGGTCCACAGCTCTCCGTACGAAGAGCGGTAAAGGGTGGGGTGCATCAAGCGCTGAAACCGGACGTGGCCCATGAGGAGACGATCCTGGATCCGCTTGATGAGGGAGTCGGCCTCGTCCCAACGCCCTTCCTTCTGCAGCGCGAACACGCTCCCGTAGAAGGCGGCATCGCGCTTGGACAGGAGCTTCGGTAGTTTGGTCTGCGGGCGCGCCGGGACGCCCGGCACCCGTATGGACGCTGTCTTGACTCCCGGACGGGATTGCGCGGCCGCGGTCCGGGCGACAAGGGTAACACCCGCCCCTAGCGCCAAGGCCATGACCGCCGCGACTGATTTCTTGTGCTTCACGTTTCTCTTCCGACCGTTTTCCGGAAGTCCCTACCTATTTCAATTGTACATCGGATTCAAGCGGTTCCGAAATTTTTTCGGAGGCGCCTGGAACCGTGCGCCCGGCCCCGTGCGCGGGCTTACTCGACTGGACGCAACCGGCCCTCGGCGCGCGGCATGATGACGCCACGGGTGGCGATGAAGTCGATCACCTGGGCTGCCACCAGCCTCGCGGCTCGGGCCTCGATGAGCGGCTTTCCGCCGGCAAGCGCGCGGTAACCGTCCCCGCCGCGCGCCATGAAGTCACTGGTAGCCACGGTGTACGTTGCCTCCGGATCCAGCGGCGCGCCGTCGCGGCGGAGCTCGACGACCCGCTCGCCCGGGGACCGGCGGGGATCGTAGACCACCCGGAGGCCCGAGACCTGGGGAAACCGGCCGCCTCTCTTCTCAATGGCGCTGAAGCCGTTTTCGAGAGCCGCCCGAAGCTCACGGCCGGTCAACTCCAGCAACACCGTCCGGTTGCCGAACGGCAGCTCGCTCAGAATGTCCCGGCGGGTCAACCTCGTGCCCGGCGGATAGACCTTGTCGGCACGGATCCCGCCCCCGTTGGTCAGGGCGACGTCGGCGCCCACCGCATGGCGCATGGCATCCGCGACCAGGTTGCCGATAGCCGTCTCCCGCGTGCGGACCATGGCCCGGCGGCTGTCGATCTCCGTCTCGGTGGCGCCGATCTCGATGTCAAGCTCCCGCGACAGCCGGGAACCGTAGGCCCGCACCGCCGCGGCCAGCTCCGGATCCGGGGCGACGCGGCCGGTATGGACGGCGCGAAACGCCGGACTCCACGCAAACCGCTTCCCGCGGCGGGACGTCACCTCGTCCAGCGTGAGGTCGATGACCGTGACCCAGTCTGCCTGCTGCCCCGATTCGGCGAACAGCACGCGGCCGTCGTAGTCCAGCCGCAGCCGGTGGTCGTCGCCACTCAGCAGAAGATCCACCGCTCCCTGCTCCAGCAAGGCGTCGTCTTCCTCCACGTCGGTATGTGCCAGCGCGATGACCAGGTGCGCCCCCGCGGCCCGTAGCGCCGCCGCCTGCGCCGCCGCCGTCTCGAGGACCGGAGTGAAGGTTACGGTGTCCGGCCTCGACTTGACCGCGGTGCCCGTGGTGGTGAGACCGAAGATGCCCACCCTGAACCGCCCGGCATCCACCATGATCGCTGCCCGGGCTCCGTCGACGATCTCACCGTCGGCATCGATGTTGTTGGCGCCCAGGATCGGGAAGGCCGCCTCGGAGAAGCGCTGCTTGGCCACTTCCGGCCCGAAGTCGTACTCGTGGTTGCCGACGGCCATGGCCGTGAGACCGATCCGGTTAAGGAGATCGATCATGTGGGCGCCCTGGTCGAAGGCCGACATCAGCGAAGGGGAGACGGCATCGCCGGCGAAGGTCACCAGGACGTTGGCGCGCCGCGTGCGTTCCGCCCGCACCACCGCCGCCAGACGGGCGATGCCGCCCTGGCCACCCTCTTCTTCCATGCGGTCCAGGTCGTTGAAGTGGACGATGGTAAGCTCCACCGGCTCGGCGTGGCCCAGGCTCGCGGCAAACACGACCACGGACAGCACCAGGCCGGCCCATGCCGGGAAGACCCGTCTCGGTTCCGGTCTCATGAGCGTCCTCCTCTCACGGCTGACCCTCCAACTCTTCGAAAGCGCGGGATTCGTGCCAGCGCCGGCTTACGATCAGCTTGCCTTCCCGGGATAGCCGCTTGCGAAAACCCAGCAAGTGGAACAGCTCGACCACGAACCATCGGGCAACGCGCGGGTCCACGACCAACGTCCCCGGTGTATCCTGGTATCTTCGCACCCCGGGCAACGCCGGCAGCAGGCGCTCGATGCGCAGGCGGCGCAGCCAACTGGCCAGCCGCAGCCAGAACGGCCGGACCCGTCTCACCAGGAAGAAACCGTCGGTCCCTTGTCCCTGGTAGAGCGGCATGAGGACCTGGCCGGACTCGCCGGCGCGAATCGGTCCCCGGCGATCGCGGGCCAGGATCTGGCCCCGCTCCACGGGCTGGAAGTTCGTGAACCCGGGCTCCATGACGAATTCGTCGCCTTCCCGGATCAGGTGATGATAGCGGACCTCCACCACCGGCGGCGGCGCGTCCGAGTCCGCGGCCGGGTCTTCGCTGCCATGGGCCGGCAGCGGCAGGTCTTCGGTGCGGATGCAGCCGGCGGTCGCCAGCACCGTCCGGATGGCCTCCATGTGGATGGCCACCGCCGACGGCGAATCGTTCTGTCCCCCTTCGAAGCCCACGGCCACGTGCCCCTCTTCGCCCAGATGGTTCAGGATGGTGCTCTCCAGACGCTCTTCGAGGCCGAGGACCACCGGGGCGCGCAGGCGGAAGCCGAACCGGCGATTCAGCAGGGTGTCGCCGATGACCACGAACGGGGTGCCCGCCGCCGACGTGGTGTGCAGGTCCAGACAGACCACCGGTCCCCGGCGCCGCGCCAGCTCGGCGTCCAGCGACGCAAGCAGTTCACGCTGCTCGATTTCCTCCGAGGTCGCGTCCGGGGTTGCGCGGCGGCTCCTCAGCCGGATGACGCGTTCGCGCGACCACGCGCGATTGAAGTCCTCGTCGAGGTAGCGGCAGCCGCGGGCCAAGGCGGCACGGTTGCCGGCAAGCCCGATGAAGGAACCCCGGAACGGCACGTCGGCCGCGCGCAGAGCCTGCAGCGTCTCTTGGAGGGCCTGCGCGCCGGCCGGTTCGTTGCCGTGCATGCCGCCGATTCCGATCACGAGCGGGCCGGCGGTATCGCCACCGTAGCGGCCCAGAACCCGCGGGAAGATACGCCCGGCGCCGGGGGAATCAGCCGCCATCCGCACCGTCCTCGCCGGCAAGCTGCTCCAGCAGGCGCGCCGTAAGCTGGAGGATGTCGCTCTCGGTCACGATCCCCACCAGCCGTTCTTCCTTGACCACCAACAGGTAGTCGCTCCCTGCCTCCCGCATCCGGGCCACCGCCTCCGTGACCGTGGCCTCCGGAGCGATGGTCACCGGATCCGGCTGCATGACGGCCCGCACCGGCACCGGTTCGCCGCCCGCGTCGGGCGCGGCCGGAGCCCACTGCCGCAGCGCCTCGAAGCACGAGATCAAACCCGCCACCTTGCCCTCCTCATCCTCCACCGGCACGTGGCGAATCCGCCGCCAGTCCATGAGCCTGATCACGAGGTCCATCGGTTCGTCAGGGTGGACCGTAATGAGGTCCGTGGTCATGAATTCCTCGATGCGCAGGGCATGGGGCTTTCCGCCGCGGCCCTCCTCGACTCTAGCCAATGGCCATTCGTGCACCGGCTTTCCCTCCCATTGCCGCGTGGCGGTCGCCGCCGTGAGCGCGCTCAACAGGGCATCCTGCGTGTCCGCGCCCTGCATGTCGGCGAGGGAGCGCAGCAGCCACGACGCCCCATTCTGGCGCGACGCCACCCGCTGCTCGATGACCCCCAGGTAGCGGTCCACGTCCGCGGAGTCGAGGCCGGCGGCGCGCAGCCCCTGCCATGCCAGGGGCAGCAGCTCCCGGCGGATGAGGTCGTCCGCCGGCGCCGTCGTGCCGTCCACCCAAGTGAACTGGGCGCGGAGTCCGCGCTGCGCCGCGGCCAGGAAGTTGGCCTCGGCGTCATGGAAGGGCATGGAGGCGCCCACGTCGCCGTACGCTTCCTGTCCGCCCCGGAGCATGCCCAGGAAGAAGGCGGCGTTGGCCACCTCGTCCAGGACCG
This sequence comes from uncultured Syntrophobacterales bacterium, assembly GCA_964630405.1. Classification (GTDB taxonomy): domain Bacteria; phylum Desulfobacterota; class Binatia; order UBA9968; family JAJDTQ01; genus JAJDTQ01. Next base: position 55,968 of record CAZVUC010000029.1, on the reverse strand, counting down.
TGGGCCCCGAGGGCAGCACCCTGTTCTCGATGCGGATATGCGCTCTGCCCTCGCCGACGCCGAAACAGGCGCGGTTCCAGCGGTAGACCGTGCCGTTGTGGGTACGCAGGGCCGGCAACGTCGGCAGCCCGCCCCTTGCCAGCACCTCCAGGGAGTCCTCGTCCAGGGACGCCCCCAGCAGCACCCGGAATCGCGCCAGGTCTTCCCGGATCAGTTCCAGGATGGATTCGCGCACCCAGTTCTGGCCGAAGCTGACCCGTGCCGCGCGCTCGCGCATGTGATGGCCCGCGCGGCGCGTGTCGATGGACTGCTGGAACAGCGGGATGCGCGTCTCGCGCCACAGCCGGCGTCCGAACAGGAGCGGCGAGTTGGCCGCCGCCGCCAGCAGCGGGGCGGTGACGAGCTGCGCGAGGTTGTAGCACTGGGCGAACTCCGCCGGCTCCACCTGGTAGTGCACCTGGAAGCTGGTGCAGCCGGATTCCAGCATCACCGAGTCGTGCCGGATGTCCAGCTCATCGGCCCCCTTGAGCCGGAACTCGTAGTCGCCGCCACGGAGTTGGGTGAGCACCTCGTTGAGGGCCCGATAGCGCGGTCGCGGGGCCATGTGGGCCAGCGCAAGGTCGGACTTGCGCAAGGTCGGGAGGATGCCGACCAGCACCACCTCGGCGCCGCGCTCATGCGCGGCCTCTCTCAGCCGCTGCAACGTGGATTGCAACTGCTCCTCGAGCCGGCTCAGGCAGTCACCGCCGAATACCAGCGGATCGAGGTTGATCTCCAGGTTGAAGAGCCCCAGCTCGGTGGTGTAGTGGGAGTCCGCCACCCGCTCCAGCAACTCCATGGCCAACATCGCCGGCCGCCGGGCCGCATCCACCAGGAACAGCTCCTGCTCCGCGCCGATGCGGTGCACCCCGGACTCGATCATGCCCTGGGCGAGCATGCGCTCAAGCGCCTGCACGTCCCGCAGCAGGTGCGAGATGAAGGAGCGCAGCTCGGCGGCGTCCTCTTCGCGTTCTACGTCCTGGCTACCCATGGAGTTGGTTCCTGATTGCCGATTCGTCTCAAGCCGGCCGGCGCGATGAAGTGTTCGCAGAGGAATGCGCACGGGCATCAGCAGACACCCCTAACGCCGCATGCACTGACCAGCCAGAGTCTAGTGCACTGGTAGCATAGCACCGGCGCACCAGATTTGCAGGTTTCCCGCAACCATGAACGCGGACAGCAATCCCCAACGCAGGATTCTTGCTTGTATACCTCCATTTATCATGATATTTGGAAGTTAATGTTCCAGCGTTTGCTCATGTTGCCGGAGTCCGGGACAGAAACGTTCTTCCTCTGGGGACCGCGACAAGCCGGCAAAAGCACCCTCCTGAGACAATACTATCCGGACGGATACTGGATCGACCTCCTCAAGACCGAGGAGTACCGGCGCTATGTGACCCGGCCCGAGTTGTTGCGCCAGGAGCTCACGTCCGGAGAGCCGGTACCTGGGCGTCAAATCGTCATCGACGAGGTCCAGAAAGTCCCGGCCCTGCTCGACGAGGTCCACTGGCTGATGGAGAACCGGCGGCTGAACTTCGCCTTGTGCGGGTCAAGCGCCAGAAAGGTGCGGCGCGGCGCCGCCAATCTCCTCGGCGGCAGGGCCGTGCGGTATGAATTGCGCGGCCTGACCTCAGCCGAACTGGGAAACGAGTTCGACCTCCCCCGGATTCTCAACCACGGGTATCTGCCCAGAATATACGAGGCCAGGCAGCCCGCCCGCCTTCTCAACGCCTACATCGCCGATTACCTCAAGGAAGAAGTGGCAGCGGAAGGCCTCGTGCGAAACCTGCCCGCCTTCTCCGGCTTCCTCGACGCCGCGGCGTTGAGCGACAGCGAAATGGTGAACTTCTCCAACGTCGCCCGTGAATGCGGCGTATCCAACCACACGGCCACGGGCTATTTCGAGATCCTGGAAGACACGCTGCTCGCACGCCGGCTCCCCGCCTACCGCAGGCGTCGGAAGCGTCGCCTCATCGCAGCCCCCAAGGTCTACTTCTCCGACGTCGGCGTGGTGAACCGCCTTGCGCGGCGGGGCGAGTTGACGCCTGGATCGGAGCTCTACGGCAAGGCGTTCGAGAACTGGATATTCCACGAGTTGTCGGCGTTCGTCTCCTATCGCGAACTCGACGAAGAGCTGTCGTATTGGCGCCTCCCCAGCGGTATCGAGGTGGACTTCATCCTCGGGGACATGCGTCTCGCGGTGGAGGCCAAGGCCAGCCCCAGGATCACCCGCGACCACCTCAAGGGGCTGCGTACCCTCAAGGAGGAATATCCCGACGTCCAACGCCGGATCGTGGTTTCGCTGGAACCGCGCGCACGCCGCACGGACGACGGCATCGACATCCTGCCGGCAACGACATTCGCGCAACGCCTTTGGCGCGACGAGTTCGTCGGGTAGTGTTGCGTTTCCAGGTCCCCGCAACTCCCGCGCTAGTGTGAGCAACGCAGTCGTTGTGAGTTGGTTGAAGTCACCAGTCCCCTGAGAAAAGAAGCCGGCGCGTGTGCCGCGCGATCATCAGGTCCTCGTCGGTGGGGACGACGCGCACGGTGCAGGGGCTGCGCGGGGTGCTGATGGTGCCGGCATGGGCTTGGTTGCGTTCGGTGTCGATCTCGATGCCGAGATGAGCGAGGCCCTCGCAGATCCGCCGGCGGACCGGGGCGGCGCGCTCGCCGATGCCGCCGGTGAAGACCAGGGTATCGAGGCCGTCGAGGACGGCGGCCAGGGCGCCGACGTGCTTGCGCGCCTGGTAGCAGAAGAGGTCCACGGCCAGCGCCGCTTGCGGGTGCTCGCGCGCCGCCAGCAGGGTCTTCATGTCGGGGCTCAGGCCGGAGACGCCCAGCAGGCCCGCCTCGCGGGTCACCAGCCGCTCGATCTCGTCGGCGCCCCAGCCGCGTTCGCGCATCAGGTGGATGAGGACGCCGGGGTCGAGGTCGCCGCTGCGCGTTCCCATCATGAGGCCGCCGGCCGGGGTGAAGCCCATGGTGGTGTCCACGGGCGCGCCGTCGCGCACCGCCGCCATGCTGGCGCCGTTCCCCAGGTGGGCGACGATGACCCGGCCGCGCGCCGCGTCCCCCAGTGCGTCCAGGACATACTCGTAGGACAGGCCGTGGAATCCGTAGCGGCGCACGCCCTCCTCCCATAGGGCGCCGGGCAGCGCGAAACGCTGGGCCAGTTCCGGCATACGCCGGTGGAAGGCCGTATCGAAGCACGCCGCCTGCGGGAGATGAGGGAAACGCGCCGCCACGGCCTCGATGCCGGCGACGGCGCCGGGCAGATGGAGCGGCGCCGAGGGAACGAGGGCGCGCAGGTCCGCCAGCAGGCGCCCGTCCACCCGTTCGGGAGCCGAGTGGTCCGCGCCGCCGTGCACCACCCGGTGCCCGACGGCGCCGGGCTCCGGCAGGCGCAACCGGGCGGCCGCGCCGAAGACCGCGTCCACCGCCGCCTCATGGTCGAGGAAGTCCTCCTTCCGCTCCAGGAGGAGGGATCGGCCTCCATCCGCACCGCGCACCCAGAGCAGCCCCTCCGCCAAGCCGATGCGCTCCGCCGCGCCGGACGCCAGCAGCCTCTCGCCCGCGGTTTCCGCCTCGTAGAACGCGAACTTGAGGGAAGAGGAGCCGCTGTTGAGCGACAGTATGGAATTCCCCGGGTCCACTCCCATCAGCGGGACCAGGTCCAGTTGCGGATCTCCGGCAGGTCCTCGCCGTAGCGGGCGATGTGCTGCCGGTGGTCGATGAGCTTGTCGCGCACCGCCTGCTTGGCGTAAGCGGCGATGTTTCCCAGCCTGGGGACCCGGTCGACGACCGCCTCCACCAAGTGGAAGCGGTCCAGTTCGTTGAGCACGGTCATGTCGAACGGGGTGGTGGTGGCGCCCTCCTCCTTGTAGCCGTGCACGTGAAGATTGGCGTGGTTCGTGCGCCGGTAGGTGAGGCGATGGATCAGGTAGGGGTAGCCGTGATAGGCGAAGATCACGGGCCGGTCCGTGGTGAAGAGAAGGTCGAATTCCCGGTTGCTCAGTCCGTGGGGATGGTCCTCCGCGTGCTGAAGCTTCATCAGGTCCACCACGTTCACCACGCGGATCTTCAGGTCGGGGACGTGCTCGCGCAGGAGGCCCACCGCCGCCAGGGTCTCGATGGTGGGGACGTCGCCGCAACATGCCATGACCACGTCCGGCTCGGCGCCCTCGTCGCTGCTCGCCCATCCCCAGATGCCGATGCCCGAGGTGCAGTGCTTGACCGCCGCGTCCATGTCCAGCCACTGGGGCTCGGGCTGCTTGCCCGCGACGATGACGTTGACGTAGTTGCGGCTCCGGAGGCAGTGGTCCGTGACCGAGAGCAGCGTGTTGGCGTCCGGCGGAAAGTACACCCGGATGACGTCCGCCTTCTTGTTGGCCACGTGATCGATGAACCCCGGGTCCTGGTGGCTGAAGCCGTTGTGGTCCTGGCGCCACACGTGGGACGACAGCAGGTAGTTGAGGGAGGCGATGGGGCGCCGCCAGGGAACGTGGTTGCGGGTGGTCTTGAGCCACTTGGCGTGCTGGTTGAACATGGAATCCACGACGTGCACGAACGCCTCGTAGGTGGAGAAGATCCCGTGCCGCCCCGTGAGAAGGTATCCTTCGAGCCAGCCCTGGCAGGTGTGCTCGCTCAGGATCTCCATGACCCGGCCGTCGGAGGCCAGGTGGTCGTCCTCGGGGATGGTGTCCGCCATCCAGGCGCGGTCGGTGACCTCGAACACCGCACCCAGACGGTTCGACGCGGTCTCGTCCGGGCCGAACACGCGGAAGTTCCGGTTCTCCAGGTTGCGCGCCATGACGTCCCGGAGAAAGTGTCCCATGACACGCGTGGCCTCGCCCACGGTCCCGCCGGGCTTCGGCACATCCACGGCATAGTCGCGGAAGTCCGGCATCCTGAGGTCCTTGAGCAGGAGCCCGCCGTTGGCGTGGGGGTTGGCACCCATGCGCCGCACGCCCTCGGGAGCCAGCGCCGCCAGTTCCGGCGCCAGCCGCCCGGTCTCGTCGAAGAGCTCCTCCGGGCGGTAGCTCCTCATCCATTCCTCCAGGAGCCTCAGGTGGTCCGGTTTGGCCGCCAACTCCGCCAGGGGCACTTGGTGGGAGCGCCAGAAGCCTTCGGTCTTGAGTCCGTCCACCTCTTTCGGGCCGGTCCAGCCCTTGGGGGTGCGCAAGATGATCATGGGCCAGCGCGGCCGCGCGAGGGCGCCGGCGGCGCGCGCCTCCTCCTGGATGGCGCGAATTCTTTCCGTCACGGTGTCCAGGGTCTCGGCCATGAGCCGGTGCATCGAAAGAGGGTCCGAACCCTCCACGAAGTGCGGTTCGTAGCCGTAGCCCACGAACAGGCTCTCCAACTCGTCGCCGCCGATGCGTGAGAGAATCGTGGGGTTGGCGATCTTGTAGCCGTTCAGATGGAGGATGGGCAGAACCGCCCCGTCCCGCGCCGGGTTGAGGAACTTGTTGGAGTGCCAGGCCGCCGCCAGCGGACCGGTCTCGGCCTCGCCGTCGCCCACGACGCAGGCAACGATCAGCTCCGGGTTGTCGAGAGCCGCGCCATAGGCGTGGGAAACCGCATAGCCCAGCTCGCCCCCCTCATGGATGGAACCTGGGGTCTCGGGGGCTACGTGGCTGGGGATGCCGCCGGGAAACGAGAACTGCTTGAACAGCAGCCGCATCCCCGCCTCGTCCCGGGACACGTTGGGATAGACCTCGCTGTAGGTCCCTTCCAGGTAGGTGTTGGCCACGAGTCCGGGGCCGCCGTGGCCCGGACCGGCGACGTAGACGACGTCCAGGTCCCGCTCCCGGATGACGCGGTTCAGGTGCGCGTAGATGAAGTTCAGCCCGGGGGTGGTGCCCCAGTGGCCGAGGAGCCGCGGCTTGACGTGGGCGGTGGCCAGCGGCTCCTTCAGCAGGGGGTTGTCGAGAAGATAGATCTGCCCGACGGAAAGGTAGTTGGCGGCGCGCCAGTAGGCGTGGAGCGCCTGCAGCCCGGTTTCGGAAAGCGCGCCGGGCATGGGTCAGAGCAGGCTCTTGCCGCCGAAACGGCTCTTCCACTGCTCGATGACCTCCTTGTTGTAGACGTTGTCGGGGACCTCGCCGCGGAGCGCGGTCAGGACCGAGCTTGTGGCCCACACCACGCCGGGGTGGAGTCCGCTGCCCTTGTTGGAAGAGACCATGTGGGGCGACATGATCACCTTGTCGCCGAGCTTCCGGAGCGGGCTTTCCATGGACAGGGGTTCGTCCTCGAAGACGTCGAGGACCGCGCCCGAGATGACGTCGTTTTCCAGCGCCTCGGTCAGTTCCGGCTCGTTGACGCAGTAACCGCGGGAGGTGTTGATGAAGATGGCATCCTTCTTCATCTGGGCGAACTGCTCCTTGCCCATCATGTGGCGGGTCTCCTTGGTGAGGACCACGTGGAGGGTCACCACGTCGGACTCCCGCAGCAGCGTCGCCAGGTCGACCTTCTCGACGCCGGCCTCCGCGAACTTCTCGTCGGGCACGTAGGGATCGCAGGCGATCATCCGCATGCCCCAGGGCTTCATGAGCTTGGCCACGCGGGTGCCGATGCGCCCCAACCCGATGATGCCCAGCACGATGCCGGGGTAGCCGTCCATCTCGCGGGACCCTACGTAGGTTCCCTGGTGGCTCAGGTCGCGCCACTCGCCGCCGCTCTTCAGGTGACGGTCACGCTCACGCGTGCGCTTGAGCATGGTCAGCATGCCGGTGATGGTGCCCTCGGCGACCCCGCCCCAATTGGACTCCGTGGGCGCGTGGCACACCATGATGCCCATCTCCGTGGCCGCATCCACGTCCACGTCGTCCACGCCGATGGTGTACTTGGCCACCACCCGGAGATCCTTCGAGGCCTTCATGATCTCCTGGCTGATGGGAGAGCTTCGGATGGAGGTCCCCACCAGCGCATGGGCGCCCTGGGCCATCGAGACCATCTCCGCCTCGTTGTCTCCCTGGGGGTTGTGCCAGCCGGCCTTGCCCAGGACCAGCTCGCAACCGTTGTCCTCGAGCTTCCTGTGGGAGTCGCCCTTTTCGTCGTTGGGAGCGAATATGAACACCTTGGCTTTGGCCATTGGTTTCTCCTGTACCGTCGCGCGGTCCTGACGTGCCGTCGTTGTCTCTATGCGCCACGAAAGTTAATATGAGCCGGCAGGGCAGGTCAACTAGTATGACCACCACACTAGCGGCCGGCCCCGCGGAAAGCGCCCGCATGCTCTTGAACACGGACATATCCCGGCGCGTGGTCGTCGACACGGAGGAGATGCCCTGGATGGACTCCCCGCTGCCCGGGGTCCGGCGGCGCATGCTGGAGCGGGACGGCGAGGAGGTGGCGCGGGCCACCAGCATCGTCCGCTACGCCCCGGGAAGCCGCTTCGCGGAACACTCCCACGGGCTCGGCGAGGAGTTCCTGGTGCTCGAGGGCGTGTTCTCCGACGAGCACGGGGACTACCCGGCCGGGACCTACGTGAGGAACCCGCCGGGCTCCAGTCACCGGCCCCACAGCCGCGGCGGCTGCACCCTGTTCGTGAAGCTCCGCCAGATGGCCCCGGAGGACCGGCGGTTCGTGCGAATCGATACCGCGGGCGCGCCATGGTCCCCCGGAAGCGAACGAGGCTTTCTCGTGATGCCGCTCCACGCCGACGGGAGGGAGTCCGTCATGCTCGCGAGACTCGACCCGGGGGCGCTGCTGGAACGGCACCATCATCCCGGGGGCGAGGAACTCTGGGTGCTCGAGGGCGTTCTCGAGGACAATGACGGCGTCTACCGCAAGGGGACCTGGCTCCGGAACCCTCCGGGCAGTTCCCATGCGCCACGCAGCCGGGCGGGCTGCATCTTTTTCAGCAAGACCGGACACCTGGCCGCCGTGTGACCGGCGCGATGGTAGCCGGCGCCAATCAACGCGAGGCCAGCACCACGGCCCGGCGGGGCACGCCGAGGAGACGGATGAAACCGCCGAAGGCCTGTCCGCTCAGATACCGGAGCCGCCGGAAGTGGACCGGGGTTTCCCGCCGGATCCGCTCCGCGGTGATGCCCGGCCCGAGGCTTTTCAACTCGGCCTTGTGCAACGGGACGTTGAGCCAGCGCTCGATCAGCGGCTCGTCCACCTCCAGGTGGAACTGGAAGCCGTAGACCCGGTCGCCGAAACGAAAAGCCTGGTTGCGGCAGCCGGGCGACGTCGCCAGACGGACCGCCTTCCTGGGCATGTGGAACGTGTCCGCGTGCCACTGAAACAGCGTCTCGGTCTCCCTGAAGCGGGAGAACAGCGGGTCTCTCCTGCCTTCCTCCGTCACCGAAACGCCGTACCAGCCGATCTCGGGCTTCCTGTTGGGCTTGACGTGGGCGCCGAGCGCCTTGGCGATGAGCTGGGCGCCAAGGCAGATCCCCAACACCGGCAGATCCCTGTCGAGGGCCTCGCGGATCAGGGCCACCTCCGTGGCCAGATGCCCGTGTTCCACCTCGTAGGCGCTCATGGGTCCGCCGAGAATGACCAGCCCGCCGTACCCGTCGAGGTCGGGCCGGGCATCGGGATGGCGGCCGAAGTTCACGTAACGCATCCTGAAACCGGCCGCCCGAAGCATGGGGTTCAGCGTGCCCAGGATCTCGAACGGAACATGTTGGCAGACGAGCAGCTTCTTCATCCTCCTCTCCTACCAGTGCCTGCCGAGGGTCACGCAGATGGCGCCCGACACCACCAGCAGTGTGCCGAAGACCACCGCCGGCGTGGTGTTCTCGATGCGGCGCAGAATGATGCTGGCCAACAGCACGGTCCATACCGGCGAGGTGGCGGTGATGGGAGAGACGATCACGGTCGGACCCGACGCCAGGGCGAAGAACAGCAGCAGGATCGCCATGGTCTCGCCCGCCCCGGAGATGGCGAAGGGGAGCAACGCCTTCCGGTGCCACACGATGGGGTCCCGGGGCAGCGGCAAAGCCAGATAGGTCATGAAGCAGCCCAACGAGACGATCCCTACCAGCGCCGCGAAGTAGAACGGCTCGTCGGCCATGAGCATGGCGTAGCGCCGGATCGGGTGCACCGTGGAGGTCATCACGGAGGTCGCCACCGGCAGCACCAGGTACCAGCGACGGAAGTCAGGGATCTGTTCGTCCATTCTCCACGAGGTGAGAGCGGTGCCGCCGACGATCAGCACCACCCCGGCCAGATTGAGGGCGTTGGTCTGCTCGCCCAGCACGGTGACGCCGATCAGCACGGTAAGCATGGGGTGCGTATTGCGCAGGGTGACGGCGCGGGATACACCCACCTTGGAGATGGCCAGGTAGTGGCACGACCGCAGTATCGTCTGCAGCACGCCGGTGACGACCACAAGATAGAGCGCCGCGCGGGGAACGGTGGGGATGCCCTGGGTGAAAAGGACCACCGACGACAGCCCCACGGCGTGCATGGCCAGCGAGAAGAGCACGGCGGTGTTGGGCGTGGAGTAGCGCAGTCCCCATCGGGCCGCGATGTTCGACGTGGCGTAGGAAAACGCGGTGAGGAGGGCGAGCAGCTCGAAGGACATCTCTTTCCCGGGAACAGCGGGCGGGCACGGAGGGTCGGCATCCGCCTGGCGGTGCCGGAATCATGCCGATGTTACAGGGCCTATCCCGGATGAAGGGAAAAAGCGAACGCCGGACCGCGGGGGGCGCGCCACGTCCGGTCCCGGTGGGATCATGAAGCATTTCAAGTTCGACCAGGCGTACTACGATCGGTGGTACCGGAACGACGAGACCCGCACCTTCATGGAGGAGTACACCCCCGTGATCGTCCGCTTCGTGCTCGCCTATCTGGACTACCTGGAGCTGGAGGTGCAGACCGTACTGGACGCCGGCTGCGGCCTCGGACACTGGCGGACCGCGCTCAAGGACCTGCGCCCCGAGGTACGTTACCACGGGCTGGAGACGAGCGATTATCTTTGCGGAGAGTTCTCATGGGAAAAGGGCTCCATCGTCGACTACCACGCCCCGGAGCCCTTCGACCTGGTGGTGTGTCAGGGGGTGCTCCAGTACCTGAGCGACGCGGAGTGCAAGGCCGCCATCGACAACCTCGCCGAGTCGTGCTCGCAGGCCCTCTACCTGGAGGTGCTTACCCGCCGCGACGCCAGGGAGAACTGCATCCCCGAGCGCACCGACACCGACGTCTACCTGCGCAAGGGAAAGTGGTACCGCAAGCGTCTCGGCAGGCACTTCGTGAACCTGGGCGGCGGGCTGTTCCTGTCCAGGGCTTGCGCGGCGACCTGCTACGAGCTCTGGACGGCGGACTGAGAGACGCGGAAGTTGACACCACACGCCGGTCATGGCAAGTCAGCACTTCGCATTTCAGGCATTCAGGACCGCCTGAACGAGACTTCATGAGGATCACATGTGGGAAGCTTCCATAGAGGCCGCGCAGAAGCTCTTTTCCCTCGGGCCGCTGCTGGCGATACTGCTGATGCTGCCCATCGCGCTGGTTTCGGGCCTGATGCCCGGGGGGAACCTGCCGGTCGCCGTGGTGCTGCTGGGGTTCGCCGGGTACGTGGACCCGTGGATCACGGTGACCGCGGTGGTCTTCTTCCTGGCGGCCAGCGACATCACCGAGCCGGTCCCCTCCATCCTCATGGGCATCCCCGGCGCCCGTTCGGCCCAGGCGACGATCCTCGACGGCTACCCGCTGGCCCGCCAGGGCCTGGCGGGCGTGGCCCTGGGCGCCAGCTACATGTGCACGCTGGTGGGCGGCATCATCGGCGCGCTGGCGCTCTTGCTGGCGTTGCCCATCTCCCGTGAGCTGCTGAGGCTGTTCGGCGCCGCCGAGTTCTTCCTGCTGTCCCTGCTGGGCCTCATGTGCGTGGCCATCGTCAGCTCCGGCGCCTTCGTCAAGGGTATGCTCACGGCCTGCTTCGGGCTCGCCATCTCCATGATCGGCTTCTCCGTCATCGGCGGCAACACCCGCACCACCTTCGGCATCGACTACCTCTGGGACGGCATCCCCCTGGCTCCGGTGGTCATCGGGCTGTTCGCCCTGCCCGAGGTGGTGGACCTGGTGGTGTCCAACACGCCCATCGCCCGGGAACGCCTGGAGACCATGCTGAAGGAGGCGGACAAGGACGTCTACAAGGGCATGAAGGAAGCCCTCAACAACAAGTGGCTGCTGGTGCGCTCGTCGCTCATCGGCACCTTCGTGGGGATGATGCCGGGCATCGGCTCCTCCGGGGCTCACTGGATCGCCTACGCCCAGGCCCGGCATACCGAGAAGGGCGCCATGGAGAGCTTCGGCAAGGGCGACGTGCGCGGGGTGATCGCCGCGGACTCGGCCAACAACTCGGTGGATGGGGGCGTGCTGATCCCCACGGTGGTGTTCGGGATACCGGGCAGCGGCGGCATGGCCATCCTGCTGGCGATCCTGGTGCTGTCGGGGGTGCAGCCGGGCCCGGCGATGCTCACCGAGAACCTCGACCTGACCGTCAGCCTGGTCTACACCATCGTGCTGGGCAACGTCATCGTCGTGCCCATCATGCTCTATTTCGCGCCCTACCTCACCCGCGTCGCGGCCATCTCCCCCAACATCCTCGCGCCCATCATCATCGGCCTGGTGACCCTGGCGGCATTCCAGGCCACCTACTCCATGGAGGACCTGGGCCTGGTGCTGGCCTTCGGCGTGCTCGGCCTGTTCATGAAACGCTACGGCTGGCCGCGCCCGCCGATCCTCATCGCCGTGGTGCTCGCCGACATCGTGGAGAAGTACCTCTGGCTCTCGGCCAACAGCTACGGCTGGTCCATGTTCGCGCGCCCGCAGTTCCTGTCCATCGTCGTGATCATGATCGCGGTGATGGTGGTGAGCCTGCGCATGCAGCAGGGCGCCAAGCGAGCCGCGGAGGAGTCGACGGGCGAGACGCGGGAACCGGAGCTGGAAGACGACTGATGGACGGCGGCGAGAACATGAGCCCGGGCAACGATCCGGCGGGGACCGCGCGGCGCGGCTTCTCGATGGAGGTGGTGGGGGAAATCATCCTGCTGGCCATCGTCGGCGCGCTCTTCCTCTACATGTTCATCGAGTCCTTCGGCTGGCCCGAGGGCTCGGCCCTGATGCCGCGCATCGCCATCGCGATAGGCACGCCGTTCTGGTTCGCGCGTCTGATCGTCCTGGTCCGCAGCACGCGGGAAACCTCGTCCGATATGATCATGGACCTGGGCTTTCGCACCGGCGCCGATCCCCGGGGCGAACGCATACGATTCGTCCGCATCTGCCTCTTCATCGTGGGACTTTACGCCGCGATCTGGCTGGTAGGCTTCCACATCGCCCTCCCGCTGGGGGTCTTCCTCTACACCCTGGTCTACAGCCGCGCCGGATGGATCTGGTCCGCCATCCTGGGCCTCCTGTTCCTGGCGTTGATCGTGGGCGTCTACGACAACTTCCTGAACGCCACCTGGCACGACCCGCCGCTGCTCAGGCTGTTCTGGGGATGACCCACGCAAAACGGCCATCCGCCAAGTGACGGATGGCCGTTTCGTTTCCAACCCTGCGGGAGCCTGCGCTGCGGCAGACCCCGGTAGGGGCGACCGGTCGCCCCTACCCTATTCGATGCCCATCAGCGTCTTGAGCAGCTTCTCGCCGTTCGGCGTGAGCGACTGGTAGCGCTTGAGCCCGTCGTTGAAGTCTTCCGCCGTGCCCAGCGCGACCTCGTAGCCCGCGACCCCTGCCGCCTTCAGGAAATCGGCGTCCTTCGTGGTGGACTCGAAAGCCTTCTTCCAGACGTTGTAGACGTCGTTCGGGACCTTCGGCTGAAGCACGTAGATCCGGCTGAACGAGTTGAACCTCTGGGCCACGAGAAAGGCGTTCTCCTGCTCCTTGGTGGCCTTCACCACCTCGAAGAGGTGCGGAACCCTGGTGGCTCCGAGCTTGCCGATCCAGTCCTTGGAAGGCTCCTTTTCCCACCAGAAGATGGGCGCCACCTTCTTGTCGGTGATCCACTTCGGGAACAGCCGCGGCACGTTCTCCTCCACGCAACGGTCGACGCCTTCCATCTCGTCACGATCGAAGGCGGCCATGATCTCGGAGGTGCCGCCATAGCCGTAGACCATCTTGATGGGCCCGCCCAACTCCTGCACGAACTGGGGGCCGATGCCGAAGGCCGCGCCCGGGGCGTTGCCGCCGTTGGTCACGGGCGTGCCGCGCTTCACCAGGTCGGCGTACGTGCTGCCGATGCTGCGCCGCACGCACCAGATGCGGGGCACCTCGCCCGCGCTGGGGCTTCCCAGCACGCGCACGGTCTTGAGATCGAAGTCCGGCACGTCCTTGCCCGCCAACTCGCGCTGGACGAAACGAGGATGCAGCAGACCCAGGGTCATACCGTCCGGCTTGGCCTTCATGGCCCGGCGCAGGCCGCGCAACTGACCCGCTCCCGGAACGTTCCGGACGATGAAGGACGGGTTGCCCGGCAGATACCTGGCCACGAAACGGGCCACCAGCCGGGAAAACGTGTCGTATCCGCCGCCCGGGGCCGAGCCGACGATGATGTTCACCGGCTTGGACTCGAAGAGCTTCTTCAGTTCCGCGTCCGAGCGCTGCGCCCACGCACTCGAGGGGACCAGCAGCGACACCGCCACCACGGCGGCGAAGAGACCGCCGAAGACTCGAAGCAGCCGGCTCTTTCTCTTGAATGCCTCTGAAAACATGAATACCTCCTTCGCCAAGTTAGTTTGCGTAAAGATAGCCCTCATAAACCAGCCGAAAGGCTAACACAAGCCGCGCCCTATGAAAAAAGCCTTCGCGTCACGCAGCCGGGCGCGCCGGCGCGCTCAGACCCGCCCGATTGAACAGGGACAGCAGCAGCCCCAACCCCAGCACCCCGATCAGGCTCATGTACATGCCGCGATAGCCGGCCAAGGCAATGACGCCGCCCGATACGGCCGATCCCAACCCCGACCCCAGCGGAAATGCCATGGAGAAGGTCGCCATGGTGACGCCGCGGCGCTTGGGGTCGCCTCGCTCCATGGCCAGGGCCAGAGTGGTCGAGACCCCAAGGGCGTAGCCGAAGAAATACAGGGCTCCGGCGATCATCATCACGACGACGTCGGAGGCCAGCAGCACCAACGCGATTCCGGCGATCTCCAGCACGTACGACGCCGCCACCGCGGGGGCGCGGCCGACCCGGTCCGACACGCGGCCGAGAAGGGGCCTGCCCACGACGCTGGCCAGTCCGATGGCCACGAAGTACCAGCCGAGGTTCTCGATGCCCACCTCCCGGGCGTAGAGGACGATGAAGGAGTTGAGGCCCGACCAGGGCAGGTTCATGCAGAAGAGCAGCAGGGCCGTGAAGAGGATTCCGCGGTCGAAGTAGGTCTTCCCCACGGCGCGGGGGCTTCGGGCGCCCGGCGCCGCCGGAGCGGCCGGAGCGGGGTCCCGGCGCACGCCCCGGCCGCATACCTGGGCCAGCACGGCCGCCAGCACCGCCGCCGCGCTGGACACGAAGAACACCGCGGCATAGCCGGCCGCGGGGAGACCGATGATCCACAACGCCGCCGGCGGAAAGAACAATGAGGCGCTGCTCTGAATCCCGGAGTAGTAGCCGCTGGCTTCGCCGCGCCGGTCCGTGGGAACCACCGCGGCCAGGAACGCGTAGCCGCTGGTGTTGATCCCGGCCCAGCAGAAACCCCGGAGGATGTTGGCCGTGAAGGCGCCTTCGACGTTGGGGACGACGAAGATCAGCACGGTCAGGCAAAGACCGATGCAGCTCAGGGTGAGCACCCGGATCTCGCCCCCGGAATCCACCCAGGTGCCCACCAGCGGGCGGATCACCACGCTGGTGGCGCTGAAGCAGGCCAACAGCAGCCCGACCATGAACGGCGAACTGCCCAGGTGGTCCAGGTACAGGGGCAGCGTGGGCGTCAGCACCGCGTGATGCCCGTAGGCCAGGAACTGCGACGCGCTCAACAGGATGAACGTGCGCGTCCAGAAACTCGGCTTGGCAGCCTGATCCGGCATGAAGGTTCGGCGGTCCGGCTCGGAGTCGTTACCGATGGGGCGTGACCGATGGCGCCATCAACCGTGGCGCCGCACCCAGGACAGGATCACGTCGTTGGTGAGTTCCGGGTCCTGCCAGAAGAACCCGTGGGTCTGTCCTTCCAGGACCTTCAGCTCGGCGCCGGGGATGCGGTCCGCCAGCACCTGGGCCTGGGCCACGTGGTTGCTCCCCACGGTGTCGCCGTCGCCGATGAGCACCATGGTCGGGCACTTTACGTCCTGGAGACGGTGCGTGCCCTCGAAACTGTGGCGCGCCATGACCAGGTGGACGAACTCCGGCAGCCTGGCGTGGGTCTCCCAGGCGAGCTTGTAGAATGCTTCCACCTCGTCGCCATGGCTGGCCCGGTAGTCCGCGGTGAAGAAGGTGTCGGAGTCCACGATCTCGTCGCGGACGAACTTTTCGAAGCCCATCTCCACCAGCTCGTAGACGAGCTGGTGCGGCAGGCCCGGAACGCAGTCCGGGCCGGCGCGGCCCGCGGTGCCGGAGCCCGCGGCCGCCATGATCAGGCTCTTGATGCGGCCGGGAAAGTTCTGCGCCAGCGACAACGCGATGCGGCCGCCCATGGAGTGGCCGATGAAGTGGGCCGAAGCGCAACCGATATGGTCCATCAGCGCCACGATGTCCATGGCCATGAGCTCGATGGTGTAGACGCTCTGCTGCGCCACCGACCGCCCGCAACCTCGCGGATCGTGAAAGATGAGGTTCAGGGAGTCGGCCAGCGGCATCTGCGAGGGCTTCCAGACCTCGCCGGAATAGGCGGTGGAGGGCACGAAGATCAGGGCCTCGCCCTGTCCGTGGGTCTCGTAATAGAGGTCGACGCCGGTGGACAGTTTCACGTTGGGCATGGGTTCTCTCCTCCTCGAGCGGCCGGAAATCCGGCCCCTCGCTTCTCCGCGGGATCAACTGTCCCCTTATTACATGGATTGACCCCGCACCGCGAACGGCTTGCCTCAGGCGTCTTGACAGGTATCCTCTATTTCAGACATATGCACTGTTCACACGCTCACACGCTACGCTGGCCGCATGGAGGGAACGGACGGCGTGGCCTTGCGGATTTCCGCCGAGTCGAGACATCAACATGGGTAAGGCACTGATCATCGCGGAGAAACCGTCGGTGGCCGCGGACGTGGCCAGGGCCCTGGGCGGCTTCAAGCGGCACCAGGACTACTACGAGAGCGACGAGTACGTGCTGTCATCGGCCGTGGGCCACCTGCTGGAGCAGACCCCGCCGGAGGGAGTCGAGGCCAAGCGGGGCAAGTGGAGCTTCGCCAATCTGCCGGTGATACCGCCCTACTTCGACCTCAAGCCGATCCAGAAGACCGCCTCCAGGCTCAAGACGCTGGTCAAGCTCATCAAGCGCAAGGACGTGGACGCCCTGGTGAACGCCTGCGACGCCGGACGGGAAGGCGAACTGATCTTCCGCAACATCGTCCGCCACGCCAAGGCGAAGAAGCCCGTCAAACGGCTGTGGCTCCAGTCCATGACCCCCGCCGCCATCCGCAACGGGTTCGTGGAGCTGCGGGAGGACGAAGAGATGCAGCCGTTGGCGGATGCGGCCCTGAGCCGCTCCGAGGCCGACTGGCTGGTGGGCATCAACGGCACCCGAGCCATGACCGCGTTCAACTCCAAGCCCGGCGGGTTCTACAAGACCACCGTGGGCCGGGTGCAGACGCCCACGCTGGCCATCGTGGTTGAGCGCGAGGCGGCCATCCGGGACTTCAAGCCCGATCCCTACTGGGAGGTAACGGCGACCTTCCGTTCGGAGGGGGGCGAGTACCAGGGGCGCTGGTTCGACGAGGGGTTCCGGAAGAAGGACAGCGAGCCCAACGCCCGCGCCGAGCGGATCTGGGAGGAGGCCAAGGCCGAGGCCATCCGCGAGAAGTGCCTGGGCAAGGCCGGCACCGCCACCGAGGAGAGCAAGCCCACCCGTCAGGCGCCGCCGCCCCTGTTCGACCTCACGAGCCTGCAGCGGGAGGCCAACGCCCGCTTCGGCCTGAGCGCAAACCGCACCGTGCAGATCGCCCAAGCGTTGTACGAGCGCCACAAGGTGCTGACCTACCCGCGCACGGATTCGAGGGCGCTGCCGGAAGACTACGTGAACACGGTCAAGGACTCCCTCCGGATGCTCGGGGGCACGGACTACGCCCGGTTCGCCGGCACCATCCTGGAGAACGGCTGGGTCAGGCCCGACAAGCGCATCTTCAACGACGCCAAGGTATCGGACCACTTCGCCATCATCCCCACTACCGAGGCGCCCAAGCGCCTCAACGACATCGAGCAGAGGATCTACGACCTGGTTGCCCGGCGCTTCCTGGCGATCTTCTACCCGGCCGCCGAGTTCCTGGAGACGACCCGCGTCACCCGGGTGGAAGACGAGCCCTTCAAGACCGTGGGCAAGGTCATGGTCAAGGCGGGCTGGTTGGAAGTCCACGGCAGGGACAAGCAGGGCGACGAGACGCTGGCGCCCCTGAAGGCCCCGGCACCGGACGCGCTCGAATCCACCGCGGCCTCCGTGCCGGACCCCGTCCCGATCGAGACCGGCGACGTCGAGGTCAAGCCGAACGAGACCCGGCCGCCGGCGCGGTTCACCGAAGCCACGCTCCTGGGCGCCATGGAAGGCGCGGGCCGGCTGGTGACCGACGAGGACCTGCGCGCGGCCATGGCGGGCAAGGGGCTCGGCACCTCCGCCACCCGGGCGTCGATCATCGAGGGACTGCTCGACGAGGACTACGTCATCCGGGAAGGCAAGGAGCTTCACGCCACTTCCAAGGCCTTCATGCTCATGGAGCTGCTCAACGGACTGGGCGTCCGGGAGCTCACCCGGCCCGAGCTCACCGGCAACTGGGAATACCAGCTCTTCCAGATGCAGGGAGGCAAGAAGAGCCGTGACGAGTTCATGGGCGAGATCGCACTGATGACCCGCCAGATCGTGGACCGGGCGCGGCAATACGAGCACGACACCATCCCCGGCGACTTCGGCACCCTCTCGGCTCCCTGCCCCAAGTGCAAGGGCGAGGTACGCGAACGGTACCGGAACTATCAGTGCGTGAACTGCGACGTAAGCCTGCCCAAGATCCTGGCGGGACGGCTGCTCGGCGCGGAGGAGATCGCGACGCTGATCGAGAAAGGGCAGCTCGGCCCGCTGCAAGGATTCCGCAGCCGCCAGGGACGGCCGTTCGCCGCCGTGCTGAAACTGTCGCCCGATTACAGGATCGCGTTCGACTTCGGCAACGAGTCCGGCAACGGCGACGGCGAAGCCGAGCCCGGCGCCAACTTCACCGGCCAGGAACCCCTGGGCCAGTGCCCCCGTTGTGGCGGAGGCGTGTTCGAGCTGCCCATGCGCTACGTGTGCGAGAAGGCCGTGGGCGACGAGCGCACGTGCGAGTTCAGCTCCGGCAGGATCATCCTCCGGCAAGAGGTGCCGCGGGAGCAGATGGTCAAGCTGTTGAGCGAGGGCAAGACCGACCTGTTGCCGGGCTTCGTGTCGTCCCGCACCGGCCGCCGCTTCAAGGCGTTCCTGGTGATGCAGGAGGGCAAGGTGGGGTTCGAGTTCGAGCCCCGGCCCGCCGCCAGAAAAAAGGCGGCGGCCGCTCGCGACAAGCCGGCGGCGGTGAAGGCGGACTTCTCGGGTCAGGAGCCGCTGGGCAAGTGCCCCCGCTGCGGCGCCCGGGTGTTCGAGTGGGACTCGCAGTACGTGTGCGAGAAGTTCCAGGCGGAGACAAAACCGTGCCGCTTCAAGGCCGGCCAGGTGATCCTGGAGCAGCCGCTGGAGCGCGCCCAGATGGCCAAGCTCCTGGCCGAGGGCAGGACCGATCTCCTGCCCAACTTCGTCTCGTCCAAATCCGGCCGCTCGTTCGCCGCCTGGCTCACGACCGACGACGCCGGCAAGGTCACCTTCGAGTTCCCGCCGAGGGAATAGGACCGGTCCGCGCCGCTACGGTTTCCCGAACGTAGCCACCCGGTCCACGCGGCACTCGAACAGCACGCGCTTCTCGTCGATGACGGGATCCCTCAGCCCGTAGGGCGGCTCCTGCCCGGTGTACTTGGTCCACATGCGGTCGATGTGCTCGGCGGCCCTCTCGCCGCCCGGCTCACCCTCCCGGATCTCGTTCACCACCGTGGCCTTGATGCTCATCCAGTGGTAGGGGTTCTGTGGGTTCACGAGCAGCATCGTGAGACGGGGGTTCTTGCGGATCCAGCCGCACTTGGCCCGGTGCGAGGCCGTGTTCACCAGCACCTTGTCGCCGTCGTAATCGAACCACATGGGCGTGAGATTGACCCTGCCGTCCGGCCCCGTCAGACCCAGAGTGACCGTGATCGGCATGTCCAGCAGTTGCTTGTAGGTGGGATCCAGATCCACCAGGCTGCCGGCCTTCTTCCGTTCGCCCACCGCGAACTGGCCCTCCTGCAGACCCCCGGACACGTCCCTGAACTGCGCTACGGTGAATTCCGCCATGAGGCTCCTCCTGGATGGTTGGAAAGGTTGAAACAGCTCGTTCTACAGGAAGTCCCGGATGGCCTTGAAGGACGCGTCCGGGTTGGCGAAGAAATAGCTGTGCCGCTCGCCGGGAAGGATCACCAGGCGGGCGCCGGGGATCCCGTTGGCCAGGATGTCGGCGGAGGTCCGGTGGTCCATGTCGCTGGTGACGCTGCGGTCGTCTTCCCCCACCAGGATCAGCGCCGGCACCGTGATATCCTTGAGCCGGTGGCTGGTGTCGTGTTGCTGGCGGGCGATGACGTGGCGGAGGTAGAACTCCGGCGGACACGGGTTGGCCATGCGCACGTCCAGGTAACGCTGGATCCGTTCGGGGTGCTGCTTGGCGAACGCCTCGGTAAAACCCACGGCCACCGAGCTCTCGCTCACGTAGCGCTCGTACCCCATCTCCACCATCTGCGTGGCGAGCTTGAGCGGAATTCCCTTGGTGTCGGGAAACGAGGCCCCGCTGGACGCCAGGATCAGCCTGCTCACCTTCCCCGGGTGATCCAGTGCCAGGAGCTGCGCCACCCGGCCGCCCATGGAGTGCCCGCAGACAACGGCATCGCTCGCCCCCACGTGGTCCATGACGGCGGCCACGTCCTCGGCGAACATGTCGGTGGTGTAGGGGATGGACGGCTTGCCGGAGCGGCCGGTGCCGCGGTAGTCGAAGGTGATGCACTGGTGGTCCCGTGAAAACTCGGGCACCGGGTACATCTTCCACACCTCGCCATCGCAGGCGGTCTCGCTGATGAAGACGAAGGGGCGGCCCTCGCCGGCCACCTCGTAGTAGATCTCTACGTCATCGCGTTGCAGAATCGGCACGGATTGAACCTCCCGGCGTTTCGTTCTCAGGCTAACGGAGCCGCTCTCGTCGATGCAGCCGCGGCTCTCGTATCCGGCGGCCAAGGGAACCGTTTACGAAATGCCGTACAGGGCCGCCGGATTGTCCTGCAGGATCTTCTCGGCCTGACGGCCGGTGATGAAGCCTTCCTCGCCCATCTCCCTCAACACGCTCAAGGTGCGGATCTCGGCGGACTGATCCGCGTGGCTGTAGTCGGTTCCGGCCACGAGATTGTCCTCGCCGCAGTGCTGGATGATGTAGGGCAGGTCCTCCACCGTCTGGCACGCCACGTAGAAACGGGACTCCTTGAGCAGGTTCTTGTTCATGTCGAACGAGAACATCCAGCGGGAACGCTCGTGGCGTGCCCTCAGCTCCGACAACGCGAACGGAACCCACGAGGACATGGCCTCGATGAACCCGACCCTCAGCTTGGGAAATTTCGCCGGCACCTCCGCCATGACCAGCGAGGTGAAGGCGTCGATGACGGGCGTGGTGATGTTGTGGAGGCTCAGGATCGTGGCGTCGGCGTCGGTAAGCGCCGGATCGCCGGTGCCGGTGTGGATGCACACGGCCATGTCCAGGGCCTCCGACTCCCGGTAGAGCGGAAAGAAGTAGGGATCGCCCGCGCGTCGGTTACCGCACTCGATCCCCTTTTTCATCCACCCGCAGGCGCCGTTGTCGCGGGCGAAGCGCATCTCCTTCACCGCCTCGTCGATGTCGCCCATGGGCAGCAGGCAGACCCAGCGCAGGCGGTTGTCGCTGAGCTTCCACCGGTCCGCCATCCAGCGGTTGTAGGCCTTGCGCAACGCGTGCTCGATGTCGTCCCGGGGACTCCAGCGCAGCAGGAACGTGGTCGGGTAACACACCTGGACGTCGATGCCAAGCTCGTCCATGTGCCGCAGCCGCGCCCGCACGTCCAGCAGCTCGCGGGTCTCCACCGTCGTCTCCGTGCGCTTGTCGTCCCGGATGCGCCGCACCAGGAAACGGCCGTCCACGCACCAGTAGCGGTTGTAGCCCTGGGGCTGCGTGCCGCCCGAGCTGGCGGGATCCTGCATCACCGTGACCGGGGTGTATTGCTTGCAGGACTCGTCGATGTAGGCCCAAGTATCCTCGGTCTCGTCCACGTGGGCGTCTGCGTCGATGACGGGCATGCCCCTAAAATGGATTCCTGCGCGGTCGGTGTCAAGCCTGCCCAACCGGGGACTTCCGTCGCCGGACTTGCCGGCACTACGGACGGGCCCGTCATGCGAACGGCCAGGCGTTTGAGCTTGACCCCCTCTGCCATATGGGCTGTATTGAGCCGACGGAGCGAATGGCATGGCAGACGACTATCGCGTAATCGGCACTTCGGTGGTGCGTCCGGACGGGGCCGAGATGATCTCGGGGCAAGCCATCTACGGGCCGGACGTGACCCAGCCCGGGATGCTGTGGGGCAAGATCCTGCGCAGCCCGCTGCCGCACGCGAGGATCCGGTCCATCGACGTGGAGAAGGCCCGGGCACTCCCGGGCGTCACCGTGATCACGGCGCGGGACGTACCGGAACGGCGCTACGGCTACGCCATCGAGGACGAACAGATCTTCGCGGTCGAGAAGGTGCGCTACGTGGGCGAGCCCGTGGCCGCGGCGGCGGCGCCGGACGAGGAACGGGCGCTGGCGGCGCTTTCCCTTGTCGACGTGGACTACGAGGAGCTGCCGGCGGTCTTCACCGCCGCGGAGGCCGCGCGGGACGGGGCGCCCCTGGTCCACGAGGAGCTGGGGCCGGCCCGTTCGGTGTACCTGGCCTCGTGGAACCCCGTCCACGGGACCAACATCATCCACCAGGCCTCCCACCATCGCGGCGACGTGGACGCGGCGCTGGCACGGGCGGACTACGTTTTCGAGGACACCTTCCACGCCAGCCAGATCCATCACGCCTACATGGAACCCCACGCCACCCTGGCCGCGGCCCGGGGCAACGCGGTGACGGTGTGGACCTGCAGCCAGGAGGTATTCCAGCTCCGGACCCTGCTGGCCGGACTGTTCGCCATTCCGGAAAGCCGCATGCGGGTGATCAACACCAAGGTGGGCGGCGGCTTCGGCGGCAAGATCGAGCCGCGGCTGGAGCCCGTGGCGGTGGCGCTGTCCATGCACAGCCGCAAGCCCGTGAAGATCGTGATGACCCGGGCGGAAGAGTTCACCGCCGCGGCCGGCTCGACCCCGGCCACGGTGACGGTCAAGACAGGAGTCACGAAGGACGGGACGCTGACGGCCCGGGACATCGACTTCCTGTGGGACACCGGCGCCCACGCCGAGGGGTTGCCCCCCAGCAACCGCGCCATGAAGGACGGCAACGGCCCCTACCGGGTCCACGACCTCCGGATTTCGTCCACCCTCGTCTACACCAACAAGATGCGCGGCACCCAGTTGCGCGGTCTGGGCGTGCCCGAGGGCGCCTTCGCCATCGAGTCGCAAATGGACATGATCGCCGAGCGCCTGGGCATGGACCCGCTGGAGCTGCGGCTCAAGAACATCCTCGAGGAAGGCGACATCAACTCCATCGACGACGTGGTGCAGAGCATCGGCCTCAGGGAGTGTCTCGAAAGCGTGGCCAAGGAAATAGGCTGGGGCGAGCCCAAGCCCGCCAACGTGGGCCGGGGCCTCGCGGTCATCGCCAAGTCCCCCACCACCCATTCGAGCATCTCCAGCGCCTACGTCCAGTTCAACGAGGACGGCAGCGCCCAGGTGCTGGTGGGCGCCTCCGAGATCGGCCAGGGCATGTCTGTGGTCATGTGCCAGATCGCCGCCGAGGTGCTTGGGCTTCCGGTGGAGGCGGTGGGCATCGCCAGCGCCGACACGGGCACGACCCCCTACGACCGCGGCACGTTCTCGAGCCGTGTGACCTTCTACACCGGCATGGCGGTGAAGATCGCCGCGGAAGACGCCAGGAACCAGCTTCTGGAGTTGGCTTCCCGGATGGTGGAGGTTCCACAGGGCGATCTGGCGGTGGCGGAACAGCGCGTGGTGTCCGCCGCCCACCCCGAAGTCTCGCTGGCGTTCGGCGAGGTGCTGGAACGGGCCCACACCAGCGAGCGGCCGATCCTGGGCCGGGGCTCCTACGGCGGCAAGGGCGACTATCCGACGCTGCCCCACAAGGCCCAGCGCAAGGAGTACGTGCCGGGCTGGAAGTACGCGGCCCAGGCCGTGGAGGCGGAGATCGACGGGGAGACCGGCATCGTCCGGGTCCGGCGCATCGCCTCCGCCCATGACGTGGGCAAGAGCCTGAACCCCCTGAGCGTCGACGGCCAGATCGTCGGCGGCGTGGTCATGGGATTGGGATACGCCTTGCATGAACGGCTCCAGTTCGAACAGGGCCGGATCGTCAATCCGTCGTTCATGGACTACAAGATCCCGTCCAGCCAGGAGATCCCGGAGATCAAGCCCATTGCCGTGGAGGTGCCGCTTCCGGAGGGTCCGTTCGGCGCCAAGGGGATCGGCGAACTGGCCATCGTCGGCATCGCGCCCGCCATCGGCAACGCCATCCACGACGTCCTGGGCGTCAGGCTCAAGGAACTGCCGCTGCATCCCGAACGGGTGCTGGACGCGGTGGAAAGTCAACGGAAGGGCGACGGGCAGTGACACGCCGCTTCCGGTCAAGCGCCAACGCGGTCCGATGAGAGACAAGCCATGGAATGCGAGCTGATCCGCCCCGCCAACCTGGACGATGCGCTGGCCGCGCGCGCGGAATACACGCACGACGCCCTGCCCATCGCCGGCGGGCAGTCGCTGCTGGTGATGATGCGCAACCGGCTGGTGCACCCCCGGGCCTTGATCGACCTCGAGCCCGTGGAAGCGCTTCGCGGCGTCGAGGTGAGTTCCGCCGGCATCTCCATCGGCGCCATGAACACCTGCCGCCAATTGATGGCGTCTCCGGTCCTGGGCGAAGCGGTCGGCCTGCTCCCGGCCGCCGCGCGGCAGGTCAGCTCCACCGCCGTGCGCAACCTCGGCACCATCGGCGGCAACGTGTGCCACAACGAGCCGGGCGCCGACCTGCCCCCGGCGCTGCTGGCGCTGAACGCCCGCGCCGTGTTGCGACGGCGCGCCGACCTCCGTGAAGTGCCGCTGGCCGATTTCTTCACCGGCTACTTCGAGACCGTGGTGGAGCCGGACGAGATCCTGTGCCGCATCGACATCGAGCATCCACCCGCGGATGCGGCCGGAGTGTACCTGAAGCACGCCATCAGCCCCGAGGACCTGGCGATGGTGGGCGTGGCCGCGGTGGTGGTTCCGGACGGAAAGCGCGCGGGCGGCGTGGCCGAGGTGCGAATCGGCATCGGCGGCGCGGCGCCGGTCCCGCTCCGGGCCGCAAAGGCGGAGGCCGCCCTCAAAGGCGCGGTCCTGGACACGGCGACGGCCCGGGCCGCGGGAGAGCTGGCGAGTACCGAGGTGGATCCTCCCGGCGACCCCCATGCCAGCGCCGGGTACCGCCGCAAGATGGTGTCGGTCTTCGTCCGCCGGGCACTGCTTCATGCGGCGAAGCAGATCGAGGAGAACGGCCATGGCGCTGATTGAGCTCAAGGTCAACGGCGAGGAGGTCCGGGTGGAGGCGCCGGACACGGCGCTCCTGCTGGACGTGCTTCGCGAGCGTCTGGCCCTGACCGGCGCCAAGCGCGGTTGCGAGACCAGCCACTGCGGCTGTTGCACCGTGCGCGTGGACGGCATGGCCGTCCACAGTTGCGTGGTGTTGGCCGCGCGCTGCGACGGTAAGGAAATCGCCACCGTGGAAGGGTGCGGCAACGGCATGGAGCTCGACCTTCTCCAACAGATGTTCCTCGAGCACGGCGCCGTTCAATGCGGCTATTGCGGACCGGGAATGCTCATGGCGGCCCAGGCCCTGCTGGAACGGAATCCCCAGCCCACGCTAGACGAAGTGAAAAAAGGCTTGGACGGCAACCTGTGCCGCTGCACGGGGTACACGCCCATCTTCGACGCGATCATGGCCTACGCCCGCGGCGAGTAGCGCGCGCGGGCACACAGGGCCATGACACACAACGCCGCCTACCCATCCAACAGAGCCCCCGTCGCCGTCGCCGGGGTGATGGTGGCGGTCTTCCTCTTTGCCATCGACGCCACCATCGTGAGCAGCGCCATGCCCACGGTGGTCTCCCAACTCGGCGGCATCGACCTCTACAGTTGGGTCTTCTCCGTCTACATGCTCACCTCGGCGCTGGCCACGCCGATCTTCGGCAAGCTCTCGGACCTCTACAGCCGGCGCACCCTGATACTCCTCGCCATCGGGACCTTCGTGGTGGGCTCGGTGGCCTGCGCCGCGGCCCAGAGCATGACCCAGCTCATCGTGTTCCGCGCCGTGCAGGGCATGGGCGGCGGAGCGGTGTACGCCCTGGCGTTCATCATCGTGGGCGTGGTCTTCCCCGCCGAACAGCGCGCGCGGATGCAGGGACTCATCGCCAGCGTCTGGGGCGTCGCCTCCGTGCTTGGGCCGGCCGGCGGCGGGTTCATTGCCGAGTACTGGGACTGGCGCTGGATTTTCTGGATCAACCTCCCCCTGGGAGTCACGGCCGCCGGACTCATCATCGCGGGTTTCCGGGAACAGCGCACCGAAGGCGCGCGTCGGTCACTGGATCTGGCGGGCGCCGCGTTGCTCCTTTCCGCGCTGATGCTGCTGTTCTACGGCCTTCTGGTAGCCGCCAACCAGATCGACCTCGTCACCGCGGAGTCCGTCGTCGTGGTGGTGGGAGTCGTGGTGCTGCTGGCGCTCTTCATCGCCATCGAAGGCAAGGCCCGGGATCCGCTGCTGCCCATGGCGTTGTTCCGCATGCCCGACTACAGCCGGCCCACCTACCTCAGCCTGCTTGCGGCCATGGGGATCTTCGGATTCATCGGCTTCCTGCCGCTGTACGTGCAGGGCGCGTTGGGCGGGAGCGCAACGCAGGCCGGACTGACCCTCCTGCCCTTGAGCGTGGGGTGGACGGCCGGAAGCCTTACCGCCGGCCGGGTGGCGCCCGTGTGGGGGTACCGCAACGTCTGCGCCACCGGCATGTCCCTGATGGTCGCGGGCTACATCCCGTTCATGGTGCTGGAAGAGGCCGGCGGCATGATCATCATGCTGATCGCGACCAGCGCGGCCGGCACCGGCATGGGGATGACCAACGTCACGGCGCTGGTGGCCGCCCAGGGCGCGGTGCCGTTCCAGCATCTCGGAGTCGCCACCTCCACGGTCATGCTGTTCCGGACCATCGGCGGCGCCCTCATCCTGAGCATCATGGGCAGCATCCTGCTGCAACGCATGAACGCCGCCTTCACGGTCATTGCCGGGGACTTGAAGGCATCGGTGCCGGAGTCCGTGCTCCAGAAGCTCCTGAACCCGCAGAACCTCCTCGATCCCGCCACCCGCGCGCTGATACCCGCCGATATCATGCCCACCCTTATCGGCGCCCTGGTAAACGCCCTGTGGTGGGCCTTCCTGGTGGGCCTGGCCGCCGCGGTGGCGGGGCTGGTGCTGAGCTGTTTCCTGGAAACCAAACGTTCGACCTGAGCCTCGTCCACACAGACTCCGGTTCTTTCAAGCGAGCAACTCCTCCAACGCATACAGCATCTTCTGCGGGAATTGTTCCAGGGGTGGTAACGCGTGGCGATGTCCAACGCCGTTTGATAGTCGGTGAGGTTGAGGTAACGGAGAAGAAAGCGCACGTCGTCTTCGTCGTGAAACTCCTCACCAAGGCGCATCGCAAGGCAAACGAAGCCACGTTGACCTTCCCATCCCTCTTGTCTATGCTGCACGCAGCCCGAAAGGCCATCCCGTCAGCCCATACCGGAGGAACATGTGACCACGAAGCCCGCCGCATTCACCGAAGAGACCCTCGACATGGCCGGCGCATCCGTGCAACTGCGGCGCGGCGGTTCCGGAGAACCGCTGCTGATCCTTCACGGCGAGCTGGGTGTGCCCGACTGGCTCGAGGCCCACGAGTTGCTGGCCCAGCACTACTCGGTATGTATCCCCTCCCTCCCGGGCTTCGGCACCTCGTCGTTCCCGGACTGGTTGATGTCGGTGCGGGACCTGTCCGCGTGGGTCAACTGGTTCGTCCGGGAGTGCGGGCTGGCGACCCCGCTCAACGTCATCGGCTTCTCCATGGGCGGCTGGATCGCCGCCGAGCTCGCCACCGCCAACAGTGCCCTTTTCTCGAAGATGGTGCTGGTCGGGGCGGCGGGCGTGAAGCCGCGGGAGGGGGAGATCTGGGACTACTTCCTGAACTCCGCCAAGGACGCGTTCCAACAGTCCTTCCACGATCACGAATCGGCCCAGTACCTGAAGTACTACGGCAAGGACTGGTCTCCGGACGAGGCCGAACAGGTGGAGACCAACCGGGAGGCGGCGATCCGCTACCTGTGGCGCCCTTACATGCACAGCGTCACGTTGCCGGACCTGCTCCCGGCCATCGCCACCCCTACCCTTCTCTTGTGGGGGAGGCAGGACGGCATCGTCCCCATCAGCAGTTGCGAGATCTATCAGCAGGGAATCGACGATGCACAGGTCGCGGTCATCGAGGACTGCGGACACATGCCCGAGATGGAGAAGCCGGAGGAGTTCACCAAGGCCGTCCTCGATTTCTTGCGAGATTGATGGCGGCCGGATACACGGTAGACCGTAGGCAGCCAGTCGTCTGGCATTGCGATGCCCTTCCCGGTCGGGAAGGGGCAACAGGGAGTGAGGGACGATGTTCATAGGCCACTTTACGGAAGAACCCTGGCAGAAAGAGGACTGGCCGGTTGAATGGGGCTCCGGCGTCATGGCGGTCAGCAACAGCGAATACGACCCCGTACGCGCCTCGAACCTATACCATCGCTACATCGACGAGAAGGTCTACGCCGAGGAGATGGGCTTCGACGGCATCATGGTCAACGAGCACCACAGCGCGCCGTTCTGCATGAACGGGGTGGCCAACGTCAAGGCCTCCATCCTCGCCCGCGTCACAACAAAGGCCAAGATCCTGCTTCTCGGCAACATCCTGCCCATCCACGACGATCCCCTTTGGCTGGCGGAGTCGTTGGCGATGATCGACGTGATCTCCCGCGGCCGCCTGATACCCGGCGTGGTCCGGGGCGGCGGCAGCGAGAGCCTGACGCACAACATCCCGCCCCACTACAATCGCGAGCGCTTCGAGGAAGCCCACGACTTCCTCATCAAGACCTGGACCACTCCCGGCCCGTTCCGCTGGGAGGGCAAGCACTTCCATTACCGGTACGTGAACCCTTGGGCGGTGCCTTATCAGAAACCGCACCCGCCAATCTGGGTACCCGGCACCTCCAGCAGGGAGACGGTGGAATGGTGCGCCCGGCACCGCTACCCCTACATCATGCTGGCCAGCCAGATCGACCTGACCCAGCAGATGTACAAGGTCTACTATGACACCGCCCGGGAGGAGGGCTACGAAGCCGGCCCGCAGCACCTGGGCTTCATGTTCTTCTTCCACGTGGAGGAAACTGAAAAGCGGGCCATCGAAGTGGGCCGGACCCTGACCCAGGGCGTCCGCAGCCCCTACGATCCCGGCGCGCAGCGGCCCAAGCCGTGGATCGCGGGCCCTCCGGGCATCGCCACCAAGAGCGCCCGGGCGCTCCGGCGCAAGATGACGGCCGCGGACTCGTCCGGTCGCACCCGCGCGGGGGCCAGGGCGACCTTCGAGGACCAGGTGGCCACCCACGGCATGGTCGTCGGCACCCCTGACAGCGTCATCCCCAAGGTGCGCTACATCCTGGAGCAACTCCGGCCCGGCACCATCATCTTCCGCACCGGCGACGGCGCCATGGACCACGAGTCGCAGATGCGGACGTTGAAGCTCATGGGCGAGGAGGTCATGCCCAAGCTCCGGGAAATCGCCGACGAGCTGGGCCTTCCGGGCCCCTACGACATCGACCCCATGACCAACGAGCCGCCGGCCGCCATGGCTTCATAGATAGTAGTTAGGGGCCTGCGCCAGGTCACAGGCCGGGAGGTAACGCATGTTCATCGGCCACTTCACCGAAGAGCCTTGGCAGGTCGACAACTGGCCCGACGAGTGGGGCACCGGCATCCACAAGGTCAGCAACTCCGAGTACGACCCCCAGCGCGCCGCCAACCTGTACAACCGCTACCTAGACGAAAAGATCTACGCCGAGGAGGTGGGTTTCGACGGGCTGATGGTCAACGAGCACCACAGCGCGCCCTTCTGCATGAACGGCGTCGCCAACGTGCAGGCGTCGATCCTGGCCCGCATCACCACCAAGGTGAAGATCCTGCTGCTCGGCAACATCCTCCCCATCCACGACGACCCGCTGTGGCTGGCCGAGCAACTGGCCATGATCGACGTCATCTCCAGGGGCCGGCTGATCCCGGGGATCGTGCGCGGTTCGGGCGGCGAGAGCATCAGCCACAACATCCCGCCCCACTACAACCGCGAGCGCTTCGAGGAGGCCCACGACTTCCTCATCAAGACCTGGACCACCCCCGGCCCCTTTCGCTGGGAGGGCAAGCACTTCCACTACCGCTACGTGAATCCCTGGGCCGTGCCCTACCGGAAGCCGCACCCGCCCATCTGGGTGCCCGGCACCTCCAGCCGGGAGACCGTGGAGTGGTGCGCCCGCCACCGCTATCCCTACGTCATGCTCTCGACGCAGCTCGAGCTGACACGCGAGATGTTCAAGGTCTACTACGACACGGCCGAGGAGGAAGGCTACGAGGCCGGCCCGCAGCACCTGGGCTACATGTTCTTCGTGCACGTGGAGGAAACCAAGTCCAGGGCCATGGAAGTGGGGCGCACCCTGACCCAGGGGGTCCGCAGCCCCTTCGACCCGGGCGTCCAGAGACCGATTCCGTGGATCATGAGCCCACCGGGCCTGAACAGCCGAAGGGCCGTGGCCCTGCGCCGGCAGATGACGGCTCCCGACGCCACGGGGAAGACCCGGGCCGGCGCCCTCGCCTCCTTCGAGGACCAGGTCGCCACCCGGGGCATGATCGTCGGCACTCCCGACGAGTGCGTCGAGGGCATCCGCTACATCATGGAGTACCTGCGCCCCGGCATCATCATCTTCCGCACCGGCGACGGCGCCATGGACCACGAGTCGCAGATGCGCACGCTCAAGCTCATGGGCGAAGAAGTCCTGCCCGCCATGCGCGACATCGCCACGGAGCTGGGCCTGCCCGGACCTTACGAAGTGGACCCCGCCACCAACGAGCCGCTGGAGGCGCTGGCTTCGTAAGAGACGGCGCTTTCCGGTCTTTCGCGGAACCGAGGGGCAGCGGAAGAAGGCATTCCGATGGCCGACGGCGGAAACCGCGTTCCACGAATCCTTCATCGGGCGACGCACCGACATGAGTAACCACACTTTCGACGCCCTGGTCATCGGCGGTGGAGTCAACGGGCTCTCAGCGCTGTATCACCTCGCGCGGCTCGGCGTGAGCCGGCTCGGACTGGTTGAGCGGTTTTCCATCGGGCACGAGCGGGGGAGCTCGCACGGCGCGGCGCGCATCACGCGGAGCGCGTACACCGCGCCGGAGTATGTGCGCCTGATGCAGTGGGTGCACGCCGAGGAGTGGCCCCGGTTGGAGAAGGACGCCGGCACCCGCCTCGT
This sequence comes from uncultured Syntrophobacterales bacterium, assembly GCA_964630405.1. Lineage (GTDB taxonomy): Bacteria > Desulfobacterota > Binatia > UBA9968 > JAJDTQ01 > JAJDTQ01. The sequence goes on along the minus strand of CAZVUC010000029.1, from coordinate 24,993 downwards.
CCACCCGAATCCAGGACTCTTCGCGGGAGCTCCCTGCGACGGTTTCAACAGCTACATCCGCGCGGTGGAGCAGGAAGGCGTGGACGTCGACGTGGTCACGCCGGACGAGGCGCGCAGGCTTTACCCCCAGTTCAGGCTGGAAGGCGTGGAGCAGGTGCTGCTCGACCGGACCGCCGGCATCGTCGCCGCCAGCGAGACCATGGCATCGCTGGCCCGGTTGGCCCGCGAGAACGGCGTGCGGATTTTCGAGAACACCGTCGTCCATGGGTTCGACCCCGCCGCCGACCCCGTCACGGTCGAGACCAGCGCCGGCGTCCTCAAGGCCGAGTGCCTGATCGTGGCCGCGGGCGCGTGGGCGGGACAATTGCTGCCGTTCCTGGAGCCCAGGCTCGCGGTCGCCCGCCAGACGGTGGGGTATTTCGTGCCTCCGGACAACATCGACGACTACCGGCCCGGCCGCTTCCCGGTATGCATGTACATGGGAGAGGAAGAAAACGACGTGTTCTACGGCATGCCGGAGTTCGGCCGCACCGGCGTCAAGGTGGCTCGCCACGTGCGCTACGGCAGGCACGACGACCCCGACGACCCGCCGGATTCCGTGGCCCAGTACAGGGTCGACGACCTGAACCGCTTCATGACCATGTTGCTCAGCGCCAGGGACTGGACCCTCGCCGGCGCCGAGCACTGCCTGTACACCGTTTCCCCGAACGAAGACTTCATCATCGACCACCATCCCGAAAACCCCCGCATTGCCATCGGCGCCGGCTTCTCGGGCCACGGGTTCAAGTTCGCCCCCCTCAGCGGCAGGCTGTTGGCCGAACTGGCGTGGGAAGGAGAGTTCTCCATACCCGAGGCCGAGACGGCGCGACGGCTTTTCTCGCTGGGAGACACGGGTTAATGCGCCGGTAGCGTCTGACTGAGATACTACGAATGCGCCTCCAGGCTTGCGTTAGTCATATGACGGAGGTATAGTCGTCACGTGACGATAAGGAGTCGCTCCATGAAACCTCAATCCCCGTCCCAATCTGACTTGACCGTGAGCCGCCGTGAGAGCGATGTGACGCGCGTCGCCCGTCTTTTGGACCTCGACGAACCGCACACGCTGAACGACGTTCAGTTCGCAAGACGCGTTTCTCAAGGCTTTTCTGCGAGGTCCGTAACGGCACTCGCTGCCGTCATCGGCAACAAGCGTGTGGTTGGACCCGTGGTGCCCGAAGCCACGCTAAGGCGCGCCCGCAAGGCCAACAAACGACTGTCCCGGGAGATCAGCGAACGGCTCTATGAAATCGGGCGGGTCGTCGACGCGGTGAGCAGCGCCTACCACGGGGACCGAGACGCCATTGAGGAGTTCTTGAATCGCCCGCACCCGTTGCTGGACGGCGAAACGCCTTTCGACATGGCGCGGTCGAGTTCAGCAGGCGCCGAAGCCGTCCTCAATCTGATTCGACGCGCTGAAGCGGGTGTCGCCGTCTAAAATCTGTCATTCTGTTAGACACCTTATAACTCGGGGGATGCATGGAAAACACACAGAGCGTCCTCCTGACAACTCCCCGACGTCTGCCCGATACACTGCGCGCCTACCGCATCGGTGATCCAGCAGGACTGTACCCGATTTGGAGTCCCGAAGGGGCCAAACTGGCATCCGCGAGATGGCACGAAGCTGGCTCTGAAGTGATCTACACTTCCGAGAACTACTCAACCGCCATGCTCGAACAACTGGTCCACTGGAATGGAAGACCGCCAAGCAACCAGCATTTCGTCGAAATCACAATACCCAAAGGAACCCGATACGAGGTGGTCACGCCACAGAATTTCCCCGAATGCCTCAACTCCGACGGCGAAGCGGCCCGTCGGTTCGGGAGCCAATGGTATGAGGAGCGCCGGAGTGCGCTACTGATCGTCCCATCGGTCGTCGCCCGGATGGAACGCAACATCGTCATCAACTGCCGGCACCCGGATTTCGGGAGCATCAAGGTCGGTCTGGAAACACCTGTATGGTGGGATAAGCGCCTCTTTCCCGCAGAGTAAACACACGGCCTTGCGTCATTGCCGAAGCCGGGGCCTCCAGGTTTTCCCTTGGAGACAAGTCGCTCGTTTGTGCGAAGCAGAGTTGCTGGGTGAGGGGATCTTCCCGAGAGGGAAGCCACGCCGCTCAAGACGTCAAGTCCACCTCGTACAGGTCGTAGTGCGACTTGTGCATACCCAGACTTTCGTAGGTCTGTTGGGCGATGGCGTTGGCGCGCTCCACGTAGAGCCGTATCCCGCAGATGTCGCCGCGGGCACGCGCAAGGCGCGACACGTGGTCGTACATCGCGCGATAGACGCCCTTCCGCCGCCAACCGGCGTCCACGTAAACGCTCTGGATCCACCAGAAGGTGGCGTTGCGCCAATCGCTCCACTCGTGGGTGATGAGCAGGCTTGCCACTATCGGAGCGGAGCCGCCTTCGGTGTCCGCGACCGCCACGAGGTAGAAGCCCTTCTCCGGCGCTTCGAACACGCCGGCTACGCCCTGCCGCAGCGTTGTCGCGTCCAGCATCTTGCCCTCGGTCTCCAGGGCCATGGCCTGCTGAAATGCCGCGATGCGCTCTGTGTCCGCCGAGGTTGCCGTTCGTACGCGTACCTTCGTGTTTGTTCTCTTCGTCATCGTTCTCCGTCTGCGAACTCGCCGTTCTCCAGTTCCTGCGCCTTGTCCGTAACGTCCGGACGCCGACGACGCGGTTCATCGACTAAAGCGCGCCGGCCCCTCAATCCCCCTCCAACAGCGGCTCCAGCACGGGCCAGACGTTTTCCAGCAGCAGCGGCTGGGCCCTGGCGTTGGGATGGATGCCGTCGCGTTGCATGAGGTTCTCGTCGAGGGCAACGCCTTCCAGGATGAACGGCACCAGCGCGGCGCCGGTCTCGGCGGCGACGTCGGGGTACATCCGGCGGAAGGCCCTGGTGTAGCGCGGACCCAGGTTCGGGGTCATCTGCATGCCCGCCAGCACGGGCTTGGCGCCGGAGGCGAGGACGGCCCGGGCCATGGCCAGGAGGTTGGCGCGGATGGATGCCACGGGATAGCCGCGCAGGCCGTCGTTGCCGCCCAGCTCGATGATGACGATGTCGGGCTTGTGGATCGCCAGGGTCCCGGGCAGCCGCGCCAGACCGCCCACGGTGGTGTCGCCGCTGATGCTGGCGTTGACCACGCGATGGCGGGGTCCCAGGCGTTCCCGCATGAGTTCCACCCAGCCGCGTTCGCCGGCCTCGGTTTGAAGTCCATACGCGGCGCTGATACTGTTCCCCAGGACCATCACGGTCTTGCCGGCATCCGCCGCCGGCGCCTCGCCGCCCGCAAAGAGCACGGCCACGAGCAGGAAACCTCGCAACAACGCCTTCGGGGAAACCGACCGCCGTCTAATCGGTAAGCGCTTCATGTCGGGACGCAACCTCATGCCGGAATGCATATTGCGGGCCAGAGCCGTGGTCAAGCGCGTACCCACCGCCGAGGGTGAGCTGACCATTCTGGACGACATCGATCTCACCGTCGGCGCCGGCGCGCAGGTGGCCGTGGTGGGCGAATCCGGCTCGGGCAAGACCACGCTGTTGAGCATCCTCGCCGGCCTCGACCTCCCCACCAGCGGCGACGTCTGGCTGGACGGCGACGAGATCACCGCGCTGGACGAAGAGCAGCGCGCCCGCGTGCGCGCTCGCTCCGTCGGGTTCGTGTTCCAGTCCTTCCAGCTCATCGACAGCCTCACCGCGCTGGAGAACGTGATGCTTCCGCTGGAGCTGCGCGGCCAAAGGCAGGCGCGGGACGACGCCCTGGGCTTCCTGGAGCGCGTGGGCCTGGGCGCGCGGACCACCCATTACCCGCTCCAACTGTCGGGCGGCGAGCAGCAGCGCGTGGCCATCGCGCGCGCCTTCGCCTCCGGGCCGAAGGTGCTGTTCGCGGACGAGCCCACCGGCAACCTCGACACCGCCACCGGCGGCAGGATCGCCGACCTGCTGTTCGAGCTGAACCGCGAGGCCGGGACCACGCTGATGCTGGTGACCCACGATGCCGCGCTCGCGGGCCGCTGCGCCGAGGTGGTGACCCTGGACGCCGGACGCATGCAGCCTCCGCGGGAGTCCGCGCCGTGACCCTGTCGCTGGCGCTACGGCTGGCGACGCGCGACTGGCGCGCCGGCGAGCTGCGCCTGCTGCTCGCCGCGCTTCTCCTGGCGGTGGGGGCCGTCACCGCCGTGAGCCTGTTCGTCGACCGGCTGCAGCGGGCGCTGGTGGCGGAGTCGGCGACGCTCCTCGGAGCCGACCGCGTCATCGACGCCTCGCGAGCGGTCCCGCAACGCTTCCGCGATCTCGCCTCAGCGCGCGGGCTCGCCCTGGCCGACGTGATCCGGTTCCCGTCCATGGTGTCCGCCGACGCCACCGAGCGCAGCCAACTGGCCAGCGTCAAGGCGGTGACGCCGGGCTATCCCCTGCGCGGCACGCTCCGGGTGGCGGACCGGCCGTTCGACCGCGGCCGGCGCACCGACGGCCTGCCCGCCCGAGGCGAGGTCTGGCTGGACTCGCGCCTGTTTCCGGCCCTGGGCGTAGAGGTGGGCGGCAAGGTCGCGGTCGGCTACGCCGAGTTCACGGTGGCGGCGGTCCTGGCGTCGGAGCCGGACCGCGGCGGCGGCTTCCTGGCGTTCGCGCCGCGGCTCCTGATGCGCGCGGAGGACATCCCGGCCACGCGGGTGATTCAGCCCGGCAGCCGCATCCGCTACCGGCTCCAGTTGGCGGGCGGCGACGACGCGCTGCGCTCCCTCCACGACGCCATCCGTGACGAGCTGGCGCCCGGCTACCGCTGGCGTGACGTCCGCGCGGCCAACGCGCGCATCGACAGCGCCCTGGAGCGCGCCGAGAGCTTCCTGCTGCTCGGCGGCCTGTTGACGGTGCTCCTGGCGGGCGTCGCCGTGGCCTTGAGCGCCCGCCGCTACGCCCGCCGGCACTTCGACCACGTGGCGGTGCTGAAGACCCTGGGCGCCACGCCGGCGGAGGTCCAGTGGGGCTACACCCTGGTGCTCCTGATCATCGGCGTGGCCGGGGCCCTGGCCGGCCTGGCCCTGGGGGCCCTGGCCCACTTCGGCATCATCGCGGCGCTCGGCGGCTTCCTGCCGGTGTCGTTGCCGCTGCCCGGGGCGCGGCCGGTGTGGGTGGGGCTGCTCACCGGCTTCATCTGCGTGCTGGCATTCGGCTTGCCGCCCCTTCTGGGACTGCGCGCCGTATCGCCCATGCGCGTCATCCGCCGGGACCTGGCGCCGGGGACCGCTTCGGCGCTGACCTATGGCTGCGCCGCCGCCGGCGGCTTGGGCCTCCTGGTCTGGTACAGCGGCAACGCCGCGCTGACGGGCTGGGCGCTGGGGGGCGCGGCCGTCACCGTCAGCGTGTTCGCCGGGCTCGCGCTGGTCCTCTTGCGGGGTGGACGCGCCCTCGGCATGCAGGCCGGCAGCGTCTGGCGTCTGGCCCTGGCCGGCCTGCACCGCCGCCACCGGGAGAACGTGGGACAGATCATCATCTTCGGCGTGGCCGTCATGCTGCTGCTCATCATGGTGCTGGTGCGCACGGCCCTCATCGACGAATGGAAGGCGCGGATACCGGAACGCGCGCCCAACCACTTCGTGATGAACGTAGCGCCCGCCGAAGTCGCCGCCGTCGAAACCATGCTGAAGGCCCGCGCCGGCTACCAGGGGAAGATGTTCCCGATGATCCGCGGCCGCATTGCCGCGGTCAACGGCATCGATGCCTCAACGTGGCGGCGGCAACGGCGCGACCGCCGGGAACCCGGAGACGAACGCGACGGCCCCGGCGGCCGGGGCCGTCCGGGAATCCGGCGCGAGCGCAACCTCACCTTCCTGGCGGACCTGCCCGACAACAACGTGGTGGTGGACGGCAAGTGGTGGTCCGCCGGCGCCGCGCCGTCCGTGTCGCTGGAGGAGGACTATGCCGCGGCCCTCGGGCTCGGGCTGGGAGACTCCCTGACGTTCGACGTGGGAGGGCTGCCGTTCACCGCCACGGTCACCAATACCCGGCGCGTGGCGTGGGACAGCCTGCAGCCGAACTTCTTCATCATCCTGTCGCCGGGCGCGCTGGACGGCCAGCCCGCCACCTACATGACCAGCTTCTACCTGCCGCCGGAACGGAAGCCTTTTCTCAACGAGCTGCTGTCCCGCCATCCCACCGTGTCGGTCATCGACGTGGACCAGCTCATCATGCATCTGCGGCGCATCATCGCCCGGGTCGCCCAGGCTGTGGAGCTGGTGCTGGCGCTGGTGCTGTGCGCGGGCCTGCTGGTGCTGATCGCGTCGATTCAGTCGAGCCGCGACCAGCGCCTGAAGGAGCTGGCGCTGCTGCGCGCCCTGGGCGGGACCCGGCGCCTCATCACCGGCGCGCTGGTGGCGGAGTTCGCGGCGCTGGGCGCGTTCGCGGGGCTCGTGGCCGTCATCGGCGCGGAGATCACCGCGTTCACGCTGAACCGTTTCGTGTTCGAGCTCCCGACCGGCCTGCATCCGCATATCTGGGCGGCGGGGCCGCTGTTCGGCATCCTGATGGTCACCGCGGTCGGCTACCTCGGCACCCGCAGGCTGGTGCGGACGCCGCCGGCCGCCGCGCTGCGAGAGGTCTGACCGACTCGGCCCGCGGGTGGCCGGCGATGGCGTCCGGTGGGACGGGCGGCTATATTGCGTAACGATCCAGACCCGGGAAGGAACACGCCATGGCCGAGCCACGTTGGGACCGAATATTCCGCGGATTCGCTATCTGCTTCTGGCTGCTGGCGATCTCGAACTTCTCCAAGCCTCTCCAGCTCACCGAGCACAGCGGCTTCGTTCTGTTGGGGACCCGCCTGACGGGCGGAGACGCTGTGCTGTGGAGCCTCGTGTTCGGCGCCTACCTGGTGGTCTACGGCCTGGGCCTCTGGTACATGAAGCGCATCGTCATCGGGATGGCCCACGCCTACGCCCTCTACGTCGTCGTGAACCTGTTCCTGTACTGGAGCAACAACCCGCCGCCGACGGGCGCCGCCGGCGTGCTGGCGGTGATGTACTCCCTGATCGCGGTGGGGGTATCGGCGGGCTCGGCGGTGTCGCTGAGCCTGCGCCGGAAGGAGCTGGGATAGGGACGGAACGGGAGGGACTTCTTGCCGACCATCACCGCACCCGACGGCGTCCGCCTCTACTATGAAGAGTCGGGGCGGGGCGTCCCCATCGTGTTCGTCCACGAGTTCGCCGGCGACCACCGGAGCTTCGAGCCCCAGGTGCGGTTCTTCTCGCGCTCCCACCGCTGCATCGCGTTCGACGCCCGCGGCTACCTGCCGTCGGACGTGCCCGAGTCGCCGGAGGCGTACGGTCAGGACATCGCCTGGAGCGACGTCCTGGCGGTGCTCGACGGTCTCGGGCTGGAGCAGGCCCACATCGTGGGGCACTCCATGGGCGCCTACACCGCGCTGCACTTGGCCATTCACCGCCCCGGGCGTTGCCTGTCGGTGGCGGCCATCGGCTGCGGCTGGGGATCGAACCCGGACGAACGCGAGGAACGCGCCGCCATGTGCGAGGACATCGCCCGCATGTTCCGCGAAGAACCCATGGCCGAGGCGGCCGCCGTGTACGCGCGTTACCCCATGCGCAAGGCCTTCGAGGCCAAGGACCCGCGGGGCTTCGCCGCCTTCGAGAAGACCCTGGCCGACCACTCGGCTACCGGCCTTGCCATGACCATGTCCCGGGTCCAGGGGCGGCGTCCGACCCTGTGGGACCTGGAGGAGCCGCTGTCGCGCCTCGAGGCGCCGTTGCTGGTCATCGTCGGCGACGAGGACGACCCGTGCCTGGACGGCAGCGTCTTCCTCAAGCGCACCGCGCCCATGGCGGCGCTGGTGGTGGTTCCGCGTTCGGGGCATACGCTGACGCTCGAAGAACCCGCCGCGGTCAACGCGGCCCTGGCGGAGCTGTTCCACGGCGTCGCGGACGGCGCCTGGATGGCGCACCGGAGAGGAGAATGAGCGACGCGGTTTCGGCCTCCGGCGACATTTGGGTGACCACCGCCGAGGGGGTGGCCGAACTGCGGCTCCACGGCACGGACAACCGCAACGCCCTTTCTTCCGCCATGTGGAAGGCGTTGCGGAGCTTTGCCAAGAGCGTCGCGGATGACCGCGAGGTCCGGGTGGTCCTGCTCGCGGGCGACGACACGGTGTTTTCGTCCGGCGCGAACATCACCGAATTCGCGGCCCTGCGCACCCCCGGCGCCACCCGTGCCTACGACGACTTGGTGGAGAGCGCCCTGCGCGCCCTGGAGGCGGTGCCGCAACCCACCCTGGCATGCATTGCCGGCCCGTGCGTCGGAGCCGGCGCGTCGCTGGCGTGCGCCTGCGACATCCGCATCGCCGCCGACGATGCCTACTTCATGGTCCCGGCGGCGCGCCTGGGGCTCGGCTACGACCCTCGCGGCATCGTCCGCTTCGTCAGGGTGTTCGGGGATTCGGCGGCTCGCGGACTGCTCCTGGGCGGCCTGCGTTGCGGCGCGCGCGCGGCCCATTCCCTGGGCGCGGTGCACCGCCTGGTGGAACCCGGAACCGTCCTGGAGGAAGGGCGGCGCGTCGCCCGGGACATGGCCGGCAACGCGCCCCTCACCGTGGCCGCGGCCAAGGCCGCGCTGAATGGTCTCGCGACCCGGGACGCCGGCGGTGAAGCGGTCCGGCGGCTGGCTCTCGAGGCGGACGCCAGCGACGACTACGCCGAAGGCCTTTCGGCGTTCGTGGAGAAACGCAAGCCCGGGTTCCGGGGCCGCTAGCCCCGGACAGCGAGGCACCGCGGGCGACACACCCCGCGCGGCAAACGAGCCTGAACCATGAAACCCGGCAACCTGACCCACGCGCTCTACGACCACCGCGCGCTCCAGGACCCGGCGTTCCTGCTGCCCGGCGGGCCGTCCGTCTCCACCGGCGACGTGCGGACGGCCGTCGCCCGGGCCGCCGGCGGACTGACCGCGTGCGGCGTCAAGCCGGGCGACCGGGTCTCGGTCCGCGTGGACAAGTGCGTCGAGGCCGTGTTCCTGGCCCACGCCTGCTTCCAGACCGGAGCCGTCCTCCATCCCATGAACACCGCCTACACGCCGCGGGAGGTGGAGGCGCTGCTGGAGGACGCCCGTCCCGCGCTGCTGGTGTGCGACCCGGACGAGGCGGACACGTTCGCGGCGGCGGCCGCGCGGCAGGGCTTCCGGATGGAAGGGCTCCGCGGAAGCCGGGGTTCCTTCGCCGAGCTGGCCCGCGACTGCCGGCCCGAAGCGGACGTGGCCGACGTGCCGGAGGAGGCGCCGGCGGCGCTGTTGTACACCTCCGGGACCACCGGCAGGCCCAAGGGAGCGCTGATCACCCATGGCAACCTCGCCGCCAGCGCCCGGGCCCTGGTGGAGGTGTGGCGGTTGGGCCGCGAGGACGTGCTGCTGCACGCACTGCCGGCCTATCACGCCCACGGACTCCTTACCGCCATCAACGTCATGCTCACGGCGGGCGGAGCCATCTGCTTTCTCCCCCGGTTTGAGGCGGAAGCCGTGTTGCGCGAGCTGTCCCGCTGCAGCGTCATGATGGGAGTGCCGACGCACTACGCCCGGCTTTCGAAGGAACCGGGGCTGGCCGGCGCCGTCGCCGGCGGTTTTCGCCTGGCCATCTCCGGGTCGGCGCCGCTTCCGCCGGACACCGCGGAGCGGTTCCGGCAGGCCGCCGGCATGGAAATCATCGAGCGCTACGGCTCCACCGAGGCCGCCATCATCACCGCGGTCCCGCCGGGCACCGCCGGCCGGCGCGGATGGGTGGGCTGGCCGCTGCCCGGCGTACGGGTGCGGGTCGCCAACGAAGCGGGGCGGTTCGAAACCGCCGCCACCGGCATCCTTGAGACCCGCGGGCACAACGTCTTCGCCGGCTACTGGAACCGGCCGGAGGAGCGGGCCTTCACCGACGATGGCTGGTTCGTCACCGGCGACGTGGCGGAGATCGACGGCGAAGGGTGCATCCGCATCCTGGGACGGGAGACCGACGTGGTCATCTCCGGGGGCCTCAATGTCTATCCCAAGGAGGTGGAGGACGCCCTGGACCGCTCCGGCGGGGTTGCGGGCTCCGCCGTCTTCGGGGTGCCGCACCCGGACTTCGGCGAGGCCGTGGTCGCCGTGGTGGAGGCTTCCGCCCCCGCCGCGTTCGACGAAACCGCGTGCATCGGCTATCTCAGGACGGAACTGGCGTCGTTCAAGGTGCCGAAGCGGATCATTGCCGTGGACTCCATCCCCCGCAACGAGCTCGGCAAGGTGGCCAAGGCCGCCCTGCGGGAGGAATACGGCAACCTGTTCACCGAGGTGGAGCAACCGCCCGACGCGGGCGAAACGGATTGAGGGGAGAAGACCCAATGGACCTGGAGCTTCAGGGAAAGACGGCTGTCGTGACCGGCGGCAGCGAGGGCATCGGCAAGGCCATCGTGGAGGCGCTGGCCCGGGAAGGCGTGGACGTGGCCATCTGCGCGCGGCGGGCGGGACCGCTGGAGGAGACCGCGGCCGCGGTGGCCAAGGCCACCGGCCGCAAGATCGTTCCGATTACCGCGGACCTGACCCGGGACGACGACGCCCGCCGGTTCATCCATGCCGCGGCCGAGGCGCTGGGACGCATCGACATCCTGGTGAACAACGCCGGCGCGGCGCCGGGCGGCGTCATCGAGAACCTGACCGAAGAGGACTGGGCGCTGGCGCTGCAGCTCAAGTTCATGGGGTACGTCCGCTGCATGCGCTATGCCCTGCCCGTCATGCGGGAACAGGGCGGCGGGCGCGTCGTGAACCTGATCGGCAACGACGGCGTCAAGACCTCCTACTGGGAGGTCGCTCCGGGGGCGGCCAACGCGGCCGGGCAGAACCTGACCAAGTCGCTGGCCGGCCAGTACGGCAAGTACGGCATCAGCTTCGCCGCGGTCAACCCCGGGCCGGTGCGCACCGAACGCTGGACCGGCCTGGTGCAGGCCATGTCCCGGGACATGCGCCTGAGCTACGAGGAAGCCGATCAACTGGCGCCCCACTCCATCCCCCTGGGACGCATCGCCGAGTGCGACGAGGTGGCCAACCTCGTGGTCATGCTGGCATCGCCGCTCATGCACTTCGTCAACGGCACCATGATCGAGATCGACGGCGGCCAGGAGAAGGCCCTGATGGACCGCTCCCGTGACCGCGATTGACGTCCACGCGCACTTCGTGCCGCCGGCCGTGCTGGAGACGCTGGCCGGCTCGGGCGGCCGGCTCGGCGTCCGCCTGGTGGAAAATGCCGCCGGCGCCCGCTGCTGCCGCTTCGACGACGGCCTGGAGGTGCGCCCGTTCCTTCCGGGCCTTCTGGACCTCGACGCGCGCCTCGCCGAGATGGACCGCCAGCGGGTCGAGCGGCAGATCCTCTCGGTGTGGACCGACATCTTCGGCTACGGCCTCGACGCCGGCCGCTGCGGCGAATGGCACCGCGTCCTGAACGACAATACCGCCGAGCTGTGCGCCGCCCGTCCGGAGCGGTTCTCGTGGATGGCGTCGGCGCCGCTGGTGGACGCCGCCGCGGCCGCCCGCGAGCTGGAACGATGCCTGGGCCACGGAGCCGTGGGCGCCATCGTCACCGCCAACGTAGACGGCCGCAACCTGGGCGAGGCGCCGCTGGATGAGTTCTGGAGCGCCTGCGAGGACCTGGACGTGCCGGTCTTCGTGCACCCTTCCCTGCCTCAGCCGCTGCCCCGCGCCGAGAAGTTCAGCCTCAACCAGATCTGCGCCTACACCCTGGACACCACGCTGGCGGTGGGCTCCATGATCATGAGCGGTACCCTGGACCGCTTTCCCGGCCTCCGGCTGCTCCTGTCCCACGGCGGTGGAAACCTCCCCTATCTCATCGGCCGTTTCGACCGCATGCACGACGCCGCGGACAGGAACGCCACCGGAGACAAGGCGGAGAGCCCGCCCAGCGCCTACCTGCGCCGCTTCCTCTACGACAGCATTCTGCACAGCGGCGAGGCGCTGCGGTTTCTCCGGAACCTCGTCGGCGCCGAGCGCATCCTGCTGGGCGGCGACGCGCCGTTCCCGCCCGGCGACCCCGACCCTCTCGGGACCCTCGAGAAGGCCGGCTTCGATCGGGACACCATCGACCTCATCGCCGCGGCCAACCCGCGAAGAGAGTACCGCCTGGACCGAGCGTGATGGACCCGCAACGCTTCAACCGCGAGCTGATGGACTTTCTGGCCGCGTCGCCCACGCCTTTCCACGCGGTTCGGGAGATGGCGCGCCGGCTGACCGACGGCGGCTTCCGCCACCTGCCCGAAACGGACGCCTGGCGGCTGGAGCCCGGCGGGCGCTACTTCACCACCCGCAACGGCTCCTCCATCATCGCCTGGACCGTGCCCGCCGGTGCATCGCTTCCGGAGAACGGGCTCCGCCTGGTGGGAGCGCATACGGACTCCCCCTGTCTCAAGGTCAAGCCGCGACCCGAGTCCCACGGGAACGGCTATCTCCAGTTGGGCGTCGAGGTCTACGGCGGGGCGCTGCTGAACCCCTGGTTCGACCGGGACCTGTCGTTGGCGGGACGGGTCAGCTACCTTGACCGCAACGGCGTCCTCTCCCACGGCCTGGTGGACTTCAGGGAGCCGGTGGCCGTGATTCCCAGCCTGGCCATCCACCTGGACCGGGAGGCCAACGAGAGCCGCTCGATCAACGCCCAGACCTATCTGCCGCCCGTGCTCGGCGGCGAGGACAAGGATTTCGACCTCAAGACGCTGCTGCGGCAACGGCTGGAGGCGGACGCCGGCGCGGAGGTGGGCCGGGTGCTGGAGCACGAGCTGGTGCTCTACGACACCCAGCCGCCGGCCCTGGTCGGCCTGGAACGGGCGTTCATCGCGTCGGCGCGGCTGGACAACCTGCTGAGCTGCTTCGTGGGGCTGCGGGCCTTGCTGGACGCACGCGGCGACGCCGGCGCCCTGCTGGTCTGCAACGACCACGAGGAAGTGGGAAGCACCACCGCGGCGGGGGCCCGGGGGCCGATGCTGACCCAGATGCTGGAACGCCTGCTGCCGGCGCCGGAAGAGCGGAACCGGGCCCTGTCCCGCTCCATGCTGATCTCCGTGGACAACGCCCACGGGGTCCATCCGAACTTTGCCGACCGGCACGACGGCAACCACGGTCCGCTGCTGAACCACGGCCCGGTCATCAAGATCAACGCCAACCAGCGCTATGCCACCAACAGCGAGACCGCCGCGGCCTTCCGGCGGCTGGCCGACGACGAGGGAGTGCCGGTGCAGACCTTCGTGGTGCGCAGCGACATGGCCTGCGGCAGCACCATCGGGCCCCTGGCCGCGGCCGAGACGGGCATCCGCACCGTGGACACGGGCGTGCCCCAGTGGGCCATGCACTCGGTCCGGGAACTGGCGGGCACGGCCGACGCCTTCAACCTGGGCCGCGTGCTGCGGCGGTTCTTCGACGCGGCCGAACTTTGATCGGCGGCAGGGCTAGTGTCCTGTCTGGTTAATTCGCATGATAAGATGCGGAGGATTTTTCGTCGTCGGCAAGGCGCGATGACGAGCAGTGGCCGGCACCACGCGAGGAAGAGCAACGCCGCCGACGGCGAAAAACGACTGGATCGTCAGCCGGCAACTGGGTTACGACTTCATCTCGATCGGCGATAACGTGTTTCATCGACCGAGCTACCCAGATTTCAGAAACGCCGAGTCGATTCTTGGCGATTTAGGATTGCGCCGCTGACTGCCGTGGAAGCGCCATTCCCGGTCGCGAAGGCCAACGGGCCAACGCTGCGTTTGTCCAGAATGCGAAATATGAAGGAAGGCGCGGGGTGCTGGTGGGATCCCGTACGACTTTCAGTTCGTACGCTTCGGCTGCAGTGGGGCGACTATCCCGCCGAAACCATAAGCCTGATTCCAGAAAGACAACTGACGGCTGGAATGACAACTCTAGTGGTTGTTGCGAGCCGCGCAGGCCAGCTATCCGCTGTTTCTTGTCCTATGAACATGCGCACGACTTCGAACGCAACGACGAAGGACAAATCGAGCAGCCCAAAGAGGACGAATGCACCGCCAAGCACACGGGCGAGGAGTCTGCCTATGTCGTTGGGGGGATAGGGCAGGAGTAGTGGCGCGTAGAGCAAGATCAGGATAATCGGGATGTGAACCCAGAGCTTTCTGCGCTCCTTGGTCTGGAATGATTTCGGAATGCGTCGGAGCAGCCCTAACAGTAGAGGGGTTGCCACTGCCGCAACAAGTAGCGTGGTCAACAACTCCAGATTAATGGGTATCATGTGCACACCGCAATTTCAGTTCAGGCTTGAGTGACGGACACTCTCGCGTCGTCCATCTCTAAGAGCATCGACACGCCGACTGCCCCCGCCCTGTCCCGCCTCCGAGTTGCGCATCCTCCTTCGCCTTGTGTCATGCCCGGACTACAGCATTAGATAAATTACCGCTTAATATCAACTATATAGATAAGAATATGGCAGGTCCGTAATCATTCTGAAAGCGGATTTGTTCCAATCCAAGCGTATTCCTACGCAAGCCTGTCGGTAAACTTCGACGGGGATGGCTCCTCGTCGGCTGTTGTTCTTGTGCCAGGGCTTCAACACTTGGTCGCGGTCAGCTTTGTGGAACCCAACGAACCCCTATCCCGTGGCATTGACGTTGGGCCGCCATTCCCCGATCCTTGCGGCGATTGCCTTCACTTCGCCGGCGATGGCCGGCGTCTGCTCAGCCATGAACTGACCTATTCCCGTGACGCTTACGTTCTTCGTCGCCATGTTGGCGAGAACGCCAGCGGCCACACCGGCCAACAGCGCCGCACCTGCGGGTCCACCAGCCACCCCGACGAGCGAAACCTCTGCCACAGTCGCTCCCGTATCTATTCCGCCTTTGAGTTGACCGTCAATGAACTCGGCGTATTCGCCCGTCTGATGGGCCTTGTGGAAGGCCTTGGCCAAGGCCGCCACCGTTACCACCAACAGCAACGGGTTCGCGCTGATCGCCGAGGACAGTCCCATGCTGCCAACGAATCTGGCGAAAGTCTCCGTGTCGGCGCGATTCCAACCGAGCGCAAGAGCGAGCACGCTGACCGTGCCACCAAGCAGCTCGGCGGCATCGTAGGTATTCAGGTCGTAGAACCGATATGGAAGTTCGACTCCAGCGTCCCTGCAACGTGGTCGAAGGTTTCCTTGTTCCAGTTCGCCAATGGGAGACCTCGGGGCGTGGTCCCGTCCCTGACAAGCCCCTGAAGCGTTCCCAGGGCTTCGTGAACGATGCTGTCGTCGGCCGAAGCGCCGCGGGCCGCCTCGAAAGCACCCGGGATAGTATGACTTCCATCGAACAATCGGTGAAAACTTCCGCCAATGTGGGTCGCGTTGTAAGTGGCATCCATGGCCTTGTCGTAGATGGTTGCAGAGCCCTTGGCGATTTCCTGCAGCCATCCGCTCAGGTCGTGGGAGAGACTGCTGGCCAACAACCCTTGTGTCGTCACCGACAGCGTGTCGGCAATCGACACGGTAGCACCCAAAGCCTTCCTGAAACGGCTCTGCACGTCTCCCATAGCGGCAAGCGTAATATCCGTTGCCTTCCCGGAGGCGGCGTAGGCGGAACTCGCCACCGAAGATGCGGCGTCGGCAACTTTCCGGGAGACGGCGCTGGAACTTTCGGCCAAGGCCGAAGATGTCTTGTCCGCAACCTTCGCGGAAACATTCTTCACCTGTTCGGCGGCCAAGCTCGTCGCCTCTTTGATTCTCTTGGAGACCGATCGAGGTTCTCCCGTGCGTGAATCCTTCATGTTCTTCTTACTGACACTCGACCGGACACGTCCAGATCTTGCACCGGGCGCGGCGAAGCTCCATGTCGGTAGAAGATATCAGATAAACTATTGTTTAATATCAACTATATAGCTGAGCTTAAGACATATACGTAATCAATCTGAAAGCGGATTCGTTCCAATCCAAACGTATTCCCGCGCAAGTCTGTCTGCGTCGTGCCCCGCGATTCTGGATGAACGAGAAGACGGCAAGGATACTCCCTGCCCCGACGCCGACTACTAAACCGTGGATGATGTCAGGCATGGTTTTTGAATGGTGCCAACTCCAACAGGGGATTGACACCAAGCGGTGCTACGGAGACACCAGGAGGCACTACTCCGTGCCACCACCTCCGCTTGGGCCTCCGGTTCCTCAAATCGCGTCTATCCACCGGAATGGTCGAGAAGGGGGCAGATCCAGCCGCCGTCGGCTCGAGACAGATAGCCGGCTTTTTTGAGCTCCGCGGTTGCCCTTTCGCAAGTGCGTGGCTCCAAACCGACTTCAGCGCCAATGCTCTTGGCTGTTTCTCGGCAGACACGGCCCGGCTGATAGATCCACAGGAACATGGCGAACCACACTCGAGTCGCTTGTCGAAAGCGGCGATCAGAGAGGACCTTAATGGCCAAGGCGAATTTCTGTTCCATTTTCAATAGGTGGATCAAGCGCCGGCCAGGAAGCGGCCCTCACAACTGTTCGAGAAAAGACCCGTCCGCGCGGCTCGGTTGTCGCTGTGGGGATAGCTGTCTTGCGCCGGCCAGTCCCTCTCCCAGGGCCGCGAGGGTCTTCAGCAACCGGGGCGCGTTTCGGTTGCTGGAGCCGGACTGGGTCAGAACGGCATAGAGGCCGATCTGGGTCCGCAACCAGTTGTCCCTGATCCTGACAAGGCGTCCGGATTCCAGGTAGGCGTTCACGAAGCCGTTCCAGCCGATGGCGCCGCCCTCGCCGTTCGCCGCGGCTTCCAGCAGGTATTGATAGTTCTCGAACGTTTCGACCGGCGCTTTCGGGGCCTCGCAGTCGTGAGCGCGGAACCAGGTCGTCCACGTGGCCCAGTTCTGGCCGCGCTGGGCGGCGTTCAGCCGGGGGACCTCGGACCAGCGCCGCGGATGTCCGGCAAGCACGCGCTCGAATCGTTTTGCCAAGGCGGGCGACGCGACCGGAACGACCTCTTCGTCCAGCACCTTCACCGCGCTCGCATCCGCGGGTACGGCCGTGTACTCGAAAACGATGTCGATCCCCGCCGGCAGCAGCAGGTGGACCATGTCGTATTCACAGGTCACTATGCGCAGCCTGACGTCTTCGCCGAGAGACTTCTCGAACTCGGCCGCGAAGGGCAGGAGCAGGATGTGCGAGACATCGGGCGAACAGGCGATCATCACGCTGGACGTTTGCCCGTGAAGTCCCTTGCCCGCCGCATGCAGGCTTTCCAGTGACGACTTGACCGCGGCGTAGTAGTCTTGCCCGTTCGCGGTCAGGACGACGCCGCGGCCCTCCCGCCGGAACAGCTTCTGGCCGACCGTCGTCTCCAGATTGCGAATGTGACGGCTGATGGCCGATTGCGACGTGTTCAGTTCCTCGGAAGCGCGTATCACGCCGCCGAGCCGGGCCGTCGCCTCGAACGCGATCAATGAGCTGGTGGATGGAACGCTGAAACGAAGCCTACTCATACCAGATATGATATCAGTATTTTTCCCTTTGGAACAGCTTGGAGAGGCTCCGGCAAAGATTTCTCACTCGAGCGCCTTTCAGCCGTCTCTCACACCGTGGCCAGCATGAGCTGTTGCATCCGCGGCACCCTGAGCCCGTCCTGTCGCCCCGCACAATAGCGTTGGTCCGCCACCTCCGGCTGAAGGTGGTAGACCTCGCTGAATCCGTGAGCCTCGAGCCATCGGGCCAACGGCTCGGCATCGTAGAACGTTATGCAAGGCTCGCCCCGCTGGGCGCCGACCTGGCGGCCGAAGTCGTGGAAGTCGCGGTCGAGTCCCTGGAGCGACTCCCGGGGCAGGTTGAAGGTGAAGGCGATGCCGCTGGGGGACGGCAGCGTGGCGATATAGCAGAGCGTGGCTTCCACCGCCCGGCGGGTCAGGTAGACCGTCACCCCCAACCAGGTGAAGAACGCCGGGGTCCGGGGGTCGAACGGGCCGCATTCAAGTGCCGATTCGAGCCCGTCAAGCTCCAGGTCCACCGGGCAGTGGAACACGTTGCCCGGGACCTCGATGCCGCGGCCCCGGAGCAGGTCCTGCTTGAACGCCTGGGACTCCGGGTGGTCCAACTCGATGATGCGCAGACCCCGGGCCCACTCCGGCTGCCGGTACGCGAAGGTATCGAACCCGGCGCCGATGAGCACGTACTGTCCGACCCCCCGCGCCACGGCCTCCCGAAGCTGTTCCTCCACGTAGCGGCTGCGGTAGGTGATGAGGCAACGGGCCGCCCGGAACATGGGGTCCTCCAGCAGCCTGCGGTCCCTGCGAATCTCTTCCTCGGAAGATCCCTCCACCAACCCCACGGCCATCGGGTCCTCGAAGATCCTGGGATGATGGTCGAGGACCTGGTGCGAAGCGCGCAGGATCGCGGCGACGACGGACGTGCTCCTTGCGTCGACGATTCTCATGGGCCTAGACTCGCTGTTGAGTTTTGTTAGCGAAGAACGCGCTGTTTTGCCATCGGGAGCCCGGCGGTCACCCTCCACCCCACGGATGGGCGCTGCCGCTTCCTCTATCGCCTGAAAGGAGAGACCCAGTGAAATCAGCAGACGGGAAATTCGTGGACGTGGGCGGCATCCGCACGCGTTACTTCGAGAAGGGCAGCGGCGAGAACCTCGTGCTGATCCACGGCGGCGTCTTCGGCTCCAACGACGCCGCCGACTGCAGCGCGGACTGGGCGCTCAACTTCGACGCTTTGGCGCAGTGGTTCCACGTCTACGCCTTGGACAAGCTCGGGCAGGGGCTGACGGACAACCCCGTCACCGATGGCGACTACACCATGGCCGCGACGCTCCGCCACGCCATCGGTTTCGTCGAGGCGCTGGGCCTGCGCGAGGTCCATGTGGTGGGCCACTCCCGCGGCGCCTACGTGGCCGCGCGCATGACCCTGGAACGGCCCGACCTGGTGAAGTCCTGCATCCCGGTGGACACCAACACGCTGGCCCCGGGCTTCGGACGCAACCACATCGTCTTCGCCGACACCCCGGAGCCGAGGCTTTCACGGGAAAGCCAGCGCTGGGTGCTGGAACGCTACTCCTACAGCGGCGCCCACGTCACCGACGACTGGCTCGACGTGGTGACCGAGATGGCGCAACTGCCGAAGTACCGGGAGAGCGTCGAGAAGATGATCACCCAGGGCCTGCGAAAGAGCCTGTTCCTGACCCGGCACTCCGTGGAGAAGGCGGAGACCCTGGGCTGGATCCGCGACCGGGGCATGGGGAAGCCCACCCTGCTGGTGTGGGGCTACAACGACCCCACTGCCACCCTGGCACAGGGAATGCGGCTGTTCGAGCTCCTGTGCGTGCGTGAGCGCCGCTCGCGGATGCATATCATCAACGAGGCCGGCCACTTCTCCTTCCGGGAGCACCCGAAGGAGTTCAACGAAGTGCTTCGGGGGTTCATCGCCAGCCAGGAGAGATAAACGCCGGCCCGCCTCTCCGTCACCCCAGGCATCTGCAACGCCAACCACGTATCTCAACGTCACCCGGGCGATCATACTGTCACCCCGGGCTTGACCCGGGGTCCAGAGGAAGGCCGCCTGGACCCCGGATCAAGTCCGGGGTGACGGGGAGGCTTGCGGGGTGATCGGGAGGCGTGCGCGGTGATCGGGAGGCGTGCGGGGTGACGGGGTGACATGCGGGTTCACGAGAGGCGGGGCGCGGCCGCTACCCTCCCAGCCACCGCAGCAGGACTTCCTGCGGACCGGCCACCACCCCGTGGGGCCAGGGGATGTGGAGGGTGTAGTGGAACACGCCCAGCAGGACCGCCAGCGCCAGCGCGGTGTAGCCGAGGCAGAGCCGCCACCCTGCCCGACCGCGTAACGCCAGGTAGAGCCACATGAACAGGGGCACGCTCAACAGGAAGCCGATGACCCAGATGGACGCCAGCAGCCCCAGGATCCAGCCGAAGATGTCGGCGGCGCGGCGGGCGATGACTTGTCCCGGAACGCCCCGCTCCGCTTCCAGGTCCATGATCCGGGCGGCGCCTCCCTCGGAGACGCGGAACAGGTCCAGGAAGAGTTGGGCGGCGCACATGGCCGTCGCGGCGAAGCCCACCACCAGCGGGAAGAGCCGCGCCTGGTCCGGCCAATCCCGGGCGGTCACTGCTCCGCCGAGCACCAGCAGCAGGATCGCCAGGGTAAACGCCGCCGGGACACTGAGGTTCAACCGGAACCGCCACGACGAAGCCGTGGGCACGGACTCGTCCTCGGGCATGCCCGTCCGGGTCCACCTCTGGCCGTAGACCAGGCTGGCGACGATGAGCGCGCCGATGGCCAGGACGATGGGACGGAAGAGCCAGCCGAAGCCGAAGTGGCTGACGGATATGAAGAAGTAGTTTTCCAGCACGCTGCTCAGCACCAGCCCCAGGATGAGCGGGGGCCGGGGCCAGCCGAAGCGCTTCATGAGCCATCCCAGAAGGCCGAACGACAGGAGCAGGATCAGGTCGCCGAAGTGCCGCTTGGCCTGGAAGGCGGCCAGGAACACCACCACGATCACCAGCGGCGCCAGCAGGTGGACCCGGACGTTGGCCAGCCGGGCCAGGTGGTTGGTGAGGAGCAGGCACAGGCCGGTGCCGAAGATGTTGGCGATGGCGATGCTCCAGACCATGGTGTAGGTCACGTCCAGGTGCTTGGTGAGCATGTCCGGGCCCGGGCTGATGCCCTGGATCAGGAACACTCCGAGCAGGATGGCCATGGCCGCGCTGCCGGGCACGCCGAAGGCCAGCGTCGGAATCAACGAGCCGCCCTCCTTGGCGTTGTTGGCGCTCTCCGGCGCGATGACGCCGCGCACGTCGCCCGTGCCGAAGGAGTCCCGGGCGCCGCGCTCGGTCTGCACCGCGTGCCCGTAGGCGAACCAGTCCACCACCGCGCCGCCCAGGCCCGGCGTGGCGCCCACCCACACGCCCACGGCGCTGGACCGGAGCACCAGGAACCAGTGGCGGAAGGCGTCGCGGATGCCCACGGTCACGCCCTTCAACGCGTCCCTGGGCACGTCCGCGATGCGGGTGCCCCGGATCACCAGGTCCACCATCTCCGGAATGGCGAAGATCCCCAGCGCCACGGGCACCAGCGGCACCCCTTCCCAGAGGTAGAGCTGGCCGAAGGTCCAGCGCATCTCCCCCACCTGGTAGTCCATGCCCACCATGCCCACCATGAGCCCGAGGGCGCCCACCACCAGCCCCTTGAGCGGGGCGCCGCCGCTCAGCACCGCCACCATGGAGATGCCCAGCATCCCCATCATGAAGAACTCCGGAGCGCTGAACGCGAGCACGATGGGACGCAGCACGGGGATGGAGACGGCGAGGATCAGGGCGCCGAAGAGGCCCCCCATCATGGAAGCCATGTAGGCGGCGCCGAAGGCCCGGCCCGCCTCGCCCTTCTTGGCCATGGGATGGCCGTCCAGGATGGTGGCCTGGGACGCGGCCGTGCCCGGCACCCCGAACAGCACCGACGGGATGGTGTCCGACGTGGTGGTCACCGAGATGAGCCCGATCATGACCGCGAAAGCGCTCAGGGTGTCCAGGTCGAGGGTGAAGGGCAGCAGGATGGCGAGGCCCACGAGCCCGCCCAGGCCGGGGATGGCTCCCAGGGAGAGGCCCATGAGGACGCCCAGGACCAGGAAGGCCAGGCTCCGCGGGACCACGTCGGCGACGCATGGACAGCCGAAGATGTTCTCTACCGCACTGAGCGCCGCTTCCCACATGGGCGTCCCTTGCCTTGAAATTCCGGTCCGATTCCCCTAGGGTCCAGCGTCACGGAAGCCGGAAGACACGGAAGCTGAAAGACAATAACGTACCCGAACCGATTCGAAGAGGACACCCCCATGAGCATCGCAGCCATCGATCATTGGGTCCTGGTGGTCAAGGACCTGGAACAAACCTTCGCCTTCTATCGCAAGCTCGGCCTCGACGCGGGCTGGCAGGAGCGTCCCGGCGGCGGCAAGCGCCCGATCGTCCGCATCAGCGAGACGCAGAAGCTGAACCTGTACGTGGTGGAGCGCTACGCCACCGAGAGCCCGACCCACGCTCCCAACTACGCCACCGGCAACGCCGACTTCTGCCTGCGGTGGGAGGGGACAGTGCAGGAAGCCCGGGACTTCCTCGAGCAGGCGGGGGTTCCGGTGATCTCGGGTCCGGTGGCGCGCACCGGGTCGGAGGGCGTCGGGACGAGCCTGTACTTCCGCGACCCCGACGACAACCTCATCGAGCTGATGACGTACGGCGATCCCGCGTACGCCTAGCGGCCCCGCTCGTTCTTTCGGATTCGGCGCTACGCGGCCGCAGGCCGGGGTCCTACGGTGATGGGGCCCGGCTCGTAGAGGGGCTGGTCGATTCCGGACTCGTCCACGTCGAGCTTGTAGAGTCCGATGGCGTTGTCCATCAGGATCTTCTTGCGCTCTTCCGCGGAATCCACGTCCTGCAGCGAGTGGGTCCGGCACCACACCGACTTCGGCCACGTCGTGGTGCCGTGGGGGTAGTCCACCGAGTACATGATCTTGTCCACGCCGATCTCGTCGCGGCTGCGGATGCCGTGGCGCTCGTGCCAGAAGGTGGCCCACATGTTGGACTGGAAAACGTCGCTGGGTTTGCGCGTGAGAGAGGAGTTCTCGGCGACCTTGCGCTCCTCGAACTCGTGGTCCAG
This sequence comes from uncultured Syntrophobacterales bacterium, assembly GCA_964630405.1. GTDB lineage: Bacteria > Desulfobacterota > Binatia > UBA9968 > JAJDTQ01 > JAJDTQ01. Next base: position 2,321 of record CAZVUC010000029.1, on the reverse strand, counting down.
CTCCTCCAGCAGGTAGGGCAGCCAGCCCACGCCGCTCTCCACGCTGATGGTCTTGAGCCCGGGGAACTTCTCGAACACGTCCGAGTAGAGGATGTTGGAGACGATCTCCATGTGGCTCACGAAGGTCATGGAGACGCCCAGGGCGAACTGCGCGCTCTTCTCCAGGGACTCCCAGGGGGGCAGCGCGGGGAGCGCGGTGGAGTGCAGGCAGATGGGCACGTCCAGGTCGCAGCAGGCCTGGTAGACCGGGTACCAGTAGGGATCGTTGAAGTGCTTGAGCCCCAGGATGTGGGGGGCGCCGTGCCATACCAAAGCCTTGTGGCCGCGCTTCACCGCGCGATGGATCTCGGCCACGCACAGGTCCACGTCCCACATGGGGGTGACGCACTGGGCGATGAACCGGGGGGTGACGTCCTGCCACTCGTCGATAAGCCAGTCGTTGTAGGCCTGGATGCAGGCCAGCCGGAAGGCCTCGCTGCCCTCCTTCTGGAAGTTCTGGTTGGTGATGCCGATGATGTTGGGAAAGAGCACCGAGGCGTCCAGCTCCTCCTGGTCCAGGACCTTCAGTCGCTCCGAAACCTCGTAAGTGGAGCGGGGCACGTCCTCCCACCTCTTCACGTTGGGGTTGACCCCCGAGACCCGGGCGAGCCCGCCGAACCCCTTGGCGTTGCCGCCCAGGGACCAGGTCTGGGTGCCGTCCGGCAACTCCACGATGTGCGGGATGTCGTCGCCGAACCTGGCCCTGGACATCCGGTTGGTCCAGACATCGGGGGCCTCCTGGATGTGATCGTCCGCGGAGACGACGCCGTATTTCATCTTGAGCGTTGCCATGGCTCTCCTTGCCTTCTCGCTGGGTCGAATCTACTAGCGCCCCGGATGGCTGTCAATCCGCGCCGGCCCGGCCCGATGCCGGCCGGCACCGGCTTGACAAACGGAGCACAAGTGAAGGACAAGTCACTGTGAACGGTTCCACGACAGACGACACAACAGAAGGAGGACAACGATGACTTCTCTCCGCAACTTCCTCGTGGCCTCGATGATACTCGGGTGTTTCGCGCAGGCCGCGCTCGCCGACGAATCCGTCTACAAGGGCAAGCAGGTAGTGATCGTCGTGTCCGCGGACGCGGGCACGTCCTATGACCTCTACCCGCGGACCGCCGCGCGGCACATGTCGAAGCACATACCCGGAAACCCCAGGATCGTGGTCAAGAACATGCCCGGCGCCTCGGGCATGGTGGCGGCCAACTGGCTCTACAACATCGCCAAGAAGGACGGCCTCACCATGGGCGCGATTCACCGGACGTTGCCGCTGACCCAGGCCCTGGGCGTGAAACAGGCGCGGTTCGATCCGGTGAAGTTCAACTGGATCGGCACGCCGGTGCAGGAGACCGCTTCCTGCTTCGTCCGGTCCGACAGCAAGTACAAGACCGCCGAGGACCTGGTCAACGCCAAGGAGCCGGTGAAGATGGCCGCCACCCAGCCGCGCTCCGACATCTTCATCGTGCCCCTGATGCTCAACAACGTCATGGGCGCCAACATGAAGGTGACCTCCGGGTACCGCGGCATCATGGCCACCGCCCTGGCCGTGGACAAGGGCGAGGTGGACGGCATCTGCGGCTGGGGCTACGCCTCGCTGCGGGCGCTCAAGAAGGACTGGTTCGAGAAGAAGGCCATCCGCATCCTGGTGCAGGTCGGGCGCGAGAAGCACCCCGGCCTCAAGGACGTGCCGCTGGCGTCCGACCTCGCCAAGGGGGACAAGAAAGCCATCCTGGAGGTCTACAACAAGCAGCTCTCCGTGGGGCGGCCCTGGACCATGCCTCCCGGAGTGCCGGCGGAACGCGTGGAGACCATGCGCCAGGCCTTCGCCAACGTGATGAAGGATCCGGCCTTCCTCAAGGACGCCGCGAAGGTGCGGATACAGATCAACCCGCTCCACGGCAAGGAGTTGCAGACGCTGGTGGCGCAGATGTTGGATATACCGGACGCGAACAAGCCGGTGCTGAAGAAGACCTTCAACTACTGAGACTGCAAAAAAGCAGGGGCGACCATCCGGTCGCCCCTGCCACGAACATCACTCCCTGACGCCTGTCCTCCGCTAGTTCAGATCGAACAGCCGCTGGGCGTTCTTGCGGAGGATCTTCTCCTTCACTTCGTCCGACAGGTCCGGGTGGTTCCTGAGGTGGTGCAGGTTCTCGGGGAACTCGTTGTCCCAGTGCGGGATGTCGGAGGCGTAGACGAAGTGGTCGCTGCCCATGTAGTCCACGGTGGCGGCCAACTGGGACTCGCCGGATTCCAGGCTGAAGTACAGGTTGGATTCCCGC
>CAZVUC010000028.1:0-4835 GCA_964630405.1 uncultured Syntrophobacterales bacterium | reverse complement strand
TGCCCTTCTTCGTCCGGTTCAGCACGAAGACGGCATTTTCCCCTTCGGCGATGCTGTCCGACTCCGCTTCGATGGTGACAATACTGTCCCCGTCATCGTCAACGATGGTCAGCGTCTTCTCGTCGCCGATCTGCACTTCCTTACTGCCCACCACTTGGTACGCGCTCACCAGGACGGTTTCGTCCTCCTCGTCGGCGATGTCGTGGACGACTTCGATGACGGCGCTGGCCGGCGTTCCGTCCTTCAGCAGCGTCAAGTGGTAGGGAGACACGAGCGGCGCGCCGTTCGAGGTCACCCGGTAGTCCTGGCCGGCAGTTGCAGCACCGCCGAGGCCGATCCGGATCGTCTGGTCGTCGTCGAGGACCGCGCCGCCGGCCTTCCTGACCTCGAGCCGCGCCCGTCCGCCGGCCTGCCTCTCCTCGCTCTCCGCAATCTCGACCTTGGAAAGCTCGAACACCAACCCCTCCACACGTTCGTCGTCGGTGACGGTGACGCTGGCGGAAGAGGGGTCGCCCAGGTCGTACCTGTAAAAATGTTCGGAAGTGATCTCGACCGTCACCGTGGAATCCGCGTTGAGCTGGTTGTTGTCCTTCGTCGGCAGCACAACCCTGGCCATGGTCTCGCCGGCGGCGAGGTCGATGCGCCCCAGATAGAAAATGTTATTGACTACATGCGTGATCTGCAGCCCACCCTCCTCGTCCGGACTTCCGACTTCGTACCAACCCCGCGGGGCCGTAATCTTCAGATTGACGGCGGCTTCGATGCCGTCTCCCCCCGAACGGGTGACGATGAAGACCGCGTTCTGTCCTTCGACGACACTCTCCGATTCCGCCTCGATGGTCATCTCGCCCATATCGTCATCGTCCTCGATCATGACGGTGACCGAGCTCGGAGTTCCGGGCGTGAACTCCTGGGAGTCCGGATCGATGGAAGCCGTCAGTTCGAAATCGCTGGTGCTACGCCATGTGTTGTCCTTTGTCCACAGGGCAACCTCCTTAGCCGTTTCACCGTCAAAGAAAGAAAAGCGCAACCTGAAATTGTCCCCGGAGCCGGGGAAGTAAAATAGCGGTTGCTCGGTTGCATTGAGCTGTGTATTCAGATATTCGAGTCTCTCTATGTCCGCAAAATAGCTCGGATCGTCAATGACCAGAAACGCGTCGCCCGTGGCGGAGAGGTCGCCCGTCTCCGGACGGGAAATCGTGAAGACGACATCCTCTCCCTCGGTAATTCGCTCCGAATCCGCCGCGACGATCAGAACGATGGGGTCGTCGTCTTCGATGGTCAGCGTCCACGACTCGCCGACTTGCGTCTCCACGCCGTCCACCACATGGTACGCGCTCACCACGACGGTCTCGGCCAGCTCGTCCAGCGAATCGTCCGTCACCGTGAGGCGAACGGCGTCCGTCTCAAACCCCTCCTTCGGCAAGGTCAGGTCGAGGGGCTGGCCGGCCGTCCGATCCTCGCCGCCCACGGCGACCCGGTAGTCTTCGCCGGCCTCCGCCGTACCGGCGAACTTCAGCCGGACCGTCTGGTCCGTGGGGAACCTCGTGTCGTTGTCGATGGCCACCCGGAAGTCGAGCGGCGGGGTGGCGCCGTCGCCCTCCCGGACCGTCAGGTCCGCCGGCCCCTCCAGCGAGAGCGAGGGCGGCGGATGCCGGACGATGATGCTCGCCTCGAAAGGAGTGCCCTTCCGGTAGCGCCATGCCGGCGTCAGGCGCTCCGGAGTGAGCCCATCCATGGTGGAAGAGCTGACCGTTTCGTCCGGCCGGAAGACGCCGTACTTCTTGGTCGGTATCGCCACGCGAAACTCGGACGCCCCATCGGGGAAATACAAGAACGCCCGATCCGTTTCTCCTCTCTGCGAGAGGTCCAACCTGCGTACATCCAAGACGTTCGCGCCACCCGGCCAGCTTCCGGAATCGTAGTCGTACGCATCGCGGGGATCTTCAAGCCGGAATTTCGTGGCATTGGATCGGTACCCAGTGTATCCAGACCTTCTGTAGATGAACACCGCGTCCTTACCCGCCGTGACCACCGGACTTTCAGCTTCGACGGTGATCTCAGGCACCGGAATGACACTGAACGCTATGTGTCGAACCGACGAGGGATTGGGTTGATATTCGCTAGGCAGCGTCACGGTTATGGGGGCAATCTCGGGAGGGCTGCTGAAGTCGTCCCGGGTTTCCAGAACCCGCTCGACCCGCGTCTCCATCGCCGGAATGGTAAGAGGTATTCCAAACGATCCGCGACCGCCATGCACGGGAGCCAGAATCCGGTTCCTGTCGAAAACGGACAACGTCATGTCAAACCCCGTTCTCCGGTCTCCATCCTCACGACGAAGCTGGAACTGGAGGGGCGTCCCTGCGACTCGAACGCCTTGGTTGTTGGGGTCGATCCAGGTGTTGGGCAAGTAGAGGAATTGGAACTCGGGTTCACCATCCTCGTCTTCGATTTTCACCGTCGCCGCCGCCGAGTCGCCTAAGAGAACGCCGTCCAGGGCGCCCAGCACCAGCTCGAGATCCCTGGCTCCGAAGAAATCCACGTCGTCGATTTCATTGTTAACGGTCGCCAGGGTCAATCGGACCGTTTCGGCGCCGCCAGCGAAACGAGCCTCGGTGGGAGGGGCGCCCACCAGCATGTCTCGAACGATGGCGGCAACACGATTCTCATTGCTTGTAGTCGTGGAGAACGTGATGGGCACCGTCAGGGCGATGGCGACGTTGCCCGTGCGGGTGAGGACGAACACCGCGTCTTCGCCTTCGAAGATGCGGCCCTTCTCCGCCCTGACCGTCACTGCGTTCCTCCAGAGCGTAACGCTGTCCCTACTCGAGGTTCCTTCTATCTCGTACCTGTTCGGCATCGACACAATCTCTGCCGTCAAGGTAGCCTTCCGAATACCGAGGCCAAGCGCTGGAGGATCGACCGTAATCTCCTTCTCCAACTCGTCCTGCCCGAACTCATGGTAAACACGGGAAAACGGAGGAAAAGTCGAGCCCGGGATAACCGGGCGTACAATTAGCAACTCGACAGTCAGCGGCCTATTCGAGCCCTTGCTGGTGCGAACCAACCTGAAGGTGGCGGATTCTCCCATCACGACGTTTTCCGTGACGGCGGACAACGTGACCAGAGGCAACGAGTCTAACGTAACGTCATCCCGATGCGAGCCTTCTTCTGTCCTGTACCCATCACCCGCGTTCTGCAAAATTGCTGCCGTCAAGGTAGCCTCCGAAATACCGGAGGGCAAAATTGACGTCGGGACCGTAATCTCCTTCTCCAACTCGTCCTGCCCGAAGCCATACCCACCAGTGTGAGGAACAAAATTCACATCGGAAACCGAGTCGGCAATCTCTTCGGAAACCGAGGTTGTAGCCAGCACCCTGACAGTCAGCGGCCCGTTCGAGCCATCGCTGGTGCGAACCAACCTGAAGGTGGCGGACTCTCCCCCCACGATTCTTTCCGTGACGGCGGTCAACGTGACCAGAGGCAACGATTGTCCTTGCGCGTGGGCACGGAGCCCGGCCAACCCGGTGACGGCAAGGAGCAGCGCCGCGAGCAAGAGCGCGCCGGCGCGGGTGGGCGGCGCACCGCCGGGATGGGCCGGCCGTCCTCCCGAAAGAGGCCCTGTTGTGCTTCGCGCAGAGCCGCCTACACGTTCCGGTCGGGGCCACCAGGATTGAGAGCTACTCCCGGGCACGGTGAACCCGGAAGGCGAAACTGTTTCCCCTCGGGGGGGGGGGGGAGCGATATTGACCGCTACCCGGTCGCTGTTTGTTGGTGGAAATCATGTGTACCAGAATCCCGTTCTGAATGTAATTCTGCTTACGCCCGAGCGGATTGTCAAGCAGAATATTCACGGGGTGTAAACCGGGGGAGAATCGCCTACCGATACGGGCGGGGCAGATGGTCATCACGGTGCATCCTACCACATGGAAAATCCGGGGGTGCACTCCGATTGTATACATTGGATTGTATACATTGCATTGGATTGTATACATTGAACGGGCAACGCCAACGACTTCGGAAGCTGTTTCGGGGCGCAGGAGGCCAAATGCGCCATCCATCAGGCCGGGGCGAGTTCGAAGCGCGATGTTGCGGTTTCGACCGCTCCCCTCCGCCACCGACCCCCGCTCAGGCAGGAACCGCCAGCGGGAGCGGGGCCGGGTGCTCGATTCGGGGGGCCGGCAGGCCGCCGGTGGCCCACAGTTCCGGCATCTGGACGATCTCGCGCACCAGTTGCTGGTGCAGGGCGTGGCCGCCGCGGCGCACTGTGATATGGCCGCGCAGCGAAGCGCCCAGCAGCGCCAAGTCGCCCAGCAGGTCGAGCACCTTGTGGCGCACGAATTCGTCGGGGCGGCGCAGGCCCTCTTCGTTCAGCACCTTCGTGTCGTCCAGCACCACGGTGTTGTGGAGGCCGCCGCCCAGCGCAAAGCCCGCGCGCTGCAGCATGTCCACGTCGCGCAAAAAGCCGAAGGTGCGCGCCGGCGCGATTTCGCGCTCGAAGCAACCCTGGTCGATGACCAGCCTGCCCGTTCCCTGGCGACCGATGGCGGGGTGCTCAAAATCCACTTCGTAGTCCACGCTGAGTTCCTGGGCGGGCTCGATGCGAATCATGCGCTCGCCGTCGCAGAGTTCGATGACTTCGCTCATCTCCAGCACCCGGCGCCGGGCCGCCTGCTGGAAGGCCCCCGCGCTGTGCAGCAGGTGCACGAAGGGCGCGGCGCTGCCGTCCATGACCGGAACCTCGGCGGCGGAAAGCTCGACGCGCACGTTGTCGATGCCGAGCGTGTAGAGCGCAGCGAGCAGGTGCTCAACCGTGCCGACGGTGACATCGCCCC
>CAZVUC010000027.1:0-34200 GCA_964630405.1 uncultured Syntrophobacterales bacterium | reverse complement strand
GCGCGGGTTGCCGGCGATGAACTCCTCGTCGTAGTCCATGACGATCTTGACCGGCCGTCCGCCGCTCTTCTTCGACAGCGAGTAGCACAGGGCGATGTCCATGAAGTCGCCCTTGCCGCCGAAGTCGCCGCCGATGTAGCACGGATGCACCACGATGGACTCGGGGTCCACCTGCACCGCGGCGGCTACCTGGCCGCGGATGCCGTACGGTACCTTGCTGCACGCCCATATCTCGGCCGCGCCCGTGGCAGGGTCGGTTTTGGCCACGCAGGAATGCGGCTCGATGTAGGCCTGGTGCACCTTGGGCGTGGTGAAGGTGTTCTCGACGATGACGTCCGCCTCCTCGAACCCCTTCCCGATGTCGCCCTTTTCCCAGTTGACGTAGATCACCCGGTTGGTGGGGCCGTCGAGCTTCTGCGGCAGCCCCTTGTAGGTGTGCACATCCGGGTGAAGCAGCGGCGCCGAGGACTCCATGGCCTCCACCGGATCGAGCACCGGGTCCATTTCCTCGTACTCGACCTCGATGAGGGCGGCGGCTTCCTCGGCCGCGTCCTCGGTCTCCGCGGACACCGCCGCCACCTTCTCGCCGATGAACCGCACGATGCCGTCCGCCACGATGGGCATGTCCACCACGCGCCGGCCGATGCGCAGTCCGGTGACGTCCTCGCCGGTGAGGATGCCGACCACCCCCGGCACCTGCATGGCCTTGCTGGTGTCGATGCTCTTGATGCGGCCATAGGAAATGGGGCTGCGCAGGATCTTGCCCCAAAGCATGTCCGGGAACGTGACGTCCACGGCGTACTTGGCCTTGCCGCTTACCTTGTACTCACCATCGATGCGGGGTGTGGGAACCCCCACGCTGTGCTTTTCCGCCATTGGCTCACCTCTGAAGGTTGTTGAAATTGAAGTGCGATAAGCCCGAAAATGATCCATCTTGCATAACACACGCCCGGGTCGATGTGTACCGGCCCCGGCCGCCGTCTCCCTGACATCGGCGAAGGCCCGGGACGAAGGGAGTACTCGAAACCATCATCCCGGGCTTGACCCGGGATCCGGAAGGCAGGAGGTAAGGGTATGCACAGAAATGGGATCACATGCCGTGCCGCACGGTTCCTGCCCCTGGGCCTCACGCTGTTGCTGATCACCGCCGCGGCCGGGCCGCGCCAGGCGCTTGCCGAGGTCCTGGACTCCGCCGAGGTGACCAACCACGAGTACCGGGAGTTCATCCGCGCCACCGGGCGCGCCGCACCCGAGCATTGGCATGAAGGCTCATACGCCAACGGCCTGGCGTCGGAGCCCGTGGTGCTGGTGACCTGGCACGATGCGGTGGCCTATTGCCGTTGGGCCGGCGGAAAACGGTTGCCGACCGTGGCGGAATGGCTGGCGGCGTGCAACGGCGGCGACCTGACCAAGGAGGGCGACATCTGGGAATGGACGTCGACGGAGGTGGGCGCCGACGGGGATTCCTTCAAGGCCCTTTGCGGACCCCGGAGCACGTGCGACTGCTCCCACCGGTACCGGCCCCATTGGCTGAACGAGGTGAAGGGGTTCCGGTGCGCCACGGACCGGCCGCCGTTGACGCTCGAACGAAAACGGCCCGGCAGTGCGTACTGCCGGGCCGGGGATTTCTCCGTCGCCGGTCTCGCCCGGGTCAGACCAGGCGGCTTTCCGGGAACATGAACGAGCGGATGGTGACCGGGATGACCTCGGTGACGCCCATGGCGTTGCCGACGTCGATGAAGTCCAGGTCGCCCACGTCGATGCCGTCGACGGCGATGACCTCGGGCGTGACCTTCAGCTCTTCCTTGAGGATGCCGCCGAGGGACTTGGCCACATCCATGTCCAGGATCAGGAAGACGTTGAGATCCGGGTCCGCCGGGTCTTCCGCATCGTTCACCACCGCGGCAATGCCTTCGGCCACGCGCCGGATGAACTTGTAGTTGGGCACGCCCTCAAGGCCCAGGGCCAGCGCCAGACCCGGCTTGTACTTCTCCAGGTCGAACTTGGCCAACGCCGTGCGGATGGTGCCCTGGATGTCGGAATTCTCGTCGATCAGGGCCTTGACCACCTGCAGGCCGTAGACCGGAAGCGGCGTCTCGCTGGAAATGTAGCTGGTGTTGCCGCTGGCCTGGATCGTGTATTCGCCCGCGCCGATGACGGTGGCGCGGATGCCTTCCGTGGGCTCCTTGACCAGGTCCGCCCGGTTGAGCTCGGCGATGTGATCACGGATTTCCTTGCCCAGGAAAGGTCCGACGTCGCCGTAGGACGGGGTGTCGTGGTCGTAGACGTGCTCGGACACGCCGCCGGAGAAGACGATGTGGTCGATGCTGCCGAGCCCGTCGTAGTCCGGTAGCTGATCGGTCACCAGCAGATGAGCCTCCAGGTCGGACAGCGGCTTGGCCTGGATCACGTTGAAGAGATAGGTCCCCATGTAGGCGGCGAACGCCCTCTTGACGTCGTCGGTAATGGTCTGACCCACCTCCACCGGCGTGCCCAACTCCTTGGTGATGAACTTGGCCGGGAGCTCCACCCGCGTCACCACGTTGTCTTCGTCAAACGCGATGAGACGGGCGCCAACGCTGATGGCCGCGGTCTGGGTTACCGTTCCGTCCCGGATGACCGACAGCTTGGTGGTGCCGCCGCCCATGTCGATGTTGAGGACGGTGGCGTCCGCCGACTTCGACAGGTCCACCGCGCCGCAGCCGTAGGCTGCGAGCAGCGCCTCGTGGTTGGGTCCCGCGGACGCGCAGATGAACTTGCCGGAGTCCTTGGCGAAATACTCGAGGATCGGCCGGGAGTTCTCCTTGTTCAGGGCCTCCCCGGTTATCACCACGGCGCCGGCGTCGATTTCGTCGTGGGTGTAGCCGGCCACGCGGTAGGACTCGTGTATGAAGTCCTCCACCTTGGCCGTGTCGATGAGAGTCCCCGAACTGTACGGCGTCAGCATGATGGGCGAGCGGTACAGCACCTCCCGGTCGGTGACCCTGAACCGGGCCGAGAGTCCGGCCCCTTCCCGCCTAAGGGTCAGATGGGAGAAGACCAGATGCGAGGTGGAGGAGCCGATGTCGATGCCCACGCTGGTGAGCGAGAACATCTCGACCCCTTCGATGTCCTCCACGATGGCATCGGGGCCTGGGTGAAAGTGTTCGGGATTGTCGGCGTCGTCGTGCATGGCTGACTGTCTCTGGTTCCCTCGGACCTACTGTTTTCCCATCCCCTTGGACCACTCGTAGTCGGGGTTGGTGTAGGCTTCCTCGTGCATCAGGCTCGTGGTGCCCCGCTTCGCCAGCTCTTCCTCGAACTTGGCCCGGATGAAGGGATCCTCGTCCGGATACTCGATCTGGTCCTTGGCCCGGTCCTCGACCTTTTCCGCGTAGCCGTGGAACTGCATGGGCGGATGGAACGCCAGGTACCGCGCGGGCGTCGCGCCGGCGTTGAAGTGCTGGTGGAACCACTTGTTGGGCGGCACGAAGACGCTGGCCTCGTGCCATGGCACCACGATCTTCTCCTTGCCCTCTTCCCACAGGATCGAGTAGCCCTCGCCCGCGGGAATGACGATGACCCGGCCCGGGCCGTGGCGGTGCGCCTTCTTGTAGGTGCGCGCCGCGAACACGGACATGTGGCAGGAAAGCTCCGAGTTGGGGAACTCGATGAACACGCTGTGGCCGCCGGCGCCCCGTTTCTTGTTCTCGTCCAGCTTGTCCCAGGCCCTCATGTCCGGGAAGAAGTTGCCGTACCAGTAGACGCGCCGGTTCCACACGTTCCACTTGCCGGAATCGGTGACCATCTTGGCCTCGGAGTAGAACTCGCCTTCCTCGGAAGCGATGACATCCTGGCCGGAGAAGGGATTGTCGAAGAAGAAATCCGGGTCTCCCACGGAGGACATGGCCAGCGGCAGGTAGTTGTAGTGCAGCAGCCGGACCACCTTGTCACCCTGCATGTTGTTGATGGTGTAGTGGTAGTTGCGGGGGACGATGAACATGCTGTTGTTCTGCCACTCGAAGGTCTTCTTGGTGCCGTTGTCGTCGCGCCACACCGTGGTGGTGCCGCGGCCCTCGACCACGTAGCACACCTCGTCGAGGGCGAACCGTACCGGCGGACTCGACTCCCCGGGGGCGATCTCCTGGATCCAGGCTCCGGTGACGCCTTCCTGCCCCATGAGCTGCATGAAGGCCGCCTTGCACTTGCGGTCCTCCCACCATTCGAGGTCGCAGGTGCGCAGGTCCCCGATGAAGTACCCCGTATGGATCGGAAGTCCGAGGCCCTCCATCCAGTGGTCGTAGGTGAACTTGGTCTTCTCTGCTACGGCATCGCTGATATCTTCTCCCATGAGACAACTCCTTGAATTGAGATTGGCTGGAACTTGCGTCTTTATGGAACAAAAATCGGGCCGGCGGTTTGCCCAGCCCGAGAAACAGGAACTACCTATATAGCGTCCAGCGGCACCAGGGGTCAAGACCGTCAGCGTCCCACGGGCGACAGGCTCCGGAGCCGACCCCGGCCGCTTATTGACACGGAACATCTACTCTGTGAAACTTTGATAGCTTACGGCGAAAGGCTCCCCGTAAAGGTTCATTTTTCGCCTTTGAAGCGGGAGGACCAATCATGTCCATTCTGCACATGATCAGCCGGCCGGCGGATCTCAAGAAACTCTCTCCGGAGCAGTTCCCGGAACTGTGCGAAGAGATCCGCGAAGAGATCATTTCGGTCATCTCCAACGTCGGCGGCCATCTCGCCTCCAATCTGGGGGTGATCGAACTGACCGTCGCCCTCCACTACCTGCTGGACACGCCCAAGGACCTGATCGTCTGGGACACCAGCAACCAGGCCTACGCCCACAAGCTCCTGACCGGGCGTCAGGAGCAGTTCCACACCATCCGCCAGTTCGAGGGATTGAGCGGGTTCTGCAAGCGTGAGGAGAGCGAGTACGACACGTTCAATGCCGGCCATGCCGGCACCGGCGTCTCGGCCGCGGTGGGGTTCGCCGAGGCCCGGGAGCAGCGGAAGCAGACCCACAAGATCGTGTGCGTCGTGGGCGACGGCGCGCTGACCTCGGGTCTGACCATGGAAGGTCTTCAACAGGCCGGCGGACTGGACAGGGACCTCCTGGTCATCCTCAACGACAACCAGATGTCCATCTCCAAGAACGTGGGGGCCATCTCCGCCTACCTGAACCGGACCATTACCGGCGAGTTCTTCGACCGGATCACCGAGGAGACGAAACGGGTCCTGGGCAAGATGCCCCACATCGGCGAACAGGTGCAGCGACTGGCCGGCCGGGCCCAGGAGCTGGTCAAGGGGCTGCTGCTGCCCGGACTGTTGTTCGAGGAGTTGGGCTTCCGGTACGTCGGGCCCATCGACGGCCACAAGTTCGAGCACCTGCTGCCCACCCTCGAAAACGTCCTCAAGCTGGAAGGCCCCAGCCTGCTGCACGTGGTGACGAAAAAGGGATTGGGCTACGCGCCGGCCATGGACAACCCGGTGTGGTTCCACGCCAGCTCACCCTTCGACCGCGAAACGGGGAGGCCCAGGAAGAAATCCGCGAGACCTTCGTACAGCAGCTTCGCCGTCAACACGCTCATTCAACTGGCCAAGGAAGACCCGCGCATCGTGGCGATCACCGCCGCCATGTCCGAGGGGACGGGACTGGGCGCGTTCGAAGACCTCTTCCCCGAGCGGCTCTATGACGTCGGCATCGCCGAGCAGCACGCCGTGACCTTTGCCGCGGGCCTGGCCGCCCAGGGCATGAGGCCGGTGATCCCCATCTACTCGACCTTCCTGCAACGGGCCTACGACCAGGTGGTCCACGACGTCGCCACCCAGAACCTTCCGGTGACCTTCTGCATCGACCGCGGCGGACTGGTGGCCGAGGACGGCACCACCCACCACGGGGCGTTCGACCTCGCCTACCTCCGGCACGTGCCGAACATGGTGGTCATGGCCCCCAAGGACGAGAACGAGCTGCAGCACATGGTGAAATCGTGCATCAGCTACGACAGGCCGGCGGCGGTCCGCTATCCCCGGGGATCGAGCCTCGGGGTGGACATGGACCCGATGCCACAGGCGTTGCCCCTGGGCAAGGGCGAGCTGCTGCGGGAAGGCACGGACATCGCGCTGGTGGCCATCGGCGTGACCGTGCACCAGGCGGAGGCGGCGGCGGAGCGGCTGGCTCAGGAAGGAATCTCCGCCGCGGTGATCAACGCGCGGTTCGTCAAGCCGCTGGACGGGGACCTGATCGCGAGCGTCGCGGGCGAAGTGAAATGCCTGCTCACGGTGGAGGAGTCCACGGCCATGGGCGGGTTCGGTTCCGCCGTTCTTGAACTATTGTCCGAGAAAGGTATCATCAATGTGCCGACGAAATGTCTGGGGTTGCCCGACCAGTACATCGAGCAGGGACCCCAGGACCTCCTTCGGGAGAAGTACGGCTTGACTGCGGACGGGATCCACCGGCAAGCCAAGGAACTGCTGGCTTACGTCGCCGCACACGCCGAAGTGGCCTGAAACGGGGAGAGTCCGAGGAATGCTGGAGTCGCCGACCGCCTACACCCAAGGCTACGCCAAGGCGCGGCTCTTGGACGAAGCATTGGCGGACAGCTACATCCGCCACACCACCATCGGCGACCCCGAGCTGGATCCGGTGATGGAGGAACTCTCGTCGATGAATCCGGCGCACCTGCACCGGTTCATCGGAGCCGGCATCGAGCAGCACGACGAGGTGCTGCGCGACGCCCCGAAGTCCCTGCGCGACTTCTTCGGGAATCTCGAAGACCCTTCCTGGCTCGACCGCGAAGCCTTTCGTCCGGGGGTTCGCGCCTTCCACGCGAACGTGGACCTGATGCTCGTGGCGTTCGTCACCGGCGTTCTGGTGGAAGGGTTCTCGACGCTCATCGCGAAGTCCTTCTACATCACCGGGCGGGTCGGTTCGACCAAGCGGCGCCTCCAACAGAACAACCGCCAGCTCCTGGACATCTTCTTCCCGGGCGGCCTCAGCCGCGACGGCGATGGATGGAAGCTGTCCACCCGGGTCCGCTTCGTTCACGCCCGCATCAGGAACCTGCTGGCGAAATCGGACGACTGGGACCTCGAAGCCTGGGGCACGCCGGTCAGCGCCGCCCACCTGGGCTTCGCCATTTCCGTTTTCTCCAGGCTGCTGCTGGAATACTCGGCGCTGCTGGGCGCGAAGTTCACCAGGGAAGAATACAACAGCGTCATGGCCGTCTGGCGCTATGCCGGCCATCTCATGGGAATACCCGAGGCCATCCTCTACACGGACAGGCCTTCGGCGGAGAGAATGTACAGGATCGCCAGGACCATCGAGCCCGAGCCGGACTCGGACTCGGCCGCGATGGCGAACATGTTGATCGACGCCATCCCGGGGGTTGCGGACATCAGGGATCCGGAAGAGCAGCAAAAGGTGACAGCCCTGGCGCGGCGCCTTTCGCGGGCACTCATAGGCAACGACCTGGCCAACCATTTCAGGTATCCGAAGACCAGCACCGTCGGGACCCTGTTCATGTTCCGGATGAAGCAACGTCTTCAGCGGATGCTGAAGAGCGACCAGTTCATCCGGTCGGGAAACTTCACGCAGATGATCCAGATCTCGGTGTACGACGAGGGCGGACTGAGCTACAAGATGCCCGACCACGTCCACTCGTCGAAACAGAGCGATTGGTGAGGATGTCCGTGCTTTCTGTCGCCATCCCCGAGCATCCCGGTCCATGAATCATCTCTCGCTGGACCGGTACATCGCAGCCGTTCTGCGCCACCGATGGCTGGTGGTGGGGCTCACGACGCTGGTGATGCTGGCGCTGGCCGCCGGGGCACCCCACGTCGTGGTGAAGAACGAACACCGCGTCCTGTTCGGCGAGGGCAATCCGCAGCTCGCGGCGTTCGACGCGCTGGAGAACACTTACGCGGCCGCCAACACCGCGCTCATCGCCGTCGCGCCGCGGCAGGACACGGTGTTCACCCGCGAAGCCCTCGGCGCCATGGAGGAACTCACCGCCGCCGCGTGGGAAGCGCCTCATTCCACCCGCGTCGACTCCCTCACCAACTATACCCACAGCGAGGCCGACGGCGACGACCTGATGGTGGGGCCGCTGGTGGATGATGCGCAGGCGCTGGACGACGCCGGCGTGGCGCGGGTCCGAAACATCGCGCTGAGCTCCCCCGAGACCGCCGGCCGCCTGGTCTCCCGCGACGGCCGGGTGGCCGGGCTGGTCATCACCTTCGTGCTTCCGGAAGACTCCGACCCCGCGGTGATCGAGATTACCGGCTATCTCCGCACCCTGCTGGCCAAGGCGCGGGCAAGCCATCCGGACATCGACTACTACCTGACCGGCCTCGTGGTCATGAACCGCGCCTTCGCCGAGGCCACGGAAGACGACCTGGCAACCCTGATACCGGTCGTGTTCCTGGTCATCGTGGCCGCCTCGGCCTTTCTCCTGCGCTCGGTCTGGGGGACCGTGTCCATCGTCCTCGTCATGGTGTTCTCGGTCAATTCGACGATGGGGTTGGCGGGCTGGATGGGAGCGGTGTTCAACCCGGCGAATTCCGGGGTGCCGATCATCGTCATGGCCATATCCGTGGCGAATTCGGTCCACGTCGTCGCCAGCGTCCTGTTGGGCATGGGCCGTGGTCTGGACAGGAACGAGGCCATCGCCGAATCCCTGCGCACCAACGCCTGGCCGGTGCTGCTGACCGCGGCCACCACCGCCATCGGCTTTCTCAGCCTCAATTCCTCGGATTCACCGCCGTTCCACGTCCTGGGCAATTTCGTGGCCTTCGGCGTGGGATGCGCCTTTGTCTACTCCCTGACGCTCTTGCCGGCGGTGCTTTCGCTGCTGCCGCTGCGCGCGCCGCGTTCCCTCGCGGAAGGACACCCGTTCTTCGACCGCCTGGGCGCCTTCGTGGTCGCGCGCCGCAGGGTGCTGCTCTGGTCCGCCGCCCTCGTGACACTGGGGCTGGCAACCGGCGTCCCGCGCATCGAGCTTACCGACAACTGGACGAAGTATTTCGACGACCGCTACGAGTTCCGGCGCCACACGGACTTCGTGGTGAAGAATCTCACCAGCCTGAACACGCTGGAGTACTCGCTCAAGGCGGAACGGGAAGGCGGCATCACCGACCCGGCCTATCTGCGCGCGGTGGATGCCTTCGCCGAGTGGTTCCGGAGCCAGCCGGAAGTAAGCCACGTCCAGGCGTTTCCGGACATCATGAAACGCCTGAACAAGAACATGCACAACGACGACCCGGCGTTCCACCGGCTGCCCGACGACCCCGAGCTCGCCGCGCAATACCTGTTGCTCTACGAGCTTTCGCTCCCGTTCGGCAGCGACCTGAACGACCGCATCGACGTGGGCAAGTCCGCCACGCGCATGACCGTCGTGGTCACCAGCTCGTCGTCGCGCGAACACCGCGAGATCGATGCGCGCGGACAGGCCTGGCTACGGGCCAATGCGCCACGGCTCGGCACCGCGGCAACGGGCCTGACCGTGGTCTTCGCGCACCTGTCCAAGCGCAACATCGAGAGCATGCTGCGCGGCACCATCGTCGCCATGGCGCTGATCTCGGTCATTCTCATCGGGGTCTTCAGGAGCGTGCGCCTGGGTCTCATCAGCCTCGTGCCCAACTTCATTCCCGCGATCATGACCTTTGGTCTGTGGGGCTGGCTGGTGGGCCAGGTGGGACTCGCGGCCTCGGTGATGGTCGCCATCTCCTTCGGCATCGTGGTGGACGACACGATCCACTTCCTCAGCAAGTATCTGAAATTCCGCCGGGACGGTGTTCCGCCCGCCGACGCGGTACGCTCCGTCTTCCGTACCGTCGGCCACGCGCTGTGGGTCACCACGGCGGTGTTGTCGGCGGGTTTCCTGGTCTTCGCGTCGTCGGGGTTCGAGGTAAGCTGGGCCCTCGGCCTCATGGTGACCTCCACGATTCTGTTTGCATTGGCGAGCGATTTCCTGCTCTTACCCACTCTATTGATGGCCCTTGACCGGAGGGAACCATGACCCACGTTTTTTCTGTTCGACGGCTGCTGCTCGTGTCTTGTGTCGGCCTGCTGACTTCCCTCGGCGGGACGACTGCGGCGCGCTCCCAGACCCCCGAAGAGAAGGGGTTGAACATCGCGCGCGAAGCTCGCGAGAGGGCGAGGGGTTTCGGCAACTTCACGGCCCGCCAGACCATGGTGCTGCGCAACAAGCAGGGGCAGGAAAGCAAGCGCCAGGTCCGCATCAAGGTCCTGGAGGCGGCCGGAGACGGCGACAAGAGCCTGTTCGTGTTCGACCAGCCGCGGGACGTCAAAGGGACGGCCTTCCTCGTCCACGCCAAAAAGGACAAGGCGGACGACCAGTGGCTCTTCCTGCCCGCGCTCAAGCGGGTCAAACGTATCAGCTCGTCGAATCGTTCCGGCTCCTTCATGGGCAGCGAGTTCGCGTACGAGGACATGGGCAGTCAGGAAGTGGAACGATACACCTACAAGTACCTGCGCGACGAACCTTGCGGGGACGCTACGTGCACGGTGGTCGAACGCTTCCCGCTGGAAAAGAGGTCGGGTTACCGCCGTCAGTTGGTGTGGCAGGACAAGGATGAGCTCCGGGTCCGGCAGATCCACTTCTTCGACCGCAAGAATGCCCATCTGAAGACCCTCACGCTGACCAAGTACGAGAAATACCTGGATCGCTACTGGCAGGCCCACGTGATGACCATGGTCAATCACCTGACGGGCAAGAGCACGGTGCTGACCTGGAGCGACTTCAAGTACCGCACCAAGCTCAACGAAAGGGACTTCACCCGGACCGGCCTGAAACGGGCGCGCTGATGCCGCGTGCCCTTCTCCAGATCGCGGCAGCCGGGACGGTGCTGGTCCTGGCATCCGTCCTTGCCGCCGGCCGGGCCTCGGCTGTCGAGGTCTCCGGACGGGTGGGCCTGGAGAGCCGGTGGTACCACCAGACCGAAGCCCACCCCGGCCAGCGCTCCCACGCCTCGGGCGTCGTGGTCGAGCCCAAGCTGTACGCCGAGGACGACGAGGGCAGAAGCGTCACCCTGGCCCCTTTCTTCCGCTATGACGGCGGAGACTCCCGCCGCACCCACTTCGACGTGCGCGAAGCCTACGTCCTGGTGTTCGGCGAGCTCGGCGAAGGCGAGTGGGAGTTGCGCCTGGGCGCGGACCGGGTGTTCTGGGGGGTGACGGAATCGCGTCACTTGGTGGATATCGTCAACCAGACCGACCTCATCGAAAATCCCAACGAAGAGGCCAAGCTCGGGCAGCTCATGGCCCACGTCACATGGTCCGGCGAGTGGGGCGTGGCGGAGTTTTTCGTGCTGCCGTATCACCGGGAACGCACCTACCCGGGCCGGGAAGGCCGCCTGCGCGGCCAGTTCGTTGTGGACGACAGGCGCGTCTCCTACGAGAGCACGGCCGAGGAGTGGCACGTGGACCTCGCGGCCCGGTACAGCCACAGTTTCGGCCCGCTGGATCTGGGCCTGAGCGTCTTCGACGGCACCAGCCGGGAGCCCTGCCTGGTCTGCCGGCCGCCGCGACTGAACGAAAGATTGGAGTTGTTGCTGGTCCCGCACTACGAGCAGATCCGCCAGTTCGGTCTGGACGCCCAGCTCACCATCGAATCATGGCTGTTCAAGCTCGAGGCCATTCACCGAAACGGATCTTCGAACCTGGCGGGACGCGAGGAAGACTACGCGGCCTTCGTCGCCGGCGGCGAGTACACGTTCAGCGGCATCTTCGAGTCGGACCTGGACCTCGGCCTACTCGCCGAATGGAACTACGACCGGCGGCGGGAGAACGCCACCAATCCCTTCGACAACGACCTCTTCCTGGGCGCGCGGCTGGGGTTCAACGACGTCCAGAGCACCGAGGTCGTCGTCAGCCTGCTGGCGGACGCCGAGCATTCCACGCGTTCGCTGTTCGTCGAGTTCAACCGCCGCCTCACGGACAGTTGGTCGCTGCACCTGGAGAGCGTATTCTTCCTGGAGGTGGACAAGGCGGACCGGACCACTTACCCGACCCGACGCGACAGCTTCGTCGAGCTGCACCTGAGCTACAATTTCTGACGGGAAAGAGAGGATACGGCACGCCCTAGACGGCCGATTCCTGCGCGCCGGTCAGCTCCCGAGGCAGCTTGAAGGTGACGTTCTCCTCGATGCCGTCGAGGTCGGACAGGGTCACGTCGAACATGTCGCAGAGCCGGTCCACCAGGCCCTGGACCAACTCTTCCGGAGCCGAAGCGCCCGCGGTGATCCCCACGGTCTTCGCCCCGTCCAGCCAGGCCGGGTCCAGGCCGCCGGCATCGGGGATGAGGTGGCTGTCGGTTCCGACCTCGTCGCCGATCTCACGCAGACGGTTCGAGTTGGAGCTGTAGTCGGCGCCGATGACCAGGATCACGTCGGACTCGGCCGCCAGCAGGCGCACCGCGGTCTGCCGGTTCTGCGTCGCATAGCAGATATCCTTCACGTCAGGGCCCCGTATCCCGGGGAACCGGGATCTCAACGCGGCGATGATCTCACGGGTGTCGTCGACGCTGAGGGTGGTCTGCGTCACGTACGCAAGCTTCGCCGGGTCGGCGGGCTCCAGCGCCGCCACGTCGGAGATGTTGGACACCAAGTGCACCGTGCCCGGCACCTGCCCCATGGTTCCCTCGACCTCCGGGTGGCCGGAGTGGCCGATGAGCACCACCTCATAACCCTGGCGGGCGTAGCGCTGCGCCTCGACGTGCACCTTGCTCACCAGCGGACAGGTAGCGTCGATGACCTGAAGGCCTCGGCCATCGGCGGCGTCCTCGACCTTCCGGGACACGCCGTGGGCGCTGAACACGGTCACCGCGTCTTTCGGGATGTCCGAGACCTTTTCGACGAAGCGGGCGCCCTTGGCGCGCAACCCGTCCACCACGTGCTTGTTGTGGACGATCTCGTGGCGCACGTAGACGGGAGCGCCGTAGATTTCGAGCGCTCGCTCGACGATGTCCACGGCTCTCACCACGCCGGCGCAGAAGCCTCTCGGCTGCGCCAGGATGACTCTCAAGGGTCGCTTCGCCATTGGGTTTCCTCCGATGGGGCCGCACGGTGCCCTTCGGCACACTTCACTATGCAGCAGCCCACGGTAAGGGTCAATGATTCGCGTGGCCCTGTGAAACGGCGCTCTCGACGGCGCGCGCGGCCATGTGGCCGGAGCGCACGGCGCTCTCGATGGTGGCGGGAAGCCCGGTGTCGATCCAGTCCCCGGCCAGGTACAGGTTGGCGAAACGGCTTCGCGTGCCGGGACGGAGCTTCACCTGCGCGGGCGTCTGCGCGAACGTCGCGCGCTTCTCCTTGACCACGCGGTATGGCGGCAGCGGACCCGGGTCGCGGCCGAGGGCGGCGGCAACGTCCCGCCACGTCTTCCGGGCGATCACCTCCGCCTCCTCGTCGATCCTGTCGTCAGCCGCGCTGATGGTGATGGAGGCCACGTCCCCGCGGACGAACAGCCACTGGGCGGTGCCGCCGATGAGTCCGAGAAACGGCAGGTCTTCCGGCAGGGCGCCGGGTTCCGGCAGCCGGAAGTGGGCATTGACGATGGCATGGCTTTCTTCCGGGACCGTCAGGTCCGGCACCAGGCTCGCCGCCGCCTGGGGCGGCAGCGCCAGCACCACGCCGTCTCCGTCGTCCAACGCCACCGTGTCGGCGCCGAAGTCCAGGCGGCGGGCGACGGCGCCCTCGAACGCGATACTCCGCAGACGGGCTCCAAAGCGGACGGCCGCACCGCGCCGGCCCAGGAAGTCCAGCGCCGGGTCGACGAACGTCGCGGAGAGTCCCATCCGGGCGATCCGCGGCCGGCAGGCGGCCTCGCCCCTGCCGAAGGTTTCGCGCAGCACCGGCCACAAGAGAAGCGCGGCGCCGGCCCGCACCGGGCTGTTCAAGGCCGCCACCGCCAGCGGTTCCCAGAACTTCTCGAACAAGGCGCCGCTCTCGCCGACGCAGTCGGTCACGGTGCGGTCGGCGCCGGCCCAGGCGAAACGCAGGCCCGACAGGTAGTCCCACGCCCGCGTGTCGGGGACGCGGCGCCGGGCGTCGAGAATCCACCAGGGCAGCCTCCCGGCATTGGGCCGAAGGCGCCATCGCCGGCCCGTGCGCAGATCCAGGAAAGGGAAGCAAGCCGAAGCCGGCCCCGCCAACGCGCCGGCGGCGCCGATGTCCGCCAGATACCCCATGGTGGAGCTGTTTCCGGTGAGGAGCAGATGGTTGCCGTTGTCGATGGCGCAATCGAGCCGGGCGTCGAAATAGGAGCGGCAACGGCCGCCGGCCTGGCCGCTCGCCTCATGGAGGTTGACGGCATGCCCCGCCCGCGCCAATGCCACCGCGGCGGAAAGGCCGGCCACGCCGGCGCCGATGATGTGGGTCCGGGGCACGGAGGGAGGATTCGTGTCCTGTCTCATGGACACTAGTCAGAGAAGCCCGTATCGCAGGGCAATCCACAGTTTGCGCGCCCGCGTCAGCCGGACCGGACGGTCGATGCGCGTCCAGCCCCGTTCATCGAGGCGCCGCAGCGTCTCCCGATAGACCGCCATCATGAGCACGATGGGCCGCATCTGGCGCCACCCGAGCTGCGCCAACAGCCGGTCGGTCCTGTCGTAATGGTCGCGGGCGAGATCCGCCAGCTCGGCGCAGGCCGCGGCAAAACCCGGATGGAGGAAGACCGCGCCCAAAGTGTCCTCCACCACGCCGTGCCGCTTCACCATCTCCAGGGGGACGTAGAGGCGCTCGTTGGCCGCGTCCTCCTTCACGTCGCGCAGGATGTTGGTGAGCTGCACGGCGTTACCGAGGGTCTCGGCGATCTGGTATCCGGGGTCCCGGGGGACGCCGAAGGCATGGATGGAAAGCATGCCCACCGCGCCGGCCACCTTGCGGCAATAGCTCAGCAGGTCGTCCAGGGTCCGCATCCTCACCGCGGGCGCCGCGTCGGTCTCCACGCCGTCGATGACGGCGAGGAATTCCTCCCGCGGCAGCTCGAAGCGGCGCACCGGTTGCAGCAGCGCCCGGGTGGTCAGCCACCGCGGGTCGCCCGCGTAGAGACGTTCGATCTCTTCCCGCCAGGCCGCCAGTCCCCGTTCCTTTTCCGCGGTCTCCCCGGGCTCGTCGGCGACGTCGTCCACCTCCCGGCAGAAGGCGTAGATGGCGTACATGGCGCGGCGCCGTTCCGCCGGCAGCACTCTCATGCCCCAAAGGAACGATGTGCCCGACCGCGCCACCACCCGGTGGACGTGGGTCCACGGCTCGACGGCGTCGCGGGCCGCCGCGTGCGCGGCGCTATCCGTTTCCATTGGACGAATCCTGGCGCCGCCGCCGGAACAGCACCCGGCCGACGCCCCGCGCGCCGCAGGCCGCGAACTGCGCCTTGTTCAGCACCACGCGTTCGGCCAGGGGATCGCGCCGGCGCAACTCCACGCTGAGCCTGTGGGCGATGGCGACGATGACGGCGGCTTCCATGGCAAACCGGAGGTTGCGGAGCCGTCCCGGCAACGTGTCCGCCAGCTCCAGCAGCCCGTCGGTGCCGTCGAGACACCGGTCCAGCACCCGCCGCAACGCGGTACTGGACCGGCTCTCCCCAAGTGTTTCGACCCCGGCGCCCGCCTCGGCCATCCAGTCCCGGGGCAGATAGACCCGGTCCAGCGCCTTGTAGTCGTCGCCGCAGTCCTGCAGGTGGTTGAACACCTGCAACGCATTGCAAAGAGCATCCGACGCCGGGTAGGCCGCGGGCGACTCCCCGTGGAGGTCCACGAGGTAGCGGCCCACCGGGGCCGCGGACAGGTTGCAGTAGCCCATGAGGTCGTTCCAGTCGTCGTAGCGCAGCTTGACGGCGTCCTGCTTGAACGCCCGGGTCAGGTCCACGCAGTGGCGGTGCGGCACCCCGGTCTCCGCCAGGCTGCGGCGGATCTCGTGAGCCTTGCGGAAGGCGGGGTCCGCGGTGTCGACGCCGCTCACCGCCCTGGCGAAACCATCCAGGCGGGCGACCTTGTCGGCGGGTTCGAGGTCGGGGTTGTCGGCGATGTCGTCGATGGCCCGGGCATAGGCGTAGAAGGTCGCGACGTGCGGCCGCAGGCGCGCCGGCAGCAGCCAGGAACCGACGGGAAAATTCTCGTCCGCCGCCGCCTTGCCGGACGGCGTCTCTATGGCGACTGACTCGGCCATCGGGTACTCATGGGTGGGTGACGTGCTTGAAATCAGGCTATCACGAAAGCGGCGGTTGCTGCCATACGGCGGACCGCCGGCGGAGCGGGTGCCGAAACCGGATGTCTCGTGATATGCGGGCCGTAGCCGGGAGTCCATGATGATGAGTCGTATCGCATTGATGGCCGCCATGGTGCTGCTGGCCGTGGGCGGCAGTCTGGCCGAGGACAGGAGGGTCCACGTCTACAACTGGACCGACTATATCGACAAGGCGGTCCTCGTCGACTTCACGGCGGAGACCGGCATCGAGGTCGTGTACGACGTATTCGACTCCAACCGCACCCTCGAAGCCAGGCTGCTGGCCGGAAACACCGGCTACGATGTGGTGGTGCCGAGCGGCGCCTTCCTCGCGCGACAGATTGAGGCGGGCCTGTTCCGGCCGCTGGACAAGAGCCGGCTCTCGAACCTCCGTCACATGGATGAAGCCATCGCGGCGCGGGTCCGCCAATGGGATCCGGGAAACCGCTACGCGGTGACCTACCTGTGGGGCACCACGGGCATCGGTTTCAACGAGGCCAAGGTCGCGGCCCGGAACGCGGGCGCGCCCACGGGCTCCTGGCGCATGCTGTTCGACCCGGCGGTGGTCTCGAAGTTCGCCGATTGCGGCGTCTATCTGCTGGACGAGCCCGGCGAGGTGATCCCGGCCGTCTTGAACCATCTCGGACTGGAGCCCGCAAGCCACGACGTAGCCGTCATCGCGAGAGCCGAGCCGGTGCTGAGGGCGATCCGGCCCTACATCCGCAGCTTCCACAACACCGCGCAGATGGACGGCCTCGCCGCCGGGAGCATCTGCCTGGCCATGGGTTGGTCCGGCGACATGCTGCAGGCGCGGGAACGCGCGGGTGCGGCCGGGGAAGCAACGCGGATCTCCTATGCAATACCGGACGAGGGCGCGCAGATGTGGTTCGACATGATGGCGATCCCGGCCGACGCGCCCAACGCCGACAACGCCCATCGTTTCCTGGACTACCTCATGCGCCCGGAGGTGATCGCCAAGGTTTCCAACCACGTGTTCTATGCCAACGGCAACGCTGCGGCGACACCCCACCTGGACCGCGAGTTGCTGGAGGACGCCGGCATCTACCCGCCGCCGGCCGTGAGGAAGAAACTCTACGTGACCCAACCCTATCCGGCCGACGCGCAAGGTTTCGTGACCTCCTTGTGGAGCCGGATCAAGGGCGGCCGGTAGCCGCGCCGGCAGCGATGGCGGACCGCGTCTTGCCGGAATCCGGCGCGGATGTGATGATGACGGCGTGCGCCTCTGGAGTTTACATCCCCAGTACCAGTTCGGCATCGACAAGGGGCGAATCGAGACAACCGGCGACATCATCGAGCCGCTGGATGAGTCCCGGGAAGCCGAGGAGGCATAATGGCAGAGACATCCACCGATTCTTTTCGTGTAACCCTTCTCGGCACCGGGGCGCCGCCGCCGGTGCTCGACCGGTTCGGACCGAGCGCCCTGGTGGAGGCGGGCGGCGAGAAGCTCCTGTTCGATGCGGGACGCGGCGCGCTGCAACGGCTGCACCAGCTCGACATTCCCTTCGGCGACATCACCGGCCTCTTCCTCACCCACCACCATTCCGACCACGTGGTGGGATTCGCCGATCTCTGGCTCACCGGCTGGATTGGCCGCCCCTGGGGCAGGCGCACCGTGCCCCTCAAGGTCTGGGGCCCCGACGGCACCAACCAGATGGCCGAACATCTGCCGCTGGCCTTCGCCACCGATATCCGGGTCCGCAGCCACAGCTACAACGCCCAGGGGGTGAAGCTCGAATCCACCGAGATCGAGGAGGGGATCGTCTACGAATCCGGCGACGTTCGGGTCACCGCCTTCAAGGTCGACCACGGCGGCGAGCAGCTCGACGCCTACGGTTACCGCATCGACTACGACGGCAGGTCGGCGGTCCTGTCCGGCGACACGACCTTCAACGAGAACCTCATCGCCCATTCACGGAACGTCGACCTGCTGGTGCACGAGGTGACCTACGGCATGGGCCAGGGCGTGGAGCGCGCCAACCTGGAACGGATCCGGCGGAACCACACCGTACCCGAGGATGCCGGGAAGGTATTCGCGCGCACTAGCCCCAAGCTCGCAGTCTACACGCATCTCCTGCTCTTCGGCGACGCCACGGCCGCCGACTTGGTCCCGGCCACCCGCGGCGCCTACGACGGCCCGCTGGTGGTGGGCGAGGACCTGATGCGGTTCGAGATCGGAGAAGAGGTGCGGTGCAGCGGATCCACGGCTTCCGCCGGCAAAGGCGCGGGGGCATAGTCCAGAAAACCGGAAGGAGAAAGTCTTGGCCGAAAAGCGATCAAACACGGAACCCGGGCACGTCCCCCTCGACGTCGCCAGCAACTACTACCCGTTCTTCGGCGCGTTGATGAACGGGCGGCACCAGGCCTACGGGCTGGACATCCGCTGGCACTACGTGGATCCGCCGAACAAGCTGTTCCGGCAGGTGCTGAAGTCACCCCGGTACGACGTCACCGAGCTTTCCCTGTCGAGCTACACGATGATGCGGGAGCAGGGCTGGCGCGCTTACAAGGCGTTCCCGATCTTCACCTCGCGCCGTTTCCGGCACTCGGCGCTGTTCGTGCGGCGGGGCAGCCGGCTGGTGAGCGGGGAGCAGCTCAAGGGCAAGCGGGTGGGGGTGCCGGATTTCCACATGACGGCGGCGGTGTGGATCCGGGGCATGCTCCAGGAGGAGTACGGCGTCAGGGCCGAGGACGTCCGCTGGTTCACGGGCCGGGTGGAGCGGGTCAAGCTGCCGCCCGCCATCGCCGAAAAGACGGTGTACGTGGGCAAGGAGGCGCGGCTCTTCGACTGGCTGCTGGAAAAGAAGCTCGACGCTGTGATCTACGCCCACCTGACCAAGCCGCCGGTACCGGAAGGCGCCGTGCGGTGCCTGTTTCCCGACGCCGTGGAGCGGGAGAAGGCGTACTTCCGGAAGCACGGGGTCATCCCGATCATGCACCTCATGGCCATCAGGGAACAGCACCTGGAGAAGGGGCTCGGAATCGCCCGCAAGGTGGAGCGGGTGTTGAGGAAGGAGAAGGAATCCTTCTTCAAGCGGCTGGATATGGTGGGCTCGGCGGGGGTGCTGCCCTGGTTCTCCGAGTACGTGGAGAGCACCGCCGGAGTCCTCGGCCGCGACCCCTGGCCGCACGGCATCGAGGCCAACCGCAAGGGTCTGGAGAAGTTCCTGGACTACTCCATGGCCCAAGGCTTGATCTCGCGGAGACCTGATCTAAACGAACTGTTCATCGACGTCTGACGCCCCTCACAACACGAACGGCATGGTGGCGGACAGCAGCACGCTCTGGTCCAGCAGCATGGTGCGCTTGCAGATCTTCCAGTGGCCGTCCACCTTGCGCAGCACGTCGTCGCGCTTGCCGGCGAAGATGTCGGTGCTGTCCTCGAGCTTGTTCCGGTAGATGAGGATCCGGTACTTGACGCTGGCTTCCTCGGGGTCTTCCAGGCTGGGAGTGGCCCGGATGGCGTGGACGTTGGAGATGATGCGGGAGACCCTGGGCGACGGCTCCTCCACCCAGTGGACGCCGGAGGTGATCTGCTTGATGCGCAACCGCAGGGTGGCCTTGCCCTCGTCGAACCAGTTCATGTCCCGGCCCTGGCGGGTGTTCTCGGTGTCCCAACGGCCGAACTGGACGTTCCGCCGCATGGGCGCCCAGTACGAGATGTCGTCGGTCAGCAGGTCCAGCCACTCCTCGTAGCGGCGCTCGTCCAGCAGGTCCGCCTCGGCGCAGAGGAACTCGTGCACCTCCTGCGCCAGCAACAGGTAGGGCAGCCCCTTGCCGGCGCCGTCCGAGGCGGGATATCCGCCGCCTTCCCGTCTGGCCGGCGTGGTCCTACGGCTTGTCATTCATGAGCTCCGCCCAGCGCCGGTAGAAGGCACGGGCGCCTTCCTCGGAGAACGACGCCTTGACGGTCACCGCATCCGGGAGGTTCTCCACCGGCTGGGCGAAGCCCAGGCCCATGCCGTAGTGGTAGGGGTAGCGCCGCGCGATGGTGCCGCGGCTGGCCTCGGTGGCATAGACCCAGTTGTCCATGTCGTCGGACTCCACCATGCCCGCCGGGCCGGAGAAACGCATGTAGTAGTGGCGCAGCAGGTCCTTGACCTCCCAAGGGGCATCCGTGTCCACCAGGTACCAGCGCCAGGCCTCGGTCGTGCTCGGGCCGACCGGATGCCACACCACCATGGTGCGGGGGAACCAGGGGTGGAACGCGGTGTTGGGGAAGACGTTGCCGTTGCCGGGCGTCACCGTGACCTTTCCCTTCAGGCGCTCCCGCCGCTTCCGCTCTACCTCCTCGAAGTACTCCGCCACCAGCGGATCGTTGGGGAACTCGGGGAACCATGGCTCGGCGCCCACTTCCGGCGGCCCGGTAATGGTGGCATGGCCAAGGCCCGGGAACGCCAGCAGTCCGCTGGTGAACCGCTTGGCCTGGTTCTTGTGGGCCGAGCCGTGGCGCTCCTGTCCTTCCCCGCCCGGCCCCAGCCCGGCGATCTCCGCGGACTTGTGGGTGGTGGGGCTGTGGTAGGTGTCCCAGGCGAAGTTCTCGGCGGCGAATTTCCAGTTGCAGGGCATCCGCCACTTGACCATGCCGCCCAGCACCTCCGAGCCCCCCTCGCTGCCGTCCCGCGCGTCCAGCAACGCATCCAGGTACAGGCGCATGCCGCCCAGGTATTCCTCGAAGGATGGGGCGGACTCGTCCCAGGTGGCCCAGATGGTCCCCTTGTAGACCTCCATCCCCGCCACGTGGATCAGCCCCCACTGCGACTTGTCGAGCTGTTCGCGGTAGCCCGCCTTGTACTGGGGAACGCCGAACAAGTCCCCAGGCGTCTTCACCAGGCCGCCGTCGGTGGAGTAGCTCCAGCCGTGGTAGGGGCAGGTGAACACCGCGGTGTTGCCCTGGTCGTAGCGGCACACCTTCATGCCCCGGTGCCGGCAGGTGTTCAGCAGCACGTGGATCCGGCGCTGCGGATCCCGGGTGACGATGACCGACTCCTCGCCCATGCGGGAGAGGAAGAAGTCGCCGGGGTCGGGGATCTGGCTCTCGTGCCCGACGAACAGCCAGGTGCGCGCGAAGATCTGCTCAAGCTCGGATCGGTAGATGTCCTCGTTGACGAAGATCTCCCGGCTGATGATGCCGCGGTCGACATCCACCCACGCCCCGTTCCGTTGTCTGCCGTTGCCCACGACGCCTCCCGAGTGGGTTTGGTTCGAGAACGACTAATGGAAACAGCGGAAACCGCGTGTTGTCAAGGTTTCCCGCCGCTCAGGTCTGCAACTTGCGCAGGCTCGGCATGAACGCCACCACCACGGCGGCCAACGCCAGCACGAGCACGCCCATGGCCATGACCGTCCGAGGGGCGCCGAAGAAGTGGGCGCCGACCCCGGCCAGCAGCGCACCCGCCGGCGTGATGCCCCGGTCGAGCATGTAGATGCTCATGACCCTCCCCCGCAGCCTGTCCGGGACCGTCATGTGCAGGACCATGTTCGAGACGGACATGAACATGACCTGGAATCCGCCGACGACCATCAAGGTCAGCAGCGACAGCGTCAGGGTGCGCATCAGGGCGAACAGGATGAGGAAGGCGCCCTGGAACACCAGCCCCGCGATCATGAGGAACCCGGGGCGGTTCACCCGGCCGGCGAAACGGGCGATCCCCAGCATGGCCACCATGGCCCCCAGTCCCGGAGCCGCCATCATCAAGCCGAGGCCGTCGGGGCCTACCTGCAGCACGTCCTTCTGGAAGATGGGTAGAAGGGCCTGGTACGGCATTGCGAACAGGCGCGGGACCATGGCGGTGGCCATCACCGCGAACACCACGGGATCCGACCAGACATAGCGGATTCCCTCGCGCAGGTTGCTGAGCACGGACCTGTCGGCGGCTTCCCGGACCCGCTCCGGGACCGTCATCCGGTAGATCATCCACATGACGAAGAGGTAGGTGGCGCTCTGGACGTAGAAGTTCCCCGCGAGCTGGATGGAGAAGTTCCCGTACAGCGCGAAGAAGGCAATGAGCCCCCCGCCCACGCTGGGGCCGATGATCTTGGTGAAGTTGAAGGCCGCCGAATTGAGCGCCACGGCGTTCATCAGCTCCGCCCGCGGCACGATGTCGGGGATGAGCGCCTGCCGCACCGGCTCGCTGAAGGACCACACCGTGCCGGTCACCAGCGTAAAGGCGAACAGGTGCCAGACCTCCAACCACTCCAGGTGCGCCACCACGGCCATGCCCAGGGCCGTCGCCAGCACGAACCACTGGGTGGTGATCATGAGCCTGCGCCGGTCCGAGCGGTCCGCAACCACTCCGGCCAGGGGGCTGAAGATGAGGAAGGGGACGAAGCGCAGGCCGTTGATGGCACCCAGCAGAATGGACGAGCGCGTCATCTCGTAGCAGGCCCACCCCACGGTGAGCTGCTGGAGCCAGTGTCCGCCGCTGAGGAAACAGGTGCCGGCCCACAGGTACCGGAAATCGCGGTTGCGCAGGGACGAGAAGGTGCTGCGGGATTCGGTGGCCATGTCCGCCCTTACGCGTTCCGGTCCGGCGCCGCCATGGCCGCCACCAGGCTCAGTTGACGCCGGTCCAGTGTGGCGCCCTTGATGAGCGCATAGATTTCACGTCCCGGCGCCAGCGCCAGTTCCCGTACGGCCTGCCGCGTCACCAGGGCGGTCAAGGGTGCGCCCCCGATGCGCATCCTGAGCTCCGCCAGCGGCCCATCGTCATCATCGGGACCGATCTCCACCAGGGTCCCCTTGAGCACGTTGCGCAGGCTCAGTCCCCGCGGCGGCTCCGTGGCCACGCTGACGTCCCGTGCCCGGATCCACACCCGGACCGCCACCCCCGCCGGAATATCCACCAACGGGACCCGCAGCTCGCCGCCACGGAAATCCAGGTGCGTGAGCCCCGCTTCGGCATCGTGACGGGAAACCCGCGTCGCCAGCATGGTCCCGATCTCGGTTTCGTCTTCCGGCGACCACAGCTCCAGGTCGCTCAGGATCTCGTCGGCGCCTCCCGACCTCGTGACCCTGCCTCCGGACACCAACACCAGGTTGCGCGCCAGGCGCGAAACCTCGTCGAGGGAATGGCTCACGTAGAGGACCGGAATCCCGGTCTCGTCCAGACGCTCGATGTAGGGCAGGATCTCGTTCTTCATGAGCACGTCGAGAGAGGCCAGCGGCTCGTCCATCAAGAGCGCCCGGGGGTTGCTCAAGAGCGCCCGCCCCACGGCCACGCGCTGTTTCTCGCCGCCTGAAAGGGAGCGCGGACGGCGTTTCAGCAGCGCCTCCAGGTCCAGCAGCGCGACCACCTGCTCCAGTCCGAGGCGGCGCTCCGCCGCCGGAGCGAAGCGCCAGCCGTAGAGCAGGTTCGAGCGGACGGTCAGATGGGGGAACAGGCGCCCTTCCTGGAACACGTAGCCGATGCGTCGCTTCCAGGGCGGCAGGTCGATGCCCGCGCCGCTGTCGAACAGGACGTGGCCGCCCACCTCGATGCGGCCCTCGTCCGGCTTCAGCAGCCCGCTCACCATGTTCACGATGGAGGTCTTGCCCGCGCCGGAACGGCCGAAGAGCGCCGTGACCCCCTGGTCGCTGCTGAACCGGGCTTCGATGCCGAAGTCCCCGAGCCGCCGTTTGACGTCAACCTCAAGCATTCCTCGCCCTAACCCTGCGTCCTCCGGGCAACGTAGCGGCCCAGCATCTCCGACGCCACGAGGGCCACGACGGTGACCACAATGATGATGACGGTAAGGCGCATGGCCCCCGGCTCGCGCCCGGGCACCTGCAGCGCGGAATGAACCGCCAGGGACAGGGTCTGGGTCTCGCCGGGAATGTTGGACACGAAGGTGATGGTGGCGCCGAACTCCCCGAGGCTCCGGGTGAAGCCCAGGATTGCTCCCACCACCATGCCCGGGAGGCACAGGGGCAGCGTGACCGTGAGCCAGGTCCACAGCCGGTTGGCGCCGAGGGTGGCGGCGGCGGACTCGAGGCGCCGGTCGATGGCCTCCAGGGAAAGGCGGATGGGGCGCACCATCAACGGAAACGCCACCACCGCCGCGGCCACCACGGCCCCGGTCCAACGGAACGCGAACACCACGCCGAAGGTCTGCTCGAGCCATGCGCCCACCAAGCCCCGGCGCCCCAACAGCAGCAACAGCAGATATCCGGTGACCACCGGCGGCAGCACCAGCGGCATGTGCAGGAGGGCGTTCAGCACTTCCTTGCCCCAGAAACGGTAGCGCGCCAGCACGAAGGCGGCCAGCACCGCCGCCGGGAGGCTGGCGAGCGTGCTCCAGGCCGCGATCCGGACACTCAAGCGAAGTGCCTCGATCTCCTCCGGGCTCAGGGGCCAGAGGGCCATCAGCGTCCGGTCCCCCTGACCTCGAAGCCGTGGGCCTCGAAGACCGACCGGGCCGCGGGCGACCACAGGAAGTTCAGGAACGTCTCGGCCTGCGGATGAGTGCTGGCGGCGGGGACCGCCACCGTGTAGCGGATGGGCGGATGATACTCCTCGGGGAAAACGCCCGCCACGGCGACGTTAGGGTCCGCCCTGGCGTCCGTGACATAGACGATGCCGTAGGGCGCCTCCCCCCGGGCCACCAGCGCAAGCGCGTGGCGCACCGTGGGTGTACCGGCCACCCGCTCCGCCACCGCCCGCCAGACGCCCAGGGTCTCGAGCGCCGCCTTGGCGTACACGCCGGCGGGGACGTGGCTCGGGTCTCCCATGACCAGCCGGCCGCGGCCGAGAAGCTCCGCCAGCGGAAACCCCCGGTGGATGGGCACGGGCGCGCCTTGCCCGGCGGGGGCCACGAGCACCAGCCGGTTGCCGAGCAGGTCTCCGAGCGTGCCCGGCCGCAGCCACCGGCCGGCGCCCAGCCGGTCCGTCCATTTCGGGCTCGCCGACACGTAGACGTCCGCGGCCGCGCCGCGCTCGATCTGCCGCGCCAGCGTGGAGCTGGCGGCGAAGGAAACCGTCACCCGCGACCCACCCGCCTGCTCGAAACGCCGTCCGACGGTGTCCATGGCGCCCTGTAGGCTGGCGGCGGCGAACACCAGCAGCCGTTCGGCTGCCGCGGCGGGGCCGGCCCACGACGCCCACAGCAGCAGGAGTCCGGCGAGGATGCAGCCGTGTTTCCTGCACGGGCCGGCTTGAAAGCCGCCCCCGCATCTCCTCGCCGACGCTACGGACCGTTTCCTGCGGTTGATCGGAGTCTCCTTGCGGTGCAGGGGCGGGATCGAGCCCGTCCGCCCTTGTCGCGCGCCGCCTTACGCTGGCCGGGGAACGATTTCATTTTTACTTGGCATTTTGTCGTCTATAATACCACACGGCCGGCCGACGCCCCCGCGCCGCTGAAAGGAGCCCATGGCTGGACGGAAAGTTCCCTACGATCCCGCGACCGCGGACCTCTTGTGCTACGCATCCGCGGTTCCCGCCTTCCTCGAAGGCAGCGACACACCCCGAGCCTATCTGGAGCGGTGCCTGGAAACCATCGAGGCGCTCGAACCGGAGATCAAGGCGTTCGTCCGCATGAACGTGGACGGCGCCCGCAAGGCGGCCGACGCCGCCGGGGCGCGATACAAGGCCGGACAACCCCTGTCGGTGGTGGACGGCATGCCCATGGCCATCAAGGACGTCCACGAGACCGAGGACATGCCCATGGAAGTGGGCAGCCCGGTGCTCAAGGATTTCCACACCGGCTGGGACGGCGCCGCGGTCCACTGCCTGCGCAAGGGCGGCGCACTGATCCTGGGCAAGACGGTAACCACCGAGTTCGCCTTTGCCTCCCCCGGGCCCACCCGCAACCCGTGGGACGTGTCGCGGACCCCGGGGGGTTCTTCCAGCGGCAGCGCCGCCGCGGTGGCGGCGCGCATGGTGCCGGCGGCCACCGGCACGCAGGTGCGCGGCTCGGTGCTGCGGCCGGCGGCCTACTGCGGCACCTACGCCATCAAGGCTTCCTATGGCGCCATCAATTCGCTGGGAGGATTCCCGTCGGCGCCGAGCCTGGCCCATTTGGGGATTCTCGCCGGGACCCTGCAGGACACCTGGGCCACGGCCTACTACATCTCCCACACCGCCGGCGGCGACCCCGGCCATCCGAGCCTGGGGGGCGAACCGTCGCTGCCGGCGGCGGAGAAACCCCGTCGGGTGGTCCGGCTCGAGACCGCCGGATGGGACGTCACCGCGGACGGCACCCGGGCGGTCTTCGAGGGTTACGTCGAAAGACTTCGGTCCGAGGGCATGGAGGTGGCCGGCCGGGCCGACGACCCGGACGTGGAGGCACTGGAGCACAAGCTCAGAGAGCTGCCCGAGGTGATCCTGCTGATGCTCACCTATGAAGGGCGCTACCCGCTGGCGGTCTACGCCGACCGCTGCCCGGAGCTTCTCAGCGAGCGGGTGCTGGAGCGAGTGGAGGCGGGCCGGGGTCTCACGCCCGACGACTACGCCCGGGCGCTGGACTGGTGCCGGGACTTCCGCCGCCAGTGGGAGGCCATGGCCACCCGCGCCGACGCGTTCATCACCCTGAACTCCGTCGATGCCGCGCCCGTGGGCATGCCGGTGGGCAACTCGATCTACGGCGAGCTCTCGTCGGTCGTCGGCGTTCCCACCCTGAACCTGCCGCTGCTGGCCCTCGACGAAATGCCGCTGGGCGTTCAGTTGCTCGGCTACTATCGCAAGGACTGGGAACTCGTGGGCATCGGACGCTGGCTGGCGGAGCACTGAACCAGCGGCATCCAGCTTTCAAGAGGTGCTTCGCAGCCATACGGTCTTTACGTGAAAGTTCTCGTCAGCCTGTTCCTCTCCTTCATGGAGCACCCCGAAACCCGGCGCAACCTGGGCGTGCTGTTCAAGTTCGTCGGCATCCTGCTGGGCATCATCGTCGTCTACACCGTCGTCTTCCACGTCATCATGGTCAGCGTGGAAGGGAAGGACCACTCCTGGGTCACGGGGTTCTACTGGACCCTGACGGTGATGAGCACGCTGGGGTTCGGCGACATCGTCTTCGACAGCGACATCGGCAAGATCTTCAGCATTCTCGTCCTCGTATCGGGCATCATCCTGCTGCTCATCCTGCTGCCCTTCACCCTGATCCGCTCGTTCTACGGGCCGTGGCTGGAAGCGCAGATACGGGGCCGCGCCCCCCGCAAGGTGCCGGAAGACATGGCCGCCCACGTGGTCATCTGCGGCTACGACGCGCTGGCGATCGGTCTGGTGGAGCGGCTCGCCCTGTACGACATCCCTTACTGTCTCATCGAGCCCGACCCCGCCGAGGCCGCCCGCAAGCACCGCGAGGGCCTCTCGGTCATCACCGGCGACGTGGACAGCGGGGAGACCTACGTCAATCTGCGGGCCGCCAACGCGCGCCTGGTCCTCGCCAACCAAGGGGACGCGGTGAACACCAACATCACCATCACCGCCCGGGAGGTGGCCCCGGATGTTCCCATCGTCGCCACCGCCGAGACCGAGGACTCCATCGACGTGCTTGAGCTGAGCGGCTGCACCCACGTGCTGCCCCTGCACCAGCAACTGGCGGAACGGCTCGCCAACCGCGTCAACGCGGGCCATGCCGAAGTGCACGTCATCGGCGGCATCCGGAACCTGTGCATCGCCGAGTTCGCCGTCCACAATACGCCGTTCGCCGGCCGCACCATCCGCGAGACCCAGATCCGGGAGGCCACGGGAGTAGAGATCGTCAGCGTGTGGGAACGCGGCAAGCTGCTGCCGGCCCGGCCCGACACTTACCTCTCCAATTCCAGCCTGCTGGTGGTGGCGGGCACCGAGCAGCAGATCATGGAGCTCAACCTGCTGCTGGTGATCTACGACATCAACTACAACCCGGTGCTGGTCATCGGCGGCGGCAAGGTGGGCCGCGCCACCGCCCAGGCCCTGCGGCGCAAGGACGTGGCGGTGCACCTCATCGAGCGCAACGAAGCCCTCCGGACGCGCATCGGTGACATCCCCACACAACTCTTCCTGGGCGAAGCGGCGGATCGGGACCTGATCATGGAGGCGGGTCTCAACAACACCCCGGCGGTGGTGCTGTCCGGCAGCGACGACGCCGTGAACATCTACCTGGCGGTCTACTGCCGCCGCCTCAACCCCGACGTCCGCATCCTGAGCCGCCTCACCCACCCCCGGAACCTCGAGGCCATCTACCGCGCCGGTGCCGACTTCGCCTTGAGCTACACCTCCCAGGGCGTCGAGGACATCTTCGCCCAGCTCCACGCCCGCGAACTGCTGGTCATCGGCGAGGGCGTCGAGCTCTTCGTGGTACCCGCCCCGTCATCCCTCGTGGGCCGCGACCTCGGCGGCTGCGCCGTCTCCGAGCGCACCGGCCTCACCATCGTCGGCGTCCAGCAGAACGGCGTCGTCGTCACCAACCCCGCGCCCTCCACGTCATTGCAGAAGGGCAGCGAGCTGATCATGCTCGGCAACACCGAGCAGCGGCAGGCGTTCGCCAGGGATTTCGGGTGAAGTGGTTCCGGTCCCCGAGAGAAACCGATGTCTTGCGCGGCATGGACACTCCTCCCTCACCGGATACACCAAGACTTGTTGACTGAGGAACGTCTCCGTTTCGCCCGATCAGTCCGGTCGATTTCGCTACGGTTCGGTTAAAATGGGTGAACATGAACGGCTCACCAATCGAGTGCCGGCTCGGCGTCGACGTCGGCGGCACCTACATAAACAGCTATTATTCGCTGTCTTGCCTTGAGCCGCCTCAGGGCGACACCGGCAGCATATTGCAGGCAACTCACTAATAATAAAAAGAATTTCAGACGTGGACGCCTCTTGGTAGTGGCTCAGTTTGAAATACTTTGGTGTTGACATTGCGGCACAACGCTACTACAGGAAAACGCCATGAAGCACCGACCCGCCGACGTGAACCAGCTTGGCAAGCTGGTGGTGGAGATCGCCGCCAAAGGCGCTGAAGCGCGGTGGAAGAAGCGCAAGGTCGCCGCCGATGCTTGAGACTGCCATGAAGATTCTACTCACACTGGCCTTTGTGGTTGTCCTTGTCGGTTCCGCCCATGCCGCATGTGAGAGAACGGAAACCAGCGAGCAGTTTCTCAAAATCGTGAAAACGTGCGGCAAGACATCGGTACGCCTTACCAGGCTGGACATGCCGACAATGGACAACGCTTGCTCCGGCATTGAAGCCAAGGCCACCCTGATCGAATTACGGACGATGGCGGCGGGTGATCCCGACATCTGCAAGAAAAACAGCGAGATGATGCAAGCCGCCATTGAGGCGTTCCGGGCGGCGATCAATGCCACGCCGTAAGCCCCCCGCGCGTCGGCTCTCCCAACTGGGCAAATCAGACCATCTGGATACACCTTAACTGGGTCGCCATCCTGTCCTAAAACAGGACCACCTTAGACCTATCGTCAAGGGCCTTGTGTTCGCCGGCGCGCAAACCGGAAGCAGTCGTCTCGAGGTTTGGGAGCTGACGGTGTTGTTTGCGGCGAATATGTCATTTATGTTAGATGTGTAAGTATTGCCGTTGTCGAAACGGAGGCGGTGCCAATGGGAAATCGAACCATGAAGGACGGAGAGACTGGGTTTGCGAGCGGCCGGGACGCAGTTCTTGCCGACCAGATCGGCAGGAAACTGGCAGAGTTGCCGGACGGCACTGAGCCGGTTCCGGTTCGATTTGGCGCGACCGGCGAGGAAACGGTCGAGATTCCTGCCCAAGCGCTACGGCTTCTGCGGGAGATTCTGGACCAGATGGCGCGTGGCAATACAGTTGCGTTGACACGGATCCAGGCCGAGTTGACCACACGGCAGGCGGCCGATCTCTTGCAGGTTTCGAGGACGTTCCTGGTACGGTTGCTCGACGAGGGACGAATCCCATGCCGTAAGGTCGGCTCACATCGGCGTGTGCGGACCGAAGACATTCTCGCCTATCGTCGGGATACGGAGTCTCGTCGCCGAGATGCGCTGGACGAGTTGACTGCCCAGGATCAGAAACTCGGCTTGCAATAGCCGATGAACCGTTTGACGGCGTTGCTCGACGCCAACGTCCTGTATCCCGCCGGCCTTCGAGACTTTCTTCTGCGGCTGGCGGATCAGTACTTGTACCAACCGCTTTGGAGCGTCGCGATTCATGAAGAATGGATCGACAACCTTCTCGCCGACCGGCCCGATCTCACAGTCGACAGGCTGGAGCGCACCCGTACGATCATGGACGAGCACTTTCCCGAGGCGGTCGTTTCCGATTACGAAGCTCTCATCGCGGAACTCGACCTCCCTGACGTCCGCGACCGCCATGTTCTGGCGGCGGCGATCCACGGTTGTGCCAGCGCAATCGTGACCTTCAACCTGCGGGATTTTCCCGCGGACCGGCTGGCGCCACACGGGTTGGAAGCACAACATCCCGATGACTTCATTGGCGGTCTTCTTGAATCTCAGCCCGAAGCGGTTCTTGCTGCCGTCCGCGGCCATCGTGCCGCATTGAGAAACCCTCCGCGGTCATCGATAGAACATCTGACGGCGCTTGAGAAACTGGGGCTCGGTCGAACGGCCTCGGTTCTCCGGAATCACAAGGATGTCATCTAGCGTTCAATCAGCAGATAGTGATGCAGGCGTTTCCTGCGTCTTGGACGTCTACCCCGAGGATACGTTGGACTACCTCGAAGAGGCTGTTTCTGCGGGACATCATTTCTCATATGCGATTCCCTACGTTGCCGGCCAAACGATCAAGAAGCAACTCTGCTTGATTCAGGTGATCGGGTACGAATACATCGATCGCCGGGTGTGGGGCTCACTTTACGCATGTATCGCCGATTCTGGGCGCAAAGTTGCCAAAGAACCAAGGAGGCTCTGGAGTTCAGCCAGAAGGCTCTTTTCGGTCTGTCTTTTCGGCCCCCTGAAGGTATGTGATGGAGATTCTTACCGTAAAGAGAATCCCACAGTCCCTGTATTTTCGCCGCCCCTTCGGAGACCCTTCGTAGCCTTGGCAGAGAGACTTTATCTCTCTCTCCGTTGCTCCGCTCTGAACCATGCTGCGAATGGTTGGGCCAACCCTAACCCCGCCGTCGTAGCAAAGGGGGTTGCGACAGTCGATGAACTCTCCGGTAGGTCCTACATGATATGTTTTAGAGTTGGCGCCGTCCGATTCCGTTACCTCGAATGTGAGTTTGGAGATCCCAGGGAATGCCTCTTGGAACGGAACCTCCTTCTTTGGCAAGAAGTAGGTGGTTTCTCTGAGCACGTCTGATGCTTTCATTCGGTTTGCCATAAGCCTACCCTCGTGCGGTCTATTCGGCTGCCTCGCACCTGGATAGATGCACTGTCGTCCATATCTTCCTTGGGTGCTTCCAGAACACGAAACCGAGGTTGAGGAAGAGTTCTCAAGAAAGGTGGATCTCCTTTGCCACCGGGCCTAACAAGTTGAAAGCCAACTCAAAACGCACGGTGTCGCCGACCACCAGTAGTTCGGCGACTTCGGGGTCTAAATCGACTGGCGAGAAATATGCGCTGAGGTTTAGCGCGTCGCACCGCAGGAAAGTGCCGCCCCTGAGCCGGGTCACTCGTCCGAGAAACACTTGCGGGGACCCGTTCCCTGTGCGAACAGTCCCGCGCTCTTCCTTTTTCTCTCTATACGGTATGGGCGCCTCGGCTAGTGCTCTGAATAACGGCCGCGCCGTTTCGTATTTCCCAGACACGGAGAGTTGCCGGGCATACCAGAATTGGGCCTGCCAATTTCCGTCGCCCTCAGTAAACGACCGCCGCAGATGGTGAGCAACTATCTCGCTTTCTATCTGATCGGCGTCCGGCTGGCTTTCCCGGATGACCATGGCCAGTTGATAGTGCAGGTCCTGCGCCCCAGGGTTGTGCTCTAGGCACCGCTGTAGAACATAGCGGGCATCCGCGTATTGGCCCTTAGAACGCTTAATACGGGAAAGTCTATTCGCGGTTAGAGTACTGCGTGGGTTGGCGCTGAAGGCCTTCTCGAATGCGCGCTCGGCTCTGTCCGCTTGAGAGAGCACGCTCGACAGTTGCCCTTCCTCGCTTAGCAGGATTGGCTCGTTTGGAAACTGTTGGAGCCCTGCGCGTAGCACCTGTTCCGCCTTCACAATACTGTCGCCAAGTCGACGTGTGGTGCTTTCGTCTTGCTTGGCTTCCACATCCTCTAGGGCGTCTTTGACCTCATCAATTGCAGCCTTAAGCAATGTGTGGTGGGGGTATGGACTGTTTCCCTTCGCCAATGACGTGGCCCGCGCTACAGCACTGTGACGCCACGACCTCCGTTGCAAGTTGTCGGTGGTCACGCGGGAGCGCTTAAGATCCAATTCGGAAAAGGAATGCTTAATTGCACGACTATATGGACTTTTGGCCTCTGCTCGCTGGAACAGCTTTTCGGCGGTCGCGAGGTGATTCAGATCCTCCGTTGTGTGCATCTCGAAGATTCCACGTTGATGCAACACAAGGGCGTCCTGGCCCAAAGCCTCTTCCGCGACATCGTAAACCTGCCGTACCTTAGTAGGATCACCTAGCACGTTCTCAAGGTTTTCCGCACGTACGATTTTGGTTATCACTTCCGCGTCGTAAGAGTAGCTCATATTCAGCTTCTGCATGATGCGGACGATATTTTCGAAGCGTTCTTCGGTTGAAGTGACCACAGTGTCGTACACGGTCTGTGCAATATGGCGGTGGCGGGCTTCATAGACGTAATCTCCGGAACGACGGTCTTCGCGCAAGTAGACCACAGCTTCAAGCGGTTTAAAGAGGTTGTCCTGGAAATGACGAAAGGAGATGTTGTGGACGCGGGCTATGAGGCCTGCTCGCACGGGGGTCCCGAAGCGGTGAAGTGAACAAATGTCGAGGTACAAAAGACGAGCCGCAGGAGTGGGAATAGATCGGTACTCATTGGCGATGATCTCCTCCAGAGGAGCGCCGTGAGTCGCTTCAAGCAGTGCGACCAAGAGTTGTCGACCGTGGACGTGGGTCAACTCGTGAATGCGCTCTCCGGGGGTGAGGTTCACCAGATATCCGAGCGAATCGTGTAAAGCGAGTTTGTCGACGAGGGTGCGGATGTTAGTCTCGGAAAGGTATCGCATGTCGACGGTGTGGGTGACCAATGGCTCTAGATCGTCGCACGCGGTGTTCCAAATCGGATACGCCTCGGCGCCGAAGACCCGGAGGTCCACGCCACGAGACTTTGCCAATTTGATGAGGTTTGGGATGCTGTGACGGTGATCGGCTGCATTGTCGACGAAGAGGCAGATTGGCAGGTTGGTGAGACGGAATATTTCGTCGAAACAGTGGATGTCGATGAGATGCTCGCGTGAGACGTAAAAACAGGCGTGGCCGTACTTCGTGGCTGCCTCCCACGCAATGCGCCGAAGGACAAGGCTCTTACCGGACCCGGCGTGACCCTTTATTACGACGAATGACGGGCGTTGTTGTTGTGGGGTGACGGCGATATGTTCGGCTAGAATATCGTCGACGATGGGCTGCCGAACGTCTAGTTCTGCGGCGATAGGGTACCAGCCAAGGTCGAAACCGCGGTAGAATCGACGCGGGTCACCTTGCGGAGGGTCGGTGTGAGGTCCAATATGGTCCACGAAAGAGTCGAGGTAATTCCTGAGGTCGGAGCTCTCAGTGGAGTGTGGGGTCGTAATGAACCGGCTGAAGGAGGTCTTGTGCGAAGAAGTCGTCGCAATGACGCCTAGTGGTCGTACGTGCTGAGGAAGTTGGACGTCTAGCGCTTGCATGAAGTCCTGGAACGTGGCGCCGATTGCTGTGACGCGTCGGTCGCTCCAGTACTTTGTTTCGATCGCGGTGATTCCACGGCTTATGATGTAGTGGCGCGGCCGGTTATTAAGCCTCTCGAAATAGATGCCACTGACTAGGTGCTGGCATAACGCGTGGTGGGTGTGTGAAAGAAGCTGGCAACGAGCCGGGGGAGTTGCTGGAGCCGACGCAGGTGCGAGATGGCGAGCTTTTGCAAGCCCTCCC
>CAZVUC010000026.1:0-36293 GCA_964630405.1 uncultured Syntrophobacterales bacterium | reverse complement strand
CTCAAGCCCTACCGGGTGTGGGTGGACAACGAGAAGTGCATCGGCTGCCAGATGTGCTACAGCGACGACCTCACCAAGATCCACGAGCACAAGACCACCGGCGTGGTCTACTTCGAGTACGGCAACCGCATGTACGACGCCAACAAGAAGCTCCTGGAGAAGGAGCAGGAGCCCAAGAAGAGCGAACTCCAGCTCATCGGCACCGACTCCGAGGACCGCCTCGACAAGAAAATCTGCCCCTGGGACGCCATCAGCATGGTGGAATACGAGGACGCCCTCGAACTCTCAAAGCTCTACTACGACCCCGAGCTCATCTCCACCGAAGACGGCGTCTACTCCATCGACGACAAGGGCAAGGAAGAGCTGGAAGACCGGCAGATGGAGGGGTTCTAGCGTCCGTCAGATCACCTTGTTCAGCGGATACTCGACGATACCCACGGCGCCGTTGCGGGTGAGCTCGGGGATGAGCTCGCGGACCACGTCCTCGGCGATGATGCTCTCGATGGAGAACCATTTCCTGCCTTTCAGGGCGGGGGTATCGTAGAGGGTGGCGACGGTCGGCGCGGTGACGCTCGGGATCAGCCCGATGATCTTCTCCAGATCGTCTTCCATCACGTTCATCTTGATGCCGACCTTGTGCTCGGCGGCCAGGGCGCCCTGGAGCAGCATGCTGATTTGCTCGATCTTGGCATGCTTCCAGGGGTCCTGCCAGGCGGTCTTGTTGGCGATGAGCTGGGGTGCGGACTCCAGCAGGTCGGTGACGATGCGGAGGCCGTGGGCCCGGATGGTGCCGCCGGTCTCGGTCACCTCGACGATGGCGTCGGCCAGGCCTTCGGCGGCCTTGGCCTCGGTGGCGCCCCAGGAGAACTCCACGTCCACTGGCGTGTCATGCGCCGCGAACAGCCGCCGGGTGAAGTTGACCATCTCGGTGGCGACCTTCTTGCCCTTGAGATCCTCGATCTTCTGCACCGGCGAGTCGTGGGGCACGGCCAGCACCCAGCGTGTCGGCCGGAAGCTCGTCTTGGCATAGACCAGCTCCGTGATGTACTCGACCTCCGAGTCGTTCTCCTGGATCCAGTCCCTGCCGGTGATGCCGGCGTCCAGCGTCCCGTCCTCCACGTAGCGGGACATCTCCTGCGCGCGCACGACGCTGCAGTTCAGGGACTTGTCGTCGATGGAAGGGAAGTAGCTCCGGTCCATCCCGGTGATCTTCCATCCGGACTTGCGAAACAGCTCGATGGTGGACTTCTCCAGGCTTCCCTTGGGGAGCCCCAGCTTGAGTTGACTCACTTGTTGTAGACCTCCTCGGGGTCGAAGACCTTCTCCGCGCACACCTCCCAGTCGGCGCCGGCGTCGTGGCGGAAGAAGCAGGTGCGGTAACCCATGTGGCAGGCGCCGCCGCCGTGCTGGACGATCTTGAGGATCAGCGTGTCGTTGTCGCAGTCCACCAGGATGTCCTTGACTTCCTGGACGTGGCCGGACTCCTCGCCCTTGAGCCACAGCTTGTCCCGGGAACGGCTGTAGTAGTGGGCCTTGCCGGTCTTCCGCGTAAGGTCGAAAGCTTGTTCGTTCATGTACGCCAGCATGAGGACGTCCAGGGTCTCGTCGTCCTGCACCACCACCGGCACGATTCCTCCGCCCTTGGCAAAATCGATGGTCTCCATTCGGGTCTCTACCCCTTTCTCGGATCTTTCTTCGGGAATGCGTTACGATCCCGCGGCAGCGGGAGTCCGGCAGGCTGCCGGACTGACAGGCCGTACTATGCAAAACACGAAATAAAACATACAAAGGTTGGGCGCGCAAACGGACCTGGAGCGGCGCGATTTTCAAGGGATTTGGGGCGGGCGCATGAGCGAATTCCTGGTTGTCTACATCACCGCGTCGGGTGACAACGCGAAGGATCTGGCGAGCGCGCTGGTGCGGGAACAGCTCGCCGCCTGCGTCAACCGCGTACCCGGAGTCGAGTCCACCTACACCTGGGAAGGCCGGGTGGAGCGCGACACCGAGGACCTCCTCATCGTCAAGACCCGGACCGACCTCTTCGACCGGCTCAAGGAGAGGGTCCAGGCGCTCCACGGCTACGATGTCCCCGAAATCATCGGCGTCCCCATCGTAGAGGGGAGCGAGAGCTACCTGGAGTGGATGGCAGCCTGTTTGTCCAAGGAATGACCCCGGCCCAAGCGCCTGGACAGGCGAGCGAAGCCGGCAAAACCTTGCGCTCGTGGCCGCCATTGTCTAAGTGTCCTGTATCCGAAGCAAATCACCAGTCAGGGAGTACCGACCATGAGAGACCTCCAGGAGTTCATCGCGGAAGAGGAGAGCAGGCGCCCGGGCGATCTGATCCGGGTGAAGGACCCCATCGACCCCAACAAGTGCGAGACCATCGCCTTTCTGAAGCACCTCGACGACCGCGGGCTGGAGAAGATGGTGCTGTTCGAGAACGTGACCACGCTGGAAGGGAAGCCGTCGCCGTTCCCGCTTTTCTACAACCCTTGGGTCAGCCGGCAGTTCTGCGCGGACGGCATCGGCATGGGCGACCTGACCTCGAAGATGGAACTGAGCCTCGAGGTCTCGCGGCTGGAAAAGGAGAAAGGGGACACGGAGGTCATCGCCCCCGACAGTGCCCTGTGTCAGCAGGTGGTGGTGAAGGGCTCGGACGTGGACCTGGCGCGGTTTCCCATCCCCATGCACCACGACCTCGACATCGGCCCCTACTGGACCATGGCCTGCGTCATGAAAGGGGAGTCGGCGCCGTTCTACGACATCACGTTCACCAAGAACCTGTACTACGACGGCCGCACCATGAGCTTCTCGGCCCACAAGCACCACCACCTGGAAGCCATCGTCACCGAGAACGAGGCCAAGGAGCAGCGGGCGCCGGTGATCATCGTGCTGGGCCACCACCCGGCCTTCTACTTCTCGTCCTGCTGCATGACCCCCTACGGCAACGACGACTACCAGAGCGCCGCGGCGTTCATGCGCGAGCCGTTGCGGCTGACGCCGTCGGTGACCTGGGGCGAGGACTTCCTGGTGCCCGCGGACGCCGAGATTATCATCGAGGGCGA
The DNA here is from genome assembly GCA_964630405.1 of uncultured Syntrophobacterales bacterium. GTDB lineage: Bacteria > Desulfobacterota > Binatia > UBA9968 > JAJDTQ01 > JAJDTQ01. Next base: position 33,228 of record CAZVUC010000026.1, on the reverse strand, counting down.
GGTGCCGCCCAACGTGCGGCGGTCCCAGAACCCCTTCGGTGAGGTGCTGGGCTACTACCAGGTGACCATGGACGTGCCCATCGTGGAGGTCACCGCCATCACCCACCGCAAGAACGCCATCCTCCAGGATATCTGGGCCGGCCAGAAGGACCACTGGAACCTGGGCGGCATCACCAAGGAAGGCAGCGTCTACAATTCCATCAAGCGCAACATCCAGGGCATCAAGGCCATCCACCTGCCCCCCTCGGGCTGCGGCCGGGTGATCTGCTACATCTCCATCGACAAGAAGTTCCCCAACGAGCCCAAGAAGGCGGCCATGCAGGCCTTCGCCGACATGCCGAACCTCAAGCTGTGCGTGGTGGTGGACGACGACGTGGACGTGTTCAACGAGCGCGAGGTGCTGTGGGCGGTGGGCACCCGCACCCACTGGGACCGGGACCTGGACGTCATCCGCGAGGTCCAGAACTTCCGGGGCTGGCTCGGCGACAGCGTCGCCGTGGTGGACGCCACAAAGCCCCTGGAAGGCGAGTTCCCCATCCGCAACGAGGTGCCGATAGAGGCGATGAAGCGGGTGGACGTGAGCAAGTACGTCGGCTGACGCGACAAGAACCGTCATTCCCGCCCCTTTCCGTCATTCCCCCCCTTCCGTCATTCCCGCGAAAGCGGGAATCCAGGGATGGGGCGGGGCAAGCGGAAGAAGCGTAACGAGGAGAAGGCCATGCCCAAGCTGAAATTCTATTACAAGAACACCTGAACGACCTGCCGCAAGGCAAGAAGTTTCTTGCAATCACAGGGGGCGGAGCTGGAGGAGCGGGAGTACGGCAAGCAGCCGTTGACCGAGGAAGAGCTGGGTTCCATCATCGGCAGCGGACCGGTGACCGATTTCCTGAACACGCGGACGCCGCTCTACCGTGAGCGGAAGATGAAGGACAACCCTCCCACCCGGGAGGAAGCCATCCGGTTGATGCTCGGGGACCAGAACCTCCTGCGGCGCCCGGTAACCGTCAAGGGCAAGCGCAAGGTGGCCGGCTTCGACGAGGCCGCCCTCAAGGACCTCCTCTGACCCGATCCCCGATGGGCCAAATCAGCTTCGACGACTTCCTGAAGGTCGACGTCCGCGTCGGCACCATCACCCGGGTCGAGCCCTTCCCCGAGGCGCGCAAGCCGGCCTACAAGCTGTACGTGGATTTCGGACCCGAGATCGGCGAGCGCAAAAGCTCCGCGCAGATCACCCACCACTACACTCGGGAAGAGCTGGTGGGCCGGCAGGTCGCCGCCGTGGTCAACTTCCCGCCCAGGCAGATCGGGCCGTTCCGGTCCGAGATCCTCGTGTTGGGTTTCCCCGACGCCGACGGCGAGGTGGTGATGATCGAGCCCAACCGCCCGGTGCCCGACGGGGGCCGGCTGTTCTGAAAAAGCCGCCCGCTCCGGATACGGGGCAGGCGGCTTTCGTGCAGGATGATCTGACGCTTCAGGCGCGCCGTTCCCCTACGGCGCCGTTTTCTCGTCCGTCTCCACCGGCTGGTAGATTTCGCTGCCGGACTTCTTGAACTCCTCGGCCTTCTCCTGCATGCCCGCGGTCAGCGCCTTGTCGGCGGCGAGGCCCTTGCCGGCGGCGTAGTCGCGGACGTCCTGGGTGATCTTCATGGAGCAGAAGTGGGGGCCGCACATGGAGCAGAAGTGGGCCACCTTGGCGCCCTGGGCCGGGAGCGTCTCGTCGTGGAACTCCTGGGCGGTGTCGGGGTCGAGGCTCAGGTTGAACTGGTCCTCCCAGCGGAACTCGAAGCGGGCGTCGCTCAAGGCGTCGTCGCGGATCTGGGCGCCGGGATGTCCCTTGGCCAGGTCGGCGGCGTGGGCCGCGACCTTGTAGGTGATGACGCCGTCCTTGACGTCTTTCTTGTTGGGCAGCCCCAGGTGCTCCTTGGGGGTCACGTAGCAGAGCATGGCGGTGCCGTACCAGCCGATCATGGCGGCGCCGATGGCGCTGGTGATGTGGTCGTAGCCCGGTGCGATGTCGGTGGTCAGGGGGCCCAGGGTGTAGAAGGGCGCCTCGTGGCACAGCTCGAGCTGCTTGGTCATGTTCTCCTGGATCAGGTGCATGGGCACGTGGCCCGGACCCTCGATCATCACCTGCACGTCGTGCTCCCAGGCGATCTTGGTGAGCTCGCCCAGGGTGGCCAGCTCGCCCATCTGGGCCTCGTCGTTGGCGTCGGCGATGCTGCCCGGACGGAGTCCGTCGCCCAGGGAGAAGGCCACGTCGTAGGCCTTCATGATCTCGCAGATCTCCCCGAAGCGGGTGTAGAGAAAGTTCTCCTGGTGATGCGCCAGACACCACTTGGCGAGGATGGAACCGCCTCGGGAGACGATGCCGGTGCGGCGTTTGGCGGTGAGCGGCACGTAGCGCAACAGCACGCCGGCGTGGATCGTGAAGTAGTCGACCCCCTGCTCGGCCTGCTCGATGAGCGTGTCCCGATAGATCTCCCAGGTCAGCTCTTCGGCCTTGCCGTTGACCTTCTCCAGCGCCTGGTAGATGGGCACGGTGCCGATGGGAACCGGCGAGTTCCGCAGGATCCACTCGCGGGTCTCGTGGATGTTGGCGCCGGTGGACAGGTCCATGACGGTGTCCGCGCCCCAGCGGGTGGCCCAGATCATCTTCTCCACCTCTTCCTCGATGGAGGAGGTGACCGCCGAGTTGCCGATGTTGGCGTTGATCTTCACCAGGAAGTTACGTCCGATGATCATCGGCTCGGTCTCGGGATGGTTGACGTTGCAGGGGATGATGGCGCGCCCCCGGGCAACCTCGTCGCGCACGAACTCCGGGGTGACGAACGCCGGGATCGAGGCCCCGAAGTGGTTTCCTTCATGGTGGCCTTCGCCTTGGCCGTTGAGCGCGGCCTCGCGGCCGATGTTCTCGCGGACGGCGATGTACTCCATTTCCGGCGTCACGATGCCCTTGCGGGCGTAGTGCATCTGGCTCACGTTGCCGCCGGGCGCGGCCCGGAGCATGGGCCTTCGGCTCATCTCGGGGAAGCGGTCGGCGTCGGCGCCGTTGCCGTTGGAGCGGTAGTGGGACTCGGTCTCGACCGTGTCGCCCCGGGCTTCGATCCAGGCCTGGCGGAGGGGCTTCAGGCCCTGCCGCACGTCGATGCGGGCGGTCGGATCGGTGTAGGGGCCGGAGGTGTCGTAGACCCGCAGGCGCGGGCGTTCCTCGTTCCCGTTGGCGCCGTTGCCGGGATGTCCGTTGCCGCCATGCCCGTCGGCCCCCGTTGCCCCGTGGCTGATCTCCCGCATGGCGACCTTGACCCCTTGGGATCCCGCCCCGGAGACGTAGACCTTGCTGGAGGCAGGGAACGGATCCGTGGTGATCACGGTATTCTGGCTGACCTCGCCGTTTTTCTTGGACATGGCTTGACTCCCTTCCGGGGCTCGCGGAGTTCCGTGCCGCCCGCGCGACCTTCGGTGCACGGGGACACGGTGTATGGACCTTTCACTTCTATCGCAACCGGGCTGACGGCGTCAAGGTAGGGTGTTGTCCGGACGGTTTACTCCGAATCGTATCGGATGAGCGAGAACAGCTCCTGGTCGATCTTGTCGCGGGGGTTGAGGAAGGCCAGCTCGATGATGCAGGCGTGCTCGAAGACCGTGGCGCCGAGCTGTTCGACCAGGGTGGCGGCGGCGGTGGCCGTTCCGCCGGTGGCGACGAGGTCGTCCACCAGCAGCACCCGGGCGCCGGCGGCCAAGGCGTCGCTGTGCACTTCCAGGGTGTCGGTGCCGTATTCCAGCTCGTAGGTTGCCTGCAGGGTGTCGTAGGGCAGTTTTCCGGGCTTCCGGATCACGCACAGGCCCTTGCCCAGGCGATAGGCCAGCGCCGCACCGATGATGAACCCGCGGGATTCGACGCCCACCACCGTGTCCACGGGGGAGCTCTCGTATCGCTCGGCGAACAGGTCGATGGTCTTGCGGAACAGCGGCCCGTGGCCGATCAGCGGCGTGATGTCCTTGAACACGATCCCGGGCTTGGGGAAGTCGTGAATGTCGCGGATGATGCCTCGGATCTCGGCGATGGTGCCGGTACGGGTGTTCTGGGTGCTGGTCATGGACGCCTCAGCTAACACAGTCAGGGCAAATAGGAAAGCGGGTCCCGGGCCACGTTGTTCCTGCGGATCTCGAAGTGAAGGTGCGGTGTGGTCACCCGTCCGGTGGCGCCCACCTCCGCGATGACCTGCCTCTGCGTCACCTTCTGCCCCTGCCTCACGAGGTTCCTGCTGTTGTGCGCGTAGACCGAGGCATAGCCGCCCCGGTGGCGCACGATGATCAGGTTTCCGTAGCCGCGCAGCTTGTCGCTGAAGATCACCTGGCCCGGCAGCGTCGCGCGGACCGGGGTGCCGGATGGCGCGGCGATGTCGATGCCGTCGTTGAGGCTGTCGTGCCGCGAGTCGAATCGCGCGGTGATCTTGCCCCGGACCGGCCAGGTGAACGGTTGCCGTCGCGAGCCGGACCGTGGCCGCGTGGCGCGAGCCGTGGTGCGGGGTGACTCGCGGGGTGCGGCCCTGGCCGGGGGGTTTTTTCGGCGTGTCACCGATGCGCGGGGCGTCGCGGGAGCGGACTTGACCGAGGGGGCCCTTGGCGGCCTCGCCCGTGTGGTCCTGGCGGCGGGGGCGCGCTCCACCGGTTCCTTGATGGGCGTGATGATCTCCACGGGCAGCCGTCGGGTTGCGCCGGGAACGAACAGCCGGCGCCCGATCCGGAGGTCGCGCGCGTTCGGGATGCGGTTGGTGCGGGCCAGCGTGATGTAGTCGATGCCGTACGCCTTGCCGATGCGGTAGAGGTTCTCGCCCTTCTTGACGACGTGGTAGATGCCCGACTTCTGTGGCGCCTTGCGGGCGGCTTTCCTGGGAGCAGGGCTCGGGCCGTCGCGGTTGTCGACGTAAGTGCAACCGGCCAGAGCGAGGAAGATGAGGATTTGAAGCAGCCCGAGAGCGCGAATGGCTAGCCCGGCCAACCGTACCTCCCCAGGAGCTTCACGAACCGACACCCGCCGAGGTCCGTCTCTTCGAGGCCGGTGGGGGTCCGGACCGTGAGTTTGAGGGTCTGGGACTCGTGGCCGCCGATGGGAATGATGAGCCTGCCCCCGGCCGCGAGTTGCTGGGCCAGCGGCGCCGGCACCTTCGGCGCGCCCGCGGCCACGACGATGGCATCGTAGGGCGCGTGTTCCGACCATCCCAGGGTCCCGTCTCCCATGTGGATCGCCACGTTGTAGTAGTGCAAGTCGTCGAGGCGCGTGCGCGCCTGCACCGCCAGCTCGTGGAGCTTCTCCACCGAGAAGACGTTGGCGCACATCTCCGCGAGCAGCGCGGTCTGGTAGGCGGACCCCGTGCCGATCTCCAGCACGCGCTCGGCGCCCGTGAGCTTCAAGGCCTGCAACATGTAACCGACGATGTAGGGTTGGGAGATGGTCTGTTTCGCGCCGATGGGGAGCGGGTCGTCGTCGTAGGCGCGGTTCACCAGCGCCGGCTCCACGAAGACATGGCGCGGGACCTTGCGCATGGCCCGGATCACCTCCGGGTCCTGGACGCCGCGGTCGAGCAACTGGGTGCGGACCATCCGCTCCCTGGCACCCTCGAACCCTGTGACGTTGTGGTTGTTGGAACTCCCGGCCATTCGATCCGAGGTGACGGCCGCCCGTGAAAGGCCGCCAAGGTGTTGGTAAGAGTGGTCGGGGCGACTGGATTTGAACCAGCGACCACACGCACCCCAAGCGTGTGCGCTACCAGGCTGCGCTACGCCCCGACACTAACTGAAAACTCTTAACACCCAACCGCCAGCGGGTCAATTCTTGCCGGCCGTGGGTCGTGTCTCCGAGGCACTACCGAGCCGTGGCAGGTACGATGGGGGGCCGGGCCGGGCGAGCGCGGCTCAGGTTGTCAGGAGATCAGGTCGCGGAGCGAGATCAGGTCGTTCTTGATCCTGAGGAGGACTTCCTTGCGCTCCCGGTCCGGCTCGATCGCGTCATCGGCGGCATCCCGCTGCTTGAGCTTCTTGCGCGCGCCCTCGATGGTGTAGCCCTCGGTGTACAACAGCCGTTTGATATCCAGGAGCAACTCGACGTCCCCGCGCCGGTAGAGACGGTGGCGGGAGGGGGCCTTGTTGGGTTTCAGGACGTCGAACTCGGTTTCCCAGTAGCGCAGCACGTAGGGCTGCACGTCCAGAAGGGCGCTGACCTCGCCGATCTTGAAGTACAGCTTGTCGGGGATGACCACTGCCATGCTTCCGATGGTATCACGAAATGGTGAGTTTGTCGGCGTCCTCGAGCTCGGCGGGATCGGCGTTCATGTTCTTCTTCAGGGTCTGGCTGGGTTTGAAGGTCAGCACCTTGCGGCCCGCGATGGTAATCTCCTCGCCGGTCTGAGGGTTCCGGCCCTTGCGGGGCTGCTTGCCGTGGATGACGAAGTTCCCGAACCCCGAGATCTTGACCTTGTCGCCTTTCTCCAGTTGGGCCTTGATGATCTCGAAGGTGGCCTCGACGACGTCGGTGGCTTCCTTCTTGGAGAAGCCCACCCTCTCGTAGATCCGATTGATGATATCGGCCTTGGTCATGGTTGTCCTCCTCCGGGGCGGCTGCCGGCCAGGCTCCGCTAACGGAGCGTGGCGTCGAACTCGGCGCAAAGCCGGCGGGTCAGATCCTCATGCACGGCGTTGACCTCGTGATCGGTGAGGGTCCTTTCCGGCGATCGGTAGAAGACCTTGTACGCCAGACTCTTCTTTCCTTCGCTGATGGGGGCGCCGGTGTATTCGTCGAAGACATCCACTCGCTCGATGAGAGCTTGATCCAGCCTCCTGACCCAATCGATCACTGTCTGACTCGGGAAGTCCGCCGTCACGACGATAGCGAGGTCCCGCTCCACCGAAGGGAAACGGGGAATGGGACGCACCCGGAAATCTGGCCGAGCATAGTGAACGATCGCATCGAAGTCAAGCTCGAAAAGAAAGCAGGGGGGCAGGTCCAATTCCTCGCGAACTCGCGGACTTATCTCGCCTACGTGGCCCAACTTCCCGTCTCCGCCGGCGACCGAGGCGAAGCGGCCGGGGTGCAGGACCGAGGGGGCGTCCTCGGCCGTCCACCGGGAATCGGGGCAGCCGGAGCCCTCCAGGAGATCCTCCACGATGCCCTTCATGTCCGCGAAGGTGAACTCCCGGCTTTCAACCTTCATTCCGCGCCGTGGCCGGCGGCCGCGGATGAGGCCGGCGACGTTCATCCGTTCGGTGAAGCCGCCGCCGCCCGCGAGCGAGAAGACCTTGTTGAGCTCGAAGATCATCGAGCTCTCGTTGCGGCGCTCGGCGTGGTCGTGCAGGTTCTCGACCAGCCCGGGAAGCAGGCTGAGGCGCATCTCGTCGGTTTCCTGGCGCAGCGGGTTGGTGACCCTGACAGCCTTGCCCTCGCCGGCCCAGAGCCCGGGAAAGGTCCGGTTCATCCCCGGGGAGCAAAAGGGCAGGGTCACCACCTCGTTCAACCCCGCGGTGACGAGCAGTGAGCGGGTCTTCCGCATCCAGCGCAGCAGCGTGTCGCCCTGTCCGGCGCCCATCCGCACCGCCGGCAGCGTGGCCGGTATGTTGTCGTAACCATGGATCCGCGCCAGCTCCTCGACGATGTCCGCCTCCCGGGTGAGGTCGAACCGGAACGAGGGCGGGCATACCGCGAGGTCCTGTCCGGACGAACGCTTCAACTCGATGCCCAGGGACTCGACGATGCCGCGGATACGGTCCGGCGCGAGATCCACCCCCAGGGCGCGCTTGACGCTGGCGTACCGGAGGGTGATGTCGGGCGGCGTGCGCGCCCCCGGATAGACGTCGGCGAAACCCTCGACCACCCGGGCTTCGCCTATCTCTTCCCACAGCGCCACGGCCCGGTCCATGGCGTAGCGCGTTCCTTCCGGATCGACGCCCCTTTCGAACCGGTGGGAGGCCTCGGTATGCATTCCCATGCGCTTGGCCGTGCGCCGGATGGTCAGGGGGTCGAAGTGGGCGCTTTCCAGGAGCACCGATTCGGTCTCGTCGGTCACCTCGGAGCCCGCCCCGCCCATGACGCCGGCCAGGGCCGCGGGGGTGTCGCCGTCGCAGATCAGCAGGTCGTCGGGATGGAGCGCCCGTTCCGATCCGTCCAGGGTGGTCAGCGTGCTTGACTCGCCGGCGGTGCGGACCACGATGCGCCGGCTGGCGATACTCTGCGCGTCGAAGGCGTGGAGGGGCTGGCCGGTCTCCAGCATGACGTAGTTGGTGACGTCCACGATGTGGTTGATGGAGCGGATGCCACAGGCTTCGAGCCGGAAGCGGAGCCACGGCGGCGCCGGCGCCGGCCGGAGACCGTGGATGAGCCGGGCGGAGTAGCGCGGGCACAGGTCCGGGTCCAGGATTTCCACCGCCACCGGGATCGTCGGCGGGTGGTCGCGGAGATGGGCGGGGATGGCGGGCGCCCGGAGCCTCCCTCCGGTCAGCGCGGCGATCTCCCGCGCCAGCCCCAGGACGCTGAGGCAGTCGCCCCGGTTGGGCGTGACGCTGACCTCCACCATCCAGTCGTTCAGGCCCAGGTAATCCTGCAGCAATACGCCCGCGGGGGCGTCGCCGGGTAGCTCCATGATGCCGCGGTGGTCGTCGGAAAGCCCCAGCTCCTTCTCGGAGCAGAGCATCCCCTCCGAGGGGATTCCCCGGATGGGGCGGCGCTCGATGGCCTGTCCCGACGGCAGCACCGAGCCCACTCGCAGGAACGCCGTCTTCATGCCCGCCCGGACGTTGGGGGCGCCGCACACGATGCGCAAGGGCTCGCCGTGGTCGTGGATCTCGCACACCGACAGCCGGTCGGCGTCCGGATGGGGCCGGACGTCCCGCACCTCCACGACCACCGCACCGGCGTCATCCGCCAGAGGCTGCACCGCTTCCACCTCGAGGCCGGCGTGGGTCAGCCGGTCGGCCAGCTCCTCGGGGCCGAACGATCCCTCGCCGGCGGCGCCCGGAAGCTCCACCAACTCCATCAGCCAATTGAAGGTCAACTTCATGATCGATTCGTAAGCCGGGCGCGGGCCGTCCGTGCCGCGTGACCACCCGGTGTGGGGACGGGTCTCGAACCCGCCCGTGCGCTCGATTCAGGCCCCTACGGCGGAAACTGACTCAGGAAGCGGATGTCGTTCTGGAAGAACAGCCGGATATCGTCCATGCCGTACTTCAGCATGGCGATGCGCTCCACGCCCATTCCGAACGCGAACCCGGAGAAGGTCTCGGCATCGTAGCCGACGAAGCCGAACACGTTGGGGTCGATCATTCCCGACCCGAGGATCTCCAGCCATCCCGACCCCCGGCACACGCGGCAGTTGCCGGCGTCCCGGGCGCCGCGGCAGAGGATGCAGCCGATGTCCACCTCGGCGCTGGGCTCGGTGAACGGGAAGAAGCTCGGGCGGAAACGCACGCGCACTTCGTCCTGAAAGATCTGCTCGAGGAAATGGGTCAGGACCCCCTTCAGGTCCCCGAAGGTGATGTCGTGGTCCACCATGAAGCCTTCCACCTGGTGGAACACGGGCGAGTGGGTGGCGTCGTCGTCGTGCCGGTAGACGGCGCCGGGCGCGATGATCTGCAACGGCGGCCGGCGCTGCTCCATGATGCGGATCTGCACGGGCGAGGTGTGGGTGCGGAGCACATGGTCATCCGACACGAAGAAGGTGTCCTGCATGTCCCGGGCCGGATGATCCCTGGGAATGTTCAGTGCCTCGAAGTTGTGGTAGTCGTCCTCCACGTCCGGGCCCCGGGCGATCTCGAATCCCATGCCGGTGAAGACGTCGATGATCTCGTCCGTAACCCGCGTGAGAGGATGCACGCGGCCCCGTTCCACGCGGTTCCCCGGCAGCGTCACGTCGAGGCGGGGACCCTGGTCCATCAGGCGCCCCCGGTTCTTCCGGAGGTCCTCGAGGCGCGTTTCCAGAAGCCCCTCGATCTCCGCCCGCCGCCGGTTCAGCTCCTGGCCGGCACGCGGCCGCTGGTCGGCCGGCAACTCCCTGAGCCCGCGCATCAGCGCCGTCAGCTTGCCGCCCTTGCGGCCCAGGTAGTCGATACGGATCTGCTCGATCTCCTCTTCGGAGGCAGACCGTTCAAGGCGTCCGGTGACCTCCTCGTGGAGCTTATCGAGGTTGTCGATCATGGCCCGGGAGGGTGTCAGGCCCCCGGATCGGGGTCCGGGGCAGGGTTGGATCGGGAATCGGGGGCCTGTCCCCGATCGCTGTCGAGGGCAAGCTTGGCGCACTGCACCACTTGGTCGAACACCGCCGCGTCACGCGCCGCGAGATCCGCCAGGATCTTGCGGTCCAGCTCCACGCCCGCCATCTTCAGTCCGTGGATCAGCCTGCTGTAGGACAATCCGTTGACCCGCGCGCCGGCGCTGATGCGGATGTTCCACAAACCCCGGAACGTGCGTTTGCGTACTCGTCGGTCCCGGTAGGCGTAGACGAGTCCGCGCTCGACGGTCTCTCTGGCGACGCGGTACAGTCTTCGGCGGCCTCCGACGTACCCCTTGGCCAATTTCATGATCTTTCTTCGGCGCCGGCGGGAAGCCGGTCCGCCTTTGACTCTAGGCATGGCTCTGTGCTCCTTGAACCAATATCAACAGGGGCGCTGCCGGGGGAGGCCGCGCCCTAGTGTCCTGTCCCGTCTTGTCTGAACGGGTATTGTTGGCGGTGGGTCCCGGTGCTGTTCCCCGGGACGTGCTGGCCGCCCCCTACAGGTAGGGGATGAGGCGCCGCATGGTCTTCGTTTCGTAGCTAGATACCGACTCGGCCTGTCTCAGGCGACGTTTCCGCTTGCGGCTCTTGGTGGACAGAATATGGCTCGTGAAGCCGTGCCGCCTCATGACCTTTCCACTCTTGCTGACCTTGAACCGCTTGGCCGCCCCCCTCTTGGTCTTTATCTTGGGCATCCTTATCTTCCTTGTCTCTGAAATTGTTCTGCCGAGTGACGGAAATGCGTTCGTCCCGAGCGAAGTCGGAGGGCGCGCGTCATGCGCTGTTCTTGGGCGTCAGAAGCATGGCCATGCTCCGCCCTTCCAGTTTCGGCGACACATCCAGCTTTGCCAGATCCTGCACCACTTCGAAGACTCCGTTGAGCATGGCCCTGCCGAGCTCCGGGTGCGTGATCTCGCGGCCTCGAAAGAAAACCGACACCTTGACGCGTTGTCCCCGTTCGAGAAAGCGCCGGATGTTTCTCACCTTGAACTCCCGGTCATGCTCGTTGGTCCGGGCTCCCATCTTGACTTCCTTGACGGCAACGAAGGTGGCGTTGCGTTTCGCCTCCTGCGTCTTTTTCTTCTGCAGGTAGCGATACTTGCCATAGTCCAGCAAGCGGCACACCGGAGGCTGTGCGTCAGGGGCTACTTCCACCAGGTCGAGCTCCTTCTGCTCCGCGATGCTCAGAGCTTCATGCAACGGCATGACTCCAAGCTGTTCCTCCGCGTCGATAACGCGAACCTCGCGTGCTCGGATCTGCTGGTTGATTCTTGTGGGCCGCGCTATAAAGCACCTCCTGAAAAGATACGTGTATCCAGTGTCATTGGACGGGCTCCGTTTCCTGCCCCACGTCTTCCCGGAGCTTGTCGAGAAATGCCTCTACGGACATGGCCGGCAGGTTTTCCCCGCCGCGTTTCCTTGCCGACAGAGTCTCATTCTGCACTTCATTGTCGCCGATGACCAGAGCGTACGGTATCTTGGCCATCTGGGCTTCCCGGATCTTGAAGCCCAGCTTCTCGTTGCGGTCATCCAGCTCGACCCGCCATCCGCCCGCCAACAGCCTGTCGCAAACGTCCGCGGCGTAAGGTTTTTGTTGATCCGTGACCGTTACGATGCGCGACTGGACGGGGGCCAGCCACAGCGGGAACGCCCCCCCGGTGTGCTCGATCAACAGCGCCATGAAGCGTTCGATGGAGCCGAGAATCGCCCTGTGAATCATCACCGGCCGCTCCTCCGCTCCGGTGGGCGAGACGTAACCGAGATCGAACCGTTCGGGCATGGAGAAGTCGAGCTGGACGGTACCGAGTTGCCAGCCGCGCTTCATCGCGTCCTTGACGACGAAATCGATCTTCGGGCCATAAAAGGCGCCGTCGCCTGCACTGATCTCATAGGCTACGTTTCGTTTCTCCAGCGACGCGGCCAGCGCGGCCTCGGCACGTTCCCAGGTTTCCAGGGCGCCCAAGTATTGGTCCGGCCTGGTGGAGAGGAAGACCTCCAGATCCTGGAAGTTGAACCTATGATACACCTCGCGCAGCATGTCAAGCAGAGAGGCGATCTCCTGCTCGATCTGCGACGGGGCGCAGAAGATGTGGGCGTCGTCCTGCGAGAAGCTGCGCACCCGCGTGAGCCCGGCGGTGACGCCGGACTTCTCGTAGCGGTGCAGGCGCCCGAAATCCGCCAGCCGTAGCGGCAGGTCCCGGTAGGAGCGCTTTTTCGAGGCGTAGATGAACGTGTGGCTCGGACAGTTCATGGGCTTGACGCCGAACTCACGCTCGTCGACGTGGGTGAAGTACATGTTGTCCTTGTAGTGATCGTAGTGCCCCGACCGGTGCCACAGGCCGGCGTCGAAGATCTGCGGCGTGATCACCTCTTCGTAACCGTAGCGCCGGTAAAGGCTTCGCATGTACTCCACCAGGGTGTTGTAGACGAAGGCGCCCTTGGGATGAAAGAACGGGCTCGCCGGGGCCGCGGGATGAAAGCTGAAGAGGTCCAGCTCCTTGCCGAGCTTGCGGTGGTCCCGCTTGCGCGCCTCCTCCAGGAGCGCCAGGTGTTCCTTCAACTGTTTCCGGGACGGGAACGCGGTGCCGTAGATGCGCTGCAGCATCTCGTTGTTCTCGTCGCCGCGCCAGTAGGCTCCGGCCACCGAAGTCAGTTTGAAGGCCTGGATCAACCCGGTGCGGGGCAGGTGCGGGCCGCGGCAGAGGTCGACCCAGTCCCCCTGGCGATAGAGCGACACGGTATCGTCCGGAATCCCCGAAAGGATCTCGACCTTGTAGTCTTCCCCCATGCCGCGGAACAGCTCGATGGCCTCGGCCTTCGGCAGCTCTTCCCGGGCGATGGCCAGGTCCTGGCCCGCCAGCTCGCGCATCCGTTCCTCGATCTGCTCGATCTCCTCGGGCGTGAACGGCTTGTCCCGCTTGAAGTCGTAGTAGAAACCCTCCCGGGTGGTGGGGCCGATGGTCACCTGGGTGCCGGGGAACAGGCTCTGAACCGCCTGGGCCATGAGATGGGCCGTGGAATGGCGCAGGATATCGGTGCCCTCGTCGCTGTCGAGGGGGATCCATTCCACCGCGCAGTCCTCCACCACCGGCCTCGCCAGGTCCACCGCGGCGCCGTCGACGGCAACGGCCACGATGCGCCTGCCGCCGGGCGGAAGTTCGCCGATGTCTCCGGCCGGGGTCCCGGGAGCGGCCTCGAGGGTCCCGCCCCCTGGTACGGTTACGCGAATCTTGCTCATCCTATCCTGTTATAGTCGGCAAACGGCGACTATTCTTGATGGCAGGCAACCACGGGGAATGGTAGGCACGGGCGGGATTGAACCGCCGACCTCTTCCGCGTCAAGGAAGCGCTCTCCCACTGAGCTACGTGCCTCGATCCACCTTCGCAAAGGTCTGATTTTATTACCAAAGGGAAGGGTCTGTGTCAACGGCGCGGCGGCCTCCCGAGCTCCCCGAGGTCCGCGGCCAGCTTCCTGACCTGCCCCGAGACCTTGGCCGAGACCAGCGCCGTTACCCGCACGCCGTGCTCGTCGTATTCCTCCGCGAGCACCTGTCCCCGGGCGCGCAGGAAGGGGATGATAACGGACTCGGATTGCGGCAGCGTCAAGTGGATGCGCTGCTTCCCCCGGTCCAGCAGTCTCGTGATGGTTTCCAGCAGCCGCTCGATGCCCGCCCCGGTCCGGGCGGAGATGGGGCAGAGGCCCTCGTGGCCGTTCGGGGAGTAAAGCGGCAGGTCCTCGGCGACGTCGATCTTGTTGGGCACGACCAGGCGCGGGGTGTCGGCCGCGCCGATGTCGTCCAGCACCGAATCGACGATGGCGAGCTGCCGCTCGGCAAGGGGGCTGGTGGGGTCCAGCACGCACAACAGCAGGTCGGCCTGATGGATCTCCTCCAGGGTGGCCTTGAACGCGTCCATGAGGGTGTGGGGGATCTTGTTGATGAAGCCCACGGTGTCCACCAGCATGACCCTTTCCCCGTTGGGAAGCCGCAGCGCCCGCGTGCGCGGGTCGAGGGTGGCGAAGAGCTTGTCCGCCGCCAGCACCCCGGCCCGGGTCAGGCGGTTCATCAGCGTGGACTTGCCGGAGTTGGTGTAACCCACCAGCGCCACGGTGGGGTAGGGGATGGAATCCCGTTCCTTGCGCTGCAGCCGCCGGGTCTTGGCGACGCCGTCCAGCCGTCGTTTGAGGCGGCCGATGCGTTCCCGGATGCGTCTGCGGTCCACCTCGAGCTGGGTCTCGCCCGGACCCCGCGTGCCGATGCCGCCCGCAATACGGGACAGGTGGGACCACAGCCGGGTGAGCCGGGGCAGCAGGTATTCCAGTTGCGCCAGCTCCACCTGGAGCTTGCCCTCCCGGCTCTGGGCGCGTAGCGCGAAGATGTCCAGGATGAGCTGCGTGCGGTCCACCACCCGGAGGTCGAGCGCCGACTCCAGGTTCCGTTGTTGCGCCGGCGTGAGGTCGTTGTCGAAGATCGCCAGGTCCGGCCGGTGCTCGTCGACGAACGCGCGGATCTCCGCCACCTTGCCGGAGCCCGCCAGGGTGGCGGTATGGAACCGGCCCGTGTTCTGGCTGAAGACGCCGACGACCTCGGCGCCGGCGCTGGCGGCGAGTCCCCGGAGCTCCTCCAGGCTCTCTTCCAGCGGGACCTCGTCGGCGGAGGCCGGCGTTTCCACGCCCACCAGCACCGCGCGCTCGGCCTGCCCGTCCCGTTCGCCGTGGTTCAGTTTCACTAGTTGCTTCTCGACGTGATGCCGAACTTGCGGTGCACGGTGTCCAGCAACGCCCGCGACGGGTTGATGCGGAAGTCGGCGGGTCCGATGACCTTGGTCTCCCGGGCCGCGGTGGTCATGTGGAGATAGACCGAAGCCTTCCCCTGTTCGCCGGCGATGAAGTCGTGGAATGCCTGCAGCTCCTGACGGTGGTTTTCCGTCAGGAAGAAGTGCACTTCCCGAGGAGTGTTGTTCGAAGGGGCGGTGATGGCCTGGGCGCAGGCTTCCTCCAGCAGCAGGATGTCGTTGGCGATCAGGGTGATGCGTTCCTCGCCGATGTCCAGCCTGCCCTTGACCCGGATGGGGTCGTCGCGTCCGATGCAGTCCGCCGTCTGCCGGTACGTGTCCGGCCACGCGATGGTGTCCACGAACCCGGTCTTGTCCTCGAGATTGAAATTGGCGTATCGCTCGCCCTTCTTGGTGTTCTTGAGCTTCAGCGCGGTCACCACCCCCACCATGGTCACCTCGCCGTTTCCGTGCGCGCGGACCTGGTTGGCCGGCAACGCACGCAGGCGTTTGAGGGACTCCTCGAACCGGTCCAGCGGATGGCCGGTGACGTAGAAGCCCACGGTCTCCTTCTCGAACGCCAGGAGTTGGCTGCCGGTCCACTCCTCGACGGACTCATAGGCGTCCATTGGGTCCCTGGGCGGCGCTTCGAGCAGGTCGAACATGCCGAACTGGGAGCTGTCCCGCTCCCGCTGCGAGGACTGTCCGGTTTTCAGGGCATCGTCCAGCGAAGCCATGAGGCGG
Source organism: uncultured Syntrophobacterales bacterium (assembly GCA_964630405.1). Taxonomy (GTDB): domain Bacteria; phylum Desulfobacterota; class Binatia; order UBA9968; family JAJDTQ01; genus JAJDTQ01. Next base: position 17,452 of record CAZVUC010000026.1, on the reverse strand, counting down.
GCGCGGTACGCGCCCGTGGAGTCGAAGGCGCCGCACTTGACCAGGCTTTCCGCCACCCGCCGGTTGACCACCTTGAGGTCCACCCGCCGGCAGAAGTCGAAGAGCGACTCGAACGGACCGGTGCGTTCACGGGTCTCCCGGATGGCCTCGACGGCCTTCTCGCCGACGTTCTTGACCGCGGAAAGGCCGAAGCGGATGCGCTCTCCCACCACGGTGAATCGGGCGCCCCCCTCGTTGACGTCCGGCGGCAGCACCTCCACGCCCTGCTCGCGGCACTCCGCGAGGTTCTTGATCACCTTGTCGGTGTCGCCCATTTCCGAGCTCATGAGCGCCGCCATGAACTCCACCGGGTAGTGCGCTTTCAGCCAGGCCGTATGGTAGGAGACCAGAGCGTAGGCGGCGGAATGGGACTTGTTGAAGCCGTAGCGGGCGAAGGTCTCCATCTGATCGAAGATGGCGGTGGCATGCTCCTTCCGGATGGCGTTGGCGCCCGCCCCCTCGATGAACCGCTGCCGCTGGCTGGCCATCTCCTCGGGGTCCTTCTTGCCCATGGCGCGGCGCAGGATATCGGCCTCGCCGAGGCTGTAGTTGGCCATGGTCTGGGCAATCTGCATGACCTGTTCCTGGTACACGATGACGCCGTAGGTGTCTTTCAGGATGGGCTGCAGTTGCGGATGCAGGTAGGAGGTCTCCTCCTTGCCGCTCTTGCGCTTGATGTACTCTTCCGCCATGCCGCTATCCAGCGGCCCCGGCCGGTAGAGGGCGAGGATGGCGACCAGGTCCTCGAAGCAGTCGGGCTTGATGCGCACGCTCATCTCGCGGATACCCGTGCTTTCCAGTTGGAAGATCCCGGTGGTGTTGCCGCTGCCCACCAGCCGGTAGGTTTCCGGGTCGTCCAGGGCATCCTTCTGGAGATCGGGCGCGGCGCCGCGGCTTTGCCGGATCAGGTCCAGGCAGTCGTGGATCAGCGTCAGCGTCTTGAGTCCCAGGAAGTCGAACTTGACGAGGCCGATCTTCTCCACGCTGGACATGTCGTACTGGGTGACGATGTTGCCGTCCCGGTCCTGGTACAGGGGCAGGTGGTCCACCAGCGGGAGGTTGGAGATCACCACCCCGGCCGCGTGGGTCGACGAGTGCCGGGTGAGCCCCTCCAGGCGCAGCGCATGGCTGATGAGGCTGGCGACGCGCGGATCGTCGTCCGCCAGCTGGTTCAGCTGGGGTTCCTGCTTGAGGGCGTCGGTGAGCGAGCAGTCGAAGCCCTGTCTGGAAGCGGGCACGAGCTTGGCGATGGCGTCGGTTTCCGCGAACGAGAGGCCCACGGCGCGTCCCACGTCGCGGATGGCGGCCTTGGCCTTGAGGGTCCCGAAGGTGGTGATCTGGGCTACCTTGTCGGCGCCGTACTTCTCCTTGACGTACTGGATCACCTTGTCCCGGCCGCGGATGCAGAAGTCCACGTCGATGTCGGGCATGGAGCGCCGCTCCGGGTTCAGGAAGCGCTCGAACAGCAGGTTGTGGCGTATCGGGTCGAGGTCGGTGATGCGCAGCGCGTAGGCCACCAGGCTGCCGGCGGCGGAGCCGCGTCCCGGTCCCACCGGGATGCCCTGGTCCTTCGCGTAGTTGATGAAGTCCGCGACGATGAGAAAGTAGCCCGGGAACTGCATGCTCTTGATGACGCCCAGCTCGTACTCGAGCCGCTCCCGATAGGCGTCGCCATCGACGTCGCCGGCGCCCTCAAGCCGGTCCGCGAGTCCCTGGCGGGCGCGCGCGTCGAGGTAGTCGTCGAGGCTCTGCGCGTCCGGCGCCTCGTAGTGCGGGAAGTGGTACTTGCCGAACTCGATCTCGACGTCACAACGTTCCGCGATGGCCGCGCTCTGGTCGACGGCGTCCGGGACGTGCGCGAACCCTTCCAGCATCTGGTCGGTGGACTTGAGAAACAGCTCCTCGGTGTCCATTTTCATCCGGTTGGGGTCGTTGTGCCCCTTGCCGGTCTGGATGCACAGCAGGATGTCGTGCGCCTGCGCGTCCTCGGGGTCCAGGTAGTGGCAGTCGTTGGTGGCCACGATGGGCAGCGAGAGGTCCTTGCCGAGCTCCAGGATGCCCGCGTTGACCTTCTCCTGCAGCGGCAGCTTGTTGTCCTGGGCCTCCAGGTAGTAGCGGTCGTCGAAGATGTCCCGATAGGCTTCCGCCACCTTCCTCGCCTGTTCCATGGAGCCCAGGGTCAGGGCCTTGGCCATCTCGCCGCTCAGACAGCCGCTCAAGGCGATGATGCCCGCGTTGAACTCCCTTAGCAGTTCCTTGTCGATCCGCGGCTTGTAGTAGAAACCCTCGGTGAAGCCGTGGGTGACCAGCTTGCAGAGGTTGCGGTAGCCCTCGTTGTTCATGGCCAGCAGGATCAGGTGGTGGTTGTACTCCTTGTTGCCGCGGTCGATTCCCTGACGCTCGTAGCGGCTCCCCGGGGCCACGTAGACCTCGCAGCCGAGGATCGGCTTGATGCCGGCCGCCACCGCCTTGCGGTAGAACTCCACCGCGCCGAACATGTTGCCGTGGTCGGTCATAGCGATGGCCGGCTGTCCGAGGCTCTTGGCCCGCTCGATCAGCGGGTCGATCTTGTTGGCGCCGTCGAGCAGGCTGTACTGGGTGTGGCAGTGAAGGTGTACGAAATTGTGGTTGCTCATCTTCGGAATCGTCTTCCTTTGCTCACTCCCATTCGATGGTGGCGGGGGGCTTGGACGAGACGTCGTAGACCACCCGGTTGATGCCGCGCACTTCGTTGATGATGCGGTTGGAGATGCGGCCCAGGAGCTCCGGCGGAAGCGTGACCCAGTCCGCGGTCATGCCGTCCTGGCTTTCCACCGCCCTTACCGCCGCCACGTTCTCGTAGGTGCGTTCGTCGCCCATGACGCCCACGGTGCGGATGGGCAGCAGGACGGCGAAGGACTGCCAGATGCGTTCGTAGAGCCCGGCGTTGCGCACCTCCTCCACCACGATGGCGTCGGCCGCCCGCAGGATCCGAAGGCGCTCCTCGGTGACGTCGCCGAGGATGCGGATGGCCAGCCCCGGTCCCGGAAACGGCTGCCGGTGGATCCACCGGTCCGGCAGGCCCAGCTCCCGACCCAGCTCGCGGACCTCGTCCTTGAACAGCTCCCGCAAGGGCTCCACCAGCTCGAACTTCATGCTCTCCGGGAGTCCGCCGACGTTGTGGTGGCTCTTGATGAGCGCGGACGGGCCGGCATGGGGCACGGACTCGATGACGTCGGGATAGAGGGTCCCCTGGCACAGGAACGGGAAGTCGCCGAGCTTGCGGGTTTCGTCCTCGAATACGCGGATGAAGAGGTTGCCGATCCGTTTGCGTTTCTCTTCCGGGTCCTCCACCCCCTCCAGGATGTCGAGGAAGCGCCGGGACGCGTCCACGTAGCGGAAGCCCGCGCCGAAACGCTCCCCCATGACCCCGGACACGGCTTCCGCCTCGCCGTGCCGCAGCAGCCCGTTGTTGACGAAGACGCAGACGAGCCGTTCCCCGATGGCGCGGTACACCAGGGTAGCGGCCACCGACGAGTCCACGCCGCCACTCAGGCCGCACAGCACACGCGCGTCGCCCACCTGCCGGCGGATCCGCTCCACCGCGGCGGTGGCGAAGTGCTCCATGTCCCAGTCCGCGTCGCACCGGCAGATGCGGAACAGGAAGTTCTCCAGGACGGTCCTCCCGTTCCGGGTGTGCACCACCTCGGGATGGAACTGGAGGCCGTAGAAACGACGCCGGCCGTCGGCAAACGCGGCGATGGGGGAGTTGCCGGTGTGGGCGATCACCGACCAGTCATCGGGCAGGGACGTCATGCGGTCGCCGTGGCTCATCCACACGCTCTGGCCGCCGTCCGAATCGAGTCCGGCGAAGAGGTCCGTGGCGTCGTCGATGGTGAGGTCGGCGAGCCCGTATTCCCGTTCCGTGGCTTCGGCGACGCCGCCCCCCATGGCCTGGTTGATGATGCCCATGCCGTAGCAGATGCCCAGGAAGGGCACGGGCAGCCGGAACAGCTCGGGCCCCACCGTGGGCGCGTTGCTGCTGTAGACGCTGGCGGGCCCCCCGGACAGGATGACGCCGGCGGGCTCCAGCCGGGCCAGCCGTTCCACGGGAGTGTCGAAAGGGTGTATCTCGCAGTAGACGCGCGCTTCGCGTACACGGCGGGCGATGAGCTGCGTGTACTGCGATCCGAAGTCCAGGATGACGATCATTCTCTGCGATAGTTGGGCGCTTCGTTGGTGATGAAGACGTCGTGAACGTGTCCTTCGGTGAGGCCGGCGGCGGTGACCTGCATGAACCGCGCCTTGTTCTGCAGTTCATGGATGTTGGTGCAGCCGACGTAGCCCATGCCGGCGCGGACGCCGCCGATGAGCTGGTAGATGTTGGCCGCCAGCGTGCCGCGGTAGGGGACCTGACCTTCCACCCCTTCCGGCACGAGCTTCACCTCTTCCTCGATGTCGTCCTGGGCGTAGCGGTCCCTGCTGCCTTCCCGCATGGCGCCGATGGAGCCCATGCCGCGGTAGACCTTGTAGGTCCGGCCCTGGTAGAGCACCGTTTCTCCGGGGCTTTCCTCGCAGCCGCCGAACAGCGTGCCGATCATCACGGCGTTGGCGCCCGCCGCCAGCGCCTTGGTGATGTCGCCGGAATACTTGATGCCGCCGTCGGACACCAGCGGGACGCCCGTGCGGGCGCCCACCCGGGCGCAGTCGGCGATGGCGCTGAGCTGGGGGACGCCGACCCCGGAGACCACCCGGGTGGTGCAGATGGAGCCCGGTCCGACCCCCACCTTGACGCCGTTGGCGCCGGCGTCGATCAGCGCCTGGGTTCCTTGGGCCGTGGCCACGTTGCCGGCGACGAGCTCGAGCTCCGGATAATCGGCGCGGATCCGCGCCACCGTCTCCAGCACCTTGGCGGAGTGGCCGTGGGCCGTGTCCACCCCGATCACGTCGACGCCGGCCCGTACCAATGCCTCCAGCCGCTCCTCCCGGTCCGGCCCCACGCCCACCGCGGCGCCCACCCGCAGCTGCCCGCGGTCGTCCTTGCAGGCCATGGGATGGCGGGTCTTCTTCTCGATGTCCTTGACCGTGATCAGGCCCTTCAGCCGGTAGTTCCCGTCCACCACCAGCAGCTTCTCGATCCGGTGCCGGTGCAGGAGCTCCTGGGCCTCCTCGAGGTCGACGCCGTCCGGCACGGTGACCAGGTCTTCCTTGGTCATCAGCTCGTCGACGCAGCGGTCCAGGTTCTTCTCGAAACGGAGGTCGCGGTTGGTCAGGATACCCACCAGACGGCCGCCCAGCGTCACCGGCAGGCCCGATATCCCGTGCCGGTCCATCAGCTCCCGCGCCTCGGAGATCTTCTGGTGCGGGCTCACGGTCACCGGGTCCGAGATCATGCCGCTCTCGAACTTCTTGACCTTCTCGACCTCCCTTGCCTGCGCCTCGACGGACATGTTGCGGTGGATGAAGCCCATGCCGCCCTCCTGGGCCATGGCGATGGCGGTCCGGGCCTCGGTGACCGTGTCCATGGCAGCGCTCAGGAGGGGAATATTGAGTTGGATGCGTTCCGTCAACCGGGTGGAGACATCCGTGTCGCGCGGCAGAATCGACGATTCCGCCGGCACCAGCAGCACGTCATCGAACGTGAGCCCAATGGGCAAGACTTCCTGGTCGAGCATCCTTCACCTCGAAGCGAACGGCGCCGCAACGGTACAAAAAAAGCCCAGACTTCCGCCTGGGCTTCCCGGTCATTCCAGCGTCATCATGTTGTGCATGACACGTCCTAGCAAGATTTTTTTATGCTGGCAAGGTCCTTTTCGGGTGTATCCGGACCCGATTTTCCTCCTCAATGATTCCGGGCGGTTACATTCCTGGGAGCCAAAAGGGCCTAAAGTTCCGGAGCCATGCGCCGATAGGATACTGGAGCATGCTTGCAAGGATTTACGGGGCGTCGCTTCACGGCATCGACGCGCTCAAGGTGGCGGTGGAAGTCGACATCGCGTCGGGGTTGCCGAAGCTCGTCATGGTGGGGCTTCCGGAGGGCGCCGTGCGCGAGAGCACGGTGCGCGTGCGCGCGGCGTTGAGGAACTGCGGTTACCCGTTCCCGCCCCGGAGGATTACCGTCAACCTCGCTCCCGCGGACGTCAAGAAGGAGGGGTCGGGCTACGACCTGCCCATGGCCATGGGCATCGTGGCGGCTCAAGGCGCGGTTGAGCCCGCGCGCCTCGCCGACTACCTGCTCGTGGGCGAGCTGTCCCTGGACGGCGCCGTCAAGCCCGTGCGCGGCGCGCTGCCCATCGCGGCGGCGGCGCGGCGCCAGGGTCTCAAGGGCCTGATCCTGCCCCGCGCCAACAGCGCCGAGGCGGCGGCGGTGCAGGACATCGAGGTCTTCGGGGTGGAGAGCCTGGCGGAGGTCGTGGAGTTCCTGAACGGCGAGCGGGAGATCGCGCCCACGCGGGTGGACCTTGCCCGCCTGTTCCGCCAGCACGCCGTCCACGACGCCGACTTCAGCGACGTCCGCGGACAGCCCCACGTCAAGCGGGCGCTGGAGGTGGCCGCCGCCGGCGGGCACAACGTCCTCCTCATCGGGCCTCCCGGCTCCGGCAAGACCATGCTGGCCAAGAGGCTTCCCACCATCCTGCCGGAGCTGACCCTGGCCGAAGCCCTGGAGACCACCAAGATCCACAGCGTCACCGGGGTCCTGGGCGACAGCGCCCTGGTGGCGGTCCGGCCGTTCCGGGCGCCGCATCACACCATCTCCGATGCCGGTATGGTGGGCGGCGGCACCGTGCCCAGGCCCGGGGAGGTGTCGCTGGCCCACAACGGCGTGCTCTTTCTCGACGAGGCGCCGGAGTTCCGCCGCAACGTCCTCGAGGTCCTGCGTCAACCGCTGGAAGACGGCCGCATCACCGTGGTGCGGGCCGCCGGCTCCATCGACTATCCGGCCGCGTTCATGCTGGTGACGGCCATGAACCCCTGTCCCTGCGGGTTCTTCTCGGACCCGCAGAAAGAGTGTCGCTGCACTCCCGGGCAGATCGCCCGTTACCGCTCCAGGATCTCCGGGCCGCTGCTCGATCGCATCGACATCCAGGTGGAAGTGCCGGCGGTGGCGTACGAGGCGCTGGCGTCCCCGGTGCCGGGCGAGCCCTCCGAGGCCATCCGCGATCGGGTCAACCGGGCGCGGGCAGTGCAGGCGGAGCGTTTCGGGCAGACCGGCATCCACGCCAACACCCGCATGACCGCCCGCGACGTCCAGCGCCACTGCCGGGTGGACCCGGCCGGCGAGCAGCTCCTGGAGACCGCCATCAGGAGGCTCGGACTGAGCGCCCGCGCCTACGTGCGGATACTGAAAGTCAGCCGCACCATCGCCGACCTCGAGGACGCCGAAGAAATCCGGCCGCCGCACATCGCCGAAGCCATCCAGTACCGCGGCATGGACCGGCCGCTGGTCTAGCCAGATGAGGTCCAATGCGAATATAGTTGGACACACGGAGGACCGCCCAATGCCGAATGTTCACCTCACCGCACCCATGGAAGCCTATATCAAGGGGCAGATCGAGTCCGGTGCTTATGCCAACCTGAGCGAGGTGGTGCGGGCGGGGCTTCGGCTGCTGATGGAGCGCGACGGTGCGCGCCAGTTCTATGCCTTGAAGGCGGATCTGGAGCACGCCGTGCGCGAAGCGGAGGCGGGGGAGTTCGACGACTTCGATCCCTGGGCCTACGAGCCGGACGCGTAGACTTGGCCAGCCGACTGTTCCCCATGCCGGCCGGCGTGGGTCTACTTCGAGGATCTGGACGGGTGGGCGACGGCGTTCGCCGGGACCTCCGACACGTGGCGAACTCCATCCCGGTCCATCGCCTGCAGGAGCTCTTCCACGATCCTCCTGGCGATCATGGGGCCGCGGTAGGGGAAGGCGCTGTTGACCTGCACCAGCGGGCAGCCGCTTTCCTTCATCATGGTGTACGCGCCACCGCCGTCGAAGATGCCGCCGTTGCCCACCAGCGTGAGGCGGCCTTCGAGGCGGGCCGCGGCGCCGCGGACCTGCTCCAGCGCCTTGGGGAAGAGGGGAGGGCCGCTGTACCCGCCCTTCTCCGGGTCCGGGTTGAATTCGGGATCGACGGTGGTGTTGCCCATGACGACGGCATCGATCCCGGGATCCAGCAGCTCCCGGCACATGGCCATGGCGATGTCGCGGAGAATGGGCGGCATGTCATGCGCGAACTTGGGCCAGAGGGGCTTCCGCCGCGCCATGCCGGCGGACCGCGCCAGATCGTCGGCCTTCTTCACCAGGCCGGTCAGCAGGTTTTCCAGCCGGCTGCCTTCCTGCAGCTCCCGTAGATTCAGCGTGTTGGGAGAGCTGATGCAGATTTCGAAGAAGTCCGCGTACGGATAGAGCTTTTCCAGGGAATAGGCATAGTCCCCGAAGGCGTCGTCGATGGGCGTCTGCAGCGCCTTGCCGAGGCTGATCCCCAGGGGAACCGGCAGCCCGGGCTGGCGTTCCAGCACCTCGGCCAGGGTGTCCGCGCCGCGGTTGTTGAACCCGAGACGGTTCCACAGCGCCCGGTTCGGCACGTCCCGGAACAGGCGCGGGCGCGGGTTCCCCGGCTGGCCGTCACGGGGCGTCACGGACCCCACCGTGATGAAGCCGAAGCCGAGCGCCGCCAGCGCGGGCGCGGCGATGCCGTTCTTGTCGAACCCGGCGGCGAGGCCGATGGGATTCCGGAAGTGCATGCCGCACAGGGTCTGGTCGAGGCGGGGCTCCGGCGCCCGGTCGCTTCCGGCCAGGAGCGCCTGCAGCCACGGCCGGGAGTTCGCCAGGCGCAGCACCTTCAGGGCGCCGTTGTGCGCGGTCTCGGCGTCGAGGCGGAACAGCAACGGTGCCAGTATCTTCTCGTAGAACATTAAGGCGAGGTCGGGTCCGGTTCAGTCGCCTTCGAATATCCACTCCAGCAGCGACATTCTGATGAACATGCCGTTGCCCGCCTGCCGGAAGTACCAGGCCCTGGGGTCCGCGTCGACCTCCGGCGGAATCTCCGCCAGCCGCGGCAGCGGGTGCATGAGCACGGCGTGGGGTTTCATGAGCTCGAGTTGCGCGGGCCCGACGACGAACCTGGAGTGCAGCTCTTCATCGGCCGCCTCCGGGCCGAGCCGCTCCTTCTGGACCCGTGTCCAGTAGACCACGTCGCTCTGCGGCAGTGCGTCCTCCAGACGCGACTCCTCGCTGAAGGCAACGCCTTTCTCGCGGAGGTGGTCCTTGATGTCGGAACCCATTCTGAGCGGGTCCGGAGCCACGAACAGGATGCGGATGCCGTCGAACTTCGCCAGCAGGTAGGCCAGGGACCGTGCCGTCCGGCCGTTGGCCAGGTCCCCGCCGATGGTCACGGTCAGGCCGGCGATGGTGCCGAGGGCCTGGTGGATGGTGTAGAGGTCCAGCAGCGCCTGGGTGGGGTGTTGGCCTGCGCCGTCCCCGGCGTTGATGATGGGCACGGAGCTGTACCGGGCGGCGCGCTCGGCGGCGCCGGTCTCGTAGTGTCGTAGCGCGATCACGTCCGGGTAGTATTCGCACAGGACCCGGATGGTGTCCTCGAGGCTTTCGCCCTTGATGGCGGAGGAGAACTCGCGCGCGTTCTCGGTGGCCACGACGCTCATTCCAAGGTGCTGGGCCGCGGCGCCGAAGGACATCCGCGTCCGGGTGGACGGCTCGTAGAAGACGCTGAACAGGGTCTTTCCCCGGTGAAGCTGGGTCAGGGCGAGCTTCTCGGAGGGGACCGCCATCCGCCGGCGGAACTCGTCCGCCCGCCGGAACAGCTTGGCCAGGATCGAGCGATCGAACTGCTGGGAATACAGGACGTGTCGCATCAACGGCGGTTGGTTGCTCTCGGGACACACCGGCCCGGACCGGAGGTGCAAGCCTCGGTAGCGGCCGGGTCGTGAATCAGACGAAGCGAACTATAGGTTCTTGCGGCGGTCACCGCAAGAACCGGATGTCCGGAATGGCTTGTCGCCGGAGAGGGAGAAGCCGGTTGGCTTCACGAGCATCGCGGGCCGGAGGAGGCGCGGGGCTGCCGGCGCAGGTTTACCCCGCCTCATCCAGTGCCTGTTGCGGCAATTCCGTCTGGGACCCGACGACGACGGACTGTTGCAGGGCGTTCGGACCGAAGTCGATCTTGCAGCCGGCGAGCTCGCCGTCGAGCTTGACCTTGCCGCTGTTGACCAGGTGGATGACGACGGCCTTCAGTTCGTCAGGGGTGCTCGCATGTTCGCCTACCGCGTTGATGACGTCGAGTAGCGTGAGTGACTTCATCGTTGGTTCCTCGTTCCAAGGAGATTTTTCTTTGTCCTGATGACGCAAACAACGTGCCATGCGACCCGCCACGCCAAGCTGTTGAAATAGCGTGGTTTCCAGGACTCTCCTCACGTTACGGTCGACGGGATCGTCGATCCGTGACGTTCTCGTCGACAGTTTCGTGTCGTCCGGTGAGGCGGCGAGCAACGAGCGACGTCGTATTCGGAAGAGCGCGGATGCAAAAAACCCCTCGGTGGCCGGTAGCGGCTCGATCCCGAGGGGGATTGGCTGATGAATCAGCAGAACAGCCCGTTTTTACTACAGATCGGGCCGCTGTGTCAACAGGTCTTTACTTGCGTGCCTTGATCTCTTCGATGAGCTGCGGGACGACCTTGAAGACGTCGCCGACGATGCCGAGGTCGCACATCTGGAAGATGGGGGCGTCGGCATCCTTGTTGACGGCGACGATCAGCTTGGAATCCTTCATGCCGGCCAGATGCTGCACGGCGCCGGAGATGCCGCAGGCGATGTAGAGGTCGGGTTTGACGGTCTTGCCGGTCTGGCCGATCTGGAGGGAGTAGGGCACCCAGCCCGAGTCCACCACGGCGCGGGTGGCGCCCACGGCTCCGCCCAGCAGGTCCGCCAACTCCCGCAACATGTCGAAGTTCTCTTCCGCGGCCAGCCCGCGTCCTCCGGCCACGATGACGTTGGCGCTGTCCAACTGGGGACCCTCGGCCTTGGCGGTGACCTTCTCCTTGAGCCGGACCTTGCGGAGGTCCGCGTCATCCGGGGCCGCGACTTCCTCCACCACGGGGGTCTTGGGGTTTGGTGCGGGCTCGAAGGCCTTGGGCCTCACGAGCAGCAGCTTGACGTCGTCGTGCACCAGCGTGGAGGTGTTCCAGTAGCTGGCCCCCAGGGCGGGGATCCTGGCCTCGACGGCCCCGTCCGTGAGGGAGAAGTCCGCCACGTCGGTGATGGCGCCGCAGTCGAGACCGGCGCTTACGGCCGCGGCCACGTCGCGGCCGCCGTAGCTCGACGCGAACAGCACCACGGCGGGCTTGTGCTGCCGGATCAGGGACTCCACGACCGCCGCCGCCGGCAGTGTCAGGTAGTCGTGGAAGACCGGGTCCGGCGACCGATAGACCTTGCCGGCTCCATGCCGCCCCAGCAGCTCCACCGCGTCCTCGGGCGCCGGGCCGAGCAGAATCACTTCGGCGGCGCCCGCCTCGGCGGCCTTGGTCGTCATCTCCAGCGTCGTGGACGTGACGGCGTCGTCCACCACCTCTCCGTAAACCCAAATCGTATCAGACATCTATAAGACCTTGAGCTCGGCCAGGAAATCGGCGATCCGCTTGCCCCCTTCGCCCTCGTCCTCCACCACGTCGCCGGCCTCGCGCTTGGGTGGCCTGCCGATCTCCAGCACCTTCTCCCGGGCTCCCCGTTCGCCCACGTCGTCGGCCCCAAGCCCGAGGTCCTCGGCGGTATATTCCAGGATCTCTTTCCGCTTGGCCGCCATGATGCCCTTGAGCTGCGGGTAGCGGGGCTCGTTGATGCCGCTGGTGACCGTCACCAGCGCCGGAAGCTCGGCCTCCACCACGTCGTAACCGGCCTCGCTCTGGCGCTTGATGGACAGGGTCGAGCCCTCCACGGTCATCTCGTTGGCGAAGGTCACGGGCGGGACCCCGAGCAGCCGGGCGATCTGGCCCGGCACGATGCCCGAGTAGCTGTCGCTGCTCTCGGTGCCGCAGATGATGAGGTCGAAGGGTTTCTTGGCAATTGCCGCGGCCAGCGCCTTGGCGGTGGCCAAAGCGTCCGATCCCGCCAGCGCGTCGTCGAAGATGTGGACCGCGGAGGTGGCGCCCATGGCCAGCGCCGTCCGTATGCCGATGGTGATCTCGTTGAACCCCATGGTCACCAACGTGACGGTGCCGCCCTCCTTCTCCATGAGCCGCAGCGCCTCTTCCACCGCGCTGGCCGCGGCCGGGTCCAACTCGTGGGCGACCCCCTTGCGGATCATCCGCTTGGTGGCAGGGTCGATCTCGACGGTCACGGTGCTGGCAGGGATGATCTTGCCGCAGACCACAATGTCCAAGGTGGGAACCTCCGGTAAGGATAGTGGTTGCCGGCGGGCCGGCTATGACGCGGGTTCGAAAAAGACGGCGGGAAAGGGTCGGGGTTCCGGCGCGGTCACTCCAGCCACTCGGAAACCTTCCCTTCCATCACCAGGTCCAGGACCTCCCGGCAGTCCTGGAGGGCCTGGTCCACGATCTTGTCGTCCTTGATGTTGGGTATCGCCAGGTTGACGGCGCCGTGGACCGCGGTGATGCAGTCCTTCAGGTGCTCGTCCAACTCGACGGTATGGGGTGCCTGTGCCATTTCCATCTCAGCCTCAGGTGTAGAGCCGCCCCTCGTTGGGGTCGGGGATATCGAGGCCCATGTCCGTGATGAGAGCGTTGATCTCGGCGGTGTACTCCGCCCGCTGCTGGCGGTTGGTGCGCCTCTTGAGGCCCCAGTAACGGTACCGCTCGGAGCGTTTCGAGTCGGATTTCCCGAACATGTCCAGACCCTTGACGTACCAATAGTTGATGGATTTCTGGACGCGCTCCCTGGACTCGTCGCCCTTTTCGGCCATCTCCCGGGTCAGGTTGGTGCCGAAGGCGATGTGGGCCGATTCTTCCAGCTCCATGGTGGGAAGAATCTCCGCGAGAGGGGTGTAGCTGCAGTCCTCGAACTCCTCGAGCTGAAAACGCCCCACCCGGTCGATCAGGAAACCGAAGACCGCGAAGTCTTCCCAGGTGGTGATTTTGCCGCGGAAGGCCTCCACGTAGCGTTTCTGGTTGGGCCAGCTCAGAACGTAAGACACGTCCTCACCGACGTCCCCGGCCAGACGCGCCATCTTCCGGTAGTGGTCCACCTCCTCGGCAGCGGTGCGGGCCACCACGAGCTGGTAGAGCTTGGTGGGCGCGTTGGGCAGCATGTCCTCGATGTAGAGATGCGGCCCGCCGATCTCGCAGTCGCACTGGATCGCAAGCACCCGTTTCAAGAGATCCTGGTACTCCGGATCCATCTTCTCGAAGTCTTTGAGCTCGACCTTGTCGGTGAACATTGGCATGTCTCCTTGGTGAAATCCCAACTGATTTCCGGTTAGCACGGGGCTACGTGGAACGCAAGCGGGAGGCACTGAGCCATAAGCGCGCGCACCCTCCAACTCCTATCTGTTGCACATGTGGCATATATGTTACATCTGCCACATAGATTGACTAAGGAGGGTACGATCATGCCGGCTCGTGTTCAAGTAATTCATGAAGTCCCCAAGGTGATGAACGAAAGCAACCCAACTCTTTGCTTCCAATGGTGTCAATACATCTACGAAGATGGGACCAGTGAGCATGGGTATCGTTTTATTTGGCGCCGGGAGAATGGGCATCTCCAGCCAGCTCGGGGACAGGCGCGGATTCCGAGGATTGAGGTCATTGAGAAGTTGGTCGCTCAGGCCAAACGGGATGGTTGGGGGAACCTCCACGACTGATCCACACATCAGGCACTATTGCCGGTCCATCAACGGTCAGAGGGGAAAGAGATGAACCTTGAGGAACATCAAATTTTGCTGAGCGATTGGCAGGAGCGGTACCCGGACGGAATGTTTATTTCCGATGGGCCAATCGATGCTAGTCGATGGAGGAACACCAAACGACGGGTGTTGTTTCTTGCGAAGGAAGCCTACGGGGACACGGGACCGGGTGGTTTGCCGCAGTTGCTGAAGGAGTGGGACGGACCGAAGCACAAGTTTTGGTGGACCCTTGGATACTGGGCTTACGGGATACAGAGATTGAGCAACGGCCGACTACCGTCAAACCCGAAGTACGAAGAAGAATGGAACGAAGTCAAGGAGTCGGTGCTGGCGAGCGCTGTAGTCAATATCAAGAAGGCCCATGGACGTTCTCGGTCGGAAGACGATGACTTGCGCGAGTATATCCGCGGCGATGGGGATCTACTCAGGCAACAGGTGGAGAGCCTTGGCCCACACATAGTGGTTTGCTGTAATACTTGGCACTTGGTCGAGGAACTGTGGCCACACGCAGTGCGGATTTCCGAGCAGGTTCTTCGCATAGACGGAATGGTGGTGCTCGATTTCTGGCACCCGGCAAACCACTACCCCGACGTGTTGTGCTACTACGCTGCCTTGGCGTTGCTTCAACGAGTCCTTTGACGCAACCACGCCCAGAATTATGAGCCGTACTTTCGACAGCATCCGGGCGCTGGTCGCCGAGGGGAGCATCCGAGTTTCGGAACACGGATACGACGAGCTGGCCGCCGACGGATTGCTTGCGCGGGAACTTGTCGAAGGTGTAGAAGCTGCGGAATTGGTAGAGGACTACCCGGATTTCCCCAAAGGACCGTGCGTTCTGCTGCTCCAGCGAACGAGAGATGGGCGGCCGGTGCACGCCGTGTGGGGACTTCCTGCTGGACATAGGAGTCCGGCGGTCTTGATTACAGCGTACCTGCCCGATCCTCAAAAATGGGAACCCGGGTTCAGGCGGAGGCGTCAATGAGCAAGAGAAAACGGACGAAACTTGTCCACGAGGGCAGCTACGTTGCCGAAGTAGACGTTGAGTTGCTGGAAGATTCTGAAGGATGGTCACCGTACCTGTCGCTTGAAGACGCGTATCGTCTCGATGACGTGAGGGAGGCACTTCGCCGCGGCGATGTGAGGACCGCTGCGAAATACTCTCGCGTCTTCACCCTCACACCTGTCGCTGTGTGACCCGGACCAGCGTCGTCCAATCGGGTCCTGCAACCAAGCCGACCGTTTGAGTAGGATGGTAATACATGCCGAATAGCGTTCTCAGCAATGTGACGGTGCCGAAGAACTCCGGCCGCGCCTTTAGCGTGATGAAGGGTCAGTGCATCCGGGTGGCGGGCCGGTCGATTGTGGATTTGGTCGCCTTCAACCTGCATGACCTCACCGAGCGGTTCGATCAGGCGAGGACCAAGACCAATCAGTGCAAGATCTTCATCAGCACCGGCGACCAACTCCTGTCGAAGGACAACAATCCGATGCTGACCATCGTGGCGGACACCTTTGAGGAAGGGCGGCACGACCTGCAGAAGGGCATGTGCAGCCGCAAGCGCTTCGAGCTGGTGGCCGCGGGACTGTCCCAGCGGATCTTCATCGAGGGAATCGACCCCAATCCGAAAAAGCCCGAGGACCTTCCTACCCACGGGTGCTATGAGAACCTGTCGGAGGCGGTCCGTCCGTGGGACATCGCCCCGGTGGACGTCCCGAGCCCCTTCAACATCTTTCAGACCATGCGCATCGATCCTGACACCGGCGCCCTGCTCGACACCTTCGTCCGCCCGAAGGATGAGGCCCACGTGGATTTCCGCGCCGAGATGGACTGTCTGGTGGCGGTCAGCGCCTGTCCGGAGTCCGGGCGGGGGCAGGCGATCCGTGTGGAGATATTCGGACCGGAGGGCGGCTGACATGGATGTCCGCGAAGCCTTCCGCATCGCCGACGAGCACGTCGACGATGCCGAGCTGGATGCGCTGTTCACCGAATTGCTGCGGGTCCCTTCCGAGCACACGGAGCTCATGGAGGCGGATCCGGCGGTGACGGGCTTCGTCGCCGACGTGGTGGCGCCGAGGCTTGAAGCCCTCACCGGCGTTGCGCCGCGGACCGATGGCATGGGCAACCTGCGCTGGGAGTATGGCGGGGCAACGTCGGATCCGGCGGAGGGACTGCTCTTCATGGGCTATGCCATGACCTACCCGGCGTGCACCATGCCGGAGCCGTTTTCGGGCGAGGTCGTGCCCGGGGAGCCCCACGGACTCCAGGGGCCGTGCGTGTGGGGCCGGGGCGGCTGCGAGCAGAAGGCCGCGCTGGCGGCCATGCTGGGGGCCGCGGCCGCGGTGCGCCGGTCGGGCCGGGAGCTGGCGCGTCCGCTGTCGCTCGCCGTGAGCACGGCTGGGGAGACCGGGAGGCACGACGCGGCCCGGTACATGCTGGAAGAGGACGGTCTTGCCGCCCGTCACGGCATCGTCGGGTTGGGCACCACCAACCGGGTCTGTCTGGGCAACAAGGGCCGGATCGACGTGGACGTGGTGGTGCGTGGCAAGTCCTGTCACAGCAGCATGCCGTGGGCGGGGGTCAACGCGGTGGACGGAGCGCGGGCGGTGCTGGAACGGCTCGACGGTCTGGTGGACGGCATCGCCCACCCGGAGTTGGGGGAGGCGAGCCTGGTGGCTACACACATCGAGAGCGGACCCGACATCCTGCATACCATCCAGGACCATTGCCGGCTGACGCTGGACCGGCGTCTCCTGCCGGGCGAGGACCCGGCGGAGGCCCTGGCCGCCATCACCCGTGCCCTGGCGGACCTGGAGCCCTGGCAGGTGGAGGTCACCCAGGGCAACTTCATGTATCCGGCCGAAGTGTCGGAAGACAGCGAGGTGGCCGTGGCCCTCGCCGCCGCGCGCGAGATGGCGGGGGAGACGGGGCCGCCGTTATGGTTCCCGGCGGCGCTGGATGCGGGCTACCTGAACGAGAGCGGCATCGAGACGGTCATGTTCGGACCGGGAGACCTGGCCTTCGCCCACACCGACGCCGAGGTGGTGCCGCTGGAACAGGTGCGGCGGGCGGTCCGGGTGTACGCAGCGGCCGCCCTCCAAATGCTCACGTGACCCTGCCCGGAACCGACGAGCGTCCAGCACAACCCCGCCGGAAAGAAAAAGGGACCCTCCCGATGTCCCGCGACATCGAAAGGATCCCTTTCGCCGTTGTGGTAAAGATGCGGGCCGTCGGGCCTACTTCTTCGTCCAACCCTTGTTGTTATACCAGGCCAGGGCCTTGTCGTAGAACTCCTGGAACATGATCTGCTCCATCGGCGGAATCTTGGTATCCTTCGCGATGGATTTGGTCCAGAACGCCGACTCGATGTAGGCTTCGATGCCCCCCGCGGTCGCCTGGCAGCGATCAGGGATGGATTTTGCTTCCACCACCTCGATCTCATACATCTTCTTGGCGATGTGCGGCTTGTTGCGCATCACGTTCTGGTAGACGTTCAGCACTTCCTCGGCGTTCTTGGGGTCGTTGACGAAGGCGCATCCGCGAATGAGCGTGCCGAACAGGGCGACGGCCTTGTCGGGATTG
>CAZVUC010000025.1:0-58611 GCA_964630405.1 uncultured Syntrophobacterales bacterium | reverse complement strand
TGATCGCCGCCAACTACATCTACGCCAAGGCCAAGCCGGACGGCCTGACCATCGGCAACTGGATCGGCCCGCTGGTGCTGCAGCACGTTCTCGGCAAGAAGGGCATCAGGTTCGACGGGCGCAAGTTCAACTGGCTGGGCGTCCCGTCCACCGACGACAACACCTGTGCGCTCACCAAGGCCAGCGGCATCACCAGCGTCAAGGACTGGCTCAACTCCAAGAGGCCCATCAAGATCGGCGCCACCGGTCCTGGCTCGACCACCGATGACGTGCCCAAGCTGATCCAGGCCTCGACGGACCTGCCGATACAGATCATCGAAGGTTACGGCGGCACCGCGATCATACGGCTGGCGGCGGAGAAGGGCGAGATCGACGGCGGCTGCTGGGCGTGGCAGTCCATCAAGCCGACCTGGAGCCAGGGGATCGAAAGCGGCAACGTCAAGCCCATCCTGCAGGTGGGCCCCGACAAGCACCCCGACCTCAAGGACGTGGGCGTGGCGTTCGACTTGGCCAAGGGTGACACCGGCAAGAAGCTGTTGGGGGTGGCCGCTGACGTCTACCGCGCCCTGTCGCGGCCCTACAGCCTGCCGCCCGGAGTGCCCGCGGACCGGGTCAAGACGCTCCAGAAGGCGTTCATGGATACCTTGAAGGACCCCGAGCTGGTCGCCGCCGCCAAGAAGTCGAAGGTGGAGTTGAACCCGTACGACGGCAATTGGGTGGCGAAGAAGATGCAGGGGCTCTACGACATGGACGACGCCACGTTGACCCTGTTGAAGAAGACCCTGTTGCCGAAGAAGTAGCTACGCATTGGATGGAGGAGCCCGTTTCCCGGCCGCGCTCAACGTGGGCCGGGGAACGGGATCCGTCCGTGTGCCGGATTGGCCGGCCTTGGCGGACGGCCGTCAAGCACGCCCTGCCGGATGGCGCGCGGGTCGTCTTGAGCGATTTTTTTCTGATCGATCCGGATCGGCCGCCCGGCCACACCCTTTTCCGGGCGCACCTCTCTTCACTGAAAGTCAGGGATCATGGCTGAAATGGTTGAGGCCTTTGGGGCAGGCCTAGCGCAAGTCTTCACGGGTACGACCTTCACGCTCATGATACTGGGCATCGTGATCGGTTTCGCCGTGGGCATTCTGCCTGGGCTGGGCGGGCCGGTCACACTGGCGCTGATGCTGCCGTTCATCTTCAAGATGGAGGCGGTGGAAGCCTTTGCCTTCCTTCTGGGCATGTCCGCGGTCACGGCTACCACCGGCGACATCACCTCCATCCTGTTCGGCATTCCCGGCGAGGCCATTACCGCGTCCACCATTGTCGACGGCCATCCCATGGCCAAGAAAGGGGAAGCCGGCCGCGCCCTCGGGGCTTCGCTCATGAGCTCGCTGGTGGGGGCCGTCTTCGGCGCCTTCGCCCTGGCCCTGGCCATCCCCATCGTCCGGCCGCTGGTGCTCGCCATCGGTTCGCCGGAGTTCTTCATGCTGGCGCTCCTGGGGGTGACATTCCTAGCTGCCTTGAGCGGTGCGGCCGTTGTTCGAGGCCTCACCGCCGCCGCTGTTGGGCTCATGCTCGCAACCGTCGGACTCGATCCGATATCCGGCATCGAGCGCTTTACCTTCGACAACCTCTATCTATGGGACGGTATCAACCTGGTTCCCGTGACCCTCGGCCTGTTCGCCATCCCCGAGGTCATCGAGCTCTCCGTCAAGGGTTCCAGCATCTCGGAGCAGAAGGTCGAGAAGCTCGGCGGTGTGATGGAGGGCGTCAAGGACACCTTCCGCCACTGGGCGCTGGTTCTGCGTTGCAGCGCCATCGGCACCTACATCGGGATCATTCCGGGCATGGGCGGCGCCGTCTCGCAATGGGTGGCGTACGCGCACGCGGTGCAAAGCTCGTCCGACAAGGAGCGCTTCGGCAAGGGGGCGGTGGAGGGTGTGCTGGGCCCCGGCGCGGCCAACAACTCCAACCTCGGCGGCGCCCTGGTCCCCACCATTGCTTTCGGTGTTCCGGGCAGCGTCACCATGGCCATCCTGCTGGGGGCATTCATCATCCAGGGTCTCGTGCCGGGACCGCCGATGCTGGAACCGGCCAGTCGGGGAGGAAACCTCGATCTCACGTTCTCGTTCGTGTGGATCGTGGTGGTCTCGAACATCATCACCGTTTCCATCTGCTTCATCTTCCTCAAGCAACTGGCGCGCATCACCGAGGTGCGCGGCAGCCTGGTGCTGCCGTTCCTGCTGGTGCTCATCTATTTGGGCGGGTTCGCCCAGAACAACGCCTTCGAGGACCTCATCGTGGTGCTGGCCTTCGGGCTCCTGGGCTGGGTCATGGTGCAACTCGACTGGCCGCGGCCGCCGCTGCTGCTGGGATTGGTTCTGGGCTCGCTGGCTGAGAAGAACCTGTTCCTCGCCACCGACAACTACGGCTGGGGGTGGGTCGGTTTTCCCGGCGTGCTGATCATCGGTTCGATCATCATGGCGGGCATCCTCTATCCGGTCTACCAGCGGCGTCGCGACGAAAAAAGGAAGGCCGCCGGAGACGCTCCCGCGGCCGTCCCCGTACCGGAGCTGGAGGTGGGCGAGGGCCCCAAGGCCCTCACCGTCTGGAATATCGTCTTCACGGGGGTGCTCCTGGCAGGTTTCGTATGGGGTGTGTGGGAGGCGAGGGAGTGGGGCTTTCGCGCCAGCCTTTTCCCCTGGGTCATCGGCTTCCCCGGCATCGTGCTCGCCCTGACCCAGCTTGAGATCGACGCCACCGGATTTTTCAGGCAGCGGAAGACGGCAGCGCCCTCCGAGGGCGTGAACCCGGTGGTCGTAAGGCGGACGCTGGCCATCGTGGGCTGGATCCTCGGCTTTTTCGTGTCCATCTGGCTGCTCGGATTCTCCATCACGGTGCCGCTCTGCACGTTCCTTTTCCTCAAGGTGGGGGCGGCAGAGAAGTGGTTCATCAGCGTCCTGCTGACGCTGGCGGCGTGGGCCGGGTTCTATTTCGTATTCGACTACTCTTTGAGCCTGCCGTTTCCACCGGGAACGCTCATCGAGATGTTCACGGACTGACCGCCGCGTGATTGACAGTGCCAGAAGGATGGGACTAGGTTAGTCGTTCGGCTTCGGCAGTCCGCCGCCCTCGCTCGCAAAGGAGATCGACCCGCATGAAAGTCTACAACTTCGACCTGTTGGCGTATCCGGAGGTCCCCGAGGACGTTCCCGGGACACCCGTGCCGAGTTCCTACTTCGATCCGCCGGTGGGCTCGCGCAACTATGCGGAGCACCTGGAAGAGATGGCCTATTGCGAGGAGCTGGGGTTCGAGGGTGTGGTCTTCAACGAGCATCACTACAGCGCCTACGGCACCATGCCGTCGCCCAACCTCATTGCCGCGGCCCTGAGCCAGAAAACCGAACGCATCAAGATCGGCGTCCTCGGCAACATCCTGCCGCTACGGCAGCACCCCGTCCGGGTGGCGGAGGAGTACGCCATGCTCGACTGCCTGTCCCAGGGGCGCCTGATCGCGGGATTCGTCCGGGGGATCCCCTCGGAGTACCTTTGGTACAACGTCAAGCCCCAGGAGTCCCGGGGACGGTTCGGGGAAGCGTTCGACGTCATCATGACCGCATGGACCGAACCGGTATGGAGCTACGAGGGCGAGTTCTTCCAGTTCGAGAACTGCGCAATCTGGCCGCGGCCGGTGCAGCAGCCGCACCCGCCGATCTGGGTAGCGGCCCGTAGCGCGGAGTCCATCGAGTGGTGCGTCAAGCGGAAGATCCCCATCGCGCAGGTGTACCAGACCAACGACCAGATCGAGGACACCTTCAACTACTACCGCAAGGTGGCCAGGGAGGACGGCTGGGAGAGCGGACCCGAGCAGTTCGTGCTCTGCCGGCATATCTTCGTGGGCGAGACCGACGCGCAGGCCCGGGCCATTGCGGAGCCGCCGTTGAGGTACTTCTTCACGCTGTGGAATCGCGGCTTCAACGAAGCCAAGACGGACGTCGCCATCGACCAGCAGAAGGTCAAGGCAGCCATGGTCAGCGCCAGGTCCGCCAGCTACTTCCGCCCCGGCAACGAGGAGCGGGTCAACTTCCATCCCATGAGCTGGGAGGAGTTGCTCGAGACGGGGTTCGTCATCGCCGGCAGCCCCGATACCGTCGCGCGGCAGGTCAACCAGCAGATGAGTCAGATCGGCGCCGACCACTTCATGGGCATGTTCCACATCGGCAACCTCGCCCACGGCAAGGTCATCGATTCCCTGAACCTCTTCCACAAGGAGGTCATGCCGCAGTTGAACGGCGCCTGAAACAAGGAAGTCTCAAGCTTTTCTGAACGCGTTGCCGTCGGAGCAGCGCGCGAGACGGATCACCCTGCCGATGCTCTCCACCCGTACCCTCGCGGCAGTCCTGTTGCTGGCCTTGGCGCCCGTCGCCGGGGGCGAGGCGTCCGCGCAGCAGGGCACCCTGACCTTCGTGGTCGGGGCCGGCGCCGGAAGCGTCTTCGACCGTTCCACCCGTACCCTCGCCAAGCACATCGTCCGCCATCTGCCGGACCGTCCGACGGTCGCGGTGAGGAACATGGTGGGGGGCGGCGGCAGCGTGGCGGCGGAGTTTCTCTATAGCGAAGCCAAGCCCGACGGACGGACGGTGGGCAACTGGGCGGGCGACCTCATCCACAACCAGCTATTCGGCGGCAAGGACGTGCAGCTCGACACCCGGCGGTTCGCTTGGGTGGGCGCGGTTTCGACCCTGCACCCGGTGTGCATCCTGACCAAGACGAGCGGCATCGGCGATCTGGCGGCGTGGAGCGGCGCCAAGAAGCCCGTCAAGCTGGGAGGCATCGGCCGCAACGATGCCGCCACCAACATGTCGCGGGTCTTCGGCGCCACCCTGGGCCTGCCGGTCAAGCCCATCGGCGGTTACAGGGGCCCGGTCAACGTGCGTCTGGCCGCCGGCAACCAGGAATTGGAGGGTGGTTGCTGGTACTGGCAGGCGGTCAAGCAGGCGTGGCGGAAGTTGCTCGCGGCGAGAGAAGCGCAGGTGGTGCTGCAGGCCATGGCCAAGCCGCACCCGGAGTTGCCGTCGGTGCCCAATGCCCTCGATCTGGCCAAGTCCGAGGACGCGCGCATGCTTCTCATGTACGGGGTCCACGACCCGGCCAAGCTGGCCCGCGCCTATTCCCTTCCTCCCGGGACGCCCGACGCGCGGGTGGCGGCGCTCCGCAAGGCGTTTGCCGACACCGTGGCGGACCCGGCTTTCGTGGCCGAGGCCAACAGCCGGGGGCTGGAAGTCCGCCCCCTGGGCGGCGCGGAAATCGAGAAGACCGTGAAGGACCTGTTCGCGCTGGATCCGAAGTTCATCGTGCAGCTCCGCAAACTGCTCTTCCCCGAAAAGCCCGCGGCCGAAAACCGGACCCCGTAGGGGGCGGGTTTCAACCCACCCGGGCCGCGGTTTCGACCGGCCACCCGATACGTTCCACGTTCCTATTCATCCTTGCCGCGAATCAAGCGTTTCACCGTGTATTCCATGACCGTCTCGCCGCGCTGGTTCTTCACCAGGTGCCGGCAGCGGACGATGCCCGCGTTGCGGGACCTGGTCCGGCGGCTTTCGAGCACCTCGATCTCCACGCCGATGGTGTCGCCGACCTTGACCGGCTGGAACAGCCGCATCCCCTCCAGGCCCACGAACGCCAGGCCCGTGCCGTGGATCATGCCGGTCT
Source organism: uncultured Syntrophobacterales bacterium (assembly GCA_964630405.1). Taxonomy (GTDB): domain Bacteria; phylum Desulfobacterota; class Binatia; order UBA9968; family JAJDTQ01; genus JAJDTQ01. Next base: position 52,911 of record CAZVUC010000025.1, on the reverse strand, counting down.
GAGTGGTCAGCCCCTCGGCCAGCGCGAAAGTCAGGCTTCCCGGCGCGATGCGCTCGCCGTACTCGGTTTCGTTCCGCATGTACTCGGCATCGTTGAACAGGGGCTCGATGAGACCGGACAGGTTGACGAACTGGACCACGTCGGTCTCGGTCACGGTGCGCCGGGCCGTTCGGTGGACGTCGCCCGGTCGAAACTCCTCGCAGGTCATCCCTTGTCGCATCTCTGATTCCTCGCCGCGGCGGAACGCCCGGTCACTCCGGGCGCCGACCGAGGGTTCCCCGGCTCCGAAGCTCGACGATGGCCTGGTCGTCCAGCTCCAGCCATTCCTTCAGCACCTGTTCGTTGTGCTCTCCCAGGAGCGGCGGCGCGAGCCGGACCGAAGCCGGTGTTCCGGAGAACTTCACCGGCAACCCCGCCATGCGCACCTTTCCGGCCGTCGGGTGGTCGATCTCCCGCAGCATTCCGGTTTCCAGCACCTGGGGGGACTCGAACACTTCCCGGATGTCCTGGACCGGGGAACACGGCACGCCCGCGCGGTTCAGGAGGTCGATCCACTCGTGGCGCGGGCGGGCGCAAAACATCTCGCCCAGGATTCCGAGGAGCTCGTCACGGTTCTCCACCCGGCGGGCATTGGTGTCGAACCGGGGATCCGCCGCCAGCTCCCTCCTGCCGACGCCGTCGCAGAACCGCGCCCAGATCGCCTCATTGGCCACGGCGACGACGAGATGGCCGTCCGCCGTCGCGAAGCTCTGGTAGGGAACGATGTTGGGATGGGCGTTGCCCCAGCGTCCGGGGACCTCGCCGGTCACGAGATAGTTGCTCCCGGCATTGATCAAGCTGGCGACCTCCGCCTCCATGAGCGAGGTTTCGATCCGTTGCCCCTGACCGGTCTTCTCCCGGGCATAGAGGGCCGAGGCGATGGATGTGCCCAGCATGAGGCCGGCGACGATGTCCACGATGGCCACTCCCACCTTCGTCGGCTCACCGCCGGCCGGACCGGTGATGCTCATCAGTCCGCCCCAGGCCTGGATGGCCACATCATATCCCGGCCGTTCCTTCAGCGGTCCGCTGGAGCCGAAGGCAGAAAGCGACGCGTAGATGAGCCGGGGGTTCCGCCGCCGGATCTCCGCCTCGGACAGGCCCCAGCCCGCGAGCGTGCCGGGCCGGAAGTTCTCCATCAGCACGTCCGCCTCCAGGGCCAGCCGGCTCAGCAGCTCGATTCCGTCCGGTGTCCGGAGATCCAGGGTGACGCTCCGCTTGTTGCGGTTGACGCAAAGGAAGTAGGCGCTCTCGCCGCCCTGGAACGGCGGCCCCCAGCTTCGCGTGTCGTCGCCCCGGCCGGGCTCCTCGACCTTGACGACCTCCGCCCCCAGGTCGCCCAGGAACATGGTGCAGTAGGGCCCGGCCAGGACCCGCGACAGGTCCAGCACCCGGACGCCGTGCAGCGGGCCGGCGGCCTGACTCACTTGAACTCCAGTCCCTGCTCGCGCAGGATCTCGTCCAGGGTCTCGGCCCCGAGCCATAGCCCCGGCATGCCCCCGGGTATCGCCGACACCTCCACCGCCTCCAGCACCTGCCGCGGCGTGGCGCCGAGCTTGAGCGCCCGCTCGCTGTGAAGCCGCACCCCACGGGGCCGGTTCAGGGCGCAGGTGATGCCCACCATGATCAGCTCCTTGGTCTTCCGGTCGAGGGCCCCCTCGCGCCCGAAGGTGCCGTCGACGAACAGCCCGGTGAGGTGCCGGGAGTACTCGGGATCGAGGTCGGCAATGATGTCGTAGGCCTTGTTCGTGGCCCCCAGCGATACGTCCTCGAAAGCCTTGCGCGCGTCGTCCGCCATGTTCCGTCTCCCTTCCGGTTCAAACCGATCCTTGTCGCACGGTGCGTGATGTGTGGTCTCTTGTAGCAGCCCGTTCCCTGCCCGCAAAGGCCCCTTTCATACCCCGGGCTCCGCGCCCCTCACCCTGGGCCCCGGGTCAAGCATGCTCCGGGCTGGACCCGGGGCCCGGGGTGACTGGCCCGGACTGGCGTTCGGGCCAGTCAATTGACAGTATGGGGTCTGATCGTTAGTTTGATGCAGCATTCAGCGGGAGGAGCCGTCGCCATGACCGGAAGGGAATTCGTCGAATCGCTGTGGAGCCGGTACCACGATGAGCTGGAGGGGCCCGTCATCGCCATCCGCAAGGCGCTGGCGGAGCTGGACCCTCGGACCGCGGAGTTCGTCGGCCTGATGCAGCGGCAGGCCAAGAAGGAGCTGGCCCACGGCGTGGCGTTCACCAGGGCGTTGCTGCAATACGGCGAGCTGGAGCCCCACGAGCGCGCCCACGTGGCCGAGCAGGCCGCCGACGAGTACAGGCACTACGCGCTGATCAAGGACTATCTCGACCGTCGCGACGCGGCTGACGACATCCCCGCGGATGCCTACGACGGCTACTTCGGTCAGTTCCTCACCGGCGACGTGCGGGCGTTCCGCCTCTGCAATATCGCCGAGAAATCCGCGGTGGTGTTCATGCAGCACCTGCGGGACGTGACGCCCGATCCGGTGGTGCGGCAACTCGCCAAGGACATCGTGGACGACGAGGAAGGCCACGAAGACATGGTCATGGAAAAGCTCGCCCGCTTTGCCGAGGACCCGTCCAACCGCGGGTTTCTGGAGGACATGTTCGTCCAGAGCTGGGCCAGCCAGAAGGAAGGCGTGATCCGCGAAGGGCGCGAGTTGGGCATCGACGTCGACAGGATACTCCGGGACTTCGAGGCCCGCATCGGCCGGCCCTCGTAGGAACCCGGCCCCCGCCACCCCTCCTGGATCCCGGATCGAGCTTGCCCCGGGCGCGACCCGGCGTCACGGGATGACTGCGAGGGGTCGCGGCTTCAATGCCAGAAGCCGTGACGCCGCACCACCTCCATGTAGTCCGCGATCCCTTCTTCCAGGGAATACTGGGGCTTGTAGCCCAGGATACGTTCCGACGCGGACAGGTCCACGCGGGGACGAGCCTTCTTCTTGCCGGCCCCCGGGGCCAGCTTGACGGTCCGGCCCGGCAGCAGCCGGCGCAGCGCCCGGAGGAAGTCCGCGGGGCCGTAGTTCTTGCCGGCGCCCAGGTGGAAGGCTTTGCCGGGTGCGTCCTTGGCAGTGCACGCCAAGGCGATGCCGCGACCCACGTCCGCGGCGTAGACGAAATCGTTGGGTCCCACGTGCCGGTCCTCGAGCTCGATGGGGCCGTCGCCCAGGCACGCGCGTACCAGGTCGTTCATGGCGATGCCGCCGCCGGAGCCGCCGCGATAGTGCCCCGGCCCGTAGACCCCGGTGGGCCGCATGCGGACGCACTCCATGCCGTAGTAGTTCTCGTACGCGTCCAGCAGCACTTCGTTGGCCACCTTGGTGGCGGGGTAGAACCGGTTGCCCCAGCGCGGGGCGTCCTCCTTGACCGGCCCCTTGCGGATCTGGGTCCAGTCGTAGACGCCGAACGTGCTGAGGTGCACCAGCCGCTTGATCCGGGAGATCTGGCAGGCCTCGAAGACGTTCACGGACCCCACGGTGTTGGTCTGGAAGCCGCGGTAGGGCGGGCTTTCCACCTGGCCGCCGATGAACCCGGCGGTGTGCACCAGCACGTCGGGCTTGGCCTGGGCCAAAGCGCGAAGCAGATTGGGCAAATCCAGCAAGTCGCCGCGCGACGTCGTCAGACGCTTCTTTCCGGCGATGGCCGCGACGTAGTCCGGGTCGGGACTGAGGTCGTAGAGGTGGACGCTGTGTCCTTTCTGCGTCAGCTCCCTGGCCGTGTGGCATCCGAGCATTCCGGCTCCGGTGATGAATACCTTCATGAACTCCCTCCAGATCTCTTGGTTTGCGGTTGCAGGCGAGATGGCCTTTCCATGGCGTGCCGGTTGGCTTGCCCGGACCCGGCTGCAAACCCGTGGAATCTGTCACACATGCCTTCGGATCGTCAAGGACGCCCCGGCCCGCGGCCCTCTTGACCGCGCTTCGCAATGGTTGGGCGGTCCGCGCCGGACCGATCAACTTTCCCTTGACCTCCAATCGGACGAAGTATATTCTCTCGACCCGAAAGGTTCAGGAGCTATGGCAAACACGACCAAAATCGAGGTTCAAGTCAACGGGGTCGGCCGGACCGCCGAGGTGCAGCCCCGCCTGCTGCTGGTGCACTATCTGCGGGATGTTCTCGGCCTGACCGGGACCCACATCGGCTGCGAGACGAGCCTGTGCGGCGCCTGCACGGTCATGGTGGACGGCGCCGCGGTGAAGTCCTGCACGCTGCTGGCCGTACAGGTCGACGGGTGCGAGGTCCAGACCATCGAGTCCCTGGCCACCGACGACGGGCTGCATCCGATCCAGGAGGCCTTCTGGGACTGCCACGGCCTCCAGTGCGGCTTCTGCACGCCCGGCATGATCATGGCGACACAGCAGCTCCTCCAGGAAAATCCGAGCCCCTCGGAGGAGGAGATCCGCCATGGGCTCGAAGGCAACATCTGCCGCTGTACCGGGTACAAGCACATCGTCGACGCGGTGCAGCAGGCCGCGGAACAAATGAAAGCTGGGACGTAAGCCATGCCGGTAAGCAAGCTTGTTGGAACCAAGGTGAAGAGGCGGGAAGACCCGCGCCTGGTGCAGGGTCTCTCGCACTACGTGGACGATCTGCGGATGGCCGACGTGATGCACGTGGCTCTCCTGCGGAGCCCTCACGCCCACGCCCGCCTGAACGGCATCAACACCGACGCCGCGAGCGCCCTTGCCGGTGTTGTCAGCGTCACGACCGGCGCGGACATCGGCGACAAGGTGGGCTCGGTGCCCTGCGCGGCGGCCAATCCGACGCTGCGCACGCCGCCGCACCCGGTGCTGGCCCAGGGCGAGGTGCGCTATGTGGGAGAGCCGGTGGCCGCGGTAGTGGCCGAGGACTCCTACACGGCCCGGGACGCCATCGACTTGATCGAGGTGGACTACGAGCCGCTGCCGGCGGTCTCGGACCTGGAGAAGGCGTTGCAGCCGGGCTCGCCCCTCGTCCACTCCCAGTGGGACAGCAACCAGGCCTTCACCTTCGAGTGCGGCACCGGGGACATGGACAAGGCCCGCGCCGAGGCGGACGTCATCATCAAGCAGAAGTTCATCCACCAGCGGCTGGCGCCGATCCCGGTGGAGACCCGCGGCGTGGTGGCCCGGTACTTCCCGGGCGAGGACGAGCTGACCGTGTGGAGTTCGACCCAGATCCCGCATCTGCTCCGGGCCATGCTGGCGCTCGTGCTCGGGTTCCCGGAACACCGTATCCGGATCATCGCCCCGGAGGTGGGCGGCGGCTTCGGCTGCAAGCTGAACGTCTACCGGGAAGAGGCGCTGTTGGCCCACCTGGCGATGAAGCTCAAGGGCACGGTGAAGTGGATCGAAGGGCGGCGCGAGAACATCCAGGCGACCATCCACGGACGCGGACAGGTGGGCACGGTGGAAGCGGCGGTGAAGAAGGATGGCACCATCCTGGGCGTCACCTACGACAGCCTGCTGGATACCGGCGCCTATCACCAGCTCCTCACCCCCGGAATGCCGCCGCTCACCGGGTTGATGATCAGCGGTTCCTACAAGATCCCGACCCTGAAGTTCACCTCCACCGGCGGCTTCACCAACAAGGTCGCCACCGACGCCTACCGCGGCGCCGGCAGGCCGGAAGCCACCCTGGTGATCGAGCGCACCATGGATCTGATCGCGCGGGAACTGGACATGGACCCGGTGGAGTTGCGCCGGAAGAACTTCGCCCAGCCCGACGATTTCCCGCTGCCGGTGGCCACCGGGCTCGCCTATGACAGCGGGAACTACCAGGCGGCGCTGGACAAGGCGCTGGAAATGGTGGGCTACCAAGACCTTCGCGCGGAGCAGAAGCGGCTCAGGGAGGAAGGCCGCTACATGGGCATCGGCTTCTCCACCTACGTCGAGATCTGCGCCATGGGTCCTTCCGCGGCGCTGCCGGCGGGCGGTTGGGAAAGCGGCACCGTGCGGCTGGACTTCACCGGCAAGACCACCGTGCTGACCGGCGTCTCGCCCCACGGCCAGGGCGAGGAAACCACCTTCGCGCAGATCGTCTCCGACGAGCTCGGGGTTCCCATCGAGGACGTCGCGGTGCTGCACGGCGATACGGCCGTGGTGCCCAACGGCATCGGCACCTTCGGGAGCCGCGGCATCTCCGTGGGCGGCACCGCGGTGTTCATGGCGACCCAGAAGGTCCGGGAGAAGGCCGAGGCCATCGCCGCCAACGTGCTGGAGTGCAGCGCCGAGGACCTGGAGTTCGAGGACGGCAAGTTCTCGGTCAAGGGCGTGCCCGACAAGGGCATCACCATCCAGGAAGTCGCGCTCCAGGCGCACGTGGCCACCAAGCTGCCCGCGGGAATGGAGCCGGGCCTCCAGGCCACGTCCGTGTTCGAGCCGTCGAACTTCACGTTCCCCTTCGGCACCCATATCTGCGTGGTGGAAGTGGACACCCACAGCGGCGAGATCGAGATCAAGAAGTACGTGGCCGTGGACGACTGCGGCAAGGTCATCAACCCGATGATCGTGGACGGCCAGGTGCAGGGCGGCATCGCCCAGGGTCTGGGGCAGGCGCTCCTGGAAGAGGTGGTCTACGACGAGGACGGCCAGCTCGTCACCGGCAGCCTCATGGACTACGCCGTGGCCCGGGCGGAAGACCTGCCGCCGCTGGACTTCGCCCGCACGGAAACGCCGTCGCCGGTGAATCCCATGGGGGTCAAGGGAGTGGGCGAGGCCGGCACCATCGGCTCCACGCCTTCCATCGTCAACGCGGTGGTGGATGCGCTGGCCCCGTTCGGCGTCACCCACATCGACATGCCGCTCAAGCCCGAGAAGATCTGGCGCCTGTGCCAGGGCGGTACCAAGTAACCAGATAGCGAGAGCCGATCATGATACCTGCAGCCTTCGACTATATCGTCCCGGACAGCCTCGAGGCCGCGGCCGCCAGCTTGGCGGACGCCGGCGAAAACGCCAAGGTGATGGCCGGCGGACACAGCCTGCTGCCGATGATGAAGCTGCGGCTTGCGCAGCCCTCGGTGGTCATCGACCTCAAGCGGCTGGATTCGCTGCGCCAGATCCAGGTAGACGGCGGCGCGCTCCGCATCGGCGCCCTGGTGACGCACCACCAGGTGGAGACGTCGAGCGACGTGAACGAGAATTGTCCGCTGTTGGCCCTGACCGCCGGCAGCATCGGCGACCCGCAGGTGCGCAATCGCGGCACCATCGGCGGCAGCGTGGTCCACGGCGACCCGGCCGCGGACTGGCCCGCGGCGCTGCTCGCACTGGGCGCCGAGGTGACGCTGACGAGCAGCGGCGGCTCGCGCTCGGTGGCCGCCGGGGACTTCTTCCTGGGGCCCCTGACCACCGCCGTCGAGCCCAACGAGATCCTCACGGGGTTGAGCGTTCCCGTGCCCGCCGCCGGCGCCCGTGCCGCCTATCGCAAGGTCAAGCAGAAGGCCTCGGGGTTCGCCATCGTCGGCATCGCGGTGTGCCTGCGGACCGACGGCGACACTTGCACCGATATCGGCATCGGCGTCACCGGTCTTGCCGGCACACCCTTCCGGGCCACCGCGGTGGAGGATCAGCTCAGGGGCAAGACGTTGAGCGCCGATGCCGTCGCCGCGGCCACGGCCCAGGTTGCGGAGGGCGTCGACGCCTTGGGTGACATCCACGCCTCCGGGGAGTTCCGCGCCCATCTGGCCCGGCTCAACACGGCCCGCGCCATCCAGGACGCCCTCGACGGTTAGTTTCCGCAAGCGGGGCCGGCCGCCGGCCGGCCTCGCATCAACCACAGCAAGGACAACACCATGCCCAAGGCGCTCAGCGGCCTGATGGGAATGCGCCACATCGCCCTCAACGTCAAGGACGTCGAGCGCTCCAAAGCGTTCTACAAGGACGTCCTGGGCATGGAAGTCGTCTGGCAGCCCGACCCCCGGAACGCCTACCTGAGCTCCGGCACCGACAACCTCGCCCTGCACGAGACCCCCGGTGACCGCGCGCCCGCCGCCACCTCGTCCCTCGACCACCTGGGCTTCATCGTTTCCGACATCGACCGCGTCCAGGAGCTCGAAAGCGAGTTCCGTGCCCGGCAGGTCACCATCATCAAGCCCTTCAAGCGCCACCGCGACGGCAGCGCGTCTTTCTACTGCGCCGATCCCGACGGGGTCGTGATTCAGATGCTCTACGAGCCGACGCTGAGCCGGCAGAGGATCGGCGAAGCGTGACGGCAGTCGTCGACGCGTCAACAACCGATACTCCGTTACTGTCGAAGTAGTCGCCGATGCCGGGATCGTCATCCCGGACTTGATCCGGGATCCAGAGCCAAGGCGGTGCCAGTTCGAGTCGTGATCCGACCCTACGTCGCGTCTGAAGGGGCCTCTTGGTTCCTGACGAACTCTCGCCGTATATCCGTCACCGCCTCCATGATCTCAGCGGGTAGCGGTTCGAGCTCTTCTCCCAACTCAGCCCTTACGGCGTGCCAAAGCGGCTCCATCGATTCAGCCAAACCGAGTTCTTCCATGATCCGCTTGACCTGTGGCACATGGCCTGCTGCGGCCGCCCGGATCAGGGACTCCGTCATGGCAGGGCGTTGTTGATTTCGGAGGTCTTCGCTCCTTACGTGTAGGGCTCGTTCAAGCGCACTCAGAGCTCCCGTCCAGTCTCCACGACGAGCAAGAATATCAGAAAGCGTATGGAAAGCGATTGAACTGTAGGGCGCCAATTCCACCGCCCGCCGAGCGAAATCCACTGCTTCGGCTAGGCGCGCGGCGTCGTCCTGTCCAAGGATCGCTTCTGCGAGGACCCGCCAACTTTCATCGTGGGTTGGGTCGATAGTTGTAGCTTTGCGGGACGTCACTTCTGCGTCCTTCCACTGTCCGAGGATACTCAACCACTCTCCTCCAATAGCCAAGGCTATTGCGACCGTCCGCCGCAGATCCGGTGGGTCATCTGTGCCGACATATTCGGAGACCTTTAGCCAAAAGGCCGCGCTGCATTCCTCATCTCGATTCATGGAAAAAAGAGCACGGACTTTGCCTCTTAGCGCTCTGACGGCTGTGCGGCGCAGGTCAGGAGGATCGGTTAGACGGACGTAATCAGCAACTCGTTCCCAGGCTGAAAGGGCCTCTTCGTGTCGGCCCAATTCCGACAGAGTATTACCTTGGAACGTCAAGGCCTCAGCGACGCCGTGGCGCAATAGGGGCGGGTCATCTAAGCGAACACACTCGGTCACCTTCTCCAAGGTCTCAATGGCATCTTCGCGGCGATTCAGTTCATGTAAAACTAACGCCTCGCCTGCCAACACCCCGGCCGATACCAGCCGTGACGCAGGCGTGTCGTTTAGAAGGTTATGGTGACGCGCTTGTTCGTATGCGTCTAGTGCCTTTTCGTACTGCTCTTGTTGTGTCAGGACCAATCCCAGCGAAAACCAGATGCGAGTGTCGTTGGGGCATTCCTCGGCCAATTCCCGGAAAAGCGCTTCCGCGTCCGCCAGATGTCCGGCCTTTAGTAACTTGTTGCCACGTCGACTCAGTTCGGCAACGCGGTCTGAACCCGAAGAACCATAGCTCGAAAAGGCCTCATGGATTTCGCCGATCACTGGCGCATTCCGACCAAACATATCATTGGCCAACGCAAGCGCCTCTCGGAACCAGTTCTCACGTTCCTTGAATCCCTCGTCCTTGGCCACGTAACTCGCCAGTGTGCCGAGTATTAGCGACGTGTCTCCGACCAGTGGGCCTTTGCCGCGCAACGCCACCAGTGTCGCCCCATACATTGTTCGCAAAGCAGTGGCACCAAAAAGATCGTGGAGGAATGCAACAAGTCGCTCGAGACGGTCGCGGCCTGTGCGCGAGAAACGCAGCAGGTAGTAGATGTTGTAGAACCGGTCGCCTACCTCATACAGAGTCCGTTTGGCGTTCGGCAGGTTCACCTCTCGTACATAACCCTTCTCCATTAGTTGCCTGAGTTGGGCGCTGGCATGTGAAGAACTGAGTTTTGCGGCTTCGGCTACTTCCTTGGACTGCATGGGCTTCCAGCCGTCGGCGAGACAGTGGAACACTTTACGGGCTTGACCGGGCAACTCCTCGATCCGGGCTTTGAAATACGGTGTTTGTTCGTCGATGAGGCGTTCGAGAGCCTCAATAGCGGGGCCCAAGGGTGACTCGATCAGTATACGACACGCAAGTAAGATCAACCGTGGGTTGCCGTGAGTCATTCGGCGGATGGTTTCCAGTCGGCCGCGCTCCCTATCCAGTGTTCCCATGATACCCGCCCTGTCTTCGTCCTCCGCGAGCGTCGCGAGTATCCGCCGAGTATCCTCGGGCCCCAGTCCCTTGAGAATAAAGAGCCGGAAGAACTCGTAGAGCGGTTCGCCGTGGCTTTGGATGGCTTCGAAGACGGTGTTGGCAGAGCCCAAGAGCAGGATCTCAGGACGTTCGATCAGGGTGGCACGCAGTTCGTGAATCTGGCGTTCGTCACCTAGTTGCTTGAAGACCGTGTCGATGTTCTCGACGAACAGGATCAATCGCTTGCCGCTTGCCCGGCAGAAGTCCATCAATGCGGCCAGCGCATAGGCTGCGAGCCGGTTGTCGTCTCGTTCGTCTCTTGCCAGAGCCATTCCTTGGTCGGCCCATCGGGGATCGCCGGTGGCACGGGTCAGATGGTGCAGGGCAGTCAGCCAGAATTCCGCCAAGTTGGTGATTCCGTAGCTCTCCTCGTGGAAGGCGACGGGCTGCCAGATTGCCGCGAGGGTAGGGGTGTCCAGAATCTCGTGAAGGAGTCTCAGACCGAGAGTGGTCTTTCCCATGCCTCGTGGGCCGATGAGCATCATGTGCTGGCATGGGTGTCCGGGCTGCTGTTCGCCGATCACGCGGAGCATCTCCGCAAGGGTGTCTTTCCGCGCGACGAATGAGGCCTTCAACTCGTCGGGGGTCAGTTGTGCGGGGTTGTAGAGGCGTCGGCGAGTCATGGCGTGATTGCCCCTCCTTGGTATTTCATCCACCACTGTCGCAGGAGGTTCGAGCGAAATCGTAGCATTTCGTTGGGGTCTCGTCGGAGGTAGCCGTCGGTCTCGAGGTCACGCAACACCGATCGGAACGCCGACTCGTTCTGTTGTCGCAAGTCTTCGAGTTCAGCGACCCGGACGCCTGTATCTCGACGACATGTACGACCCAGGATATCGAGCGCGGTTCGGTGCTCGTCTTCGTCAAACGCGAAGTCAAGACGCTTCGCGTAATGGTCCAGATGGGCAGTGCCGCTGGGGCCTGCCAACCTGTCCGCAAAGCACTCCGCAATCAGGTGCGCCGAGACGTTCCGGGTGTCGCCTTGGCAGGTATCGCGAAGCGCCGAGAAGAATAGCTGCAGATGGTACGGAACAGGATCGCCTAGTAAACCCAGGACTTGCTCAACAGACTCGTCTCTAAGGTTGAAGTTGTAATCGTGCCCTAGTGAACTCAGAAATTTGATCGCCGTAGCCTTGTCCCACGACTCCACACGGAAGGGCGTGAGGTCGTTGATAGAGCCGGTGAGTCTGGCACGCCTGAGCACCCCTTCGAGTCCGATCGATCCACCGAAGAGGGTGTGGACCTTTCCGCGCAATTCCGGCGCTTGGCGCCAGTGCCGAAAGTGCGACAAAAACAACTCGGTGTCGTGTTCATGTCCTCCGGTCCGGAGCATTCGAGATAGGAGGAACGGCAATTCATCGAAAATGATGAGAAGATGGCGTTCCGTGTCCGGCAGACTCGTCAGACGTGTCTGGAGTTGGCTCGCTGCGCGGTCCCAGTCTCGCCCGATCGCATTGGCCAACTCGACACGCATTGCGCCGATGTCGGTGCTGATGGACAGACGGCTGAAGATGTCCTTGATGGCGGCGGAGAACGGCACCGCCTCGAATCGGCTCCGGTATTGGGGGTCCGAAGCCAGCGCGGCGAGAACCGCTGCAATGCAGTCGGCCGGTCCTTTGCAGGCTTCGACATCGACATAGAAGACGTCCCAATCCTCTCGGGGCGCACGATGAAGCTCAAGCATCAGGCTCGTTTTGCCTACCCGTCTGGGAGCAAGCATCAGAATGTGTTCGCCTTGTTCCAGCATTTCCCAAAGGCGGTTCAGCTCATACTCGCGTCCGTAGAGATCGTCGCCGATGACTGCCTGTCCCGTGATGTTGCGCATGCAGGTGTCTCCAGATGGGAGCCAGTGATGGGGGTAATATAGTCCACAAAGAAAATTTTGGCAATAGATTCATTGGCAAAAATTCTATTGCCAGATCTACTGGTGTCTAAGGGGCGCAAAAGGGGTTCTGTCGCCGAGAACGGAGAGTTTCAGTCCTCACGCCCAGGCGTGAGTCTCGCTACGACCATTTCTGCGGCTATCTCGCCGCCGGCGATGCAGTCGGCGATACCCACGCCGCGGTAGCTCTTGCCGGCGAGGGCCAAGGTGGGGAACTGCCCCAGCCGGGCTTCGATTCTCTCGATTCCCTCCAGGTGGCCGACGTTGTACTGAGGCATGCTGTTGGCGTAGCGGGTGGTGCGGCAGAGCGTCGGGGTACCGGAGATGCCGAGGAGCGCTTCCAGATCTTCCCGGACTTGGGCTTCCAGGGCGTCGTCGGGTTGGTCGAGCATATCCGGCTGCAGCACGCCCCCCGCGAAACAACGGAACAAGGCGGTGCCTTCCGGCGCCCTTCCGGCGTACTTTACGCTGCTGAAGGTGCAGGCCATGATCTTCCGGCCTTCCACGTGCGGGACTACGAAGCCGTAGCCGTCGAGGGGATGGGCGATGTCGCCGCGGCGGTATGCGAGGTTGACGGTGGCGGTGGAGGAGAAGGGGATCGCCTTCAACTCCCGGGCCAAATCCGGATCGAGTGTCGTCAGGGCATCTCCGGCGGCGAACGCCGGCAGCGTGCAGATGACCGCGTCCGCCTCCAGGCTGGCGCCGCCAGTGTCCACTCGCCAGCGGCGGGTGTCGGTGCTCCAGGACAGGTCCCGGACCGTCTCGCCGCGACGTACCGTCCCGGGCTCCAGGGCCTCCTCGATGCGGCGCACGAGCACCTCCATGCCGCCGTCGATGCTGACGAAGAGGCTCCAGCGGGCGCCCGTCTCGTCCGTCGCCTCTGCGCGGCGCTTCTGCGCCCGGCGGGTGCCGAGGATGACGCTGCCGTGGGTACGCTCCATCTCCGGGAACCGGGGCATCGTGGCGGCCAGGCTGAGGGTCTCCGGGTCGGAGGCGTAGATGCCGCCGATGAGTGGCTGCGCCACCCGTTCCAGCACTTCCCGGCCCAGCCGGCGGCGCACGAACGAGGCGAGGCTCTCGTCGCCGTCGTCCGATCGGCGGGATATGAAGGGTTCCAGCCCCATTCGCACCTTGCCGCCCCAGGAGAACAGGGGACTTCGCAGCACCGAGCCCACACGCGTGGGCGCCATCAGCAGGAATCCTTCGGGGAGCGGTTCCAGCGCGCCCCGGTGAACGGTGTAGAGCTTCAACCCGGCATGTTGCGGCGCGATGAGACGGTCGGTTAGCCCCAGGCGTTCGCAGAGGCGCAACGCCGCGGGCTTGTCGGTGATGTAGGAATCCGGGCCGAGCTCCAGGAGGAGATTCCCGGTATGCTCGGTGGCGATGACGCCTCCGAGACGGTCGGAGGCGTCGAGGAGGGTGACGCGCAGGTCCAGGGAACCGGCTCGGTTCAGTTCCGTCAGCCGATGCGCCGCGGCCAGGCCCGAGATGCCGCCGCCAATGACGATGATGTCCTTGGTCATTGGCCTGGACGGGCTGACAATGCCCCCTTCCCGTCATTCCCGCGAAAGCGGGAATCCAGGGGTAGAGGAGTGGGAGGGGTTCGGTCGCAACGTTCCCCGCCACCCCTGGATTCCCGCTTTCGCGGGAATGACGGAAAAGGCGGAGATTTCTTACGCGCTGAGCTCATGCACCGCGTCCACCATGGCCCTGACGTGGTCCACCGGGGTTTCCGGCAGGATGCCGTGGCCGAGGTTGAAGATGTGGCCCGGACGGCCTTCCGCGCGGTGCAGGATGTCCTGGACACGCCGGCGGATCTCGGCCGGCGGCGCGAACAGGGCCACGGGGTCGAGGTTGCCCTGGACGGCGACGTCATGGCCTACGCGGCTCCAGGCTTCGTCCAGGTCCACGCGCCAGTCCACGCCCATCACGTCGCTGCCGGCCTCCTGCATGAGCTCCAGCAGGCCGCAGGTGGCGGTGCCGAAGTGGATGGTGGGGACCCCCGGCGTGACTTCCGCCATCAGGCGGCGCATGTGCGGCAGGACGTGCTCGCGGTAGTCCCCGGGCGCCAGGCAGCCGACCCAGCTGTCGAAGACCTGGAGCGCATCGATGCCGGCCGCGATCTGTCCGTTGACGTAGGCGACCGTGGCCGTCACCAGCCGGTCCATGAGCGCGTTCCAGGCGCCGGGATCGGTGTGGAACAGCCGTTTGGTGTGGATGTAGTTCCGCGAGGCGCCGCCTTCGATCAGGTAGGACGCCAGCGTGAAGGGGGCGCCGCAGAATCCGATCAACGGCACGCGTCCGGCCAGGGCCGCGCGGGTGCTGCGGACGGCCGCGTACACGTAAGCCAGCGATTCCTCCGGCGCCGGATCGCGTAGGCCGTCGACGTCCGCGCCCGTTCGCACCGGCCGCTGGATCCTTGGCCCGCCCTCGGCGTATTCCAGCCCCACTCCCATGGGCTCCAGCAGCAGCAGGATGTCGGCGAAGATAATGGCCGCGTCCACGTTGAGCCGTTCCACGGGCGTCACCGTCACCTCCGCCACGAGGTCCGGGGTCTTGCACAGCTCCAGAAAGCCGACCCGGGCCCTCACGTCGCGGTATTCCTTCATGTAACGCCCGGCCTGGCGCATGAGCCACACCGGCGTGTAGGGCGTCTTGCCGCGGCGGCAGGCGGTGAGAAACGGGTGTGTGGCGGGGGTGTCGTTCATGGCTTCGGCCCAGTTCACTGCGAGCGGTTCTTTCCGGCCCCCAGCGTGACCGTGCCCTCGCCGTACTTGTGCCGCAGCCGGTCGATGCCCTTGTAGAGCTGGTCCATGGAGGCCCGTTCGCGGTAGTCGAAGATGGAGTCCTGCCATCCCTCGGTGGTGATGCGGCTGGTGCTGACCCCGAGAAGGCGCACCGCCCGGTCCGGCGCCAAGTTCCTCGCCAGCAGGTCCCGCGCGACCTTGAAGATGTCCACGTCGAAGCAGGTGGGGGCGCGCAGGGTGCGGGAACGGGTGATGGTCTTGAAGTCCGAATAACGGAGCTTGAGGGTGACGCGCCGGGCGCGGCCGCCCTGGCGGCGCAGCCTCGCGGCCACCTCTTCCACCAGCCCTCCGAGCACCCGCTCCATTTCCGCCACGTCCGTGAGCGCATTCGACATCGTGGTCTCGCTGCCGATCGAATGCTCGTGCGCATGTCCGCTGTCTTCCGGTCGATCCAGGTCCAGATAGCGCGGCCCCAGCCGGGGGTGGGCGAGAAGCTGGGCCACCGTGGCGATGCCGCGGTCCAGCAGCTCCTTGTGCGTCTTGGGGCCGACGCCGGGGATGACCGAGACATCGAGGGGACCCACGAAACGCTCCTCCGAACCCGGCGGCACGTACAGCAACCCCCGGGGCTTGACCTTGGTGGCGGCGATCTTGGCCAGGGTCGGGTGGGTGGCGAGTCCGCCGGACGACGGCAGCCCCAGCTCATGCCGGATGCGGCCGATGATCTCGTCGGCCGTTCGGATGGGATGGCCCATCAGCCGTTCCGTGCCGGTGAGGTTCACCAGCCCCTCGTCGATGGAGAAGGCCCGGACATCCGGGGAGAAGGAGCGGAGCAGGTCGAAGACCTTCCGCGAGAATTCGCTGTAGACCCCCCGCCGGCCCGGAACGAAGATCCCGTCGGGGCAGAGCCGCCGGGCCTGGAATCCGGGCATGGCGGACCGGACCCCGTATTGACGGGCCTCGTAGGACGCGGAGGTGACCACCCCGCGGCCGGAGCCTCCCCCCACCATCACCGGCTTGCCCTCCAGAGAAGGATCGAGAACGCGCTCCACGGACACGTAGAAGGAGTCCATGTCGATGTGCAGGTAGAAGGCCATGCGCCAAGCTCATGTTAACAGCCTTCTCGCCGGAGAGTCCATCTCGCGCGGGCGGGAGAGGGCGCGAGTGGCATTCCTTTTGCGGCCACCCTATGATGGACGAAGGGGTCAGGCATGGCGCGAGCGAGGGTCGTCTACGAGTGTCAGAACTGCGGGTTCCAGTCTCCCAAGTGGCTGGGGCGGTGCCCGGACTGCGGCCGGTGGGACTCGCTGGTGGAGGAGGCGGTCTCCGTCCACTCCAACGCGGCCAGGGACGGGGACGCCGGCCCGGCGCGTCCGCCTACGCCCATCCACGCCGTCACCGCCGAGACGGACAGCCGCCTGCGATCGGGCATCGAAGAGTTCGACCGGGTGCTGGGCGGCGGCCTGGTGGACGGCTCCGCGGTGCTCATCGGCGGCGACCCGGGCATTGGCAAGTCGACGTTGCTGCTCCAGGCGGTGGCGGCCCTGAGCCATGACGGGCCGCCCTGTCTCTACGTCTCCGGCGAGGAGTCGGAACAGCAGGTCAAGATGCGGGGCCGGCGCATCTCCCTGGCGTCCTCGAGCCTGCTGGTGCTGAGCGAGACGTCGCTGGAGCGCATCCTGGAGCAGGTCAAGGCGGTCAAGCCCGCGGTGCTGGTGGTGGATTCCATACAGACGGTGCACACCGCCGCCATCCCGTCGGCGCCGGGGAGCATCGGCCAGGTCCGGGAATGTTCGAGCGCGCTGATCTCCCTGGCCAAGAAGACCGGCATCGCCACCTTCCTCGTCGGCCACGTGACCAAGGACGGCGCCATCGCCGGCCCTCGGGTGCTGGAGCACATGGTGGACACGGTGCTCTACTTCGAGGGCGAGCGCGGCCACAGCTTCCGCATCCTGCGGGCGGTCAAGAACCGTTTCGGCTCCACCAACGAGATCGGCGTGTTCGATATGCAGGAGGCCGGCCTCCGCGAGGTGTCCAACCCCTCCGAGATCTTTCTTTCCGAGCGGCCCCTGGGCGGGTCGGGCTCGGTGGTGGTGCCCAGCATGGAGGGCACCCGCCCGATCCTGGTGGAGATCCAGTCGCTGGTGACCCGGTCCTATCTCAACCTGCCCCGGCGCACCTGCATCGGCGTCGACGCCAACCGCCTCGCGCTGATCCTGGCCATCCTGGAGAAGCGCAAGGGGATGAACTTCTTCGACAAGGACGTGTTCATCAACGTCGCGGGGGGTGTGACCGTATCCGAGCCCGCCGTGGACCTGGGCCTCGCGGCGGGGGTGGCCTCCAGCGCCCTGGACCGGCCGGTGGACCCCCACGTGATCTTCGTCGGCGAGGTGGGTCTGGCCGGAGAGATCCGCACGGTGACCCGGGCCGAGGCGCGGGTGGCCGAGGCCGGCAAGCTCGGGTTCCGCAAGTGCATCCTGCCCCAGGGCAACCGCCGCCAGCTCACGCACGTCGAGCACCCCGAGCTGCTGGGCGTTGCCTCCCTTGAGGAGTGCTGGGAAATCCTCTTCTGAATCAGCCCGACCCGCTCATCACGTGCTCGGAGAAGAGGTCCACGGATCGAAGGGCTTCGTCGAGGGCGATGTCGCCGAAGGCGAACTGGCCGATGAGGTAGTTGGCGCCGGCCGTCTCGGCCTGTGACCGCAGGAACGCCCGGACCGTGCCCGGACTACCCGCGATCCCCTGGCCGGAGGCCAGCACCCCGTCGAAGTCCGGCGGACGCTGGTGCCTCGGGGCGCTTCCCCGGAGCCGGAACAGGTGGTTGAAGCTCCGGTGCCAGACGGGATAGGCCCTGCGGGCGATGCGGAGCGCCTCGTCGTCGTCGTCGGCCACCACCACGAAGCGGCCGAGGCCGATCCTGGGCAGGGCCGCCCCGCCGTTCCCGTGGACTTCCTCCCACACTTCCCGGAACCGGTCGGTGAAGGTCCGGGTGGGCGCCGCCGGGTCCAGGCTCACGATGTTGAGGTTCCGGCGGGCGGCCCGCTCGGCGCTTTCCGGAGAGTGAACGCCGTACCACAGGGGAGGGTGGGGTTTCTGCAACGGTTCCAGCTCCATCGGCACGTCGGTGAAGTTGAAGAACTCGCCGGTGAAGTCCAGCGTTTTCCGGGTCAGGCCCTGCAGGACGAGGTCGAGGCCCTCGGCGTAGATCCGCTGCGCCTCCTCCGGGTTCTGCCCGTACACCGCCAGCTCGATGGGGGAGGAGCCGCGGCCGAAGCCGATGTCCAGCCGCCCCCCGCTCATCTGGTCGAGCATGCAGATCTCCTCGATGAGCCGTAGCGGATGGTGGAGGGGCAGGGCGTAGACCAACGGCCCGAAGCGAAGCCGCCGGGTGCGCTGGGCGACGGCGGCGAGGAACACGTTGGGGGAGGGGGCCATGCCCAGCGGCGTCGAGTGGTGCTCCGCCACGTGGTAGGCGTAGAAACCCTCCCGCTCGTAGGCCTCGATCAGCGTCAGCCGCGCCTCGTAGTAGTCCCGCAACGGCAGGTCGCCGCGGTCCAGATGATCGAATATGCCGTAGTCCATGGGTGGAGGCCGGTCCTGTACGGACCGCGTCTGGATTACGACAGTTCCGCGGACTCCTGTCAACATGCGGGCCGCCTGACGGACCCGGTCCTGTCATCCTGGACAGCCTCGCCGAAGAATGCCATAAGGTGAAGGAAGTAACGGGTCCCTCCGAGGCGGGCGGCGGGAACTACACTGGCATGCCCGACGTCATCCTGTCCGACATCGTCCTCTATCTCGTATCCGGCCTGGTGCTGGGCTTTCTGATCGGCCTTACCGGCATCGGCGGCGGGGTCCTGACGGTGCCGTTCCTTCTGCTCGTCATCAAGCTGGAGCCCATCGCCGCGGTGGGGACCGCCGGCCTGTACGGCGTCCTCACCAAGATCTGGGCCGCCGTGCGGCACTACCGGCAGGGAACGGTCAACCTGGACGTCGGCGTCCGCTTCTTTCTGGCTTCCGTCCCGGGAATCCTGCTGGGCTCGCTGGCGGTGAAGTGGAGCCGGGTCTCGCTTTCCCCGAGCGGCGTCGAGACGCTTCAGGACATCGTGAGCTACATGGTGATGGCGTCCATCTGCTTCGCGCTGGTGGCGCTCCTGTTCGACTACGACCGCTTGGACACCCGCTTCCTCTCTTCCAGGAGAGGCGCGGTGGTGAAGTACCCGTGCCTTTTTCTCGTGGGCGGCGTCATGGGGATGACCTCCATCGGCGGCGGCATACTGATCATCCCTTCGCTGTTGCTCTTCTACCGGGAGACCTCCCGCTACGTCGGCACCTCGATCTTCGTCGCGTTGCTCCTGATGACCGTGATGTCTTCCCTCTACGCGTTCATCGGCCGAGGCCAGGGGGTCACGGACGTCGACCTCACCGCCGCCGTGTTCATGTCCGCCGGCTCCCTGGGCGGGGTCCACTACGGCGCCGCGCTGTGCAAGCGCATGCACCCGAGGCGGCTCCAGGCCGTGGTGGTGGGGGTGGTCGTCCTGGCGATGGCGATGATGGCGGTGGACCGGTTCTGGTAGAGATTTGACCCAAGGCCGCTCAGGAACTATTAAAATAGGTTGATCAGGCACGGACACGTGCCATGCAGGCTCGGGAGGGAGCCTGCTCCTTCTATCCTGACAGATGGCGACCAACGACAGGCCCGCGAATGCCCCGGCGTCCGGCAACGGCGCGGACTCCGAACCCGGGAAATACGTGTACGCGCGCACGTATTCCGGCATGGCAATCGACAAGGACCGCGACGCCAGCGACGACGCGGCGGTCCTGTGGCGGATCTTCAAGCTCGCGGCGACGGAACGGCTGCGGTTGGTGCTGGCGACGGTCGCGATCCTGGCGGCCGGGATCTTCCAGATCATGATCCCCCAGTTCCTGGGGGACGCCGTGGACGGCGCCCTCCGCCTTTCGGGAAGCGCATCGGTATCCCCGGAGGAAGCGCGGGACGCCCTCTACGGAACGGCGCTGTTGCTGCTGGGCGCGTCGGTCCTGCGCGGCCTGTTCACGCTGACCCACAACTATTGCGGCGAGACCCTGGGCCACCACCTCGCCTACAAGCTGCGCATGGGCTTCTACGACAAGCTGCAGCATCTGAACTTCTCCTTTCACGACCGCGTCCACACGGGCGAGCTGATCACCCGCGGGATGCTGGACCTGGAAGGGATACGCTCCTTCATGAACATGGGGCCGTTGCGGGTGCTGCTGTTCGCCGTCCTTGTCGGGGTGGGCGCCTACGTGCTCCTGTCCACGGATGTCTTCCTCGGAGCGCTGAGCCTCAGCTTCGTGCCGTTCGTGGCGTGGCGTTCCACCATCGTGAGGCGCCGGCTGCGGGAGATGTGGTTCGAGTTGCAGGAGAGAATGGCCGTGCTCGGCCAGATCATGGACGAGAACCTCACCGGCATCCGGGTGGTGCGGGCGTTCGGCGCGGAACCCCACGAGCTGGACAAGTACCAAGGCGCCTCGGATCATGCCCTGGCGCTGGCGGCCCGGCGTATCCGCACCCGGGTGGCCTCCGCCACCTTGATGAACTTTGCGTTCTTCGTGGCCATGGGCCTGGTGTTGTGGGTCGGCGGGCTGCGGGTGATCAACGGTTACATGACCGTGGGCACGCTGACCGAGTTTCTCTTCTTCATGATCATACTCCAGCAGCCCGTGCGTCAGCTCGGCATGGTGGTGAACGCGTTCGCCCGAGCGTGCACGTGCGGCGCGCGCCTTTTCGCGGTGCTCGACCTGGAGCCGCCCATACGCGACCGCGACGGCTCCAGGCCTCTGGAGGTCACGGGCGGCGTCCTCGAGTTCGAGGACGTGTCCTTTGCCTATGCCGGAGAAGGAGCGCCGCCGGTGCTGCGCGGGGTGTCGTTCCGGGTGGAACGGGGCAAGACCCTCGGCATCGTCGGCCCGCCGGGCAGCGGCAAGTCCACCATCGCTCATCTGCTGCCGCGCTACTACGACGTCACCGGCGGGCGCATCACCGTGGACGGCCAGGACATCCGCGACGCGACCCTCGATTCGCTGCGCCGCACCGTGCGCGTGGTGCAGCAGGACCCGTTCCTGTTCACCTCCTCGCTCGAGAACAACATCGCCTACGGCGATCCGTGGGCCGAGGACGCCGCCGTCCACGACTCGGCGGCCACCGCGCAGATCGACGGGTTCATCGATCAGCTCCCGGACCGTTACGAGACCCTGGTGGGGGAGCGTGGGGTGTCGCTGTCGGGCGGCCAGAAGCAGCGGGTGGCCATCGCCCGCACCGCGATGTTGCAACCGGCGGTGCTGGTGCTCGACGACTCCATGGCCGCCATCGACGCGGGTACCGAGCAGCGCATCCGGGAAGCGCTCAGGGAGCACACGAAGCGCTGCGCCACTCTCATCGTCTCCCACCGCCTCGGAGCGCTGCGCCACGCCGACGAGATCATCTTCATCGAGGATGGCCGCATCGTCGAGCGCGGCACCCATGACTCGCTGGTGGCGCGGCAAGGCAAGTACGCGGCGCTGTTCGCGCTGCAAACCCTCGACGGCCCGCTTCAGGACATCGTGGACCTGGCGGCGGAGGCAGGGGTCGCGGAGGGAACCGACGCATGACCCCGACCCACACGCGAGTCTGGGACGGGCGGGCGCGTCCGCCCAAGGCGGTGGTAGGCTCGCAGATCAGCCGCGACGAGGAGATGTTCGGCGCCGCCTTCGACCGGCACGTGGTGCGGCGTTTTCTGGCCTACGTCTATCCTTACCGGCGGCGCCTCTATGCCGCCATCGGCGCCCTGCTGCTCTTTACCGGGGCGCAGTTGGCCATCCCCCTGGTCATCCGTTACGCCATCGACCATCCCATCGCGCGTGGCGACGCCACCCTGCTGTGGCTCGTGGTCCTGGTCTTCGCCGGCGTGATCCTGGTGAACTATGCCGCCAACTTCGCCCAGGACTGGCTGGTGGGCCGCACCGGCGAACAGGTCATCTTCGACCTGCGCCGCGCAATGTTCGCCCACCTGCAGTACGTGGCCATGGCCTTCATGGACAAGACCGAAGTCGGCCGCATGATGTCGCGGCTGCAAGGGGACGTCTACTCCCTTCAGGAGTTCCTGGAGAACTCCATCACCGCCCTGGGCGACCTCCTGCTCCTGTTCGGCATCGTCGCCATCATGCTGTGGCTGGATTTCGAGCTGGGCCTGCTGACGTTGTCCGTGGTGCCCATCCTCTTTTTCGTGCGCATGGTATGGCTGCCCCGAGCCCGGGTCGCCTTCCGCTACGCCCGGGAGACCAATTCCATCGCCAACGGCGCCCTCGCCGAGGGCATCCACGCGGTCCGCACCGTGCAGGGGATGCGGCGGGAAGCCGTCAACTTCCATCTCTACGACGAGAAGGCGACGGAGAACCTGAACGCCCACCTGCGGTCGGCGCAGTACGCGCAGGTCATGGTGCCCATCGTCGACACGCTGACCGGAGCGGCCCTGGGCGTCGTCATCGTGGTAGGCGGCTCGCTGGTGCTCCGCGGCACTCTCGACCTCGGCGTGATGATCGCGTTTTCGTTCTACGTGCAGCGGTTCTTCGACCCGATCCGCTCCCTCACCATCCAGTACAGCGTCATGCAACGGGCCATGGCCTCCGGCCAGCGCATCTTCGAGGTGCTGGATGTGCCGCTGGCGGTCCAGGACAAACCCGACGCCTTTTCACCCGAGACCATCGAGGGCCGGATCGAGTTCCGCGGCGTCACCTTCGGCTACGAGAAGAACCAGCCGGTGCTGAAGGACATCAACTTCACCATCGAGCCCGGAGAAACGGTGGCGCTGGTGGGGCCTACCGGCTCCGGCAAGACCAGCAGCACCGCGTTGCTGCACCGTTTCTACGACGTGTGGGACGGCGCCATCCTGCTCGACGGGCGCGACGTGCGGGACTACTCGGCGGCGGCACTGGGCAGGCATCTCGCCATGGTGCTGCAGGATCCGTTCCTGTTCACCGGCACGATACGGGACAACATCCGTTTCCGCACCGCCGAAGCCACGGACCAGGACATCGAGCGGGCGGCGCGGATCGTCGGCGCCCATGAGTTCATCATGCGCTGGCCGGACGGCTACGACACCGTGCTCGAGCAGGGAGGCGGCAACCTGTCGCTGGGACAGCGTCAGCTCCTGAGCTTCGCCCGCGCGCTGGTGGCCGACGCAAGGGTGCTGATCCTGGACGAGGCCACAGCCAACATCGATTCGTACACGGAGTGGCAGATCCAGGTGGGTCTGGCCGCGCTGCTGGAAGGCCGCACCGGTCTCGTCATCGCCCACCGGCTCGCCACGGTACGGGACGCCGACCGTATTATCGTCCTGCAGGACGGCCGGATCGTCGAGACCGGCACGCACCAGGAGCTTACCGCGCGAAAGGGCCTGTACGCCCGGCTCTACGCTCTCAACTACACTTCTTTCGACGATCTGCCGGAGGATCTCGTCAGGGACGCGGTGGAAGAAACCGCGCGTTCCTGACCTGCGCCCGAAGTTGCGGGATGTCGACGGCGGCCGGGCGGCGGCTCGTCAGTTCGGCCCGGGTATCAATGCATCCGCCTGCTTGACGATGGACTGCAGCAACCCCGGCTCCGGACGGCTCCGGGCCAAGACCAGCATGCCGAGAAGCAGGGTGTGAAGGGCTCGCGCCGTGGAAGCCGCGTCCACCGTGTTCGAGATCTCCGCGGCGGCCTGCCCTCGCTCGATCGCGGTCCGGAAGAAGTTCTCCGCGTCGGCGAAGCCGTCGGCTACTAGGGATTCGATCTCGGTGTCGTGCGGCGATAGCTCGAGGGCCGTGTTGACCAGAAAACAACCGTCACGGGAGCCTTGATCGAGCACCGTGCCGGCGACGGCCTCGAACGCGTCCCGCACCGCTTCGCGCGGCGCCTTCGAGGTCGAAAGATCCGCGAAGCCATTCGCGCGCACCTGGTCGTAGTGGCGCAGCGCCCTCAGAAAAAGGGAACGTTTGCCGCCGAAGGTCCCGTAAAGGCTGCCCCGGCCGATGCCCATGCCGTCCACGAGGTCCTGTATGGACGTCGCCTTGTACCCATGGACCCAGAAGAGCCTCATGGCCTTCATCAAGGCCTCGTGCTCGTCGAACTCCTTCGGTCTACCCATAACCGCTTCCCTTCATGCCCTACCTCGTCGTTTACGGGGAGTGTGGGGATGTCCTTAGAATAGCCCACGACGTTCACATAACGAAGCGCCGGCCAATATATTACAATATTGGTATGTCTGTCATCAACCGACGAAATGTTCTTTGATTGCCGATTCGCGAACAGACCATTGCACCAATTCACGAAATGAACAGTTGCCTATTCGTGAAAAGCAGGGACTGATCGGTCCGCCTCGAGCCCTTCACAGGTGCGGTCGTCGGTGCGGAGAGTTGCGGTTGCCGTCCCCTGTGCGGCGGTCAGGGACGGATCAAGGGCGGCTTCCGTCGAACGGGTGGGGAAGGAGATGGGTTTCCGCGTCCAGGTCGTGAACCGAGCCGCAACCCAGAAGGCGCATGGTGTCTTCGATTTCTTTCTTGAGTATGGCGAACGCCCTGCGGACACCCGCTTCGCCGCCCGAGCCGAGTCCGTAGACATAGGCCCGGCCGGCAAGCACGGCATCGGCGCCGTGCGCCAGCGCGATCACGACATCGGCGCCTGACCGCACGCCGCCGTCCAGCAGGATCCGGACCCCGGACCCCTCGAGCGCGGGCGCGATCTCCTTCAGCATGTACAGGGTCGGGTAGACGCGGTCCATCTGGCGGCCGCCGTGGTTGGAGACGACGATGGCGTCGGCGCCGTGTTCCGCCGCCAGCCGGGCGTCCTCCACGCATTGCACGCCCTTGATGATGACCGGCCGGTCGTCGCCCCAGATTCCCCGTATCCATGGCAGGTGCTCCCAGGTGGTCGCGGAAGCGCGCAGTTGTGTGCCGATGTCGGTGTACGGCATGGGGGTGCCGTCGTTGAGGACGACGTTCCGGAACTGCATCATGCCGCCGTCGGAGGCGTAGCTCTTGAGCCAGGAGAGATGCCGCATCATCTGGGGCGCGAACCGCAGCTTCTCGACCGCGGTGCCGTTGATGGCCCGTGACGCGCCCATCCACTCATGGTGCGCACGGTTTCCGGGGACGGCGGTGTCGATGGTGAGGATGAGCGCGGAGTAGCCCGCCTTCTTCGCCCGCTCGATGCCGCGCGCCGCGACCTCTTCTCCGCCCACGAGATAGAGCTGGAACCAGCAGGGCCCCTTGGAGGCGGCCCTGACTTCCTCCAGGTCCGTTCCCGTGAGGGTGGAGAGCGTGCAGATGGTGCCGGCCTCGCCGACGGCCCTGGCCGCCACCGCCTCGCCCCGGGGCCAGATCATCCGAGGGCTGCCGATGGGTCCCGCGATCACCGGCAGGTCGATCTCCTGCCCGAGGATCTCGGTACGAAGCTCCACCGACGCCAGCCGTACCCCGGACCTGGGCTTGAACCGTTCCCGCCGGAACGCTTCGACGTTGTCCCGGAGGGTGATCTCGTCGTCGGCGCCGCCGCGGAAGTACTCCCTGACGATGGGCGGCACGCGCTTCTCCATCACCTGGCGGAGATGGTCCACCGTCACGCACCGTTCGACCTCCCTTGCCCAGCGCTTCTCGGCGCGAGCGTGGGCGCCTCTAAGGTAGGGTCCGAGCAGGAACATGTCAGAGAGAATAAGGGCTTGCGGGCACGGAGGTCAAACTTTTCCCTCATCTGGATTTCCTGGGGTCCAGCGCGTCGCGAAGGCCGTCGCCGAGGAAATTGAGGCTGAACAGGGTGGCCGCGAGGAAGGTGGCGGGGAAGACCAGGGCCCAGGGCTGGGTTTCCATCTGGGAAGCGCCCTCGCTGATCAGCACGCCCCAGCTCGTCATGGGCTCCTGGATTCCCAGACCCAGGAAGCTCAGGAAGCTCTCGAACAGGATGGCGCGGGGGACGGTGAGGGTGGCGAAGACGACCACCGGTCCCAGGACGTTGGGGATGACGTGCCGGAGGACGATCCACATGGACGGCGCGCCCATGGCCCGGGCCGCTTCCACGAACTCCCGGCGCTTGATGGAGAGGGTCTCGCCGCGCACGATGCGCGCCATGTCGAGCCATTCCACCATGCCGATGGCCACGAAGATCAGCACCACGTGGCGGCCGAAGTAGACCATCAGCAGGATCACGAAGAACATGAAGGGCAGGGCGTAGAGGATGTCCACGAAGCGCATCATGAGGGAGTCGGCGACGCCGCCGAAATAGCCCGAGACCGTGCCCCAGGCCACCCCCACGAGGACGCTGACCACCGACGCGGCGAGTCCCACCGCGAGGGAGATGCGCCCGGCGTAGAGGGTGCGCAGGAACAGGTCCCGGCCGTTGGCGTCGGTGCCGAAGATGTGTCCGCCGGCCAGGGAGGGGCCGGTGCCGATGGCGTCCCAGAAGATCTCGTCGATGGCGTAGGGCGAGAGCGTCGGGACGGCCACCGAGAGGACGGCAAGCACGCTCAACGTTACCAGTCCCGCCATGGCGGCCGGGTTCCGCCGGAGGTGGGCGGCGGCGTCGCGCCAGGGGCTTCGGCCGGCGGCGGCCGCTATCCGCGGCCTCTCGGTTACCGTTGCGGCCTCAGTCATGGCGCACCTCCGGGTGCGGTCTCATGGGTAGCGTCCGGCATGGCTTCACGACGCTATTCATGAGACCGCACCCGTGGATCCAGCACCCCGTAGAGCAGGTCCACCGCGAGGTTGAGCGCGATGATGAGAGTGCCGTAGGTGACGACCACTCCCATCACCAGCGTGTAGTCGCGGTTGAGGGCGCCCTGGACGAAGTAACGGCCGAGGCCCGGAATCCCGAAGATCTGCTCGATGACCACCGAGCCGGTGACGATGGCGGCGGTGGCGGGGCCCAGGTAGGAGACCACCGGGGTGAGCGCGTTCTTGAGGGCGTGACGGAAGACGATGCGCCGTTCCGTGAGTCCCTTGGCCCGGCCGGTGCGGATGAAGTCGGCGGACAGCACCTCGATCATGCTGCCCCGGGAAAGCCGCGCGATGTAGGCCACCTGCGGCAGCGCCAGCGAGATCACCGGCAGCAGCAGGTGCCGTATGCCCCCGTCGCCCCAGCCGCCCACGGGCAGCAGGTTGAGGTAGACGCCGATGACGAGCGACAGCAGCGGCGCCACCACGAAGTTGGGGACCGCGATTCCGGTCATGGCGAGGCCCATGACCAGATGGTCCGCGGCGGAGTTGCGCCGCCGGGCCGCCCAGGCGCCGAGAACGATCCCGAGGAGAACCGCCGTGGCCATGGCCAGCAGGCCGATCTTGAGCGACACCGGAAAGCCGGCGGCGATCAGCTCGGTGACGGTGAAGTCGCGGTATTTGAAGGACGGGCCGAAGTCCCCCCGCGCGAGGCCCTGGAGGTAGCGGATGAACTGTTGCGGCAGGGGTTCGTCGAGGTGGTAGACGCGGTTCAGGTTGGCCGAGATCTCAGGCGGAACCACCCGTTCCCGGTCGAAGGGCCCCCCCGGCGCCGGCCGGATCATGAAGAACGCGATGGCGATGATGATGAACAGCGTCGGCAGCGCCGACGCCAACCGCCGTATCACATAGGTCCACAAGGGAGGTCCACGGTCTCTGGCGGGCCTTGTGGGAAGGACCCCGGCCGATCAGGGCGCGAGCGAGAGATATCGAGTCGGGTGCACGTCCATGACGTTGTCCTTCCACCCCTTGACCCGCGGGCTCACCAGGTGCTGGGTGGTGTAATGGTAGATGGGGATGATGGGGAGGTCCTTCAAGAGGATGCCCTCCGCCTTCTGCATGAGCTTCGCCCGGACTTCCAGGTCGGTTTCGGTCTCCGCTTTCCGCATGAGGGCGTCGTACTCCGGGTTGGACCACCTCGCGGGGTTCATTGTGCCGACGCCGCCCTTGAGCAGCTCGAGGAAGGTGTTGGCGTCGTTGTAGTCGCCGATCCAGCCGGCCCGGAGCACGTCGAACTGCATGGCCCGGCGAGTCGTGAGATAGACCTTCCACTCCTGGTTGAAGAGCTCCGTCCGGACGCCCAGGGCCTTCTTCCACATCCCCGAGATGGCTATGGCGATGCGCTTGTGGTTGTCGCTGGTGTTGTACAGGATCTGCACCTTCAGAGGGTTCTCCTTCGAGTAGCCCGCTTCGGCGTAGAGCTTCCTTGC
The DNA here is from genome assembly GCA_964630405.1 of uncultured Syntrophobacterales bacterium. Classification (GTDB taxonomy): domain Bacteria; phylum Desulfobacterota; class Binatia; order UBA9968; family JAJDTQ01; genus JAJDTQ01. The sequence goes on along the minus strand of CAZVUC010000025.1, from coordinate 24,730 downwards.
CCGGGCGAGACGCTCGGCCTTGGACAGTCTCTTCCAGGGCACCGTGGCTCCCGCGTACCGATTGACGCCCGGGGGGACCCAGGCGTAGGCAGGGATCTCGCCGCCCTTGGTGACCTTGCCGGTGAGGATTTCCCGGTCGATGGTCATGGCCAGCGCGTTGCGCAGTCCCGGCCGGTCGCGGAACGGCGCCTTGGTCAGGTTGAGGGCATAGTAGTAGGTGCCGAGATACGCGGTGTTGTGGAACTGCGCGGCGAGGTTCTTCTCCACCCACGCGATCTGGTCGGGGGGCACGTCATAGGTGATGTCCAGCTCGCCGCTCCGGAACCGCTTGAGCTCGGTGCTGGTGTTCTGCGTGGGGTGGAAGACCACCGCATCGATACGCACGTTGGCCGCGTCCCAATAGTGCGGGTTGCGCTCCACACGGATGTGGCTCTGGGGCACCCATTCGGTCAGGCGGTAGGCACCGTTGGACACCAGGTTGCCGGCCCGGGTCCACTTGTCGCCGTGGCGCTCCAGCGTCTTGGGATGCACGGGATACGCGTGAGGGTGCGTGAGCATGCCGACGAAGTAGGGCGTCGGCGCCTTGAGAGTCACCTTCAGGGTGTGCGCGTCGACGGCTTCCACCCCGAGCCGGTCGAGCTCCTTGATCTTGCCCTTGGTGATCTCCTCGCCGTTGGCGATGGGCCAGAGGATGAAGGCGTAGCCGGAGCCCACCGCCGGATCCACGCCTCGCCTCAACGCGAAGACGAAGTCGTGAGCGGTGACCGGATCGCCGTTGGACCACTTGGCGTTCTTGCGGAGGCGGAACGTGTAGACCTTGCCGTCGCCGCTCAGGGTCCAGCTCTCCGCCACGCCCGGAATCAGGGAGCCGTCCGCGGCTTCCGCCACGAGACCCTCGAAGAGGTCGCGCTGGATGCCGGCGGCGGGAACGCCCGACGACTTGTGCACGTCCAGGGTTTCCGGCTCGGCGCCGTTGCCCCGCTGGAGTGTGTTCGCCGCTACATGGGTGGAAGAGACGCCCAGCAGCAGGGTGGCGAAGAGCGAAAGGATCAGCGTCCGGGTGAGTGTTCCGAGGCGATACCTCGCGGATGTTCCAGGCATTTCCGAGGCCTCCCAGGAGTGTGGACCGTCATTGGTGGCGCATCAACACGAAGGTTGACACACTACATGTAGTTGCCCGACAGGCTATCATACCACATTTTGTTGTCTAACCGCGTAGGCCCGGAATGTAAAACGCCCCGCTGCCGGCTGCTCCGGCCGATCCGGTTCAGATGGCGGGAACAACCGGTTTCGGGTTCTCGGGGAACAGGCCGTGCCTGGTGAGGAACTCGATCATGAACCGGTCGAAGAGCCAGGGCTGCTCGATCTGGCAGGCATGGCCGGCACCCGGCAGCACCTTCAACTCGCAGCCGGGTATTCGCTCCTGCAAGGCGGCGGCGGTGGGATGGGAATTGTCCTCGCTGCCGGAGAGGATGATGACCGGGCAGGCGATGTTGGAGTGGTGGCCCTCGGGTTCCGGCGCCTGCATTGCCCGGAACTGGTGGAGGATGGTATCGACATCCGCGAAGTCATTGCGTTCCGCGAAGAGGTTGGCGAAGAAATGCGCCATTGGCGTCGCGCGAAATGCAGGGCTCAGGTCCTCGAACGTGTACGCCCAGCGATAGCCGATGCCCTTGGCGCCGTAGGCGGCGATGCGTCGGGCGGCGAACGCCTTCTCGGGCGTGTACCCCGTTCCCGAAAGGATCATCGCCGCCGTCCGGTCGGGATGCTGGTGGTACATGTAGGGACTGAGGGACGATCCCACCGAGCAGCCCACCAGGATGGCGGTCTCTCCGGGAAATGCGTCGTCCACCGCCTCCCAGCACGCCTCCGCCATGTCGTCCATGGTCAGCCCGGCCCCGGCCTTCGGCGACCGGCCGTACCCCGGAATGTCGATGGCGATGCACCGGTACCACGTCGACAGATGAGCCATCTGGAAGATCCAGCACGACTGATCCATCGGGTTCGGATGGACGAACGCCATCACCGGGCCGGTGCGGCCCATGCGCTCGTAGTAGAGCGGTCCTTCAACGTTGTTCGCCATGATGTTCCTCCGTTTCGGTGGTTCCGAACTGTTCGCTCGTGGTCTTGGCCCTTTCGTACCTGCTTGGCTTGGACCCGACCAAGCATCCATGAGTTCGTCGATCCGAATCAGGACCCGGCCGATGGTTCAGGCGTCCCCGGGAAAAGTCCGTGCTTGGCAAGGAACTCGATCATGAAGCGGTCGAACAGCCAAGGCTGCTCGATCTGGCAGGCGTGTCCGGCGCCGGGCAATACCTTCAACTCGCACCCCGGTATTTGTTCCTGCAGGGCGAACGAGCGTGGATGGGCGTTGTCCTCGCTGCCGGTGAGGATGATGGCCGGGCAGGCGATGCCGGAGTAATGACCCTCGGGCTCCTGCTCCTGAAGCGCCCCGAACTGGTGACAAATCGTGTCCACGTCCGCGAACTCGTTGCGTTCGGTGAACAGGTTGGCGAAGAAATGCGCCAGCGGCGTGGCGCGGAACGCCGGGCTCAGGTCCTCGAACGTGTACCTCCAGCGAAAGCCGATGCCGTTGGCGCGGTAGGTGTCGATACGCCTCTGGAAGTTGCTCTTGTCGGTCGAATACCCCTTGCCCGACAGGATCATCGCCTTCGTCCGGTCCGGGTGCTGGTGATACATGTAAGGGGCGATGGCCGATCCCACCGAAGAGCCCACCAGGACGGCGGCCTCCCCGGGCATGGCGTCGTCGATGGCCTCCCAGCACGCCTCCGCCATGTCATCCATGGTCAGTCCCGCCTCCGCCTTCGGCGACCGCCCGTACCCCGGAATGTCGATTGAGATACACCTGTACCACGTCGACAGGTGCGCCATCTGGAAGATCCAGCACGACTGGTCCATCGGATTCGGATGGATGAACGCCATCACGGGGCCGGTGCGGCCCATGCGTTCGTAGTAGAGGGGTCCTTGTATGCGGTTCGCCATGGCGGGTCTCCTTGGGGATCGATGTGGGTGCTCTCCGTCTTTACTTTGTTGCTGTCATGAAACGTGTAACGGCTGGCTCAGTGTCGCCAAGGGCCGCCCTCGGGCCACCTCGCCATGAATTCAGATTCGTGCGCCAGCGCCTCCCATGGCTCGTGGAGAAAGGCCAGTATGTTCGCCCCACAACGCGAGGAGCATCCCGCCCTTCAGCACGTAGCGGTCACGGTGTCGCGATTCTCCGAGGCGGTAGAGGAAGCGTTCCGCTGCATATCGGCGCAGAAGAGATTGAAATTCGTCGCCGGTTTCGCGGCTTCGGTTCAGCAAACGCGCCCGCACGGACGCTCCCACATTTCGGCGGTTGCCGGAGGTCATACGCGGATTGCCTCCAGGTAGGGGCGTATGACGGTTCGGATGCGGCAGACTTCGGCCACACGCATGATCTCGTCCACGGTGGCTGACCTTGAGCGAAGGACGTCTTGCAGCGCTATATCCAGACCGAGCTTGTTACGGTAACGGAAGCAGTCCACAACGGTTCGGGCGGGAGAGGTCACGCGAAACGGAACGCCCTGCGCCGCGTCGGGAATTACCCCGCAGGTCAGCATCGCGCCTGAGAAGCGAAGCACTCGAACACGTGCAGGAAACTCGGTCGGCTTGTGCGCCTTGCGGTCAATGGCGATCCAGACCTCGTGAGTGACGCCTACCCCGCCCGCATCCCCGCCAACGCGTCCACGATCGCTTCCGCCTCCAACCCCATTTCCAGGATTTCGATGTTCTCGGCGTACTGGTCGGGGTCGATGGCGGCTTTCACGGTGGGCTCGAAGACGTGATAGGCCGGGAGGCCGAGCTCGACGCCGGCCAGGGGTCCGGCGTAGGAGGGGTCGCCGGTGGTGACGGTCTCGAACTGGACCTGGCTGGCCTCGGTGGTGGGAGCGCCGAGCAGCACGACGATGCCGTCCTTTCCGTATTCTTCCGCGAGTTCCTTGATTCGACCTTGATCCTCAAGGTCCATGGCCCCAGCGGCTGTTCAGACGAAGCACTGGGTGGCGGCGTACGCGACTTCGCCTCCCAGTCCCGCGATGGCCTGCTCGATGACCGGGGCGGGGACGCCGTCCCGTTCTCCGAGGATGATCAGCTTCTTGCCGTTGAGCGTGATGGGCTCTGCCGTCATGGGATTTCTCCTTGCTTCCGGTGCCAATACTTGGACTAACTCACCTTCGCGTGAAACGCAACTGAATTCAACGGGTTACGCGCGCCTGGCTATTCCCCGTTCCGCTCGATCAGCACCGACATTCCGTCCGTCAGCTCGGTCATCTGGCCGAGGAACAAGCTGGCGCGAGCCACCAGCATGCAGTTCCGGATGGCGCCGGCGGCCATTTCCCGGAGCGCGTGGGGCACGTAGACGAATCCCGAGGCGATGTGCCCCTGGGTGGGGGCGTAGCCGCACACCCCCTTGGCGCGCGCGAAACCGGCGATGTCGCTCCGGTCGATCTCCTTGGCCATGGCCAGCATGGCGGCCATCATCTTGTAGTTCCGGGCGGCCACGTCGCCGGCCTTGGCGGACACCATGATGTCCGGGTTGTGGAGCTCGGTCACCACCCGGTCGAGCCGGTCGACGCCCCATTCTAACCGCCGCAACGGCTCCAGGACAAGCTCCCTGAACTGCTTGTCGAGGGCGGCGCCGGCCTTGATGGGATGGCGGCCGACTCCCTGCAGGTTCACCACCGGGCTCTTGCCGTCGTCGCGGCCGATCCACACAGCTACCGCGGCCATCGCATCCTCCAGCACCGGGATGCCCTGTTCCAGGTGGTAGAGGGACTTCATCCCGAGCTTGGGAAGCGATCCGCCGCCCACCACGACGACGTTCTCGAAGACGCCGCTCTCCACCAGCGATGCGCCGATGACCATGGCGGGAATGGGCGCGGCGCAGAAGTCCTTGATGTCGATGCCGGTGCCGAGGTCGCAGCCGGCGAACTCGGCGATGGCCTTGGCCATGTTGCCGCCGCCGCGCTGGTAGCGGTCACCGACCGCCTCTTCGGAGCAGCTCAGCACCAGGTCGACGTCGCCCAGGCCAAGACCGTTTACGTGGTTCAGCAGCTCGTGCACGGACAGCGCGCCCGAGACCTTGCAGCAGAGGTTCTCCAGCAGTACCGTCGCCGAGAGCGCCTCGTCCTCGGAGTGGCCGGTCTTCACGACACCCACGGGCGCGCCTTCGCCGCCGGCGAAGAGCGGCAGGGAATCGGCGGCCTCCAGTTCGGCGTCGAGTTGGGCGTCGGTGAGCAGCGCCGGCGTCCGCGAGGCAAGCGGCGCCGTGAGCGGCGCGGATTCCAGCACCGGACCCATCTCCTCCCAGAACCGTTCCCGCAGCAGCACGTGCTTGAACGGGTCCGCGCATGCCAGCAGGGCGAGGAAACGCCGTTCCTCCATGATGTGGCCGAAAGCGGTGTCGCCGCCGTCCGCGTCGGCCAGCTTGTCGAACCAGGGCTGCTCCACCTCCCAGAGGCGGGCCGGCGACTGGCTGCCGATGAACACCTGGTTGGGAAGGTAGCGGCACGCGTCGTCGTAGCTCCACAGACCGCGAGTCAGCTCCGCCAGGAACTCCGGCTGGGCGTTGGCCTCCCGGAACGGCTTGGAGCCGTAACGGACCAGGCTCGGGGTGTGGGCGAGGGCGGTGGCAGCGCCCCGGACGACGGGTTGGTTGGTCGACATGGAAGGCACATTATAACGTCGGGCACGCCTGGGCAAGGCCGTTCAGTAACGACAACCCATGACCGTCACTTGCTCCCCCCTCCGTCATTCCCGCGAAAGCGGGAATCCAGGTGGGGTGAGGCGGGAAACGCCGTTGTAGCGCCCCTCCACCGCCCCTGGATTCCCGCTTTCGCGGGAATGACGGGAGGAAGAGCGGGAATGACAATTCGGTTGTTGGGCTCGATCCCCTCCCTCGACGCGCCGTGTTCCTTGTAATATGATCCGCGCATGCCATGAGGGAGGTAACACATGCCTGATTCGAAGCAGAAGCAGTTCGCCATCGACGCCGTCGAGGAGAACGGTAACAACATCGCCCTCCTCGGGGACAACATCTTCTATTTCGCCGAGCTGGGGATGCAGGAATACCGCACCACCGGGCTCATGACCGAGATCCTGGAGCAGGCGGGCTTCGAGATCGAGCGGGGCATCTCGGGGATGCCCACGGCGTTCATCGCCACCTACGGATCCGGCAAGCCTGTGGTAGCGCTCCACACGGAGTTCGACGCCACGCCCTCGAGCTCGCAGATGGCGGGCGTGACCGAGCAGAAACCCATCGTCGACGGTGCGCCGGGCCACACCGAGGGGCACAACGTCAACGCCGCGGTGATGATCGGCGCGGCGGTGGCGGTCAAGAGGACCATGGAGCAGTTCGACATCCAGGGGACGCTGCGGGTCTACGGCGCTCCGGCCGAGGAGCAGCTCGTGAGCCGTCCGTACTTCGTGCGCGACGGCTACTTCAAGGACGTGGACGTGGCCCTGCACGATCACATCGGCTCCAACCTGGGGACCGTCTACGGTCTGCGGCAGTATGCGCTCATCTCCGCGGAGTTCACCTTCAAGGGCGAGAGCGCCCACGCCGCCACTTCCCCGTGGAACGCGCGAGACGCGCTGGACGCGGCGGTGCTCATGGACATCGGCTGGGACAAGCTGCGGGAGCATCTCGAGCCCTCCCAGCGCAGCCACCGGGTCATCAGCAACGGCGGCGACCAGCCCAACGTCATCCCCAACACGTCGACCATCTGGTGGTTCTTCCGCGAGGCTACCGCTGAAAGGGCCCGGGCGCTGTTCGAGAAGGCCAAACGCGTCGCCCAGGGCGCGGCCACCATGACGGACACCTCATACTCGGTGAACGTGCTGAGCGCGGTGGCGCCCACCCGCTGCAACCAAACGCTGGCCGAGGTCATCCAGAACAACATCGAGGCCGTGGGCATGCCGCGGTGGAGCGAGGCCGAGCAGAAGCTCGTGACCGACCTCCAGACCAAGGTCAACGTCAAGGCGACGGGAATGCCCACGCAGGTGGCCCAGCTCCGGGAAGCCGTCCAGTCCGTGTCCGCCAACGACTCCGGCGACGTCTGCTGGGTGGTGCCCTCGGGCGTGGTGAACTTCCCGTCCAACATCCCTGGCATCGCCTACCATCACTGGGGCGCCGGCGTCTCGCTGGCCACCACCATCGCCCACAAGGGAGCCGTGGCCGGAGCCAAGACCATGGCCGCCTCGGCCGTCGACCTCTTCATGGACCCGGAACTGGTGGCGCGGGCCAAGGAGACCTTCAGGGAAGAGATCGGCGACGTGGAGTACCGCCCGCTGCTGCCCGACGACCAGCAGCCGCCGCTGGAGCTCAACCGCGTCCTCATGGAGCGCTACCGCTCCGCCATGGAAGCGCACTATCCCAAGGAGAAGCCGGCATTCAGCTAACGCTGCCGCTTTCGGGGCAGGAGGTGCGGTTGCGCGCGCTGCTCGACCGCGCCACTGCCGGCGAGAGGATCCACCGCAGACCTCGCCTCAGCCCGTCGCTGGTCGACAAGGTGTTGCGGGACCCGTTCTGGGTCTGGTGCCAGTACCACGCCCCCAAGGCCGAGGCGGTGAACGAGGTCGGCCGCTACGAGCAGATGCGCTACCGCCGCGGCGTCGAGCACGAGGACGCCTGGGTGGCCGAGCACTACCCCGACGCCCTGGCGATCCGGCCCGACTTCGGCCACGAGGCCCTGGTCCGCACCCTCCGGGCCATGCTGGAGGGCGTCCCCGCCATTCACCAGCCGCAGCTGTGGGACCTCGGCCGCGACGTCTACGGGCGGGGCGACCTGCTGGTGCGCAACGACAGCCGCGGCTCGGACCTCGGGCCCTACCACTACCGGATCATCGAGATAAAACGTGCGCGCAAGCTCAGGGACGCGTTCACGCTCCAGGCGGCCTTCTACAACCGCACCGTCGGCGCCCTCCAAGGCTATACCCCGAGCGCGGTGGCGGTGGCGCTGCGGAACGAGCTCCAAACGGTGGACGTGTCGGAGCTCGGGGACGATATCGACCACGCGGTCTCGCGTTGGGCAGGCCTGCGGGACGGGACCGTGGAGCAGCCCGAAACCCGACGGCCGCCCGATGTCACCGACTCGCCCTGGCGGGTCTACGGCTACAAGATCGTGCAGGAACGCCGGGACCTGGTGCTGCTTGCGGGGGTGCGCGCGCCCGAGCGGGCAAAGCTCAGGGCGGCGGGAATCCACCGGGTGGATGATTTGTGGAGCCGCTCACTCGAGGAGGTCAGCGAGATCCTCGGTCCGCACCACGGCGCCACCGCCTGCCACGTGGCCCGGAGCTACCGGACCGGACAACCCGTGCCCAAGCCCGGCCGGGAGCTGAAGATCCCCCGAGCCCGAAGGCTCCTCTACTTCGACTTCGAGACCGCGGACGACGCGCACCCTACCATACCGCCCCACGTCTACCTCATCGGCTGCTGGGACGGGGCACGGGACCAATTCGTCAAGTTCCAGACCCGCGGCCCCGAGGACGAAGAGGCGATCTTCGAGGAGTTCATCGACTACGTGGGGGAGGACGTCGACGCGGTGCGGCTCTACCACTGGACCGACTACGAGGTCTGGCAGATGCAGGCCGTCATGCGCCGCTGGCCGCGGCTGGAGGGGCCGCTGACGCGGCTGCTGGGCTCCTGCGTCGACCTGAAGCAATGCATCCAGGACGCCGTCTACCTGCCGGTGCCCAGCTTCTCCATCAAGAGCGTCGCCCCCGCCCTGGGGTTCAACTGGCGCCAGCAGGGATTCGGCGCCTACGAGGCCATGCTCTGCTACTGGGACTCCATCGAAACCCGCGACCGCACCCTGGCCGACAAGGCCGTTCTTTACAACGAGGACGACTGCCTGGCCATGTGGCACGTGGACCAGAGGCTCACCGGCGGCGGGAAACAGCCCTAATCGTGCACGGGTTCGTTCGCGGGCGCCGCGGGCACGGTGGTGTCCCCCGGTTCAGGTGCCTCGGACCTTCGCCATGCCCGTTCCCGGACGGTGGCGTAGAGCACCGGGATCAGCACCAGCGTCACCAACATGGAGGTGATCAGTCCGCCGATCACCACGCGAGCCATGGGGGCCTGAATCTCGCCGCCTTCGCCCCATGCCAATGCCAGCGGTACCAGCGCCAGGACCGTGGTCAGGGTGGTCATGAGGATGGGCCGGAGACGGGTGCGCCCCGCAAGCACCACCGCGTCCACAACGCTGAGGCCTTCCTCGCGCATCTTGAGGTTGATGTAGTCCACCAGCACGATGGCGTTGTTCACGACGATGCCCACCAGCAGGATGATGCCGATGAAGGAGTTGACGTTGAAGGTCGTGCCGGTCACGTGCAGCGATGCGAGCACGCCGATGGCGGCAAACGGAACCGCGAACATGATCACCAGGGGGTCCAGCAGGCGCTCGAACTGGCCCGCCATGACCATGTAGACCATGATCAAGGCCAGGAGCAGGCCGATCCGCAGCTCGCCGAAGGCCTTCTGCTGTTCCTCGAAGTCTCCGCCCACCTGGAGGACCATGCCTTGCGGCAGCGGGATCTGTGCGAGCGCCGCCTGGACCTCCGCCGCGGCGCCGGCTATGTCGCGTCCCGTGACCTCGCCGGAGATGGACACCACCCGTTCCTGATTGAGGCGTTGAATCGCCATGGGTCCGCGGCGTTCCTCCAGACTGACCAGGTTCTTGAGCGACAACACCCGGCCCGAGCTGTCGGAGACGCTCTGATCCAGAAGCCCGCTCAGGTCGGCGCGGTCATCGTCGCCGAGACGGACGCGCACGTTGTACTCGTTGCCGCCCTCGCGATAGAACGTCGCCCGGATGCCGCCCAGGCTCGCTTGCAGGCCGCGGGCGATGGTCTCCACCGGTATGCCGAGGCTCGCCGCCCGCTCCCGGTCCACGTGAATGCCCATTTCGGGCTGTCCGGCCTGCCGGCTGATGCGGACGCCCGCGACCCCGTCAATCCCGTCCATGGTGTCCTTCACCTGGCGAGCGACGCGCTGTAGCTGGACCAGGTCGTGACCGCGTACCTTCACGTCCAGGTTGTCATCGTCGGTGAATCCGAGGCGCCTGAAGATCCACAGCCCGGAGCTCGCGCGCACACGGGCGCGCACGCCGGGAACCTCGCCGACCCGTCGACGCAGGACCCTGACGATGTCCTGATCGGACCGTTCCCGGGTGTCCCTGGGGCCCAGCCACACGTACACGCGGCCGTTGTTCTTGCCGCGGGCGCGCCAACCGAACTGGCCGAAGCGGGTGAAGTTCCGGTGTGGCTCGGTGACCTCCTGTTTCACGATGCCCTCGAGTTGCCTGAAGGCGCGGTCCGTTTCCTCGAGCTTCGATCCGGCCTCGGTCTCCGCGATGATGATCACGTTGCCCTCGTCGGCGCGGGGCATGAACTCGCTGCCGATGCCCTGGTAGAGGAAATAGCTGCTCGAAAGCAGAACCGCCGCTCCCGCCACCACGGTGAAGCGATGGCGCAGGCTCCACCGCAGCAGTCCTTGGTAGGCCTTGTCCAGACCCGCCTGGGAGCTTGAACCCGCGCGCAAGAGACGCGACAGGAACCGCCCGGTGCGCGCATGCCCCGGCCTGCCCACGAGATGGTGCGCCAGCACCGGAACCACCGTCAGGGCGACGACCAGGGAGGCCGCGAGGGAGAAGAACACCACCCACGCGAGCTGCTTGAAGAGGATGCCCGCGGAGCCGGGGACGAAAATCAGGGGCAGGAACACCACCACGGTGGTCAGGGTGGACGCGGTGATGGCTCCCGCCACCTCTCGTGTGCCCTTGAGGACGGCCTCCCGGCGGTCGGTGCCGGTCTCGTAGTGCCGGTAGATGTTTTCCAGCACCACCACGGAGTTGTCCAGCAAGAGCCCGATGCCTAGGGCGAGGCCGCCGAACGAGATGATGTTGACGCTGAAGCCCCGGAAGTACATGAGCGCGAAGGTGGCGACGATGGAGATGGGGATGGCCGATGCGATGACCACCGTGCTGCGCAGGCTGCGCAGGAAGAACAGCAGGACGGCCAGAGCCAGCATGCCGCCCCAGACCGCGGCCAGGGTCACGTTGTTCACCGCGTTGCGAATGTAATGCGCGTTCTCGCGCAGCACGGTTACCCTGATGCCGGGGAGCTCCTGGTTGATGTCGTCGATCGCCTGTTTCACCCGGTCCACCACCGCGATGGTGTTGGCGGAAGGCTGACGCCGCAGGGAGATGACGACGGCGTGGGCCCCATCCATCCGCACCGCGTGGTCCAGGTCCTTGAAGGAGTCCTCCACCTGCCCGAGGTCCTTGACGTGAATGGGGGTTCCGTCGCGGGTGGCCACCACCGTGCGGCGCAGTTGATCCAGGTCCGTGAACTCGCCCAGGGTCCGTACCGATACCTCCAGGTGCGCCCGCCCGAGATTGCCGGCGGGCAGGTTGATATTGCTCGCCCGCAGCGCCCGGACGACTTGATCCACGGAGAGGTTGAATGCCTTGAGCCGGTCCAGGGACAGGTGGACGTGGATCTCGCGTTCCAGGCCGCCGCGGACGTCCGCCGCGGCCACGCCGGCAACCCGTTCCAGTCGATAGCGGACCTCCTGCTCCACGAAGCTCCGCAGCGCCACCGGGTCCATCTGTCCCGACACGCCGATGAACATGATCGGCGCCGCGTTGACGTCGTACTTCGAAACCACGGGCGCCTCGGCTCCCGGGGGAAGATCGTCCCGGATGCGGTCGATCCGGGCGCGTATGTCGCTCACCGCGACTTCCAGGTCCTTGTTCCAGCCGAAACTTACCCGGACCTGGCTGCGGCCTTCGACGGAGATGGAGGTCATGTCCTCCACGCCTTCCACGGAGCTCACCGCCTTTTCGACGGGCACCGTCACCAGCGTCTCCATCTCCAGCGGCCCCACATTGCCGTAGTTGGTCGAGATGGTGACCCTGGGGAAGGTGATCTCGGGCATGAGATCCACCGGGATCTTGAGAAACGACACCACCCCGAGGATCACGACGATCAGCGCCGCCATGCAGGTGGCCACCGGACGTCTGAGGCAAAGCGCCGTGAGATTCATCGGTTCCGCGTCCTTTCCGCTCCGGCGCGATCCGCGCCGCGCCGGCCTTCTCTGCCGGAGCCCCGCCGCCCGCGGCGGCGGGAACCCGCGCGCGGGCCGTCGCCGGCAACCCGGATTTGCTGGCCGTTCCGCACGAGGCTGCTGCCCAGGGTGACGACCCGATCACCCTGGCGCAGGTCTCCCGTCACCTCCACCCAACCGCCGTTGCTCAGGCCCGGAGTGATTTTCACGCGCTCGACCTTGCTGCCTTCTTCCGTCAGCCTGAACACGCCGTACCCCGCGGCCGTCTTCACCGGCGAGGCTTCCGGAACCATCAGAACGCCGCGTTTCCGCTCCACCACGATGGTGGTACGCGCGAACATCCCGGGCTTGAGCAAGCCGTCGGGGTTGTCGAGCTCGATCTCCGCCTCGGCGGTGCGGGTGCGCGGGTCGAGGACCGGCGACATACGCGTGATGGTGCCGTCGAACCGCTTGTCGGGGTAGGCATCGACCTTGACGGCAACCGGCTGGCCGAGAGAAATCTTGCGATAGTCTCCCTCCACGACGTCGATGCCCACCTTGACCCGGTCGATGGCCACGACCTCGAACAAGGGCGTGCTGGGACTCACGAGGGCGCCCCGGTCCACCATGCGGTGGCTCACATGACCCGCGAACGGCGAGCGGACTTCGGTGTGCGCCAGGCGAATGCGGGCGTTGTCCAGGCGCGCCTGCATCTGCAGCAGTTGGGCCTTGGTCAGGTCGACCTGGGACTCGGCGGACAGGACCTGGGTCTCAAGGTTGTTCACCTCGTCCCGGGACACCAGTTGCTTGCCCGCCAGGACCTTGACGTTCTGCCGGCGTCGTTTGAGGTTTTCGAGCTCCGCCTGGCGGCCCTTGAGAGTGGCCTGGGCCACCCGAAGCGATGCCTGCGCCTCGCGCAACTCTTCCGTGAGCTCATCCTTCGCGAGCTGCCCCAGCAGTTGGCCTTCCTTGACCCGCTCGCCCACGGTGACGAACAGCTTGGCGACCCGGCCGGAGGTCTTCGGCGCTATGGTGACCGCCGCGTCGGGCGCCAACGAGCCCACGTAGCTCAGCTTGGCCTCGACGTCCCCCACCCGAACCTTCTCCGCCTTGACGGTGACCGCGCGGCCGCCGCGGCGGCGTTGCCCCGGGCCGCGCTGTCCCGGGTTTCCCTGTTCCGGCTTGCTCTTGGCGGCGCCGATTTCAAACGGCCCGAGGCCGATTCGAGGACCGATGCCGAGGTAGTAGAGCACCCCGACGGCAACCGCCAGGACGATCAGGGTGGCAGCCAAGCGTTTCACGAGATGGATCCCTGTCCCCGGCGCACGGCGGGCGCGGTCGGCCGTGGCCGGCGGACCTGTGGCTGGTCGTTTGGGGAGAATGGGTCTGATGGGGTGTCCGGTTGGGTGTACATGTCCGTGACCTGCACCTTGGCTCTCGGTGGAATTCGCATGGGTCCGGCCGTCAGCAGACCGCGCCTACTATTAGACTCGCCAAGGTTCCGTCGTGGACGGTGAAATCCGTTGTGCGAGAGCAGAATAGCTCTGCGCGGGCTTGGAAGCAATACGCGAGCAGGGGGTGGGATGCGCTGGATTCCCGCTTCCGCGGGAATGACGGCTAGCGCGACCTACCCAAGGCGACGGCCCGGGCCTCCTCCAGGTCCCGGCCGCCCGTCTGACGGAGGATTTCCTCTTCGTACTCCGGCATGAGCGGCGTGACGATGCCGCTCTCTTGCGCGTCCATGAGGTAGCGGATGCCGTCTCGCCCCACGGCGCCTGAGGGAGCCGCGGCACTCGTGATGGCGAGACGCGCCAGCCGTCCGGGCGTCGGCTCCTCGATGTTTGCCCGCAACGCCGCGTGGAACACCACGTCCAGCCCGGCAAAACCGTCCAGCCTCCCAAGGAAGGCGCCGTCCGGGTTGGCCGGGTCCGCGTCCGCGTAGCGGTCCACGCTGCCCACCCGGTTCCGCTCCCGCCGGTAGAGCATGTCCCGGGCCGCGGTCTCGGTGACCGAGTCGTGCAGCACCAGCACCACCCCGGCAACCTTGGCCCCGCCCCGCGTGACCGGCACCAGCGTCGGCGCCCCGTCACGCACGCGGCTGCTGCGGGAGAACTCGACCCGGAACGGCGTCTCCACACCGCCGATGCGGCGCACCGTCACCGGCCCGATCTCCGCTCCCGGATTGGGAATCAACGAACCATACGCGAGAATGCCGATGGTCATGAGGGCTTCATTCTCGCAGCGTGCGGGTGGCGCTGCAAGGTTGGGTCACTTTGAACGCAAGGGAGGCGCCGCCAGCAATTTTCCGAAATACGGTGCTTCAAACTACTGAAATTCGGGAGTCCGACTTCCCGAATTGTCGGAACACGCCGGAGTTCCAAAGGGAAACTGCGCCCTTACCCTCCGTATTGCGGCGGTCAATGGAAGGGCTGACGCTATCGTGACGCACAACGTCCGGGATTTCGGTCCGGCAGGGGAGGCGACTGGCCAAGGAGGACGGTGTCTCCCTCAATCAATGGATCGTTGCCGCAGTCGCGCAGAAGGTGGGCGCGGTCTATTCTTCGAGGCATCGTTGTCAAGTACCATCCTAACGGCTATAAATCCGACCATTCCCGACTCCTGCTTTGCCGGACTGTCAAGCCATCATGACCATTCCCGCTTTCGACCTCCTGAAACCCGCTACCGTGGCCGAAGCCAGCCAGATGCTTCTCGACCACGGCGACGAGGCTCGGCCCATCGCCGGCGGCACGACGCTGGTGATCCTGATGAAGCAGCGGGCGTTGCGCTTCTCCCATCTGGTGGACCTGCAGTCGATTCCGGGCCTCGAACGGATTACCGACAACGACGACGGCCTGAGCATCGGGGCGCTGGCCACCCATCGGTCGGTGGAACGTTCGCCCCTGGTGCAGAGGCGCGCGCCGGCGCTGGCACAGGCGTTCAGCCACGTGGGCAACGTGCGCATCCGGGAGACCGCGTCGGTGGGCGGCAACCTGGCCCACGCGGACTACCGGCTGGACCCGCCGCCGGCGCTGCTGGTTCACGGCGCGGAGGTGGTGCTGGCCGGAGCCGGGGGCACCCGCGTGGTGGCGTTGAAGGACTTTTACCGCGGGATGTACGAGACGGCCATTGAGCCGGGAGAGATCCTGGTGGAGGTGCACGTGCCGCACGTGGCTGCCGGGGCCCGGACGGCCTACTCGCGGTTCAGCTCGCTTTCGGCCAACGACTGGCCGTGCATCGGGGTGGCGGCGCTCCTGTCCCTGGAGGACGAGCATGTCGGCGAGTTGCGACTCGGCTTGAGCGGCGTGGCGGAAGCGCCGCTCCTGGCGGCCGGCCTGGATCGGTTCCAGGGGGAAAGCTGCTCGGAGGAGCTTTGGGAGGCGGTCTGCGATGCCGTCGACGGGCAGTTGTCCCCTGTGTCGGACCTGCGCGGCAGCGCGGACTACAAGCGCGAGATGACCCGCGTGTGGGTCAGACGGACCCTACGGGGGTTGGTGTCTTCGTGAGGTAAAACGTGGCGGACTATTCCATCGTCGGCAAGGCGGTCGACCGCCGGGACGCCGTCCAGAAGGTGACGGGGCGGGCGCTGCACGTGGGCAACATGGAGCCGCCGGGACTGTTGCACGTGGCGGTGCTGAGAAGCCCCCACCCCCACGCGCGCATCGTGCGCATCGACAAGTCCCGGGCCGAGGCCGCCCCCGGCGTGGCCGCGGTGCTCACGGGCGCGGACATCGCCGCCATGCCCGGCATCACGCCCTACCACGGGCCGGCGTTCGCGGACCAGCCGGTGCTGGCCATCGACCGGGTGCGCCACGAGGGCGAGCAGGTGGTGGCGGTGGCGGCGGAGAGCCGGCGCGCGGCGGAAGAGGCGCTGGAGCAGGTGGAGGTGGAGTACGAGCCGCTGCCGGTGGTGCTGGATGTGCTCGACGCCATCAAGCCGGACGCCCCCATCGTCCACGACGAGATCCGCCCCTCTGGAGCCTTCGCCGACCTGGCCCACGTCAAGGCCGGCGACCGGTCCAACATCTGCTACCACTACAAGCTGCGCAAGGGCGACGTGGACCAGGCCTTCGCCGAGGCAGACCGGATCTTCGAGGACGTGTTCACCGCGCCGCCGGCCCAGCACGTGCCCATGGAAGCCCACGTCTCGCTGGCGTACGTGGACGAGAGCGGGCGCATCAACATCCACACCGCCAGCCAGTCGCCGTCCTTCGTCCGCGGCGAGCTGGCGCGCATGCTGGGCGTGCCCATGAACCGCATCCGCGTGCGGGTGCCGTACCTGGGCGGCGGCTACGGCGCCAAGCTCTACAACAAGCTCGAGCCGATCGTGGCGCTGCTCGCCATGAAGACGGGCCGGCCGGTGAAGTACAGCCTGAGCCGCGAGGAGGAGTTCCAGACCGTCACCAAGCACGGCGTGGTGGTGAAGCTCAAGACCGCGGTCAAGGGGTCCGCCATGACCGCGCGCAAGTGCGAGGTCTACTGGGACACCGGCGCCTTCGCCGAGATCGGGCCGCGGATCGTCCACAAGTCGGGCTACACTTCCTCCGGGCCGTACAAGATCCCCAACGTCTCCATCGATTCCTACTGCGTCTACACCAACAAGCCGCCGGCCGGCCCGTTCCGTGGCTTCGGCGTGCCGCAGGTGATCTGGGCCTACGACTCCCAGATGGACATCGTCGCCAGAGGTCTCGGCGTGGACCCGGTGGAGTTCCGCCTGGAGCACGCGCTGGAGGAGGGCGACCTCTTCGTCACCGGAACGCCGGTCCATGCCTGCGGGCTGAAGGAGTCGGTGCAGCGGGCGGCCGAGGCCGTGGGCTGGGATCAACCCAAGGCGCCGCCCTCGGGCAGCAAGCGGCGGGGCAAGGGCATCGCCTGCGGGGTCAAGGCGGTGCTGACGCCGTCCATCTCCGGGGCCATCGTCATCCTCAATGCGGACGGCAGCGCCAACGTGCTCAGCAGCACGGTGGAGATGGGCCAGGGCTCGGAGAGCCTGCTGGCCCAGATCGCGGCCGAGGAGCTGGGGATTTCCCATGACCGGGTCCACGTGGTGCAGCCGGATACCGACGTCACCCCCTACGACACCATCAGCGCGGGAAGCCGCTCCACCTACCACATGGGCAACGCCGTGCGCACGGCCGCGGCCAAGGTCAAGGCCGAGCTGTTCGAGGCCGTGGCCGGGAAGCTGGAGATCGACGCCGCCGACCTGGAATCGCGGGACGGGCGGGTGTTCGTGCGCGGCGCCGAGGAGCGCGGCATGACCGTCACCGAGGCGTTCCTGGCCAGGTTCGGAAGCCTCGGCACCACCATGGTGGGAGAAGGCCTGTGCCAGCCGGTGGTGACGCCCATGGACCCCGAGACCGGCATGTCCGAGAAATGCACCGAGTACTGGTTCGCCTCGGCCAGCGCCGTGGAGGTGGAGGTGGACACGGAGACCGGCCGCCTGGAGGTGTTGCAGTTCCACGCCGCCGGCGACGCCGGCACCGCCATCAACCCCAAGTACTGCGAGCAGCAGCTCGTGGGCGCCGCCACCATGCACCTGGGGCTGACGCTGTTCGAGCAGATGGTGTTCCAGGACGGGCAGCTTCTCAACGGGTCGTTGCTGGACTACCAGATCGCCTCCATCAAGGACGTGCCCGCGGCCTGTCACCCCATCGTGGTGGAGGTGCCCCACAAGGACGGCCCCTTCGGCGCCAAGGGTATCGGCGAGACCGGCGCCCTGACCGTGGCCGCGGCCGTGGCCAACGCGCTGGAGGACGCCGTGGGCGTACGCGTCCGCGACATCCCGCTGACCGCGGAAAGGATCTACCAGGCCCTCAAGGGGGCGCCCTCGGCGTCATCGGGGACCGGGATTCACGGAGCCGATTCTAGTGGAACGTAACGTCAGCCTGACGGTCAACGGCCAGCAGCGGGAGCTGGAGGTCAACGACGCCGATACCCTGCTGGAGGTCCTGCGCGACGGGCTCAAACTGTGGAGCGTGCGCGAAGCATGCGGCGTGGGGGCCTGCGGGAGCTGCACCGTGCTCCTGGACGGACGCCCGGTGAGCGCCTGTTTTCTTCTGGCCGCCCGCCTGGACGGCCGTTCCGTGGAGACCGTCGAGGGGCTGGCCGGCGACGACGCGCTGCACCCCATCCAGCAGGCGTTTCTCGACAACGACGCCGCCCAGTGCGGTTACTGCACCCCGGGCTTCATCATGGCCGCCAAGGCGCTGCTCGAGGAGCACGGCGACCCTACCGACGACCAGATCCGCGATTACCTTTCCGGCAACCTGTGCCGCTGCGGCGGCTACCCCAACATCATGCGCGCGGTGCGAGCTGCGGCGGCGCGGACCAGCGGTCGTTGATCCGCGGGATGCCCATGGACGCTGCCCCCGATCCCGACCGCCTCGCGGCGTTGCTCAAGCCCCGGAACATCGCGCTGATCGGAGCGTCGGAACGGGCGCCCCACGCGGCCGCGCTCATGCGCAACCTGTTCCGGTTCGGCTTTCCCAAGGATCGCATCTACCCCGTCAATCCGCGCTACGAGCAGCTCTTCGATCTGCCATGCTACCCTTCGGTGGGCGCGGTGCCGGGAGACGTGGACCTGGCGGTCATCGCGATTCCGCGCGACGGCACGGTGCAGGTGATGGAGGAATGCGCCGCCAAGGGCGTACGCGCCGCCCTCACCGTGGCCACGGGCTTCGGCGAGTTCGACGACGCGGGCCGGAGGCATCAGGCGGAGCTGGCCCGTATCGTGCGCGAGCACGGCATCGCGCTGGCCGGCCCCAACACCCTGGGCTATCTGTCCCTGGAATGCGGCGCCGCGCTGTGGTCGTCGCCGCTCCCCGAGCGCCTCACCACCGGACCCGTGAGCGCGGTGTTCAGCAGCGCCGGCCTGCTCAACCTCTTCCTCAACACCGCCGCCGACCGTTGCCTGGGGTTTCGTTACGCCATCGCGCCGGGCAATCAGGTGGGCGCGGGCTTCACCGACTACCTGCGGGCCGCGGTGGACGACGACGGCACCCGGATCATCGTCGCCGTCATCGAGTCCATGAGCCGTCCCGAGGAGATGGCGGGGCTGCTGGACCGCGCGCGGGAACGCGAGAAGGTGGTGATCGCGCTGCGGCTCGGGCGCTCCCAGAAGGGCGGGCGCGCTGTCGCCTCCCACTCGGGCAACATGGCCACTTCCGGCGCGGTGTGGGACGGGTTGTTCCGGCAGAAGGGCGTCATCCCGGTGGACAACCTGGACCAGATGCTGGAAGTCACCGCCCTGGCCGTGGGGACTCCGGAGCCTTACCACCTGCCCGCCACCGGCGGCGCCGGCATCGTCACCATCTCGGGCGGTGATTGCAGCTTTCTCGCCGACATCTGCGAACGCAACGGCGTGGACCTGCCCGAGCCCGCGGACGGCACTTACGAAGCGCTGCGCAGCTACTTCGACAAGGAAAGCTTCAACGGCAACCCCCTGGACATCGAGGAGCTGCACTGGGCGAACCGCCCCGGATATCTCGAATGCCTGGAAACCTTCATGCGCGACGACAACTTTGCGGTGGTCTGTTGCCGCCTGAACCTGCCCAAGAGCCCCAGCGACCGCCTGACGCAGTTGTACCGGGAGTCGACGGCCGCGCTCCGGGGCGGCGGAAAGCCGTTCCTGTTCCTCTCCCGTGCGAGTGAACAGCTCGACCGCTCCTGGTTCGAGTTCTTCAACGAGCTGGGCGTGCCCTTGCTGCTGGAGTACGAGAAGTCGCTGCGCGCCGTGCGCGACGTCCTCGCGCTGTCGCGGCGCCGCACAAGCGTCGCGTCCGGCGCGGCGGCGCCCGTGGGGGACACGGCGGAGACCGAGGCGCTCAGTCCGTTCCTCGCCGGCGGCGACGCCTCCCACGCCACGGTGCGGCGGTTGCTTCGGGCCTACGGCATCCCAACGGCTCCGGAGAGCCTGGCCCGTTCCCGCGAGGAGGCGGCGGAAGCCGCCGTGGACATGGGATTCCCGGTGGCCCTGAAGGTCGAGTCGGCGGACCTGCCCCACAAGACCGAGGCGGGAGGCGTTCGACTCAACCTGACGAGCGTGGAAGAGGTGGGGCGGGCTTACGACCGGCTGCTGGAAGACGTGGGGAGGAAGGCGCCGGATGCCCGCATCGACGGTGTGCTGGTGCAGAAGATGGTGGAGGGCGTGGCCGAGGTCATCATCGGGACCTCGCGCACGCCGGACCTGGGCATCTGCCTCGTGTTCGGCCTGGGCGGCATCTACACCGAGGTGTTGAAGGACGTATCGTTCCGGCTGCCGCCGCTGGGCCTCGAGGAGGCCCATGACATGATCCGCGAGACCCGCACCTATCCGCTGCTCACCGGCGTCCGCGGCCGGCCGAGGGCCGACGTTGAAGCCTTGGCGGAGGCCATCGTGGCGCTGTCCCGGCTGGCGCTGGACTTCCGCGAAGAGGTGGACGAGATCGAGTTCAACCCCCTGATGGTCCTGCCGGAGGGACAGGGGGTGCTGGCGGTGGACACGCTGGTCCGGCGCGCCGGGCCGCGGGGTCAGTCGGGTGGTGAGGAGTAGAGTTATTCCGTTTCTCTTTCAAGGAGCGCGACCATGAAGATCACCGGCCTGCAGGTGGAGACTCTTGAGCTTCCGTACAAGAAACCCCTCATCACCGCCACCAACCAGTTCTACTCGTCCAACGGGTTGCTGGTGAGCGTGGAGTCGGACTCGGGGCACACCGGCTACGGTTACATCGACGTGTTTCCCAGGACCGGCGAGACCCCCGCTTCGGTCCGGTACGCCATCGAGGAGATCATGCGGCCGCTGCTGGTGGGGCAACCCATAGAGGAGTTGAACCGGCTGAACCAACTCATCAACTTCCGGATGGTGGACAACCGGCGCGCCAAGGGCGGCCTGGACATGGCGCTGTACGATCTGCTGGGCAAGTGCTACGGAGCGCCCCTCTACGTGCTCCTGGGCGGGCTCGTGCGCAAGGAGATCACGGTCATCAAGATGGTGAGCGTGGGTCAGCCGCTGGAGATGGCCCGGGAGTGCCGGGAGCTGGTGGGTCAGGGTTATCGCGCCCTCAAGCTCAAGGTCAGGGGCGAGGTGGGGTTGGACCTGGCGCGGGTCACCGCCGTCCGCGACGCGGTGGGGCCGGACATCTACATCAAGGTGGACGCCAACGAGGCCTTCGACGCGAAATCCGCCGTCCGCATGGCGGCGGGCATGGCCGAGCTCGGGGTGGCGGTGTTCGAGCAGCCGGTGTTCCGGCATCACTACGCCGCTCTGGCCGAGGTGAAGGCGCAGTCGAGCGTCAAGATCGAGGCCGACCAGTCGGCGTCGTCGGTGCACGAAGCCTTCAGGCTCATCCGGGCCGGCGGCTGCGACTCCATCAACACCGGCATTCTCAAGGCCGGCGGGGTGCAGCAGGCCCGGCAGATCGCGGACATGTGCGCCCTCACCGGAACCGAGTGCGGCCTCAGCAACATCGCCGCCTGCATGGTGGGAGACGCGGCCTTGCTGCATCTCGCCCTCAGCTCTCCCGGCGTCTCCGAGTTCTGCGAGATCGGCGAGTGCGAGGGACTCACCGGCGATCCGTTCACCGGCATCAAGGTGGTGGACGGCAAGCTCGGGGTCCCGGAAGGGCCGGGCCTGGGCGTCACCAGAGTCGATGCGGGCAGTGATGCCGCCACCGACTGATTCAATGCCCGGGACTTCCTCCCGGGCGCACGAGGCAGTCGACTTTGACTTCGCGCCGCGATTCCCGTGGCTGGGTGGTGATCTTCAGACGCTCCGTTACTACTTCTTTCCCGCCAGCGAGGATTTGTCCGCCTGGCCGTCGGAACGCTTGAGCTTCCCGTTGCCGGATGGAGGCGGCGACGCGTTGGTTGCCGCGCTGCATCGCCCCAACCGTGTCACGGACCGCCCGCTGGTGATCCTGGTGCACGGCCTCACCGGCTGCGAGGGCAGCTCCTACATGTTCGAGACGACGCGCTCCTTCCTCAACCTCGGATATCCGGTCATGCGCCTCAACCTCCGGGGCGCGGGCCCGTCGCGGGAGACTTGCCGTAGAAGCTATTGCGGCGGTTCCGGAGACAACGTCGCGGCGGTCTTGTCGTCCCTCGATATCGAGGAGGCCCGCCGCGGAGTCGTGCTGATCGGGTTCTCCCTCGGCGGCACCGTGATGCTGCACTGTCTGGCGCGATATGCGTACGAGGTTTCGCCCGTCTGCGCGGTAACGGTCTCGACGCCTCTCGATCTGGCAGCCGTGATTCGCAGGCTGATGAGCCCCCGCAATGTGCTGTATCATCGGTGGCTGCTGGTGCGCATGAAGGAGGCGGTCATCGGCGGCGCCTCCGAGATTTCTCCAAGGCAACGCGCGGACGTCGAGGCCGCCCGCAGTATCTACGAGTTCGACAACGCCTTCACCGCGCCGCACCACGGCTTTGCCGACGCCGACGACTACTACGAGCGCTGCTCGGTCACGGGATTGCTGGACCGCATCGACATACCATTGCTGCTGTTGCACGCCAGGAACGATCCCTGGATACCCGCCGCGCCTTACGAGGACATCGCCCGCGACACGCCGCCCAACGTCACCCTGATGCTCGCCGACGACGGCGGCCACGTGGGCTTCCACGACCGCCGCAATGCCACGCCCTGGTACAACACGGTCATCCAGGCGTACCTGGAGGGCCTCAGCGGCTCAGGATGATGGAGATGGTGCCGGTCATGACCGCGAAGGTGCCGGTGACGGTGCGGGCGTTGATGCGCTCGAGGCCGCGCAGGAAGGCCACGGTCAGGATCAGGGTCCACAAGGGGGTGGAGGCGACGATGGGGGACACCACCACGACCCGGCCGAGGCTTACGGCGATGAGCGACAGCAGCGAGGCCGCGGACTCGAACAAGCCCGACAGGATGAACGGGAGCACTGCCCGGCGGTTGAGCACGAACGACTCGCTGCGGAGGCGGACGGACACGTACGGACCCAGCGAGACGAAGGACACGACGGCCAGGATGGCCGCGAAGTAGAGGGGCTCGTTGGAGATGTCGAAGGCGATGCGCCTGATCGGGAAGGCGATGCCGGCGAACAGGGCCGCCAGGAGCGAGAAGATCCCCTCCCACCAGCGGTAGCGCAGCCCGGATTCCTCCGGTTGCCAGGAGATCAGGGCGATGCCGCCCACCACGAGCAAGGTCCCGGCGATGATCCCCGGGCTCGCCTGCTCGCCGAGGAACACGATGGCGATGACGGCGCTCCACAGCGGGTAGGTGTTGCGCAGGGGTTCGGCCCGGGATACGCCCAAACGGTGAATGCCGGTCAACTGGAGCAGGCTCGTGGCGGTCTGCAGCACTCCCAGCCCGACGAACAGCAGCAGCGGCAGCCACTCGACGTGGGGGATTCCGCCCATCACGTAGACCCCGATCCAGAACACGACGGTGCGCAGGCAAAGCAGCACACAGGCCGCGGTCAGTGGGGAGGAGTGGTGCATCCCCATGCGCGCGGTGATGGAGCCTCCGGAGTAGAGGATGGCGGCGGCAAGAGCTACGAATTCGGCACGCATGAAGTTGAAGCAACAAGTCGGGGTTCCGGCGTGCGCCGGTCCGGTCCACGGTTCTTTTTGAACCCCGCAGGGCCGGGTTTCAAACAGGACACTACAGCAGCGGCGGGATGGCGCCGAACAGCACGCCTTCGAACAGGATCCGGTGCAGCAGGAACTTCAGGCTCACGTACACCAGCGCCCAGACCGTCACGCCCGCGATGGCGCAGCGCTGCCAGGAGAGTTTTCCGAAGCTGCGCAGGAACAGCACGACATAGACGGGGATGGTGAGCAGGAAGCCGATGAGGAAGACCAGCAGGCAGAAGACCGCCAGCCATGCCACGATGGGGACGGCCCGGGTCCAGGGCGCCACCTCGGCGGAGTCGTCCGGCGCCGCCCGCGGGGCGAGCAGCTCCCGTCCCAGGGAGAACAGGATCATCACCAGGGTCGGGATTCCCAGCACCAGCGGCACCAGACCGGCCTGTCCCTCGAAGCCGAGGGAGGGCACCACCACCAGCAGCACCAGCGCGAGGTAGAGCAGGTTGACGATCACGTAGCTGTGGTTCACGCGCTTCATGACCGTCAGCGGTTACGCAGCCGCGCGATGACCGGGACCGCTACCATCGTCAGGATGAGGATCCAGGAGATCACGCTGTCGAAGAAACCGAGATAGCTGCCGTCGTTGAGGCGCACGGTCAGCAGGAACGAATTCTCGGCGAGCTTGCCCAGCACGAAGCCGATGACCAGCGGCAGCACCGGCACGCCGGCCCGCCGCATGCCGAAGCCCAGCACCCCCAGCAGCAACACCAGCATCACGTCCCAGATGTTCTCCCGCAGGATGTAGGTGCCCACCAGCGCCACCACGGCGATGATGGCGGACAGGTAGTGCACGGGCACGCGGGTGACGATGGCCAGGTAGCGGGCGGTCAGGAGGCCGAAGATGCTGGCGAAGGCGTTGGCGACGACGTAGCCGATCAGCAGTGTCCACACGAAGATGGGCTGCTTCACGATCAGCTGCGGCCCCGGCGAGACCCCGTGCATGATGAAGATGCTCAGCAACAGGGCCATGGCCAGGCTGCCGGGAATGCCGAAGCTCAGGGTGGTCAGCAGCGCCCCGCCGTCCTTGGAGTCGTTGGCCGCCTCGCTGGCGATGAC
>CAZVUC010000024.1:0-5341 GCA_964630405.1 uncultured Syntrophobacterales bacterium | reverse complement strand
AGGCGAGGCAGTCACCCCGAATCGTCATTCCCGCCCCCCCTCCGTCATTCCCGCTTTCGCGGGAATGACGGAGGGGGGGCGGGAATGACGATTCGGGGTGACTGCCTCGCCTCGCAGCTCGTGAACCGCGTCCCTCGCCGGTGGTCTCCTTCCGGTCGAGCGTTCAGAACGCATAGCGTAGCGATGCCGACAATCCATGGCGCCGGACCTCCGCCTTGGTCCGGGCGAGAGGGAGCGGGATCGGCGGCCTGCCGTCACGGAACTCGACGCGGCCGGTGGCTTCGCCGGTTTCTACCCGGCCGTAATCGGTATAGCGCCAGGCCAGGTCAAGCGTCACCTTTTCGCCCAAGGACACCGCGAACCCCGCGGTGGCCATCCATGTGAAACCCGTCCGTCGTCCGCCCGGGACGATGGTCCTCGTCCTCCGGAACTCCATGTGGGTGTCGTCGATTCGGATCCGGGACAGGCCGGCGCCGGCGCCGGCGAACGGACTGAAAGGACCCAGGCGGGGGAGACCCAGCGCCGGGAGGTCCACGTAAGCGGCGAGCATGCCGGAGAGGGTGGACAGCTTGGCCGACACGTCCTGTCTGCCGGTGGTTTGGCGAAAGTTGGCGCGGCCCTTGAAGTGGATGCGGGGGTGGTGCTGGACCACGGCTTCCAGGCGGAGGGCGCGCGCGGTCGCATAACCGAGCCCGAGCTCGAAGCCGGCGTTGGTTCCGAAATCGCCGACGGAGCTCAGCGGCGCGCCGTCGATGCCGTTGCCGCAGCCGTAGAGGGCCGCCGGAGAGGTGCTCGAGCAGTCCACGTCCGTGAACCGTGTCGATTTCGAGCCGTCGAGGACGGCGCCGGCCCGGAGATAGACGTCGTCAGCCGCCGCGGCGGTCCGTGGGAGTGTTACGGCCGGGACCGCGGCGGTCACGAACATCGAGAGAAGCGCGATTCGAAGGTGCCGCATGAGGACCCTTTCACGAGCTGTCAGGGCGCCTTGGACACGCCAACCTGGACGATGCGGCGCTTGTCGACGCCGGCGACGCCCACGTACTTGAACACCTTGGCGTCGAGCTCACGGGCCTGGAAGCCCTGGACCACCACGCTCTTGCTGCCGTCCAGCAGCGCCGCGAAGGGCGCCGCCTGGCTCTTGCCCGCCGGGTCGGTGGGGAACCGGAAGCTCGCGCCCGGGATGTTGGTGAACTCGATGCGGCCCTTCTCGTCGCTGATCCAGAACTCCGAGATGGCCGATCCCGCGGCCACCTCGGTCAGCGCCGCGTTGATCTCGTCCCTGCTCATGCCCGCCTTGACCGCGGCGGCGACGAAATGGGCCGTGAGCATCGCCTGCGCCACCATGTGCCGCGAAACCGCGTCGTCCGCCGCCCGCGCCCTGTCCGCCGTCAACACCCCGCTCAATGCCAGGCACAGGCCCAGGGCCGCCACCGTCTTCAAGGTCCGTTTCATGGTGCTCTCCTTTCGTCGTATGCCTAAGCGGCTCCGTCCCAAGGGTCGTAGCTGCCGAAGCACCAGAGGTTGCCTTCCGGGTCGCGGCAGCAGTAGAGCCGGCCGCCGTGTTCCTGGTCCTCGGGAGCCATGACGATCTCGGCACCCGCGGCCGCGGCCCTGGCGTGGTGCGCGTCCACGTCGGTGACGATGAGATAGATGGTTTGCGACACCGGATCGCCGGGCTTGGCCAGGGGTCGGTGAAGCACCCCGTGGTCGTCGTCCCGGGCGGAGCCCAGCATCACCATGCCGTTGCCGAACATGAGCTGCGCGTGGAGGATGAGCCCGCCCTCCCCCGGCACCACCAGGTGCCGCTCGAAGCCGAAGGCCTCGCACAGCCAGTCGATGGCCCGGCCCGCATCCTTGTAGCGGAGCGCCGGAATCGTCGTCGTCCTCGTGTCCTTCGCCAGACCGCTCATTCAGCCTCTCCCCTTGCCTCTCGTCGGCGCCTCATGGCCGGGCCCCATCCGCGTAGTCTTCCATATTCGCCCGGTCACGCCAAGTTCGCCGGGCCGGCCCACGACCCTACACCAGCAGTGCGTTCACGCCGGCCAGCGCCAGGATGCAGCCGATGGCGAACAGGGCGGCGAACTGGAGGTTGGGTCCGAGGATGACCTGTCCCGGGGAGACGCGGAACATGGTGGTGGCGGTGCCGACCATGATGGCGGAGAGGCCGATGATGGACGAGCAGCACCACGCGGCCAGGGTGGCCTCGATGAGCACCACGCCGGCCACCCGCACCGGCAGGTCCGAGAACACGGACAGGAGCAGCGACACCGACACGACCTGGTGCACCCCCAGCAGGGCGCCGAGGGAGGTGGCGCCGATCATGGTGGCGATGACGGCGATGGCGGGCAGGTCGAGGCCGCCGATCCAGCCGGTAATGCCGGTCTGCGCGAAGACGTGGCGGATCACCCCGCCCAGGGCCAGCGAGATGGTCAGGATCGCGATCTCGTTGCCGATATGGGCGGTGCCCCGGTAGGTGCCGGCCAGGGCCGTCACGAACGCGCGCCGGCCCTTCCCCAGGAGCGCCAGGGCGCACAGGACCGGCACGCTCACGATCAGCGCCTCCAGGCCCGACAGCGCCGTGACGCCGGACAGAAGCGCCACCGACAGGACGCAGGCCGCCACCGGCGGGACGATGGGCTGGAGGCTCCGGAGCGCCCGCCACAGGAGGGCGATGCCCGGTTCCGGGGCAAAGAGCACGTGGGAGGCGGTCAGCGCGCAGGCGGCCATGGACATGCCCAACGCCATGGTCTGCCAGAGCGGCACTCCCGGCACGTACTGCGACGACAGCGCCATGGCGATCCAGAACGGCGACCACAGGCCGGCGAGGCCGCCGCCGCGGTGGCAGGCGCGCATGGCGGCCAGGTGCTCCTCCTCCGCCTTGCTCTGGCCTATGATGGGGGCGGTGATGGCGTAGGCGCCGGGGCCCAGCACCACCGCCAGCAGGTGACTGCCCACCAGGAAGCCGCCCAGCCGGTGGTCGGGCTCGAGCCGCTCGAACAGCTCGCGGGCATGGGCGATCTGCCGGAGCTGCTCCCCCGTGGCGCGCAGCAGCACGATGGTGCCGAAGAAGCCCGCGAACATGGGCGCCGCCTCGAACCCTACCAGCACGGTGGCCGGGCCGCCGTAGATGAAGATGAGCACCGCGGCCAGGGCGGCGAGCGCGCTGCACAGCACGATGGTCGGCCGGCGCAGGAACACGAACACGCGGAGGATGAACAACGCGGCGAAGACCGCCCCCGCCAGGTCCGTGGCCGCGGACGGCCATGCCATCCGGACAAGCTGGCTCCCCCACAGAGCCATCAGCAGGGTCTCCGGCCGGGTGAGTTGTGTGAAGAGCAACATCGTTTTGCGAAACGCGACACGCGCGTACTAGTGTAGTATCCTTCTGCGGAGCCCGATCCTCCTTTCCGTCATTCCCGCGAAAGCGGGAATCCAGGGGCGGCGGAGGGACACGGCGTCAGTGTTTCCCCGGCCCCACCCCACCTGGACTCCCGCTTTCGCGGGAATGACGGAAAGGGGCCTGAATAACATTCGGGTCAACCCTTGGAGCGAAACATGACGCAGACTTACATCGGGGCGCCGATCCGGCGCGGCGAAGACGTTCGTTTCCTGACCGGCAGGGCCACGTTCATCGACGACGTGAAGCTGCCCGGGATGCTGTACGCGGCCGTCCTGCGGAGCCCGCACGCGCACGCGCGCATCCGGTCGGTGGACGTGTCGGAGGCCCTGAAGCTCACGGGGGTCGTCGGCGTGCTCACCTTCGCGGATTTGCCGGCGGGCGTCAAGCCGATCCCGCTCCGCATGTACCAGTTGGACGGGTTGGACCGCTTCCTGCAGTACCCGCTGGCCCGGGGCAAGGTCGCCTACGTGGGCGAGCCGGTGGCGCTGGTGGCGGCGGTGGACCGCTACGTGGCGGAGGACGGCGCCGACCTGATCGGGGTGGAGTACGAGCCGCTTCCGGTGGTGCCGGACGTCGAGGCGGCACTGCGCGGCGACGTGATCATCCACGAGGAGCAGGGCACCAACGTGGCCGGCGGCCATGACATCAAGCTGGGCGACGTGGACGGGGCGTTCCGCGACGCCGAGTACACCCGCAAGGAGGTGCTGCGGACGCACCGCCATACCGGCAACCCCATGGAGACCCGCGGCCTGGTGGCGTCCTGGGACGCGGGCCGGAACGAGGTGACGGTGTGGGGGATGACGAAGGTGCCTCACTTCAACCGCGCGGTGCTGTCGTCGCTGCTGGAGCTGCCCGAGCACCGCATCCACTTCATGGAGCCCGACGTGGGCGGCGGCTTCGGCATCCGCGGCGAGTTCTACCCGGAGGACTTCCTGGTCCCCTACGCGGCCATGAAGCTGGGAAGGCCGGTCAAGTGGATCGAGGACCGGCGCGAGCACCTGATGGCGGCCAACCACTCGCGGGAAGTCCACTGCGAGCTGGAGATCGCCGCCCGCCGGGACGGCACGCTGCTGGGCATGCGCGCCCACATCCACGGCGACATGGGCGCGCACATCCGCACCCACGGCGGACTGGTGCCGGCGTCCACGGCCGGAGTGCTGCCGGGGCCTTACCGGATTCCGGCCTACGAGGCCCACATCCGCTGCGTCATGACCAACAAGATGGGGGTGGGCACCTACCGCGCGCCCGGGCGCTACGAGTCGTGCTACTTCCGCGAGCGCATGCTCGACATGGTGGCCGGGGACCTGGGCATGGACCCCATCGACCTGCGCCGCAAGAACCTCATCCAGCCGGAGGAGATCCCCTACGAGCTCGGCCCCACCCGGCCCGGCATCGCCTCCACCGTGTTCGACAGCGGCGACTATCCGCGGGCGCTGGAGCACGCCCTGGAACGCTTCGGCTGGGACGAGCTGCGGCCGCTCCAGGGGCGGAAGCGGGACGGGCGCTACCACGGCATCGGCATCGGCTGGTTCGTGAAGAACACGGGCCTGGGGCCGTCGGAGGGCGCCCGCATCGTCATTGCCGGCCCCGAGAGCGTGGCCGTCTATCTGGGCATCGCCACCCTGGGACAGGGGCACGAGACCATCATGGCGCAGATCTGCGCCGACTCCCTGGGCGTGCCCATGGAGTGGATCACCGTGTTCCACGGCAGCACCGACCTCATGCCCTGGGGCGGCGGCACCTACTCCAGCCGCGGCACCGTCATGGCCGGCAACGCCGTGCACCTCACCGCCCAGGCGCTCAGGAAAAGGCTCCTGGAGGTGGCCCCGCGGGGTCGGTCTCCAGGCGCCGCGAGGCCACCTCCAGGAGCCTTTTCCTGAGCGCCTGGGCGGTGAGGTGCACGGCGTTGCCGGCCATGACGGTGCCGCGGCTGGAGTAGGT
>CAZVUC010000023.1:0-24329 GCA_964630405.1 uncultured Syntrophobacterales bacterium | reverse complement strand
GGTGTTGATGGAGACCTTGTCGGCGCCGGCCTTGAGCAGCCGGCGGATGTCGGCGTTCTCCCGGATGCCGCCGCCCACGGTCAGCGGCATGAAGATCTCGTCGGCGGTGCGCGCCACCACGTCCAGGATGATGCCGCGCTGCTCGTGAGAGGCGGTGATGTCCAGGAAGCAGAGCTCGTCGGCTCCGGCCGCGTCGTAGGCCCGGGCCACCTCCACCGGGTCCCCGGCGTCGCGGATATCCACGAAGCGGATACCCTTCACCACCCGGCCGGCATCCACGTCGAGACAGGGGATGATGCGCTTAGTGAGCATCGTCCCCTCCCGCCGCCGCCATGGCGTCGGCCAGTGAAAAGGCGCCGTTGTACAGTGCCCGGCCCACGATGACCCCCTCGATGCCTTCGCTCGCCAGACCCGCGAGCGCGCGGATGTCGTCCAGCGAGCCGACCCCGCCGGACGCGATGACCGGGATGCCCACCGCCCGGGCCACCTGCGCGGTCTGCTCCGCGTTCACGCCCGAGCCGGTGCCGTCGCGGCTGCTGTCGGTGTAGATGATCCGGGCGGCGCCGTCCTGCTCGCACCGTCGCGCCAGCTCCAGCGCGTCCATGGCGGTGTCGTCGCGCCAGCCCCGGACCGCCACCTTCCCGGCACGAGCGTCGATGCCCACCACCACCCGGCCGGGGAAACGCTCGCACGCCGCGCGCAGGAAATCCTGGTCCTCGTACGCCTTGGTGCCGATGACCACCCGCTCCACGCCCGCGGCCATGGCCTGCTCCACCGCCTCGAGGGTCCGCAGCCCGCCGCCCACTTCCACGGCGACACCGGATTCGGCGCAGATGGCGGCCAGCTCGGACAGGTGGACCGGACGGCCCTCCACCGCGCCGTTGAGGTCCACCACGTGGATCATGCGGGCGCCGTCCGCCGCCAGATGCCGGGCGGCGTCCAGGGGTTGCTGGTAGTACACGGTCTCCCGGTCCATGTCGCCCTGGTACAGGCGCACGCAACGGCCGTCCTTGATGTCGATGGCGGGTATGATCAGCATGTCGGCGGAGTCGGACGCGGTCAGGCCGCGGACCCGTTCCCGGCAAAGCGCCCGAAGTTTTCGAGGATGCGCAGGCCGATGGCCTGACTCTTCTCGGGATGGAACTGGCACGCGAAGAGGTGGTCGGTGGCGATGCTGGAGACGAAGGGCGTTCCGTGGGAGGTGACGGTGGCCACCGCCGACTCGTCCGCGGGCGCGGCGTAGAACGAGTGCACGAAGTAGACCTGGGAGCCATCGTCGATGCCATCCAGAAAACGCGTGGGCTTGCGGATCTCGATGGCGTTCCAGCCCATGTGCGGCACCTTGAGGCCGTCGGAGGCCGAGAAGCCGAGGACCTTCCCCGGCACCAGCCCCAGGCCGTCCGGCGAGCCGAACTCCTCGCTCTCGTCGAAGAGGAGCTGCAACCCCAGGCAGATGCCCAGGAACGGCCGTTTCCGGCGCACCACGTCCCGGATGACGTCCACCAGGCCGAAGCGCTGAAGATTTTCCATGCAGGTGTGGAACGCACCCACTCCGGGCAGCACGACCCCGCGGGCCTCGGCGATGCGGCCGGGGTCCCGGGTGACCTCCGCCTCGAAGCCGACCCGCTCCAGTCCTTTCTGGACGCTTCTCAGATTACCCATGCCGTAGTCGACGACGGCGATCATCTCAGTTCCTCCAGGTTTGCCCCGCCCCGCCCCCCTGGATTCCCGCTTTCGCGGGAATGACGGAGGAGGCGGGGATGACAGAGGGTGCGGGAATGACGGAGGGTGCAGAGGTAACGGAAGACGCCGCGCGGGCGGGTTTGAAACCCGCCCCTGCAGCCATGTTCCCGAAACCGCAGGATCACAGGCTCCCCTTGGTGGAAAGCACCCCCTCGATCCGCTCGTCCAGCCCCGTGGCCCGGTCCATGGCCCTGGCGAACCCCTTGAAGCACGCCTCGATGACGTGGTGCGGGTTCTCGCCGTGCTGGACGTCCATGTGCAGGTTCATGCCGAGCTGGTTGACGAAGGCCTGGTAGAACTCGTGCGGCAGGTCGGTGTCGAAGGTCCCACCCGGCCGCCGCGGATCTTGACCCGGTAAGCCATGTAGGGGCGGCCGCTCAGGTCCACCACCACCCGCGCCAGCGCCTCGTCCAGCGGCACCGTGGCTTCGCCGAACCGGCGGATGCCGTGCTTGTCCCCCAGGGCGTCCTTGAACGCCTGACCGAGGGTGAGCCCCACGTCCTCCACCGTGTGGTGGTAGTCCACCTCGAGATCCCCTTCCGCCTTGACCGTGACGTCGAACAGGCCGTGGCGGCTGAAGATCTCCAGCATGTGGTCGAAGAACGGGATGCCCGTCTCCACCTGGGCCGCGCCCTTGCCGTCGATGTCGACGACGGTGGTGATGTCCGTTTCCCTGGTCTTGCGGTGAACCGTTGCCGTTCTACCCATCTATCCTCTCCTGACCCGTGTCCGGCGCTCAGCCCGCCGGGTTCCGCGCCTCCACGGCCCGGGCGTGCTCGTGCAACCCCTCCCGGCGCGCCAGGTGGATGACGGCCGGGGCCAGCGCCGCCAAGCCCTTGGCTTCGGCGCGCACGATGCTGGTCCGCTTGACGAAATCGTAGGCCCCCAGGGGCGAGAAGAAACGCGCGCTGCCGCCCGTGGGAAGCACGTGGTTGGGGCCGGCCACGTAGTCGCTGAGGGGCGGCGTGGCATAGGCACCGACGAAGATCGCGCCGGCGTTGCGCACCGCGTCGACGCACTTCTCCGGCCGGCGCACCATGATCTGGACGTGCTCGGGGGCGATGGCGTTGGTGATGTCCACCGCCTCCTTCAGCGAGCGCGATACCATGATGGCGCCGAAACGCCGTAACGCCCCCAAGGTGATGGCCTGCCGCCGGGTGCTCTTGAGCTGCTCCGCGATGGCGGCCTGGACCTTGCGGGCCGTGGCCATGGACGGCGTGACGCACACCGCCGCCGCCAGCTCGTCGTGCTCCGCCTGGGACAACATGTCCGCGGCCACGTAGTGCGGGTCCGCCGACCCGTCCACCAGCAGCAGCACCTCGCTGGGACCGGCGATGGAGTCGATGTCCACCTGGCCGAACACGAGCCGTTTGGCCGCCGCCACGTAGACGTTCCCCGGCCCCACGATCTTGTCCACCCGCGGAATGGTCTCGGTGCCGTAGGCCAGCGCGGCCACCGCCTGGGCGCCGCCCACGCGGAAGACCCGGTGGGCGCCGGCGATGCGCGCCGCCGCCAGCACCAGCGCGGCCTCTTCCTGGACCGGGGTGGTGACCGCCACCTCGGTCACTCCCGCGGCCACCGCCGGGATTACGGTCATCAGCACGGTGGACGGATAGGCGGCCTTGCCGCCGGGCACGTAGGCGCCGGCCCGTTCCACCGGGCTGATACGCTGCCCCAGCTCGAGCCCAAGGGGATCGCGGAAGCGCCAGCTCTTCTCCACCTGGCGGCGGTGGAACCGCTTGATGCGCGCCGCCGCCAGCCGCAGCCAGCGCAGGTCCTGCCGGGAAACGGTTTCGCAGGCCCGGTCCATCTCGTCCGGCGACACCTCGATCTCGGAGCGCTTCAGCGTGACGCCGTCGAATGCCTTGGCGTACCGCACCAGCGCCCTGTCCCCGTGCCGCCGCACGGTTTCGATGATCTCCGCCACCCGCGCTTCCACGTCGCGTTCGATCTCCCCGCGCCGCTGGAGGATCCGGTCCAGCCTCTTGCCGAAGCCGGGATCCGTGGTCTTCACGATGTCAATCGTCACGGTTCACCCTTCGCACGTCCGCGCCCAGGCGGGCGAGCTTGCCCTCGATGTCCTCGTAGCCCCGGTCCAGGTGGTACACCCGCGACACTTCGGTGACGCCCCCGGCCACCAGACCCGCCAGCACCAGGGACACGCTCGCCCGCAGGTCCGTCGCCATGACCGGCGCGCCCGAGAGCTCCGCCACCCCCCGGACCCTGGCCTCGTTGCCGTCGAGGGCGATCCGGGCGCCCATCCGGTTGAGCTCCTGGACGTGCATGAACCGGTTCTCGAAGATGTTCTCGGTGATGACGCTGGCGCCGTCGGCCACCGCCATCAGCACCATCATCTGCGCCTGCAGGTCGGTCGGAAAACCCGGGTACGGCCGCGTGGCCACATCCGTGCCGCGCGCCCGTCCGTTTCCGGTCACCCGGACGCCGCCCGGCTGTTTCACCACCGCGGCGCCGGTTTCCCGCAGCTTCGCGGTGAATGCCTCGAGGTCTTCGGCCCGGGCATCCTCGATCATCACGTTGCCGCCGGTGAGCGCAGCCCCCACCATGAACGTGCCGGCCTCGATCCGGTCCGGGCTCATCTCGTGGGACACGCCGTGGAGCTCGCGGACTCCTTCTATGCGGATCACGTCGCCGCCGGCCCCGCTTACCCTGGCGCCCATCTTCGTCAGCACGGCGGCGAGCTCGGCGATCTCCGGCTCGCGCGCGGCGTTGCGGATCACCGTCTCCCCACGGGCCAGGGTCGCGGCCATCATGAGGTTCTCGGTGGCTCCCACGGAAGGGAATCCGAGATCGATGACCGCACCCTTGAGCTCCCTCGCCCGCGCCTCGATGTAGCCGTGGTCCTGGCGGATGCACGCGCCCATGCGTTCCATTCCCTGGAGGTGCAGGTCCACCGGCCGCGAACCGATGGCGCAGCCGCCGGGGGTCGATACGCGGGCCTCGCCGAACCGCGCCAGCAGCGGCCCCAGCACCAGGAAGGAGGCGCGCATGGTCTTCACCAAGTCGTAAGGCGCCTCAAGCTCCCGGACCTTGTCCGCGGTGAGCTCCAGGGGACCGCCGGCCACCACGTCCTTCTCGATGGTCGCGCCCAGGCGCGACAGCAGCCGCAGGGTCGTGCCGACGTCGCGAAGCGCCGGCACCCTGCCGTAGGAGCACTTGTCGGCGGTCAGAAGCGACGAGATGATCACCGGGAGCGCCGCGTTCTTCGATCCGCCGAGGGCCACCGACCCCTCGAGAACCGTCCCGCCGTTGATGATGATGCTGTCCAACCCCTCGACTCCGTGCTCGTGTCACACGCCCGGCATCCGTTCCGCGGTCACCACCCGCGGAAGCCCAGCGTAGTCCCGCCGCACCCCGACCCGGTGGAGCTTCTCCTGCGCCTGGAACAACCCCGAGACGCCAGGGCCCTGCTCCGCCCCCACCTCCACGGCCAGCATGCCGCCCGCCCGGAGGTGGCGGACTCCGCCTCGGACGAGCCTCCGGCAGAAGTCCATGCCGTCGCCGCCGCCGTCCAGCGCCAGGGCCGGCTCCCAGTCCCGCACGTCGCGCTGCAGCTCGGCGATCTCGCCGCTGGGGACATAGGGCGGATTCGACACCAGCACGTCGAACCACCCGGAAAGCCCCTGCACGGGAGCGAACAGGTCCCCCCGGCGCCAACGAATCCGATCGCCGAGGCCGTGCCGGGCCGCGTTCTCCCGGGCGACCTCCAGGGCCGGCGCGGATACGTCGGTGGCCCACACCTCCGCCCGCGCGCATTCCTTCGCCACGGAGACCGCCACCGCGCCGCTGCCCGTGCCGATCTCCAGGATGCGGCACAGGCCACGGCGCGAAGCCAGGAACTCCAGCACGGCCTCCACCAGGTGCTCGGTCTCCGGCCGGGGGATCAGCACATCCGGGGTCACCCGGAAGTCCAGGGACCAGAACTCCTGCGACCCGGTCACGTAGGCCACGGGCTCGGCCCGGACCCGCCGGGATACGAACTCCTCGAACCGTTGGGCCTGAACGTCCTGCAACGCGCCCTCCGGGTTCCGGTAGAGATCCTCCCTCGACCACCCGAGGGACTTCATCAACAAGACCTCGGCGTCGAGTTTCGGCGTGCCCCTGCCGGCCTCCCGGAGCCGGGCGGCCGCGCGCCGCAAGGCGTCCGCGACGTTCTCTGTCGCCTGCGGATCCACCGGATCAAGCCGTGGCCTGGAGCGCTTCCGCCTGGTGGAAGGTGATCAGACCGTCGATCAGGTCCTTGACCCCGCCGTCCATGACCTGGTCCAGCTTGTACAGGGTCAGGTTGATGCGGTGGTCGGTCACGCGCCCCTGGGGGAAGTTGTAGGTGCGGATCCGCTCGCTGCGGTCGCCGCTGCCCACCATGAGCTTCCGCGAGGCCGCGATCTCCGAGCGCTGCGCCTCCTGGTTCTTCTCCAGGAGACGGGCCCGCAGGATCTTGAGGCCCTTGGCCTTGTTCTTGTGCTGCGACTTCTCGTCCTGGCACGAGACCACGATGCCCGTGGGCACATGGGTGATCCGCACGGCGGAGTCCGTGGTGTTCACGCTCTGCCCGCCGGGACCCGAGGAACGGAAGACGTCGATGCGCAGCTCCCTGGGATCGATCTCCACGTCCACGTCGTCGGCCTCGGGAAGCACCGCCACGGTCACCGCCGAGGTATGGATTCGCCCCGATGTCTCGGTCACCGGAACCCGCTGGACCCGGTGCACGCCGCCCTCGAACTTGAGCTGGCTGTAGGCCCCCTGTCCCTCGATGAGCGCGATGATCTCCTTGAAGCCGCCCAAGCCGGTGGGGTTGGAGCTCAGCACCTCGACCTTCCAGCCCCTGGTTTCCGCATAGCGGCCGTACATCCGGAAGAGGTCTGCGCTGAAGAGCGACGCCTCCTCCCCGCCCGTGCCGGCGCGGATCTCCAGCAGGACGTTCTTTCCGTCGTTGGGGTCCTTGGGCAGAAGCAGGATCCTGAGCTGCTGCTCCAGCGCCTCCTGCCTTTCCTTGAGCGCCGCCAACTCCTCGGCGGCCAGTTCCTGGAGCTCCGGGTCCCCGTCGTCCAGCAGCTCGCGGTTGTCCCGGGCCTCCTGGTCGAGCTTGCGCAATTCGCGGTAGCACGACACCATCTCGGCCAGGTCCGCGCGCTCCTTGGCGACCCTGGAGTATTCCTTGCGGTCCTCCACCAGCCTGGGATCCGCCAACAGGTCCTCCAGCTCGTCGTAACGGCTCTCGACCTCGGCCATTTTTTCGAGCATGCCCACGGTTCGTTCTCTACAAAAAGCAAAGGGGCAAAGGGAATTCGCGCCACCCTTTGCCCCTTTGCCGTTAAGAGCCGGTCAGGAACGTCCCTCAGTCCTTGATACCGTATCTCCTCTTGAACTTCTCGACCCGGCCGGCGGTATCGAGGAGCTTCTGCTTGCCGGTATAGAAGGGATGGCAGTTGGCGCAGATCTCGGTATGGATGCTCTTGGCCGTGGAGCGTATCTCGAAGGAGTGGCCGCAGGCGCATACCACGTTCACGAGCTGGTATTCGGGGTGAATTTCGGCTTTCATCGCAAACCTCAACTGAATCCGCACTTTATAGCATGAAGCCGGTGCATCGCCAAACCTCGGCACACCGGTTTGCCCGTTCGGACGGGCTGGAAACCCGCTCCCGCTAGTTGCCGAACTCCCGCAGCACGTGGCGCGCGATGACCATGCGCATGACCTCGGACGCGCCCTCGGTGATGAGGCGGCTGCGCTGGTCGCGGAACCACAGCTCGATGGGGAGATCCGTGGTCAGCCCGACGCCGCCGTGGATCTGCAGCACCCGGTCCACCACCCGGAAGGACATCTCGTCGGCGAACACCTTGACCATGTACCCCTCGTTGCGCATGTCCTCGCCCTGGTCGTACTTCCAGGCCGCGTGGTAGACCATGAGCGTGGCCGCGTGCAGCTCGGTATAGGAGTCGGCCAGCTTGAACGAGATGGCCTGCCGATCGGCCAGCGGCTTGCCGAAGGTGACCCGCTGCTTGGCGTACGCGGCGCCCATCTCGATGGCGCGGCGGGCCACCCCGATGGCGCGCCCTCCGTGCTTGAGCCGGCCGATGCCGAGCCATTTCTGTCCCAGCTTGAAGCCCTCGCCCTCTTCGCCGATCATGTTCGCCGCCGGAACCCGGCAGTTGTCGAACACGATCTCACACGGCTCGTAGCCCATCATGGTCTTGTACTTGGCGGTGATCTTGACCCCCGGGTTGTCCATGTCCACCAGGATGCAGGAGATGCCGCCGTGGGAGCCCTTGCTGGGATCGGTGGCCACCATCACCTGGGCGAAGTCGGCCTCGTCCGCCTCGGTGATGAAGCGCTTGACGCCGTTGATGACGTACTCGTCGCCGTCGCGGACGGCCCGGGTGCGCATGGAGCCGGGGTCGGAGCCGGCGTCCGGCTCGGTCTGGGCGAAACAGGCGCGCTTCTCGTCCCTGAGCAACGGGTAGAGGTAGCGGTCCTTCTGCTCCTCGTTCATGGCGTAGAGCACCGGCCGCACTTCCGGGCCGAAGATGCTGCGGCCGCGGGAAGGGATGGCCACCGAGCGGGCCACCTCGGCCCAGATGACGACCTGCGCCATCAGGCTCAGGCTGGCGCCGCCGAACTCCTCCGGGACGTCCAGCATCCACAACCCCATCTCACGGGCCTTGGCTTCGAATTTCTCACGGTACTCGGGCTTGAGGGTGACCCCGTCCCGGCACTCCATCTCCACCGGAATGAGCTCCTGGTCGACGAACTTCCGGACCGTGTCCTGAAGTATTTGCAGTTCTTCGGGTAGTGCGAAATCCATGAAATGATCCTCCTTTGGGTGCGCCCCCTCCCCTGCCCCACCTGGATTCCCGCTTTCGCGGGAATGACGGAAGGGGGCGGGAATGACGGAGCAGAGCGGAAATGCGCCTTGCCGACTGACGCCGAGTCTCGTTCCTATGCCAGCTTCGCGGCCATCAGCTATGGTTGCTCAGGAACGGGATCAGCACCGCGGCCAGCTCGTCGGGCTTTTCCTGCTGCACGTGGTGCCCGGCGCCGGGAAGCTCCACCAGGGTCTTGTTCCTGAAGTATTCGACCCGGTTGTAGCGGGGCGATTCCTTGTAACCCGAGTCCGACCCGAAGACCAGCAGCGTCGGGCAGTCGATGCGTTCGATAAAGGCCTTGACCTGGGTTTCGGAGAACGACGAATACGACGGGTTGCGAGCCCGCGGGTCGTATTTCCACACCAGTCCGTGGGGCGTCATCCGGGTGCCGTGGCGCGCCATGTGCATGGCCGCCCGGTTGGGGACCAGCGGGAAACGTCTCACGATGGCGTCGGCGGCCTGACCGACCGTGGCATAATAGGTAAGGATCGTGTCGGAACCGTCGTCCCTGGTCCAGCGCCCGAAGAGCTCCGGGGCCTCCTGTTCGGTCCGGCCGTAGGGGCCGGCGGCCTCGATGATGGCCAGCCGCTTGACCTTCTCCGGCAGGGCCCCGGCGAACACCACCGCCATGCTGCCGCCGAGGGAATGGGCCACCAGCGTCACGGCGTCCTTCTTCAGGTGCCGGAGCAAACCCACCACGTCCAGGACGAAGTCCTCGTGCCGGTAACCCCGCTCCCGGCCGACCCAGCCGCTGTCGCCGTGACCGCGGAGGTCGAGGGAGACCACGTGGGGCAGGTTGAAACCCGCCTTGTCGAAGGACTCCAGCAGGAGGTCCCAACTGTGGCAGTGGTCCCGGTTGCCATGGATGAAGACACAGGTTTCCTGGCTCGGGTCGCCGTACTCCAGGTAGTGGACCCTGGACCCGTCGATCTCGAAGGTGCCGTCACGGAACCGCGACAGCACGTCCGTCAGTCCTTGCGTCGACATCAGCGATGACCGCCCCTCACCGGCCGACCTCGGCGATGCCCATCTGGCTCAACTGGCGCCAGCCCGCGCTGCTGTCCCGCAGCAGCCGGTCGGCTTCGTCGGGGCCGTCGGTGAAGGGGTAGTAGTTGGGGAACCGGGGCGCCGGCAGCTTGTCCCAACCCGACAGGATCGAGTCGGTGAACCGCCACGCGTAGTCCACCTCGTCGGAGCGGGTGAACAGGGAGGCGTCGCCGCGCATGGCGTCCAGCAGCAGGCGCTCGTAGGCTTCCGGGGAGCGCTGATTGAACGCCTCGTACTCGAAATCCATGTTCACTTTCGCCAGGTTGATCTGCATCCCGGGACGCTTGCAGGCGAAGGACAGGCTGATGCCCTCCTTGGGCTGGATCCGCAGGATCAGCACGTTGGCGCTGGCCGCGGCCATGGCGAGTCCGTCCGCCGTCCCCGAGTCGTGGAACAGGCGCAATGGCGGATGCCTGAACTGCACCGCGATCTCCGACAGCCGGTTGCGCAGGCGCTTGCCGGTGCGCAGCAGGAAAGGGACGTCGGCCCAGCGCCAGTTGTCGATCTTGGCCCGCAGCGCGACGTAGCTCTCGGTGACCGACAGCTCGTCCACGCCTTCCTCCTGCCGGAAACCCTTTACCACCTCACCCTTGAGCTCGCCGAACCCGTACTGGCCGCGCACCGTGTTTTCGGCCACCTCCTCCGGCGTTGCGTAGGGCACCAGCGCCCGCAGGAGCTTCACCTTCTCGTCGCGGATGGACACGGGCTCCACCGCCGCCGGCGGCTCCATGGCGATGAGGCACAACAACTGGAGCATGTGGTTCTGCACGATG
Source organism: uncultured Syntrophobacterales bacterium (assembly GCA_964630405.1). GTDB lineage: Bacteria > Desulfobacterota > Binatia > UBA9968 > JAJDTQ01 > JAJDTQ01. Next base: position 13,884 of record CAZVUC010000023.1, on the reverse strand, counting down.
TCCCTGAGCGCCCCGGCCTTGTCGTAGAACGCCCCCCGGCGGCCCTCCATGCCCAGCGTCTCGGCCACCGTGATCTGGACGTTCTCCACGTACTTCTGGTTGAACAGGGGCTCGAAGATGGCGTTGCCGAACCGGAAGCTAAGGATGTTCTGGACCGTCTCCTTCCCCAGGTAATGGTCGATGCGATAGATCTGGCTCTCGTCGAGGATGCCGGTCACCTCTTCGTTCATCTCCCGGGCGCTCTCGAGGTCGTGACCGAACGGCTTTTCGATGATGACGTGGGACCATTGCTCCTCTTCCGGGCGCCGGATCAGCCCCGCGGCATCGAGGTTCCGGATGATGGGCGTGAAGAACTCCGGGGCCACGGAGAGATAGAAGAGCCGGTTCCCGGGAAGATCCCGCTCGGCGTCCAGGGCGTCCAGCCTGGCCTTGAGCTTCTGGAAGGACTCGATGTCGGTGTTGTTGCCCGGCTGGTAGTGCAATGCGCTGAACAACGGGCTGTCGGCGTCGACGTCCGTGAAGTCCTCGCGCATCTCCCCCACCATGCGTTCCCGGTAGGCCTCGTCGGTCATCTCGGTGCGGGAGAAGCCCACCACGGCGTAGCGTTCCGGCAGATAGCCTTCCTGTTCGAGGTGATACAGGGCGGGGATCAGCTTGCGCTTGCTCAGGTCGCCCGAGGCGCCGAAGATGACCACCGTCAACGGATCCCTGGCGCGGAACGAGCTGTCCGCCCGCTCGGAGCCCTTGCCGCCGCTGATACGCACCGAAGCCTGTACGCCGTCGCCAGAATCCATCGTTCTCCCCCAAGAGACAAAAACGTCGAAACGTACAAGTAGCGCGAACCCCGAGCGTTGTCAAAAACGGCCGCCGGGTGCGTTGTTGACACGGATTTCGCCCGTGGTTATCCTCTGCCACGGCCCCGCCGCCCACATGTCCATGATCGAATTCGAAGGCAGAAACATTCCCGTGACCCTCGGCGAGCTCGCCGATCCCGAGAGGGCCGTCCTGCTGGTCTGGGACATGCAGAACGACCAGGCGGGCAGCTCGTTCAACAAGGATGAGTTCCTGCGCACGTCGCCTCCCCTCATCGCCGCGGCCAAGGGCGCCGGAGTCCGTGTGGTCTACGCCTTCGCCACCCCCTACGCGTGGCGCGACGAGGCGCCGGTGATGATCCGCCGCGCCATGAAGGACCAGGGGGTCGCGCACCCGAGCGAGCTTGGCCCGCGCCGCACCCGGGGCAGCTTCGGCTGGCAGCTCATCGAGCCCTTCAAGCCCGCGGACGACGACATCCTCATCGAGAAGCACCGTCCCACCATCTTCCTCGGAACCGAGTTCGAGCAGTTGCTGGGCAACTGGAACAAGGACACCGTCGTCATCGTCGGCTGCCGCACGGACGCGGGCATCGAGGGCAGCGTCCGGGACGGTTACTACCGGGGCTACTCCATGATCGTGGTGCGGGACTGCGTCGGGACCAACCGGGAGAACGCCCACCACGAAGCGCTGAAGCGCATGGAGCGTTTCGCCGACGTGGTGGACTCGCGCGAGCTGCTCGAGATCTGGGACGGCCCCACCGGCTCCGGCTGAAACATGGCGGGAACCCTCTGGACACGCGCCGCCGCGCTGGCGCTGGGCGCCGGCCTCACCTCCGCGGCATGGGGCGCGGCCTGGGAGGAAATGCCCTGGAGCGCTCACGTGGCCAAGCGAAAACAGCCCCCCGGCGTGAACGCCATCGCGCTCCTCGCCCGCAACAACGCGTACCTCGGCACCAGCGACGGGCGCCTGCTCCGCTGGGACGGCGCGCGGCTCGAGCCGGTGGACCACCCGGCCAAGGTGAGCCCGAGAAAATTCGTGGTGAACGCCGACGACGACGTCTGGGTGTTCGGCGACGACGCCCTGTCGCTGCACTACGACGGGAAGGCGTGGACCCGGGTGGAGAACCCCCTGTCCCGGCGCAAGCCGGCCGAAGGACGGTTGTGGGGCGCGGGCTGCGCGGCTCCGGACCGCTGCTTCGCCGGCACGCGGGACGGCCGCCTCATCGAGTGGGACGGCCGGAAGTGGCGGCACGGCGGGAGTCCGGTCGAGAGGCAGCGCATCCACGCCATCCAGTTCTCCTCGCCACGCTCCGGCTGGATGGTGGGGGAAGGCTTCTTCGCCCGTTGGGACGGCAAGACATGGAAGAAGGCCGACATGGCCAAGGTTCCGCGCCTGTACGACCTGGCCCTCGGCGACGACTGGGGCTGGGCCGTGGGCGACCACGGGGTTCTTTACACCTATGACGGGGCCGCCTGGAAGAAAGTGGACGTACCCGAATCCCTCTTCCGCCTGCGAGCCGTCGCTTGCGCCTCGCGCGACGACTGCTGGGCCGTGGGGGAAGCGGGGGCGGTACTCGGCTGGGACGGCGTCCGGTGGCAAAGGACCCGCCTGAAGACCCCCGTGCGGCTCACGGCGGTGGCCATGGCAGACGGGACCGCGCTGTTGGCGGGGGACCACGGCACCCTCTTCCGGCGCGGGCCGGCGGCGGGTCATTCCAAGGCCCCATGATCCGGTTCGGCGCCCTCGCCTACCTGTTGCGCCTGGGGCCCCGGCGGCTGCTGGGGCTGGTGCAGCACCTGCCCAGCTTCCTCAAGCTCTTCTGGCGCCTGTTCAAGGACCGCCGGGTCGGATTCAAGGCCAAGCTGCTCGCATTGGGCGTGGTCGGCTACCTGGTCCTTCCCGCGGATCTGGTTCCGGACCTGTTGCCCGCCCTGGGACACATGGACGACCTGCTGCTGATCTTCCTCGGGGCCAAGGGGTTCATCGCGCTGTGCCCCAAGGAGGTCGTGCGGGAGCACGTGCAGCAAATCGCCCAAGGCCGCTGACGCGGCGGCGGAGAAACGAGAAGGCGCTTCCGGGTCCGGCCCGGGGTGACGGAGGGTTTCCGGGTCAGCGGTTGCCGAAGTCGCTGTCCCAGATCTCGCGCAGTGCCGCCATGGCCGTCTCCGGCAGGGGGTCCGCTCCCGAGCACGCCACGGCCTCGTCGATCTGGGCGTTGTTGGAGAACCCCACCAGGACCGTGCCGACCTCCGGCTTCATAAGCGCGAAACGGATGGCCGCCTGGGGAAGGGATGCCAGCCCGTGGTCCCTGAGGAACCCCAGCTTGTGAGCCCGGGCGACGTCGCGTTCGTAGTCGGAGCCCGCGGAAAGCGGCTCGCGGCTGGTGCCGCCGCCCGACTCCGGCGCCGGGCTCAGGACCCCGGCGGCCAGCACCCGGATGACCACGACCCCCATGCCCTGAGCGGCCGCCCGGTCGATGACGCGCCGGTAGTCCAGGGCGCTGAAGCCATCGGGCACGGACTGGCCGGCGCTGGGATTCAGCAGGTTGTAGTAGGCCTGGAAGGAATCGAACTCGCCGCTGTCCACCAGCGCCTCGATGGCTTCGACGTCTCCCAGGCCGGTGAACCCGAAGAAACCCACGCGGCCCTGGTCGCGCAGCCGCTTGAACCCCTCGATGACGCCCCCGGGCCCCAACACCTCCGCCGGAGTCATGCCGAAGCGCCCGGCTTCCCGCCGGTTGACGAGCCGGGTGTGGAGCTGCATCAGGTCCACCGAGTCGCGTCCCAGGCGCGCGAGCCCCTGTTCCGCGTGCGTGACGGTCGTGGCGGCAATGTCCCGGAGCGCATCGGATTCCAACCGGACCTTGGTGGAAAGGACCACTTCCTCCCCGACTTCGTCCAGCACCCGCCCGAGGTTCGTCTCGGACCGGCCCTCTCCGTAGGCTCTGGCGGTGTCGAAATAGTTGATCCCCAGGTCCAGCGCGTGCCGCACCGCGCCGAGCTGCTCGTCGTGACCGTCCCGGGTCATCAGGCCGCCGACGTTGCCGCAGCCGAAGCCGATCTCGGAGACCCTGAGGCCCGTCCTGCCAAGCGTCCGGTACCGCATCATCGCCGCTCGCGTGGGTCGTGCATGACCTCGGGCGTTATCTCCGCGGCGCCAGTATCTGGAGCTGGTGCCCGTCGGGGTCCCTGAAATAGATGCACCGCGGGTCTCCCTTCCGTCCGCTCACCGTGATGCCCGACGCCTCGAGGGACTCTTTCACCTCCTCGTAGCTGCCGGACTCCACCTGGAGCGCGATGTGGTTCAGGTCGCCGCCGGATGCCGCGTCCGGCCCGCGCCGTTCGAACAGCCCCAACTGCTGCTGCCCGCAACGGAGGAAGACCCGGCCGGGGTTCTCGTGAGCGACCTCCATGCCGAGCAGGTCCACGTAGAACTGCCTGGACCGTGACACGTCCTCCACGTGCACCACCACGTGGTCGAGGCCGGTGGCCTTGATTCTGAGTGCGGGGTGACCCATGTGGCGATCCTCCCTTCCGATCGAAGTGTGGATCAACAGGCCGGCGGAATCAACACGCCGGACCGCTTCTCGCACACCTGCCAGCCTTTGAACAATTGCCGGGCATCTCCGGCGTGAGGTATAAGGATGGTCCTATGCCCCTGGAACTGAGCATGGTCTGCGCGCCCTACGACCGCGCCCGGGCGCTGATCGAAGGAACGGTCAAGCCGGAGGGCATCGACCTGCGCGTCCACGTGGACGCCGACGACGTGGACCGGCACTTCGGCGGCCATGAGGGCCGCTTCGACGTGGCCGAGTTCTTCACCGGCCGCTACATCGTCGACCTGCCCTTCAAGACCCTGGGCTTCACCGCCATCCCGATCTTCGTGAAGCGCATGTTCCGGCACTCCTACATATACGTGAACACCGGCGCCGGCATCGCCACGCCCGCCGACCTCAACGGCAAACGTGTTGGCATCCAGAGCTGGTTCACCACCACCGCCCTGTGGGCCCGGGGCATCCTGGAAGAGGAGCACGGGGTCGACCTGAGATCCATCAACTGGGTGGCGGGACGGCCTCCGGAGAACCCCCACGAGTGGGCGCAGCCGGACTGGCTGAAGCTCGCGGTGGTGAAAGGGTACGGCAAGCTTCGCGAGATGCTGCTGGCCGGCGAGCTCGACGCCATGATCACCACCGCCACCCTGGCGCCCGACGACCGCCCGCGGGTGGACTTCCTGTTCCCCGACTACCCCCAACGCGAGCGCGAGTACTACCAGAGGACAGGCTTCTTCCCCATCCAGCACACCCTGCTGATCCGCGATTCGGTGCTGGACCGCCACCCCTGGGTGGCCCGGAGCATGTTCGACGCCTGGCAGGAGTCCAAGCGGCGCTGCTACGAGTGGCTCGAATGGCAGCGCGTCCACCAGACCGGCCTGTGGTACCGCGCCCTGTGGGAAGAGGAGCGTGCCGCCGCGGGAGAGGACCCCTACCGGTGGGGGTTCAGGGAAACACGCGCCGAGGTCGACAAGATGCTGGAGTACGCCCAGCGCCAGGGCCTCACCCGGGACCGGTTCCGGCCCGAGGACATGTTCCACCACACCATGCTGGATACCTAGGGGCGACCGGCCGGTCCCCCTACCACGGTTCCTTCAGGGCAAGCCCCCGGGCTCTCTACCTTCCGGCGCGGCCAGCCCGTTACATCGAGTAGAAAGCCTTCGGGTTGTCGTAGAGGATCTTCTCCACCACCCGCGCGGGGATGTCGTCGCGGGCGCGGAGCTTGGCGGCCACGTTGTCCTCGAAGGACTGGTCGAGGTGGCCGTAGTCCGAGCCGATCATGATGTGGTCCTCGTGGATGTAGTTGAGCAGCATGGGCAGGTCTTCGTCCACCTCGCACACCACCCACATGCGGCACTCCTCGAACAGCTCCGGCCCCGGCGGGGAGTCGCCCACCTTGGTGCGCCGGAGCTGGTGCAGCAGGTACGGCACCCAGGAGGCGCTGGCTTCGACGTAGCCGAACCTCAGGCCGGGAAACTGCTGCGGGATGCGGTTGGCCACGAGGTCCCGGAAGGCGATCAGCGGCAGCATGCGCAGGTGCGGCAGCGTGTGGCTGACCCTCACGTCGAACACGCTGGAGATGGCCGGCGAGCCCGCGCCGATGTGGATGCAGATGGGGAAGTCCAGGCGGGCCGCCTCCTCGTAGAGCGGGAAGAAGTAGGGCTCGGCCAGTGACCGGTCGCCCTCGATGCCGCGCATGTTCACGCCCACCGCGCCGTGCTCCTTGGCGTAGTGCAACTGCTTGATGGACTCCTCGATGGAGGTCAGCGGGAACACCGCGGTCCAGCGCAGGCGGTTGTCTCCCTGGGCCCAGACCTCGCCCATCCAGCGGTTGTAGGCCGCACACAGCGCCACGTCCAGGTCCACGTCCTCGGTGAGACGGACGCCCCAGAGAGTCGAGTAGATCACCTCGGCGTCCGCGCCACGTTTGTCCAAGGCTTCCACCCGAGCCCGCGGATCGGTCAACTGCCGGATCGCCAGGTCGATGTCCTGGCGGGTCCACTGCCGCTCCTGCTCGGCCGGAGTGCTGAGCCGGGCGCTGCCCTTGCCCACGGACTTGGGAAAGATCTGCCCGTCGATGAGCCAGAAGGCGTTGGAGGTCTGGTACTCGGTGTCGGTCGGAGCCTGGAGCAGGATCGGCCGGCGGTCGTACATGTCCTTGTCCATGTACTCCCAGATATCCGCCGATTCGACGATGTGGGTATCCGCGTCGATGAAGCCGTTCATGTCTGTCTCCTTTCAGGCGGCCATGGTTCCGGCCGCGAAACACGGTCAGGGCAGCGGCGGCGCTTTCCCGGTCCAGGGCGACGCCTGCTCGTAGGCATGGGCCACCTTGAGCACGGTGTCCTCGCGAAACGCGCCCCCCGCGATCTGCATGCCGATGGGCAACCCGCCGCCGGAGAAGCCGCAGTTGATGCTCAGCGACGGCAGCCCGCTGACGTTATGGGGGATGGTGCACAGTGTCAGGAAATTCCCGTCGGGACCCTGGAGCGGCTGCTCGCGGCCGTCCACCATCACCGAACCGCCCATGGACTCGTCGATGGACAGCGCCGGGACCGGAGAGGTGGGAGAGAGGATGACGTCCACCCGGTCCAGCGCCTCGTCGAAGCCGTCGCAGATGAGCCGGCGGATGCGCTGGGACTGGTTGTACATCCCTCCGGACACCGTCAACGCCTGGATCTGGGTGGACAGCATGCTGGGGCTGTAGTCCCGGGCGTGGTTCCGGAGATAGTACTCGGCATCCGCGGTGCTCTCGACCCGGCTGGCGCAGAGCTGCACGGCGGGGATCAGGTCCATGTGGGGAACGGTGACCTCCTCCACGGTCATGCCCAGGGAACGGAGAAGGTCAAGGGCGCCGGAGAAGGCCTGCATGACCTCGTTCGAGGCGAACCTTTCGAAATACCCCTTGATGATGCCCGCGCGCATGCCCTGGACGGGCAAGCCCAGCGCCGAGGCGTAGTCCGGTACCGGCTCACGCGAGCTGAGCGGATCCTGGGGATCGTGCCCGGCGATGACCTGCATCATCGCCGCGCAGTCCGCCACCGTGCGGGTCAGCGGACCGAAGTGGTTGGTGGAGTAGCCGCCGGTGCCCGGCACGCCGCCGTGGACGCTGACCCGGCCGTAGGTGGGCTTGAGTCCGACGATGCCGCACAGGGAGGCGGGGTTTCTGACCGAGCCAGCCGCGTCGGTGCCCACGGTGGCCATGCACATGCCCGCGGCCACCGCCACCGCCGATCCGCTGCTGGAGCCTCCCGGGATGTGGTCGCGGTCCCAAGGGTTGCAGGGGGTGCCGTAGAACGGGTTCACCCCATGGCTGCCCTTGGCCCACTCGTGCATGTTGGTCTTGCCGAGGCTTATGGCGCCGGCCTCCCGCAGCCGGGCCACCACCGTGGCGTCGAAGTCCGGCTTCCAGTCCGACAGCGCCTTGGCGCCCGCGGTGGTCCTCACCCCCCGGGTGGCGAAATTGTCCTTGATGGAGACCGGGATGCCGTGGAGCGGACCGCGGTAGTTTCCGGCGCGGATCTCCTTCTCAGCCGCCGCCGCCTCCTCCAGGGCGCTCTCCGGTGTGGGGGTGAGATAGGCGCTGAGCAGCGGATTGAGCCTTTCGATCCGCTCCAGGTGGAGCTTCGTCAGCGCCACCGGCGAGACTTGGCCGTCGCGGATCTTCGGGGCCGCTTCGCTGATGGTCAGGGTCGCCAGGTCCTTCTCGACCATTCCGATTACCTCCGGTGACGGATTGGAGCCCACGCCGCGGTGGACCCCGTAGGGCGACCCGCGGGTCGCCGCTGCACGAACAAGTTCCTAAAGACCATAAAGGTTCTTGGCGTTCTGCCCCAGGATCTTGTCGATGACGTGGGGCGCCACCTCGCCCTTGTTCCGCAACACGCGCAGGGCCTCGATCTCCGCGGACCGGTCCGCGTGGCCGTAGTCCGTACCGATGACCAGGTTGTCCTCGCCGCCGTACCGCAGGATGGTGGCGAGGTCGTCGTCGGTCTGACAGGCCACCCACACCCGGTTCTCCCGCAGCACGTCCTCCGGGAACTCCATCCCCTGCCGCTCGGACAGCCGCATGAGGTCGTGGATCACGTACGGCAGCCACTGGGCGCTGACCTCGATGAAGCCGAACTTGAGCCCCGGAAACTTCGCCGGGATGCCCTCCATGATGAGCGAGTGGAAGTCCCCCACCACCGCCAGCTTGAAGCGGCGGAACCCGGCCGTCGCCGGGAACATGTCCTGGTAGGTGAAGCTGGCGATGCCCGAGTGGACGCACGCCGGCATGTCGAGCCTCGCGGCCTCCTCGTACAGGGGGAAGAAGTAAGGGTCGGTGAGCTGCTTGTCGCCTTCCAGCCCGCGCATCATGAAGCCGCAGGCGCCGGCGTCCCGAGCCCGGGCCAGCTCGGCCAGGGCCCTGTCCATGGTGAGGAACGGCAGCAGCGCGATCCAGCGCAGGCGCCCCTTGGTGCCCTCGCAGAGCCCCGCCAGCCAGCGGTTGTAGCTCCTGCACAGCGCCAGCTCCACCGCCGGATTCATGGTCACCGGACGGAGGAACAGGGTCGGGTAGAGCACCTGGACGTCCACTTCCAGCTCGTCCATGTGCCGGATCCGCGCCTCAACGTCGCGCATCTCCCGCGTTTCCGGCGTGGTGTCCAGGCCGACGTTGTGGTTCTTGGGCTGCAGCCGTCCGTCCACGAACCAGTACTCGGCCCCCCGCTTGGGCATCCGGTCCCACTTGTCGCGCATCTCGGCCTTGGTGTACTGCCGCCCCGACACGACGACCTCGGGCCGGTAGCCCTCTTCCGACTCTTCCAGGAAGTCCCAGGTATGCGGATTCTCCAGCACGTGGGCATCGGCGTCGATGGTCAGCATGGCGGGTTCCCTTCTTCTCTCCGCTGCCTGCCCGCGGGCTCGGGCACGAGCGGTTGGCAGCTTGCCCTACATCGGCGGCCGGCGCTCGAACCAGCGGGCGTGCTGCTGGTAGGCGTAGCCCACCCGCAGCAGCGTGGACTCGGCGAAGGCCTTGCCCCAGAACTGCATGCCCACCGGCAGGCCCTTGGAGCTGAAGCCGGAGGGGATGGCCAGCGCCGGGACCCCCGCCAGGTTGGCCGGCGAGGGGTAGTCCGGACGGAGCATCTTGTTCACGGCGTCCAGGCCGTCCAGCTCCACGGCCAGGGGCGCCGTCGTGGGATTGGTGGGCAGGGCCAATACGTTCACGTCGCGGAACACCTCGTTCAACTCCCGCCGGAGGCGGCTCCGCATCCGCTGGGCCTGGATGTAGTCTCCGCTGGTGGACACCGCGCCGATGAACAGCCGCGCCCGGCGGGACTCCGAGGCCTCGCCGGCCATGGCCGCGTCCATGTCGGCCCGGCAGATGTTGTAGAACTCGCAGGAGTAGAGCAACCCGTTGGCGATGGTGGCGTACTCCATGCTCGGCACCGTCACGTCCCGGACCTTGGCGCCCAGGGACTCGAAGTCCGCCAGCGCCTGGTCCAGGAGGTCCAGCACCTCGGGGTCGGTGTCGATGAGCCCGAAGTAGTCCCGCGGCACGCCGATGACCATGCCGGAGACACCCGCCTTCAGATCCGCGGAATAGTCGGTGACCTCCACCTGGCTGCAGGTGGGGTCCCTCGGATCGAAGCCGGCCAGGACCTGGAGCATGTGCGCGAGGTCCTCCACCACCCGGGTCATGGGGCCCGCGGTGTCCAGCGACCAGCCCAGCGGCGCCAGGCCGGCGCGGCTGATCCGCCCGTAGGTGGGCTTCAACCCGGAAATGCCGCAGTAGGACGCGGGGTTCCGGATGGATCCGGCAGTGTCCTCGCCCATGGAGCCCATGCACAGCCCTGCGGCGATGCCGGCGCCGGAGCCCGTGCTGGAGCCCCCGGGGACGTGGTCGAGATTCCAGGGGTTGCGGGCGCCCTTGATGCCGCCGGGAAGCCCGCTCATGTTGAGCTTCCCGAGCATCACCGCCCCGGCCTCGCGCAGGCGGCGCACCGGGGTGCAGTCCTCCCCCGGGCCGGCGGGCTGCGGGATGCGCACCATGGAGAGCGCACCCTCGACGTCGTATTGGTCCTTGACGGCCACCGGAATGCCGTGGAGCGGCCCCCGGTAGCGACCGTTCCGGATCTCCTGTTCCGCCGTCCGGGCTTCCGCCAGGGCGCTTTCCTCCATCAGGTTCACGTAGGCTCGCAGGTCTCCGTCCAGCGCGTGGATGCGGTCGAGATAGGCTTGCGTCAACTCGACCGGAGAAACCTCGCCCTTCTGCAAGCGCGGCGCCATGCTGTCGATGCTGGAAAAACACAAATCCGACATGTCCGTTCCTCGCTGTTCGCCGAACCGCCCTACCGGTCCTCGTCCGTCTCGGGCCGGAAGACCCCGCCGACCTGCTCGCCGGCGAGGTTGATGGAGTGGAGCTTCTCCAGGCTCTCCATGTAGGTCTCCAGCATCGGAATGAAGCGCGCGCGATCGCTCCTGGCCATCTTCAGACCGGCCCTGCGCAGCAACCGGTTCAGGGTTTCCTCGGTGTGCTTGTCCATGACGAACCTCCCGTTCTCGATAACGTCGCGCCGCCCCGCCTCATCCCAGATCGCCCCACAACAACTGGACGGCACAGACCGCGGCCACCGCCGCGGTCTCCGTGCGCAGGATGCGCCGGCCGAGGCCGACGGTGTGAAAACCGTGTGCCGCGGCCATTGCCGCCTCCTCCTCGCTGAACCCGCCTTCCGGGCCCACCATCACCAGCACGGAATGCAGGCTGCCGAACTCTTCCCGAAGGGCAGCCAGGCCCCGTCCCGACAGGCCTTCCCAGAACAGCAGTTTGGCGTTGCACTGCCAGTCCCGGGCGACCATCGCGTCGAAGATATCCGGCTCACCGATCTCCGGGATCCGGGTGCGGCCCGACTGTCTGGCCGCGGCGGAGGCGATTTTCCGCCAGCGCTCGCGACGCCGCTCGCCCTTTTCTCCCTCGTACCGGGGCACGGTATGCGACGAGAAAAACGGCGCCACGCACGCCACCCCCAGCTCCGTGGACTTCTCCACGATCCAGTCCATCTTGTCGCCCTTGCCCACGGCCTGGGCCAGGGTAACGGCCAGGGGTGACTCCCGCTCCGGGCGATAGGACCGTACCACGGTCAAGGATGCAACTCCACCTTCATAGGCGCGGACCAAGGCCTCGTGCTCGGTCCCCTCGCCGTCCCAAAGCAGCACCCGGGCGCCGGGCCGCAAACGCAGGACCTTGCGCATGTGAGCGAGCTCTTGACCGTCCACCGTGGCGGCGCCGTCGCGAACCGAATCCGGCGAAACAAGGAAGCGCGGCAGGCTCATGATTCCTTCCGGAGCAGCAGCGTGCTCCACTCCTTGCGGTCCTTGCGCCGCTCAATCCGGAAACCGCGGAAACGCTTCATCACCGTGGGAACATGGTCGTGCAGCAACCCCGACAGGATCAGCGACCCCCCGCCGCCAACACGCCGTTTCAGCGGGCCGGCCAGCTCCACGAGGGTCTCCAGTATGATGTTGGCCACCACCAGCGGGAACCGGCGTCGCACCCGGCCGACGCTCACGTCACTGAGTGTCACCGCAGCGTCCACCCCATTGAGCCGGAGGTTTGCCCGCGCCGCTTCGAGGGCCACGGGGTCGTTGTCCAACGCGAGCACCTGGGGCACCCCGAGCCGGGCCATGCCGATGGCGAGGACACCGGAACCCGTGCCCACGTCCAGGGCCTTGGCCGGCACGGTCCCGGCGCAAAGCTCGTCGATGAACTCGAGACAGGACCGGGTGGTCTCGTGGGTGCCGGTGCCGAAGGCCATGGCCGGCTCGACGACGACGACGTGGCGGCCGTTTGCCTCGGGACGAATCCACGGCGGCGTCACCAGGAACCGCTTGCCGATCCGTTGCGGCTTGAAGTGGTCGCGCCAGCCGTCGTGCCAGTTCTTCTCCGCGATCACCCGCCAGCGAGCGCGGCCCACCGAAGCGTCGGGGAAGATGTCCCGGAGCCCGCGCAGGTACCGCCGGACCAGGGGCCTCAGGACCGCATCGTCGGCAGTGCCGGGGAAGAACGCGCGCAGGGAGCGGTCGCCGCAGACGATGCCGGTGGACCCGTGCTCCACCAGGAAGCTGGATATCGTATCCTGCACCGGGCCTTGAGCCTGGACGGAAAGCTCGAGCCAGCTCGCACCCATGCATTCTTTATGTCACAGGCCCGGCGGCCGGGGGAAGGAGGCATACGTTTCCTTGTTGCTCGCGTTCGGGCGGGTGATAGAATGGGATCATGGCAGCCGGCGAGATCATTCAGATGCCCGCGTGCTACAGCCCGGGCAACGCCGCGGACTTCTCCTATACGCCGGACCGCATGGCGGTCTTCGAGGAAGCCGGCCGGTTCCGGCGGGAATTCGACCTCTCTCCTGCCGGTTCGGATGCCAAGAGAATCGACCTTCTCCTGATCGACGTGCAGCGTGACTTCTGCCACCCCGAAGGCACGCTGTACGTCGGCGGCCGCAGCGGACAGGGCGCCGTCGAGGACAACCGGCGCATCGCCGAGTTCATCTACCGCAACCTCGCGCGCATCACCAACATCCGCTGCACTCTCGACAGCCACAACAATTTCCAGATCTTCTTTCCCTGGTTCTGGGTGGATTCCCACGGCGAGCCCCTAGCGCCCCACACCCTCATCACGGTAGACGGACGCGACGCCAAGCGGCTGGTCAACACCGACGTCCTGGGAAACGTCCTCAAGGAGGACGTCAACCCCAACCCCGCCATCGCCTCCTGGGTCACCGACAAGGGCTACGACTGGCTGGTGGAGCAGTGCCGCTTCTACAACCGGGAGCTGGCGGCGGGCGGACGCTACACGCTCTACCTGTGGCCCCCGCACTGCCTGGTGGGCAGCCCGGGCCACACGGTCACCGGCGTGGTGGACGAGGCCAGGACGCTGCACTCCCTGGCGCGAGCGTCACAGTCCTGGGAGGAGATCAAGGGGACCCACAACCTGACCGAGAACTACTCGGTCCTGCGTCCCGAGGTGCTGACCACCTGGGACGGCGGCGTCCTGGCCGAGAGGAACGTCCGGTTCTACAGGACCCTGGTGGAGGCGGACGCCCTGATCGTGGCCGGGCAGGCCGCCAGCCACTGCGTCAAGAGCACGGTGCAGGACCTCATGGACGAGATACGGGAGGAAGACCCGTCGCTGGCTTGCAAGGTCTATCTCATGACCGACTGCATGTCGTCGGTGGTGGTGCGGACCGAGGACGGCGACATCGCCGCCGACTTCACCGAATCCGCCGAGCAGACCCTCGACGAAGCCGCCTCCGCGGGCATGCACCTGGTGCGCTCCACGGAGCCGATGGAGAGTTGGCCGGGTATGTGACGAGGAGCCATGGTCCCTCCAGATGCCGCGAAGACGTTCGCATCGTCATTCCCGCGAAACAGGCTGCGGCAAAACCCTCGGGGCAGAGACGTACCGAGGACGACATTCCCGCCTCCCCGCCGTCATTACCGCGCAAGCGGGAGTCCAGGCGGGGTGAGGTGGGGAA
>CAZVUC010000022.1:0-11577 GCA_964630405.1 uncultured Syntrophobacterales bacterium | reverse complement strand
ACCTTGCCGGTGTCGAACCGGCCGAGCGTGATTCAACGGATGATCTCCGAACGCGCCCGCATCGCCGCCCGCTATCGCAGCGAGGGGGAGGAGATGGCGATCCGCATCGAGGCCCGCGCCATCAACGAGCACGAGAAGCTCATGGCCGACGCCCACGCGGAGGCGACCGCCATCCTCGGAAAGGCGGAAGCCGAGGCGATGGCGTTGCTCGGCAAGGCCTACGAGGAGGACCCGGAGTTCTACAAGTTCCTCCGCGCGCTCGACAGCTATGACCGGATCATCGACAGCAACACAACCCTCATGCTGCCCGCGGACAACGAGCTGTTCAAATATCTCGACAGCAAGGAAATACCGCAGTAGGGCGGATTCATCCGATGAGCGAACCACGGTCCTTGCCTCCGAGCACGCGAGCCATTTACGCCGCCTTCGACTTCCTCGAGGGGCGCTACAGGAAGATCCTCGGGATCCTTGTCGCCCTCGTCGTGCTCGGCTTTCTGCTCACCGGCTTCTACGTCGTCAAGAAAGAGGAACGGGGCGTGCGCACCCGTTTCGGGAGAGTGGTCGATGCGCAGGTCGGTCCGGGGCTGGGTTACGCCGTTCCGCTCATCGAGCGGATGCATATTCGAAAGGTCAAGAGGATCCTCGGGCACGAGGTGTCGAGCACGAAAGGCAATCAGGCGAACTTCACCATCCTGACCGGAGACACCAACCTTATCGAGGCCGACGTCGTCATCCAGTACAAGATCGACAACCTGCGGGCTTACCTGTTCGCGTCCGCCGACCCTGTCGCGCTGCTCACCGCGTTCGTTCGCGAGGAACTGATCAATATCCTCGGACAGAACTTCATCGACCTGATCTTCACCTCGAATCGCGACGTCATTCAACAACATCTGCTCGAAGACGTGGTCAAGCGCCTCGACGCGCTGGAATTCGGTCTGGAGATCGTCTCGCTCAACATCGTCGACGTGCGCCCGATCCAGGAGACGCTCCAGGCGTTCCGGGACGTCAACGATGCCATCGCGGAGCGGGAAGAAGTCGTGAGCGTGGCGAATCGCAAGAGAGAGCAACTGCTTGCGCGCAGCAAGGGCCAGGCCGAAGCGCTGGTGATGAATGCCAGGGCCAGCGCCCGGGCGCGGCTCGTCCAGGCGCGCAGCAGCGCGACGGTCTTCGGGGAGCTGCTGGCCGAATACAGGAAAAATCCGAAACAGGTCGCCATCACGCGTTACTGGCAACGGATGCGCACGATCTTCGCCGAGGCGAGCCTGTCGGTCGTCAACCCGGGCAAGGCGTCGAACATCGACATCAACATGATCGACGGCGCCCCGGGAGTCCCGACGGCGGTGGCGGCGCATGCTCCGCCTTCGTTCGCCGCTCCCGGCGAGCAATTGTCGAGATCGACCATGCAGCCGAACGTGCATTCCCTGGAGAGCGTCACGGCCGACAAGCCGTTGATCGAGGGCCGGTTCCACCGCCCGCAAGCGGAGCGCGACCACGCGAGGGAGGCCAATCCCCGGTCGCTCATATTCGACACGCCCTCGATCTTTTCCCATCGTCACGGCGTCTCCCGCCGCGGCGGCGTCAACCAGCAGGCGACTCTGAGGTCGATGGCGGAGAAGACGCTCAACGAAGGCGCGCGACATGGGGGGAATTGAAGCCATGACGGACCGGGCGTCCCGGGCGCTTCGATGGTTGTTGCCGTTGGTGTTCGGATGCTTGCTGGCTCCGGGCGTCTGGGCGGCCGCCCCCGGAGTCCACGCGAAAACGGTCGTTTTCGGGCAAAGCGCGTGTTTCTCGGGGCCGAGCAGGCAGTTGGGAATCCACTATCGCGCGGGCCTCCTGGCGGCGTTCGCGGAACGCAACGCCAAAGGAGGCGTCAACGGGAGGTCCCTGGAGCTGATCTCGCTCGATGACGGTTATGAGCCGGAGAGGGCGACGGCGAACGCGAGGAGGTTCGCCGTCGAGAACGACGTGCTCGCGGTCATCGGCGGGGTGGGGACGCCGACGGCGAAGCGCATCGTGCCGGTGCTGCGAGAGGCCGGGATCCCCTTCGTGGGCCACATCACGGGCGCCGACTTCCTGGGGGACTTCAAGCGGAATCCGCACGTGGTCAATCTGAGGGCGAGCTACCTCCAGGAGCTCCGCGTGATGGTGGACCACATCGTTCGCAAGCGCGGCAAGAAGCGCTTCGGCATCCTCTACCAGGACGACGCCTTCGGGCGCTCGGTCTTGAGAAACTACCAGACGGTGCTCAGGGAGCACGGACTTCACATTCTCGCGAAATCAGCCTTTTCGCGCAATACCCATGCCGTCCATGCGGGCCTCTTCACCATGGCGAAGGCCGATCTCGACGTCATTCTGATCGTCGGGCCTTACGCGGCCAACGCGGAGATCATCAACCTGGCGAACAGCCTGGAGCATGGCTACATCATCGGCAACCTGTCCTTTGTCCTGTCCTCCGAGCTGCGGAAGAGAGTCGAGACGCCGAGCGACAGGATCCTGGTGACCGAGGTGATGCCGAACCCGACGGATACCAAGAGCCGGATCGTCCGCAGCTATCAGCGCGCCCTTCGAGCGGCGAGCGCGGGGTCGGCTCCGCCGGTGTTCAACGAACTGTCTCTGGAGGGCTACATTCTCGGCCGCTTCGTCATCACGGTGCTGGAGCGCATGGGCGCCGAGTGGACGCGGGAGCGTTTCCTGCAGCAGGCGTTGGCGTCCGGCGTCGTGCTCATCGATGACTGGGCGGTTGAATTCCAGCCCGGAACGAACGTCGGGGCGAAATTCGTCAGGTTGACCGACTTCGGGGGCGGGGAATCCACGACAGGAGAGGGCGGCCTTGAAAAGGATCGATGAGTTTTCCACCGAAGAAGTCGGCGAGGAGTGGCTGCGGGAGCTCTACAAGGTCATTGCCCTGCGGCGCGGCACCATGTTCCGGCTCATCACCGAGTCGGCGCGCATGCTGCTGTACGGGAACGCGGGCGGCAGCGCCTTGATCATCGGGTTCATGAGCAATGCGACAACGACCGAAAGCGGGTTTTACCACTGGTCTCTCCTGCTGGCCCTGGTCGTGTTCGGAACCGGAATCCTCATGTCGGCGCTGACCCTGGTCCTGGTGACCATGGTTTCCGTGAAGGAAGCGCAGGGGGCGGAAAACGGCCTGAAACAGTTCGTCGACGGCAACCTGGATCGTACGAATGTCCTCTTCACGGTCGAAAGCGCGACCTTTCGCCTCGCGGATTACACCACGTTGGCCGGCACCGTCGCTGCCGCGTGTTTCATGGTCGGCGGCCTGATCAGCCTCATCCTGCTGGTCCTGTTCTTCTAGTGTCCTGTCCCCTTCGTTAGTCCTCGCCGCCTCTCAAGTGGAGGAAACGCCCGATCCAGGCTGTGTCAAAGCATCACTTCCCAGCGACGAACGTCCAATCCGTCATTCCCGCGGAAGCGGGAATGACGATTCAGGGGGTTGTGCCGGTGCGACGGACGTGAGAAGGAAACACCCATGGAACCCATTGAATTCGTCGACACGACGTTGCGCGACGGGCACCAGAGCCTGTGGGCGGAGTCCATGCGCACGGGCATGATGCTGGCGGTGGGCGAGCGCATGGACCGGGCCGGGTTCAGGGGCATGGAGCTGATGTCGAGCTCCCACATCAAGAAGTGCGTGCGGGAGCTGCACGAGGACCCTTGGGAGCGGATACGGCTGGTGGCCGGGACCATCCGGGAAACGCCGTTGCGGGTCATCATCGGGGGGCGCAACGGTTTCGAGCTCACCCCGGAATCCATCCAACGGATCTTCCTGGAGCGGATGGCGGCCAACGGCGTCCGGCAAGGGCGCATCTCCGACGAATGGAACGACATCGCGGGGTGGCGCAAGACGCTGCGCATCGCCACGGAGGCGGGGCTCGAGCCGATCCTGAACATCATCTACTCGGTATCCCCCAAGCACACCGACGAATACTTCGCCGAGCGGGCCCGGCAGGCGGCGACCCTTCCGGTGGCGCGGATCTGCTTCAAGGACCCCGGAGGGCTGCTGACGCCCGACCGCACCCGCACCCTGGTGCCGCTCATCATGGAGAACGTCGGCGGCATCCCGCTGGAGTTCCACACGCACTGCACCACCGGTCTGGGGCCGCTGTGCGCCCTCGAGGCCATCAAGCAAGGCATCCGCATCATCAACACCGCGCTGCCGCCGCTGGCCAACGGGTCATCGAACCCGTCGCTGTTCAACGTCGCGGCCAATGCCCGCAGCCTGGGCTACGAGACCGCGGTGGACGAGGAGGTGCTGCGCCCGGTGTCCGAGTACTTCACCGAGACGGCCCGCCGGGAAGGGCTCCCCATCGGCGCGCCCGTGGAGTACGACTACAGCCAGTACCTGCACCAAGTGCCGGGGGGCATGATCTCCAACCTGCGCCACCAGCTCGCCCGGGTGGGCCTCGGCGACCACATGGAACGGGCGCTGGAGGAGGTGGTGCGGGTGCGCGAGGAGCTGGGCTATCCCATCATGGTGACGCCCCTGTCCCAGTTCGTGGGCAGCCAGGCGGCCATCAACATCATCGTGGGCGAGCGCTACAAGGAGATCACCGACCAGGTGATCCTTTACGCCCTGGGGCGCTGGGGCCGGGAAGGCAGCGACTCCATGGACCCCGACGTCAAGGACCGTATCCTCGCCCGTCCGCGCGCCCGGGAACTGGCCGCGTGGGAGCCGCCGGAGCCCACCATCCAGGAGCTGCGCGCCAAGTTCGGCGGTGCCGGGGTGTCGGACGAGGAACTGCTGCTCCGGTATTTCCTGACCCGGGAAGAGATCGACACCATGCGCGCCGCCGGCCCGCCACGGGACTACCCCTTCGACGCCGAGCCGGTGACCCGGCTGGTAGAGGGCTTCACCCGGCGCGGGGACTACGCGCACATACGCGTGCGCAATGAAGGTTTCGCCCTCGATCTGTCGCGCAGTGCCTCTGGGTAGCCTGTGCCAACAACCCTCTGCGTCTGAGAACGGCAACAACCCCCTGAATCGTCATTCCCGCGAAAGCGGGAATGACGTATTGGGCGCGTCCTAGCCCGTCGGCGCCAGGCACGCCTTGAAGGATGCGGCCATGTTCCGCAGCAGGCTGAAGTACATCTCGGGGCCGGGCTTGATGGTGACGCCGGCGGGGTCGATGGTGCCGGAGCGCGCGTCCGTGTCTTCCGTGATGAGCTTGACGAAACGGGGATCGTAGCGAGGCTCGGCGAACACGCACACCACGCCCAGTTCCCGCACCTTGCGGCGCAGCTCACGGACGCGCCGGACGCCGGGCGTCCGGCCGGTGCTGACCACGGCCGAGCCGGCGGCGGTCAACCCGAAACGCTTCTCGAAATACTGATAAGCATCGTGGAACACGATGAAGGGCTTCTTCCGCACCGGCGCCAGCTCCGCGTCCAACTCCGCCTGCAAGGCCTCCAGGCGCGTGATCAGGGCGTCCGCGTTGGCCTCGTACTTCGCGGCGTTGGCCGGATCGGTCTCGGACAGCGTCCGGGCGATGGCCAACGTCATCCACCCGGCGTTCACCGGGTCGAGCCAGACGTGCATGTCGAAAGCGTCGTCGTGTCCATGGCCGTGCCCGTGACCGTGCCCGTGATCGTCATCGCCGTCGTCGAAAGCGCCGCCCTCGCGCAGCGGCCTGCGGACCAGCAACGGCGCTTCGGCCAACTCCACGACCCGTACCTTGCGGCCGAGCTTGCGGATGGGGCCGGCCAGCGTCGTCTCCGTGAGCTCACCGATCATGAAGATGACGCGGGCCTTGCCGATGACCCTGGCGTCGGACGGGCGCATGCGGTAGGTGTGCGGCGACTCGGCGCCGCGCATGATCAGGTAAGGCTCGCCCACCCCGGCCATCACCGCGCTCACCAGTGAGTGCACCGGCTTGAATGTCGCCACGACCCGATCCGCGGAATGAGCCGGAGACGACACAACGGCCGCACATGCCAGCAGGACCGTCGCACAGATGAAGTTTCTCATGACCATCCCCTGAAACCAGATGCTTCCTGCGCGCAAGGGAACGAAGTTTCCCACGCGACGGTGAATACAATATATTGTTATCATCCATCGTGATCTTTGTGATCTTTGTTCGAGCGCTCCAACCATGACGGACCCTTCAAGCACACCGCCCGACCTTCCCACCCTGCTCGTCGACGCCCGCGACATCGGCGTCCGGCGCGGCGAACGCTGGATCATCCGGCACGTGGACCTCAAGGTGACGCGCGGCGAACTAGTCTACCTCATCGGCGCCAACGGCGCGGGCAAGTCCACCTGTGTCAAGGCCGTCCTGGGCCTGCTCGACGTGGACGAGGGGCACGTGGCGCGGGCGCCGGCCCTGGAGGTGGGCTACGTACCGCAAAGACTGCTCGTAACCCCCACGCTGCCCCTGACCCTGCGCCGCCTGATGACGCTCACCGGCCGTTTCGCCGCCGACAGGATCGACGCGGCCCTCACCGCCGTGGGGCTCGAACGGCTCGGCGACCCGCCGGTCACCACCCTGTCGGGCGGCGAGTTCCAGCGGCTGCTGCTGGCGCGGGCGCTGATTCACCGGCCGGACCTGCTGGTGCTCGACGAACCGGAGCAGGGTGTCGACGCCACCGGAATGGACGTCGTGCACGAGTTGATCGAGGGTATCCGCCGCGACCTGGGCTGCGGCGTCCTCATCGTCTCCCACGACCTTCGGAAGGCCATGGACACGGGCGACGACTTCGTAGTCTTCGTGCCCCACGAGCACGACGACCCTCCTTTCGGCATCAGCGGCTTCAAGGGGCTCGCCCCCGGTGGCGGGGACTCCGCGCCGGCGTCCTGACGCCGGGGATACCCGGCCGGCCGGTTGAACGATGCTGGACGATTTCTTCACACGCGCGCTGCTGGCCGGGGTCGGGCTGGCCTTGGTCACCGGGCCCACCGGCTGTTTCGTGGTGTGGCGGCGGTTGGCCTACTTCGGCGAGACCATCGCGCACTCGGCGCTGCTGGGGGTCGCGGCGGCCCTCGTGCTGGACATCGACCTTTCCATCGGCATCTTCGCCACCGCTTCCGCGGTGGTACTGGTCATGTACTATCTCGAACGCAGCGACACCCTGCCCGCCGACACCATCCTCGGCCTGCTTGCCCACGGGGGACTGTCCTTGGGCTTGGTGGTGCTGGCGTTCTTCCCGAGCATGCGCTTCGACCTGCACGGGCTGCTCTTCGGCGACATTCTCGCCGTGACCCGGACGGACATCGCGGTCATCTGGGCGGGCGCCGCCGGCGCCCTGGGGGTGCTTTGGTGGATCTGGCGCCCGCTCCTGGCGGCCACCGTCAGCGTCGACCTCGCGGTCGTCGCGGGACTCCGGCCGGAACGCGCGCGTCTGGTGTTCGGTTTCTTGGTGGCGGCGCTCATAGCCGTCGCCGTCAAGATCGTCGGCATCCTGCTGATCGTGGCGTTGCTGGTGATCCCGCCGGCCACGGTGCGGCGCTTCGCGTCGAGCCCCGAGAGGATGGCCGGGGGCGCGGCCGCCGCGGGCATCGTCGCCATCGCCGGCGGCCTCCTCGCCTCGGCCGCGTTCGACACGCCGTCCGGGCCCTCCATCGTGACCGCGGCGCTGGCGCTGTTCGTGATCACGCGCCTCGGCCGGCCGCACGCCCGCACCAGGAGCCTGTAACGTCCTTCGGGACACCCCCATGCCCGACCGCGATGGCTCAGTGTCTTCCTCGGTTCCTACGGTTCATCCAGGGAGACAGGCGGCGGAGTCCGGAACTGACGGCGGAGGAAGTGCGCCAGCAGGGTCACGAAGAAGAGCGCCACCGCCACCATCACGATGGATCCTCCGGCGGCGATGTCGAAATGATACGCCAGCACGAGCCCCGCCACGCCCGAAAGCGATCCGATCAAGGCCGCCAGCAGCACCTGCCACCGGAAATTCAACGCGCACAGGGCCGCGATCGCGGCGGGCACCACCAGCAGGGCCTGGATCAGCAACAGGCCCACCAGCCTTACGCCGATGACGACGGTGAGGGCCAGCACCACCAGCAGCAGCACGTTCATCGCCAGGACCTTGTGGCCGTAGGCCGCCGCCACCTCTTCGTCGAACGAGATCAGCATGTGCTCCTTGAACGTCATCAGCATGATCACCATGATCACCGCGCTCGCACAGGCGAGGGCCACCAGCTCGCCGGTGGAGATGGCCAGCACGTTGCCGAAGAGGTAGCTGAAGAGATCCTGCTGGTAGCCGCTCTTCATGCTGAAAAGCACGACGCCCAGGGCCATGGACCCGGAGAAGAACACGCCGATGACCGTGTCTTCGCTGATGTGGTCGTTCTGGCTCACGAGGGCGATTCCCAGCGCCACTGCGATGGCGAAGAAGGCGCCGGTCAGGAGCGGATTCCATCCCGCCAGGATGCCGATGGCAACGCCTCCGATGGCCGAATGGGAGATCCCGACGCCGATGAAAGCCAGACGCCGCAGCACCACGAAAAAGCCCAGGATGCCGCATAGCAGACCCACCAGGACCGCCGCCGCCAGTGCGCGCTGCATGAAGGCGAATTCGAACATCAGAAAAGTGTCCGCATGGGCGCGGCCGGCGTGTCACCCGTCATGTTGATGGCCGGGCGTCTCGTGATGGGCAAGCTCGCCGCCCAGGAAGTCGAACTCGCAGCGGTAGGCTTCGCGGATGGCGTGGCTGTGGATCACGTCCTCGGCGTTCCCGTGAATGTGCATGCGTTGGTTGATGCAGATCAGCTCATCGGACTGGCCGGCCATGGCCACGAGGTCATGGGACACCGCCACGATGGTCAGGGTCAAATCCCGTATGAGTCTTCGGAGCAGCGCATAGAACTCGTGCTCGGCGGGAAGATCGAGGCCCACCGTGGGCTCGTCGAGCACCAGCAACCGCGTGCTGGCGCACAATGCCTGGGCCAGCATGACCCGGCGCTGCTCGCCGCCCGACATCCGCCCCACGGGACGGTCCCTGCGGTCCTGCATGCCCACGAGCTCGAGGCTTTGGTCCACCCGCTCCCAGTCCTTCTTGCCCGGGAACCCGAAGGCGCCGAGTTGCCGCAGCCTCCCCATCATCACCACGTCGCCGACGGTGGCCGGAAACTCGGGAGCGATGCTCTGGCGTTGCGGCACGTAACCGATGGCGTCGGAGCCTTTCCCGCCGGGCGGGGAGCCGAACACTTCCACCCGGCCGCTCACCACCGGCACGAGCCCCATGATCGTGCGCATGAGCGTCGTCTTGCCGGCTCCGTTGGGTCCGATGATCCCCACGAACCCGCCTTCGTGCACGTCGAAAGTGATGTCGTTCAGCACGCAACGGCCGTCAAGCTCCACCGTCGCGCCGGTGAGGCCCACCACGACCTTGTCGTTGTTCAATTGCGTTTTCCCTGGAGCGCCTGTCCGAAGGCGCGGACATTGAACCGCATCAGATCCTCGTAGCTGTCGCGCGCCGCATCGCCAGGATCGCCCACGGGATCCACCACCACCGTTCCGGCGCCGAACTCCGCGGCGATGGTCTGCGCCACCCGGGGATTCAGTTGCGGCTCCACCAGGATGGCCCCGACCCCGGCGGCGCGCGCGTCCCGCACCAAGGTAGCGACTTCCCTGGGAGTCGGCTCCTCGCCGCCGAACTCCTGGACCACCGCGACCTTCTCGAGGCCGTAGCGTTCCGCGAAATAGGGCCACGCCGCGTGAAACGCGATGTATTTACGCGTCTTCGCCTTGTCCAGTTCCGCTCGAATCTCCTGGTCCAGGGCTGTCAACCGCTGTTGAAAGTCTTGCCGGCGTTTCTCATAGTAGGCCTTTCCGGCCGGGTCCGCCGCAATCAACCGCTCCGTCAGCACGGGAACGAGGACGTCCCTGACTCGTATCGGGTCCAGCCAGAAGTGCGGGTTGAACTCTTCGCCCTCCTCGCCGTGGTGGTCCTCTTCCTTCTTGGCCACCTTCTCCTCACCGTGGTGGTCCTCCTCCTTCTTGGCTACCTTCTCCTCGCCGTGGTGGTCTTCTTCCTTCTTGGCTACCTTCTCCTCACCGTGGTGATCCTCCTCCTTCTTGGCTACCTTCTTCTCGCCGTCGTGATCCTCCTTCTTGGCGGCTTCCTCCTCGCCGTGATGATCGTCCTCCCCTTCCATGGGGTTAAGGTTCGGCGCCTCGATCAGGTGCACGGTCTCGATGCCCTTGGGGGCCGCCCCGAGCAGCTTGTCGGACCAAGCATCGAAGCCCCCGCCGATGACGACGAACTGCCGCGCCCGAGCAAGCTTTCGGAGGTCGCTCGGCACCGGCTCGAACGTATGGGGGCTCGCCCCCGGCGGCACCAACGCGTCCACCTTGACCCGCTCGCCGCCCAACTCCGAAACGATATACGCCACCGGGATCACGCTGGTGACGACGTTCATCGGCTGCCCGCTCGCAAGGGCCGGCGTGCCGCTGATCCAACAAGCTGCGACGATGGCAAGGAACAAGGTCCCCAGTTTTTTCATTGCGCTATTCTCCTGGTCCGGGAAAGGTTTTATTGAGAACCTATTCTCAAGGGTGCCCTGTGTCAAGCCCCTCGTCAACCCCCATTCACCGGACCACGCGCAGGTTGACCTTGCCGTCCGGGCCGGACTGTACGACGTAGGTATCCATGCGCGGCAGGATCTCTTCAATGGTTTCGAGGTAAAGCCGTTCCTCGGTGAGCCTGGGCGTCTTGCGGTGCTCGAAGGCCAGGCGGCGGAAGCGTTCCCCTTCGCCCTTGGCGATCTCCACCCGCCGGTGACGCGCGGCCTCGGCCTGGGTCACGCGATGCTCCGCCTCCCCATCGGCTTCCGCGACGACCTGCGAGCGGTCGGCGCGCGCCTCGTCCACCACCCGCTCCTTGTCCGCCAGGGCGCTTTGGACCTCCTGGAACGCTTGCCGCACACCCCCCTGCCGGGGCGGCGCCAGCGTCTCCACGTTCACCGACTGGATCTCGATGCCCGAGCCGTGGTCGTCGAGGATCGCCTGCACCTGCCGCTGCACCGCGTCCAGCAGGTCGTTACGCCGGGTGGTCAGCGCGGCGTCCACGCTCTCGCCCGCGAGAAACCGCGTCACGACCTGGCGGCCGGCCCGACTCAGCAGTTCCCGCGGGTCCTCGTGCGAGACCTCGAAGCGCGTCAGGCTGCGAATGCTGTACTGGATTCCCAGCCTTCCGGCAATGACGTTGGTGTCGCCCAGGAGCCAGAGGGACTCCGACTCGCTCCCGGCGGGTCCTTGCGGCTCCGTGTGCTCCACCGGCATGAGGAAGTTCGTGGCCGTCCTGGCTACCACAACCTGGCCCAGCGGCCACGGCGGGTTCCAGTGTATTCCCGGGAGGACATCGCGGCCCACGGCTCGGCCGAGCACGTACGCCACCGCGCTCTCGTCCGACTCGACGTTGTAGATCCCCAGGGCCAGCCAGCCGGCAAGCAGGACAGCGCCGCAGATGAGCGTCCGGTATCGTGCACGTCGGGTCATGAGCCGAAGTCCTCTTTGCTGGACGGCGTCCTTCGATTTCGCTTCGTTACGTCTGCCGCCCCCCAATTCGTCATTCCCGCGAAAGCGGGAATCCAGGGGTGGAGCTGGGGCCTGC
>CAZVUC010000021.1:0-36219 GCA_964630405.1 uncultured Syntrophobacterales bacterium | reverse complement strand
CCCCTGGATTCCCGCCCCCCTCCGTCATTCCCGCGAAAGCGGGAATCCAGGGGCGGCGGGGAGGGGCTGACCGAGGCCGGCCGAAAGTGGTCGTAACCCGGCGCCGCCAGCGGCGTGCTTTCCCCCCGCGGGTCCACCAGCGTGAGGCCCTGCTTCCGGGGCACGCATTCGCCGATGCGGGTGATGGGGACGCCGGTTCGCCGGGCCACGCGCTCCACTCCCGGGCGGGCCTCGCCGGCCGCGGTGAACAGCAGTTCGTAGTCTTCGCCGCCGGCCAGCGCGCACGCCAGGTCGTCCGCGCCCGCCACCCGGCCGAAAGCGCGCGACAGCGGCACCCGGTCCTGCCGCACCACCGCCCCGGTGCCGCTGGCCCGGCAGATGTGGCCCAGGTCCTGGGCAAGCCCGTCGCTGACGTCCACCATGGCCCGGGCCAGCCCTTCCTTCGCCAGTTGCATGCCGGTGTTCACCCGGGCCGTGGGGTGGTGGTGCCGCCGGACGAGGTAGTTCCGGTCCCTCGCGGAGACCGTGGACCGGGGCATGGAGAGCAGTTTCAGACCCAGCGCCGAGTCTCCCACCGTGCCGGTGACGTAGATGTCGTCGCCGACCCTGGCGCCGCCCCGGGTGACCGCCCCGTAGGGGGCGAAACCGGCCATGAACACGTCGATGATCACCCGGTCCGCCGCGCAGGTGTCGCCTCCCACCAGCGCCACCCGATGCTCCGCGGCCAGGGCGTGAATGCCCCGCACCAGCGCGGCCGCCCGCTGCACGGCGACATCGGGCAGGGCCGCCGACAACAGGAAATAGGCCGGCCGGCCGCCCATGGCGGCGATGTCGCTCAGGCTGGCGGTGAGGGACTTGTGCCCGAGGTCCCGCATGGAGATCCAGTCGAGGTTGAAGTGGACGCCTTCGATCAGGAGATCCGAAGTGAACAGAAGCGAGTCCTCGGGAGTGGAGACCCGGGCGGCGTCGTCGCCGATGCCCAGACGCACGCCGCGCGTCCGCGGGGTCTTCCTCCGGATCAGGTCGATGAGCCCGAACTCTCCCAAATCCCGCAGTCTCATGGGCGTTTCAGATTGGGCGTGACGGTGCGCCCCCGCGAGGGAGCCCTGTGTCTCAGGCGTTGGCCGGTACGTCCCGTCCGCCCTTGGGGCGGGTCCGCCGGGCCGGCTTCCTGGTCTTGGCCGCGGCCCCGGTTTTCGGCTCGGGGTGGACCGGGCTTTCGGGCGGCGTGTCTCCGAAGGCCGCCGCCAGCACGTCGTTCATGTTGCGCGCCAGGATGAAATGCAGCTTGTTGCGCAAGGGACGCGGAATCTCTTCGAGGTCCTTGCGGTTCTGGAACGGAATGGCCACCGTCCCGACCCCGGAACGAAACGCCGCCAGGCACTTCTCCTTCAGGCCGCCCACGGGCAGCACGCGGCCCCGGAGCGTGATCTCCCCGGTCATGGCCACGTTCCGGCTTACCGGCCGCCGGGTCAGAGCGGAGATGAGGGCGGTGCCCATGGTGATCCCCGCGGAGGGGCCGTCCTTGGGTATGGAGCCGGACGGGACGTGTATGTGGATGTCCTGCTTCTGGTAGAAGTTCTCTTCGAGTCCCAGGTGCTTCGCATGGGCCCGGGCGTAGCTCACGGCGGCCTGGGCCGACTCCCGCATGACGTCGCCCAACTGCCCCGTCAGGGTCAGGTTGCCGCGGCCCTTGGACAGCGAGGCCTCGACGTGCAGCACTTCGCCGCCGGCGCTGGTCCATGCAAGCCCGGTGGCGACGCCGATCTCGTTCTGCTCCTGGGTCTCTTCCGCCAGGAACCTGGCGGGGCCGAGGAACTGGTGGAGATTCCTCCGGGTGATGCGGGTGCGGGTGGTGCGCCCGTCCGCCACCTTGCGCGCCACCTTCCGGCAGATGGCCGCCATCTCCCGCTCGAGGTTCCGGAGGCCGGCCTCGCGCGTGTACTGCTCGATGATGCGCAGCACCGCGTCGCTGGAGAGGTCCAGCAGGTCTTCGGAGATCCCGGCCTCCTGAAGTTGCCGCGGGATCAGGAACCGCCGGGCGATCTCCAGCTTCTCCTCGTTGGTGTAGCCGGAGAGGTTGATGACCTCCATGCGGTCCCGCAGCGCCGGCGGGACCGTATCCAGCAGGTTCGCGGTGCAGATGAACAGCACGCTGGACAGGTCGAACGGGACGTTCAGGTAGTGGTCGCTGAAGGCGTGGTTCTGCTCCGGATCGAGCACCTCCAGCAGGGCCGCGGACGGGTCCCCCCGGAAGTCGTTGCCGAGCTTGTCGAGCTCGTCCAGCATGAACACCGGGTTGTTGGTGCCGGCCTGCTTCATGCCCTGTATGATCCGCCCGGGCAGGGCGCCCACGTAGGTCCGGCGGTGCCCCCGGATCTCCGCCTCGTCCCGGATGCCGCCCAGCGAGATGCGCACGAAGTTCCGGCCGAGGGCGCGGGCGATGGATTTCCCGAGGGAGGTCTTGCCGACCCCCGGCGGGCCCACGAAGCATAGGATGGGTCCGCGGATCTTCTGCCGCAGCTTGTTCACCGCCAGGTACTCGAGAAACCGCTCCTTGATCTTCTCGAGATTGAAGTGGTCCTCGTCCAGGACTTCCTTGGCCTTCTTCAGGTCGAGGTTGTCCTCGGTACGCTCGCTCCAGGGGAGCTCCACCATCCAGTCCAGGTAGGTCCTCACCAGCGAGGACTCGGAGGACTCGGGATGCATCTGCTCCAGCCGCTTGAGCTGCTTGGTGGCCTCCTTCTTGACTTCCGCGGGCATGCCGGCCTTGTCGATCTGGGCCTTGAGCTCGTTCATCTCCTCGGTCTTCTCGTCGCCCTCCCCGAGCTCCTGGTGGATCTGCCTGAGCTGCTCCCGGAGGAAGTACTCCCGCTGGGTCTTGCTCATCTCGTCCTTGGCCTGGTTCTGGATCCGCGCCTGCATGGTGGCGAGCTCGAGCTCCCGGGTGAGCAGGTCGTTGACCTTCTTCAACCGTTCGATGGGTTCGTAGATCTCCAGGATGGCTTGGCTTTCCTCGATGTTGAGCCGCAGGTTGGAGGCCACCAGGTCCGCCAGCACGCCGGGGTCGACGACGTTGTCGGTGACCATGACGATTTCCGGCGGGAGGTTCTTGAGGTTGAGGATCTGCTCGATCTTCTCCTTGACGCTGCGCATGAGCGCCTCGACCTCGATGGACAGTTCGATGACCTGTTGCTCGACGACCTTCTCTATGCGCACCTCGAAATAGGGCTCCTCGCGCAGCACCTCTTCGACGGCGCCCTTGGTGAGGCCCTGCACCAGGATCTTCACCCGCCCGTCGTCGAGCTTCAGCATGCGCAGGATGGTGGCCACCGTGCCCACGCGGTACAGGTCGTCGGCCTCGGGGTCGTCCTCGGTGGGGTCCTTCTGCACCACCAGGAAGATGTGCCGGTCCCGCGCCAGCGCCTCGTTCACCGCGTTGATGGAGATCTCCCGTCCGACGAACAGGGGAATCATCATGTACGGATAGATGACGATGTCGCGGATGGGCAGGAGCGGTATGACGTCAGGGATGTCGCTCACCGGCCGGTCCGCCACGAGCTCCGCGGTGTCCTTGTCCGATACGTCCATGCGTTACCCTCAGTCGAACAGTTCCTTTACCTTCTCGAAGAACCCTTTGGCAATAGGATGGGCTTCCTCCCCGCCTTCCTCGGCGAAATCCTTGAGCAGCTTCTTCTGGCGGGCGTTGAGGCGCGTCGGCGTCTCCACCAGCACGCGCACGTGCTCGTCGCCCCGCCGGCCCCCGTGCACGTCCTTGATCCCCTTGCCCTTCAGGCGGAAGACCGCGTGCGACTGGGTCCCGGGCGGGATCTTCATCTTGACCTTGCCCTCCAGCGTGGGCACCTCGATCTCGGCTCCGAGGGTGGCGTTGACGAAGCTGATGGGCATCTCGCAAATGACGTCGGTCCCTTCCCGGGCGAAGATTGCGTGGTCCTGGACGATGATGACCACGTAAAGGTCTCCGGGCGGGCCGCCCCGGGCGCCGTTCTCCCCCTCGCCCCGCAGCTTGAGCCGCGAGCCCGTGTCGACGCCCGCCGGGATCTTGACGTTGATGGTGTGGAACTTCCGTGTCAGGCCGGCGCCGCCGCACATGGTGCAGGGGTGGGGGATCACCCGGCCCTGCCCGCCGCACTGGCCGCAGGTGCGGGATACGGTGAAGAAGCCCTGCTGGAAGGCCATCTGCCCCGTACCCTTGCAGGCGGGGCAGGTCTGCGGCGAGGTGCCCTTCTCGGCGCCGCTGCCCTCGCACTCGTCGCAGGGGCCGTGGCGCGGGATCTTGATCTTCTTCTCGGTGCCGAAGGCGGCCTGCTCGAACGTGGTCTCCAGGTTGTAGCGCAGGTCGTCGCCCCGCTGGGCCCGGGACCTGGCCCTGCCGCGGGGCGAGCCGCCGAAGAACTCGCCGAAAATGTCGCCGAAGATGTCCTCGAAACCCTGGGAGAAGTCGAAGCCGCCGGCGAAGGGGCCGGTTTCGCCGAAGGCGGCGTGGCCGAACTGGTCGTACCGGGTCCGTTTCTCCGCGTCGGAGAGCACCTGGTAGGCTTCGGAGAGCTCCTTGAACTTCTCCTCCGCCTGCTTGTCGCCCGGGTTCCGGTCGGGATGGTACTGGAGCGCCAGCTTGCGGTAAGCCTTCTTGATCTCGTCCTCGCCGGCGTTCCGGCTCAGGCCGAGAATGTCATAGTAGTCCCGTTTGTCCAATGTCCAGTCCCGCCGCCCCTACAACTTCGTCTCCTGCTCTTCTTCCTTGACCTCCTCGAAGTCGGCGTCCACCACGTTGTCGTCGGACTTGGACTCGCCGGACTCCGGCGGCTGCTGTTGCGTGGGGTCCTGCTGCGCCTGCTGCTGCGACGCCTTGGCGTACATGGCTTCGGCCAGCTTGTGGGAGGCCTGGTTCAGTTCCTCCGCCGCCGCCCGCATGGCCGCGGCGTCGTCGCCCTCCAGCGCCTTCCGGGCCTTTTCGAGGGCCGCCTCGATACCGGACTTGACCTCGGCGTCCAGGTCGTCGCCGTATTCCTTCAGCGACTTATCGGTGGAATAGACCAGGGAGTCGAGCTGGTTGCGGGCTTCGGCCGCTTCCTTGCGGTTCTTGTCCTCTTCCGCGTGGACCTCGGCATCCTTCACCATGTTCCGGATATCTTCCTCGCTGAGTCCGCTGGAGGCGGTGATCTTGATGGATTGCTCCCTGTTGGTGCCGAGGTCCTTGGCGGAGACGTGTACGATGCCGTTGGCGTCGATGTCGAAGGTGACGTCGATCTGCGGCATGCCCCGCGGGGCCGGCGGTATGCCCTCGAGGTTGAACTGCCCGAGCAGCTTGTTGTACGCGGCCATCTCCCGCTCGCCCTGGTGCACGCTGATGGTCACCGAGGGCTGATTGTCCGCGGCGGTGGAAAAGACCTGGTTCTTCTTCGTGGGGATGGTCGTGTTGCGCTCGATCAGCTTGGTGAAGACGCCTCCCAGGGTCTCGATGCCCAGGGACAGCGGCGTCACGTCGAGCAGCAGCACGTCCTTCACGTCCCCGGTGAGCACACCCGCCTGAATCGCGGCTCCGATGGCTACCACCTCGTCGGGATTGACGCCCTTGTGCGGCTCCTTGCCGAAGATCTTCTTGACCCGCTCCTGCACCGCGGGCATGCGCGTCATGCCGCCCACGAGGATCACCTCGGCGATCTCGCCGGGCGAGAAGCCGGCGTCGGCCAGGGCCTGGCGGCAGGGCGCCTCGGTCCGTTCGATGAGGTCGGCGCAGAGGGCCTCCAGCTTGGAGCGGCTCAGCTTGATGCTCATGTGCTTGGGGCCGGTCTGGTCGGCGGTGATGAACGGCAGGTTGATGTCCGTCTCCACCGAGGTGGACAGCTCGCACTTGGCCTTTTCCGCCGCCTCCTTGAGGCGCTGCAGCGCCATCTGGTCGCCGCGCAGGTCGATGCCCTGGTCCTTCTTGAACTCGTCGGCCAGGTAGTCGATGATCCGCTGGTCGAAGTCCTCGCCTCCGAGGAAGGTGTCGCCGTTGGTGGCCTTGACCTCGAAGACGCCGTCGCCCAGCTCCAGGATGGAAATGTCGAAAGTGCCGCCGCCCAGGTCGAACACGGCGATCTTCTCGTCCGTCTTCTTGTCCAGGCCGTAGGCCAGGGCCGCCGCGGTGGGCTCGTTGATGATGCGCTGCACGTCCAGTCCGGCGATGCGTCCGGCGTCCTTGGTGGCCTGCCGCTGGCTGTCGTTGAAGTAGGCGGGCACGGTGATGACCGCCGCGGTTACCGGCTCGCCCAGGTAGTCCTCGGCGGTCTGCTTCATCTTCTGCAGGATGAAGGCGGAGATTTCGGGCGCGCTGTAGCTCTTGCCGCGGCTCTCCACCCAGGCGTCGCCCTTGTCCGAGCGGGCGATCTTGTAGGGCAGGAGCGGCAGGGCCTTCTGCACCATGGGGTCGTCGAACACCCGCCCGATCAGGCGCTTGACCGCAAAAACCGTGTTCTGGGGGTTGGTAATGGCCTGACGCCGGGCGATCTGGCCCATCAGGCGCTCGCCGCTCTCCGAGAAAGCCACGACGGAAGGAGTGGTCCGGCTCCCCTCGGCATTGGTCAGGACCTTGGGGTCGCTGCCCTCCATGATCGCAACACAGGAGTTGGTCGTCCCAAGATCGATGCCTATGACCTTTGCCATCTCTTCGTCTCCTTGTTCTTCAAACGCGCGTATTCAGTGTGAATCTAATCATCGCCCGGGTTGTTTTCAACCGGCGGTTCGCTATTTTCGTGCGGGGCTTTTTCCTGCAAAGTCGGGGCTTTAGCGACGCTCACCAGGGACGGCCGCAGCAGCCGGTCGGCCAGGTAGTAGCCCGGATGGACCTCGTCCACCACCGTGTTGGGCTCGAATTCGCCGGTCTCCACCTGGGCGTAGGCTTCGTGCTTCTCCGGGTCGAAGGGTTGCCCCTTGGCCGTGACCTGCGTGATCCCGTGCTTCTGCAGCGCTTCGAGGCAGGCCTTGATCACCAGCTCGATGCCGTCCACCAGAGCGCGCGGGTCGCCGTCGGCCGGCGCGTGCCGGGCCGCCCGTTCGAGGTCGTCGATCACCGGCAGGAGATCGCGCACCAGCGATTCGTTGGCGTAGCGGATAGCGTCCTGTTTCTCGCGGGTTACGCGTTTCTTGTAGTTCTCGGTCTCGGCCGCCTCCCGCAGGTAAAGGTCGTGATTGCGCCGCGCTTCCTCTCTTGCGGCGTCCAGCTCCGCCCCGAGCCGCTCGATCTCCGACGGCTCCTCTGGCTCTTCTGCCGCCCCGGCGGCCTCGACCTGGGTTGCCGCCTCGTCGTCGTCCACTGTCCCGGTTCGATCTCTGTTCTCTTCGGCCATGATGCTGTCGTGCTTTTCGACGTCCTGTCCCGCGGGCAAAAATAGACCACTTGCCCTGCAACGGCCGAGAGAAGGTAATCACCGTATGGGACCTTGTCAAGGTAACCAGAATCGTCGCAAAACCTCGTTCCTGCATCCCTCTCCGTCATTCCCGCCCCCATTCCGGTGATTCCCGCTCCCTTCTCCGTCATTCCCGCGAAAGCGGGAATCCAGGGGCGGTGGGAGGGTGCTACGGCGGCGTTTCCCCGCACGGGAATGACTGAGGCGGTGCCGGAACGCCCGAGGCGCGCGCGACTTTTTCGGCGCCTTGGTGTATACGTACGGATAGCGACGATTGCACGGCGGGACCGGGAGGCAGGCTGCCAGGCACTGTGGGGACGCCGTTCATGTCGGGGGGGATTTGAGTGCCGGTGATACGGTCGAGCCCGGCCATCGTGCTGCGATCCTGGGCCTACGGCGAGTCGGACAAGATCGTTTCTTTCCTTACGCGGGACTACGGCAAGATCAGGGGCATCGCCAAGGGGGCCAAGCGGTCCCGCAAACGATTCCTCAACGTTCTTGAGCCCTTCACGCTCGTCCAGTTGCGGTTCCATCAGCGGTCCAACAGCCCGCTGGCGTTCGTCCACGCCTGCGACTGGGTGTACGTGTTCCGGCGGATAACCAGGACCCTGGCCAAGATCGCGCACGCCTCCTATCTCGTGGAGATCACCGATGAGCTTACGCGGGACGGCGACGACAGCCTGTCGCTTTTCCACCACCTGCGGGACGGGCTGCGGTTCCTGGAGGAGAACGAGGCGTCGACGGAGTTCCTCACTGCGTTCGAGTTGACGCTGCTGCGGCTGGCCGGTTTCCAACCCACCCTGGAGCATTGCCAGCGCTGCGGCGCCCGGCCCTCGTCCGGCAACGGCCGGTGGGAGTTCAGTCCGCGGGACGGCGGCGTCCTGTGCCGCGGCTGCGGCGGCCTCCGCCGGGAATCGGTGCCCCTGTCGACCGAGGCGTTGGGCATCCTGGCGCACTTCCAGCGGCACGGCTGGATGGACGGGGAGACGCCGGCATTCTCGCCGCC
Source organism: uncultured Syntrophobacterales bacterium (assembly GCA_964630405.1). Taxonomy (GTDB): domain Bacteria; phylum Desulfobacterota; class Binatia; order UBA9968; family JAJDTQ01; genus JAJDTQ01. The sequence goes on along the minus strand of CAZVUC010000021.1, from coordinate 27,801 downwards.
GGCGCTCCGGGAGACCCGCGCGGTGGTGCCCTTGTTTATCCAGTACCAGATTAGTAAGAAGCTCAAGTCCGCAGCCTTCCTGGACGGGACGTTTCAATAGGTCCCGGCGGACTCCGTTCCGGCACGCAACACCACAGGAGAGCCAGAGTACCCATGAACGAGCACGCGACGATGGAAAAGGTCGTCAACCTTTGCAAGCGTAGGGGGTTCATCTTCCCTTCCAGCGAGATTTACGGAGGAATCGGCAGCACCTGGGACTACGGGCCCGTGGGCGTGGAGCTCAAGCGCAACGTCAAGGAAGCGTGGTGGAAGGCGGTGGTGACCGGCCGCAACGACACGGTGGGCCTGGACGCCTCGATCCTGATGCACCCGCGGGTTTGGGAGGCCTCCGGCCACGTCGCCGGCTTCTCCGACCCGCTGGTGGAGTGCAAGGCCTGCCATCACCGTTTCCGCGAGGACTTCCTGGAGGAAGAGGGCAAGTGCCCGGACTGCGGCGGCGAGGTCACCGAGGCGCGGCAGTTCAACCTCATGTTCAAGACCTTCATGGGGCCGGTGGAGGACACCGCCAGCACCGTGTTCCTGCGTCCGGAGACCGCCCAGGGCATCTTCGTCAACTTCGCCAACGTGCTCGACACGGCGCGCCAGAAGATCCCCTTCGGCATCGCGCAGATCGGCAAGAGCTTCCGGAACGAGATCACCCCGGGCAACTTCATTTTCCGCACCCGCGAGTTCGAGCAGATGGAGATCGAGTACTTCGTCAAGCCGGGCGAGGATGAGGAGGCCTTCCAGTCCTGGCAGGAAGCGCGTCTCCAGTGGTACGTGGACAACGGCGTCCGCGCCGGGAACCTCCGCATCCGCCCCCACGGCAGCGACGAGCTCGCCCACTACGCCAAGGCGTGCGTGGACGTGGAGTACGAGTTCCCGTTCGGCTGGTCGGAGCTCGAAGGCATCGCCAACCGCGGCGATTTCGACCTGAAGCAGCACATGGAGTACAGCGGCAAGGACCTGACCTACTTCGACGAGGCCACCCGCAGCCGGTACATCCCCTACGTCATCGAGCCCTCCGCCGGCGTGGACCGGCCTCTGCTGGCGTTCCTGGTGGACGCGTACGACGAGGAGGAGGTGGAGGGCGATCGGCGCATCGTGCTGCGCCTCGACCCGCGCCTGGCGCCGTTCAAGGCGGGCGTCTACCCGCTGCTCAGGAAGGACGGACATCCGGAGCGGGCGCAGGAGATCCGCGACATCCTCAAAGAGCACTTCCCGGTGGTCTACGACCAGGCCGGCTCCATCGGCCGGCGCTACCGGCGACAGGACGAGATCGGCACCCCCTTCGGCATCACCGTGGACCACGACACCATGAAGGACCAGACGGTGACGTTGCGCGACCGGGACGCCATGACCCAGGTGAGGGTTCCGGTGGACCGCCTGGTGGACGAGATCCGGCGCCGCATCGACCCGCGCACGAGGGACCGTTGATGGCCCGCCACGTGTACTCGTTCGGGGCGGGCAAGGCCATGGGCCGGGCCTCCATGCGCGCGGTCCTGGGCGGCAAGGGCGCGGGCCTTCACGAGATGACCCGGATGGGCGTTCCGGTGCCCCCCGGTTTCACCATCTCCACCGCCGTCTGCACCCATTTCTACGAGAATCACGGCGCTTACCCCGAGGGTCTCGAGCGGGAGGTGGCCCGCGCCATGGCCGGGGTGGAGAAGATCATGGGCCGGCGCTTCGGCGCCGGCGACAACCCCCTGCTGGTGTCGGTCCGCTCGGGAGCGCGGGAATCCATGCCCGGGATGATGGACACCGTGCTCAACCTGGGCCTCAACGACGACAACGTGGCCGGCATGATACGCCGCAGCGGCAACGCGCGGTTCGTGTACGATTCCTATCGCCGGTTCGTGCAGATGTACGGCGACGTGGTGCTGGGCATGAAGCCGGACAAGGCCGACCCGCACGACGTGTTCGAGGCGCTGCTGGAGCGCAAGAAGCGCGCCCGGGGCGTCCACGACGACACCGAGCTCACCGCCGACGACCTGAAGGACCTGGTCGGGCAGTTCAAGCGCGAAATACGGCGGCAGCGTGGCGTTCCGTTCCCCGAGGATCCGGTGGAGCAGCTCTGGGGCGCCATCGGCGCCGTGTTCGGTTCGTGGAACAACGACCGCGCGGCGGCCTACCGGAAGATGTACGGCATCCCCGACGACTGGGGGACGGCGGTCAACGTCCAGACCATGGTGTTCGGCAACCGGGGGGATACCTCCGGCACCGGCGTGGCCTTCACCCGCGATCCCGCGTCGGGAGAGCGGCGGTTCTACGGCGAGTTCCTGATGAACGCCCAGGGCGAGGACGTGGTGGCCGGGATCCGCACGCCGCAACCCATCAGCGCGCTGTCCGGGGTCCAGCGCGCGGCCTACCGCGAGCTGCAGCGCCTCGGCCATGTCCTGGAGGAACGCTACCGCGACATGCAGGACATGGAGTTCACCATCGAGGAGGGCCGGCTCTGGTTGCTGCAGACCCGCACCGCCAAGCGGACGGGATTCGCCGCGGTGCGCATCGCCGTGGACATGGCGGACAAGGGTCTCATCACCCGGGACGAGGCGCTGCAGCGCATCGAGCCCGACCATCTCAGCCAGCTCCTGCGCCCGGTCTTCGACCACGCGGCCAAGGAGACGGCCCAGGCCAGGGGCCGGGTGCTGGCGCGGGGACTGCCCGCGGGTCCGGGCGCGGCCACGGGAAGGATCGTGTTCCACGCCACCGACGCCGAGGCGCGGCGGGCCCGGGGAGAAAGCGTGATCCTGTGCCGGGTGGAGACCAGCCCCGAGGACATCCGCGGCATCGAGGCGGCCCAGGGCATTCTCACGGCCCGGGGCGGCATGACCTCCCATGCCGCGCTGGTGGCGCGCCAGCTCGGCACCGTGTGCGTGGTGGGCTGCGACGGGCTGTCGGTGGACTACCGCTCCGGCGAAGCACGGATCGGCAAGGCCGTGCTCAAGGAAGGGGACTGGCTGTCGCTCGACGGCAGCACCGGCGAGGTGATCCAGGGCCAGCTCCGGACCCACCCTTCGGACGTCCTGCGGGTGCTGCTGGACCGCAACCGCGAAGCCTCCGCCTCCCCCGACTACCGGCGCTTCGCCAAGCTCATGCGCTGGGTGGACGAGGCTCGCCGGCTCGGCGTCAAGACCAACGCCGACCTGCCGGAGCAGGCCCGCATCAGCCGGGCCTTCGGCGCCGAGGGCATCGGCCTGTGCCGAACCGAGCACATGTTCTTCGAGGAGCAGCGCATCCACAGCGTGCGCGAGATGATCCTGGCCGACGACGAGGCGGGGCGGCGCAAGGCGCTGGACAAGCTGCTGCCCATGCAGCGGGGCGACTTCAAGGCGATCCTGGAGATCATGGACAAGCTGCCCGTCACCATCCGCCTGCTGGACCCGCCCTTGCACGAGTTCCTGCCCCACACCAGCGCCGACGTCGCCGCCCTGGCCAAGGTGTTCTCCATTCGCCCCAGGAAGGTGCGCGAGAAGGTGGAAGCGCTGCGGGAAGCCAACCCCATGCTCGGTCACCGCGGCTGCCGGCTGGCCATCTCGTTCCCGGAAATCACGGAGATGCAGACCAAGGCCATCTTCCAGGCGGCGTGCGAGCTGCGCAAGGAGCGCAAGGACCCGCGCCCCGAGGTGATGATTCCGCTGGTGGGCAGCCTCGAGGAATTCCGCGCCCAGCGGGAGATCGTGGACCGCGTCGCCCGGGACACCATGAAGGCGTACGGGGTCAAGGTGCGTTACGCCGTGGGCACCATGATCGAGCTGCCCCGGGCCTGCCTCGTGGCCGACCAGATCGCACGGGAGGCGCAGTTCTTCTCCTTCGGCACCAACGACCTCACCCAGACCTGCCTGGGCCTGTCCCGGGACGACGCCGGCAAGTTCCTGCCCCGCTACGTCGCCCAGGGCCTCCTGCCCGAGGACCCGTTCGTGACCATCGACGAGCCCGGGGTCGGCGCGCTGATGGCGCTGGGCGTGGAGCGGGGCAGGCGCTCCAGCGAGGACCTCGACGTCGGCATCTGCGGCGAACACGGCGGCGACCCCAAGTCGGTGGTCTTCTGTCACGACCTGGGCCTCGACTACGTCAGTTGCTCCCCCTACCGCGTTCCCATCGCCAAGCTGGCGGCGGCCCAGGCCGCGCTCCGGACGAAGGGTAACCCTTAACGGCCACCAGCAGCCTCCGGACCGTTTCCCACACTTTCCCTACAGTTTTCGGCCGCCCGGCCGATTATGAACTTCAGGAGAACAAGTCCTATGGAACTCTCTCTTGGAGAATCGATGGTACGGGCCGGCGTCGTCACCCGTGAGCAGCGCGACCGGGCCGCGGATGCCCAGGGGCGCACCGGCGCCAACCTGGTGGCCGCCCTGGTGGAGGACGCCGCCGCGGACGAGGGCCGGGTCATGGCGTTCGTGGCCGAGCGGTTCGGGCTGGAAGAGACGGACCTGACCCCGTCGGACGTCGACGATGCGGCCGCCGGCCTGCTGCCCCTGCCGCTGCTGCGGAAACGCCGCATGCTTCCGCTTGCCCGTTCGGGGTCGGTGCTGGACGTGGCCATGAGCGACCCCACGGACCTGGCGGCCATCGACGAGATCCGGTTCATGACCGGGCACGACGTGAGGACCGTGCTGGCGCGCCCCTCCGCCATCCGAAGCATCCTGGAGGATGGTCCGCGCACCGTGGGCCACGACGCGTCCTTGCGCGACCCGGCGCATGGAGAATGGACGAGCGCGCGCCGCCCCCCGGTCCCGACGCAACCCGCCACGGACACGCCGGTGGTGGCGCTGGTGGATTCGCTTCTGAAGGACTCGGTGGCGCGCGGCGCCAGCGACGTCCACATCGAGCCCTACGAGGAGAGTGTGCGCATCCGCTTCAGGATCGATGGCGTGTTGCAGGAGGCCATGACCCCGCCGCCAGAGATGAAGCTGGCGTTGACCTCCCGCGTCAAGGTGCTGGCCGGCCTCGACATCGCCGAACATCGCCTGCCCCAGGACGGACGTCTCAAGCTGGCCGCCGCCGGGGGCGAAGTGGACGTGCGGGTGTCCGTGTTGCCCACGCGGTTCGGGGAGAAGGTGGTGCTCCGGTTGCTGCACCGGTCCGATCTCGTCACCAGCCTCGACGGGCTCGGGCTGGAGGCCCGCGACCGGCGGCTCTTCACCGAGGCCATGGGCAAGCCCGCCGGCATGATCCTGCTCACCGGACCCACCGGAAGCGGCAAGTCCACCACCCTTTACGGCATGCTGTCGGAGCTCAACCACCCCGGGGTGAACATCTCCACGGCGGAAGACCCGGTGGAGTACCATCTCGCGGGCGTCAACCAGGTCCAGACCCACGGCGAGATCGGGCTCACGTTTGCCGCCTGCCTGCGGGCGTTCCTGCGTCAGGATCCCGACATCATCATGGTGGGAGAGATCCGCGACGCCGAGACCGCCCGCATCGCCGTCAATGCCGCGTTGACAGGCCACCTCGTGCTCACCACGCTCCATACCAACGACGCGCCTTCCAGCGTCCACCGCCTGAAGGACATGGGGGTGGAGCCCTACCTCATCGCCTCCGCCATCACCATGATAGCGGCCCAGCGCCTGCTGCGCCGGGTTTGCGACGCGTGCGCGGTGGCAGCGGCGCCGCACGCCGGCATCCTCAACCGGGTCGAAGCGGTGCGCGACGCCGAAGCATCCCACGGGCCGGGCTGTGCCGAGTGCCACCACACGGGCTACCGGGGGCGGGTGGCCGTCTACGAGGTGATGAACCTGTGCGACGACCTTCGAAAGATGGTCCTCCAGGGCGGCTCCGCCGCGGACCTGAAGCGCGCGGCCATCCGCCAGGGCATGCGGACCCTGCGCCAGGCCGCCGTCCGGAAGGTCCGTCAGGGGGTCACCACCCTCGAGGAGGCGCTGCGGGTGACGGAGCCGGACCCCTCGGACGCCGGCGCGGCTCTTCCCACGGCGTCCACGGCCGGGTAATTCCATGGCGCGGTACCGGTGGCAGGGCAGGAACCGGGAGGGGAGACTCCTTCGGGGCGAGATGGAAGCGGCGGACCGCTCGGCGGTAACGGCCGAGCTCCGCCGCCGGCGGATCCGCCCGCTGCCGTCCGGCATCCGGGAGAAGGGCGCCGGCCTGACGCGGGAGATCCACGTCCCCGGATTCAACCCCAGGGTCAACGCCGACGACGTCGTCATGCTCACGAGGAACTTCGGGGTGATGATGGAGGCCGGCGTGCCCGTCGTCGAGTGTCTCGAGGTGCTCGCCGACCAGACCGGAAACGCAGTGGTGAAGAAGGCGCTTCAGGCCGTGCGGCTCGACGTCTCCAACGGGATGACGCTGACGGCGGCCATGGCCAGGCACCCCCGGCTGTTCGACACCCTGTTCGTCCGCATGGTGGCTGCCGGCGAGCACGGCGGCGTCCTGCCCGAGATCCTCGCCCGTCTGGCGCTGTTCATCGAGCGGTCCGCGCGGCTCAAGCGCAAGGTCCGGACGGCCATGGTCTATCCCGCCACCGTGGTCGTGGTGGCCGGGGCGGTCGTGGCCGTGCTGCTCCTCCACGTGATCCCGGTGTTCGCGGAAGTCTACCGGGGCATGGGACAGGCCCTTCCCCCCTTGACGGAGCTGACCATCGCCTTGAGCCGCGGCCTGTACGACTATTCTCGGGCCTTTCTCGTCGGGTCCGCGGTCCTTGCGGTTGCCGCTCATGCGGCCTGGCGCACCGAACGCGGGCGCAGAGGGCTACACGGATGGCTGCTGAGGCTTCCGCTCATCGGCGATCTCGCGCGCAAGGCCGCCATCGCGCGTTTCAGCCACAACACCGGACTGCTGCTCCGGTCCGGCGTGACGCTGCTGGACAGTCTGACCGTCACCGCGGGGACCACCGGGAACAAGGTGCTGGAGCGCGCGATCCTGGAGACCCGGGACGGGCTGGAGAAAGGGATGACCCTGGCCGACCTGCTGGCGGCCAGCGGCCTGTTTCCCCCGCTGGTCTGCCACATGGTCGCCGTGGGGGAGAACATCGGCGCTCTGGACGCGATGCTCAACCGGATCTCCGCTTTCTACGAGGAGGAAGTGGACCGCGCGGTGGTCCGGCTGACCACGCTGATGGAGCCGGTGCTGATGATCGTCCTGGGCGCGGTGCTCGGCGGCATCGTCATTTCCATGTATCTGCCGATCTTCCAGATGGGCGGCATGGTGCAATAAGGAGCTTCGAGATGAACATGGATGTTCGCGCCAGGGGTCTGCAGGGTCGCGTTTTCGGAAGAGATGGGGATGCCGCCGGGTTGAACGGCCGCCGCCGGGACCGGGTAGCCGGGTTCACCCTGATCGAGCTGCTGGTGGTGATCACGATCATCGGGATCCTCGCCGCCATGGCGGTCCCCCAGTTCAGCGCCTACCGGCGCAAGGGCTACGACGCCGATGCTCAGGCCAACGCGAGGAACATGGCCCTGGCCCAGGAGGCCTACTTCGTGGACAACAACACCTACACCGCAACCCTGGCCGACCTGACGGCCTTCGGCTACATCCAAAGCGCCAACATCACCGCGGTCATCACCACCGGCGACGCCACCACGTTCGTGGTCACCGCCACGGTCGTCAGTGGCTGTGGCGACGGCACCGGGGTCGCCACCTACGACCGCGCCGCCGGCAGCGTCACCCTGGTGAAGTGCGCGCCGTAGGCGCCGCGTGTCCGCCACTCTCAGATGAATGGGCGCACAACTTGAATGCCAGTTCTATAATAGGCTATTGTAGCCTCGAAGGAACTCCCCATGTCTCCGGAACTCATCGCGATCATCATCGTTGGGCTGTCCAACGCTGCGTCTCTTGCTTTCCTTTGGGCACTCCACCGCGATGTAGCCGGCCTCAGCGAGCGCATTACGCGTCTGGAGGAACGCTTCGCGAGTCTCGAGCAACGGCTTACCCGCCTTGAGGCGTGAAGCATGGGAGTCAGGACCTTATCGCGGAACCGCACCGCGCCTCCCTTTGGGTACGGGCGGCGGCATGATGTCGAACGAGCACCCGAGCGCCTGCAGGACCTGGAGCACCTTGCCGATCTGTGCGGTGGGTTTCCCCGCCTCAAGATCGACGATGAAGCGCACTCCGACGCCCGCGGCGCCCGCGAGCTCGTACTGGCGCAGACCCGCGGCCTTGCGGACGGTGCACACAATGTCACCAATTTCAGCAGACGTGAGGTTCCGCGTAGCCATGAGACTTCCCGATCGGGAAGTTTACGCGGATTTCAGCAGTGTTGCAACGCGAATTTCCCGAACGGGAATTTCGTGATCGAAGGATTACCGAAGGGGAGTAGAATTTCCCGATCGGTAACGCCGCTACCGCCTACTCCGGCGCCGGTTCGGCTTCGGGTACGGGCGCGGGTGTGGGGAGGGGCTCCTTGTCTTCCTTGATGAAGTCGAAGAGCAGGCGCGGGACGGCGTTGCAGCTTATGCAGCGGGGCGTTTCCGGCTGCTTGCCGTCCGGATAGATCATGTTCTTGAGGTAGAAGGGCTTCTCGGTGCCGACGTAACCGTCGTAGTAGAACGCCAGCTTGCCGCACTCGCTGCATTGGAGGTATTTCGCCATTTCCGGTCTTTCCGCGTTTCGAGGGCCGTTGCCTTGAAGCGTTATGCCTCGAAGCTCCCCGTGATCTCCTGGTGGCCGTCTCCCTCTGTATAGCTCTCCTCGCGATAGAGGCCAAGGGCCTTCATCACCGGCGTGTCGTGTATGGCGAACAGGATGGACTCGCCGTCGGTGTCGTTGGCGTGCTCGTGCCAGGCCCAGGGCGGCACCACGAAGAAGTCTCCTTCCTCCCATTCGAACCGCTGTCCGTCGATGACCGAGTAGCCCTTTCCGGCGAAGGCCAGGTACACCGAGCTCTGCACCTGCCGGTGTGCCCGCGTGCGGACGCCGGGCCGCACCATCTGGATGGTGCAGCTCATGGTGGTCAGGACCGGCCCGCCCGTGCTCGGGTTCAGGTACTCGAAGCAGACGTCGTCGTGGGGGCTGGCCGGCCCCTCGCCGATGCGCTGGAGTGCGTCGTAGGTGGGTTCCCACTTGAAGTTGAGCAGCGGCGAGCGGTCCTCCGGCGGCTTCTCCCAGGTGGGGCGCAGGTGGGTCACGCCGAACTTCCGCTCCGATTCGTTGACGTCGGTGATGGGGAACCGGTGGTCCGGGTACATCTCGAAGAAGGTGGCGTCGAGGTCCCCCACCAGCGGCAGGTCCAGCCCGTCCATCCAGATCATCGGCTCGTCCGACTCGCAGCCGTGGTCGTGCCAGTCCCAGCTCGGCGTCAGCACCAGGTCGCCCCGGCTCATGACGCACTTGTCGCCGTTCAGGTTGGTGTAGGTGCGGTCTCCCTCGATGATGAATCGGATGGCGGAGGGGGAATGCCGGTGGCAGGGGGCGATCTCTCCCGGCTTGACGATCTGCACCGCGGCCCAGAGCGTCCGGGTGGCCGCGTGCTTGCCGCCCAGCCCCGGGTTCACCAGCCCCAGCACCCGCCGCTCGCCGCCCCGCTCGATGGGCACCAGGTCGCCGGCCCGGTGCGCCAGCCGGCGCAGGTCCGCCCACCGCCACAGGTGCGCTTTCACCGGGGACCGCGGCTCCGCGGGCAGGGCGTCCTGGGTGATGTTCCACAGCGGCACCAGGTGCTTCTCGTCCACTTCCCGGTAGAATGCGTCGGTTTCCGTGTTGGTGCTCATGGGATACCTCCCGCCGTCGAACCACGGGCGCGGGCGGGCTTGAAACCCGCCCCTACGCCGACCCTTGCAGCGACAGCTTCAGGCCCGGTTTGCTGATGTACACGTGGTTGGCCTTGTGCCCGCGCAGGTTCTGCAGCAGCCCCACCACGCCGTTGCCCGCGTAGGGCGTCGCCGGGCCGGCGGCGCGCATGGCGTCGAACTCGTCCCTGGTGACGAGCCAGCGCAGCAGCAGGTCGTCATCCGAGAGGCCGGGTTCGAAGCTCTTGCGGATCTCGGCGATGGACGGCTGCGGCGGGTCCCATTTCGCCAGCTCCCGGGCCCGGGGCCGGTCCAGGATCCTGTCCTTGACTTCGGGGTTCATCAGCCGGCTGCCCTCCTCGCCCCAAAGCCCCAGGGCGTAGAGAATGCTCTGGTCGGTGACCTGGGCGTAGCGCTCGCCGACGATGACGTTGATGGCCGCCTGGCTTCCCACGAACTGCGACAGCGGCGTCACCATGATGGGATAGGCGAACTCCTCCCGCACCCGGCCGCACTCCTCCAGGGCCTCCTGGAACTTGTGCCCCAGGCCCACCTTCTCCAGTTGGTGGCGCAGGTTGGAATACATCCCGCCGGGCACTTGGTGGAGGTATTGCCCGTAGTCGTATTCCACGGGCTCCCCCGGCGGCAGACCTTCCTGCCCGGCGATGCGGGTGAAGTGCTCGGACACGACCTGCATCGATTCTTCGTCCACCGTGGTGGCATGGCCCATCGCCCGGGCGTTGGCCGCGACGTTGAACAGCGACGGGTTGGACGAGCCGTTGGCCAGCGGCGGGATGGCGGTGTTCACGATGGTGATGCCCAGCTTGATGGCCTCCACGCAGCACAGCGGCCCGAGCCCGGTGGTGCAATGGGTGTGGAACTCCACCGGGATCCCGTTGGCGTTCTCCAGCACCAGCGGCACCAGCTTGCGGACCCGGTCCGGGGTGATCAGCCCGCCGGGGTCCTTCAGGCAGATGCGCGAGACGTCGAGGGTCGCCGCCTGGCGCGCCCGCTCCGCGTAGTACTCGTCGGTATGCTTGGGCGACACCGAGTAGATGAGGTTGAGGATCGGCTCGAGCCCGGCGTCAATGACGGTCTGCACCTTCTGCCTCCACCCCGCCGGATCGTTCCACTCGTCCGATATCCGGGCCTGGCTCATGCCGTTCTCGCGCATGCGCCGCAGGTAGAGCGCGTACAGCGAGAACGGAGTCACCTCGAAGGCGTTGAACCGTCCGGAGGTCATGCGCAGCGGGGTGTCGGGCATCCTTTCCTTCACCAGGCGGATGCGCTCGAAGGGGTCCTCCTTGAGGTCCCGGACGCACTTCTTGAGGAAGATGCTGGACATCAGCTCGAGGGCGTCGAAACCCGCCCGGCCCATGCGCTCGGCGATGGGCAGCATCATGCCCGTGCGCATGCGCGTGGCCCAAAGGCTCATCTGCCCGTCCCGCAACGTCGTGTCCACGAAATGGATCTCGCTCATAGGCACAACCCTAGCACAACGTCCCCCTTCGCGTCATTCCGGGCCCGACCCGGGACACCCCGGCATTGACGCCGGGCGGGCGACGTTCTATGCAGTCCGGGTGCCCTGACAACAACCGATACCCGCCGATCAGGCGACACAAGGAGGCACTGCCATGGCAATAAGGCTCTTCAACTCAAAAAATTCGATGTTCTGCGAGAAGCTGCGCGTGGTCCTGTCCATGAAGAAGGTTTCCTACGAGGTGGTGGACGTCCGGGCCGACGAGCGCAAGTCGCTGATCGCGTTCTCCAACCAGCGCAAGGTCCCCACCATGGACATCGACGGCCGGTGCATTCAGGATTCCACCATCCTGGCCAAGTACTGGGAGGAGAAAGTTCCCGAGCCCACCATCTACCCGGACAACCCCTCCGACAAGGGATTGTGCCTCATGCTGGAGGACTGGGCCGACGAGGACTTGAACGGCGCCGTCATGGCTTTCCGCAGGGCCAAGAACGACGACGACGTGAAGCAGGCCGAGAAGGACTTGGCGGTGCACCTGGAAAACCTCGACCTGCTCTACTCCGGCAGGGAATTCATCTTCGGCCGCATGACTCTGGCCGACATCTCTATCTACGCGCAGCTACACTACCTGTACACCGCCCTGGACCGCGAGATCGACGCCGGGTACACGCACGTTCACGCCTTCATCGAGCGCATGATGAAGGCCACAGGCGTGTCCTCGATCAAGGAGGTGGCATAGGATGGGTCTTCCCGTGATGCGGTCCATCGTCCTCGGTTCGATATTGCTCCTGGCAGGGTGCGGGGCGCTCGATAGGATCGGTCTGGGCGACGGCGACGGCAACGGCAATGGCGGCGGTGGGATGCAGGACCCGCCGCAAGGCTTCGACGTGAGCCGGGAAAGCTTGTCCCGCATCGCGGCCAGGAAGATCTTCGACGCGGCGACGGAAGCCCTTGACGCTATCCCGGCTTTCGGCAGCGTCACCCAGTCCAGCAATGTCGACGGCACGGGGCGCACCAGGGACAGCGTAACGGTTCGTTTCGACGGTTCCGAGATCCTGGCCGATATCGGCACGCAACGCCTGGCGGTTCTTCGTTCCGATCCGGCGATCCCGAGTCCGGTGCGAAACGGCTACCAACACCGACAGGTTATCGCCGTGAGTCTCCAGGGCGACGCCGCGAGGTTCGCGGTCATGGGTCTTGATTGGGACCCGGACGATCCGACGAACACATCGGATTCGGTTACTGGTTGGGGGTTGACGGCGTTTTCGATGCCGACCCGCAGGCGGAAATCGGCGCTTTCATCGACGGCCCCGAGCTCCGCGGCGCCCCCGTCGTGCCCACGATGGGGTCTGCCACGTACAGGGGCCGCGCACAGGGATTCTATGGCGCCCTCCTTGGCGCCGAACGCACCGTTCCCGCCGGCACGATAGCCCTGGGGGAGTTCACCGCGGACGCGACTCTGACCGCCGACTTCGACCAGGCCACCATCGGCGGGATGATCGACAACGTGCACACGGTTGAGACGGGCGTGAATCCCTTGACCGGAGCCACCCGCTACTCGGACCGGAAAGAGGCAACCGCCTATGAGCTGACCCTCCGGGCGACGGACATGGGGGACGGCACGTTCAAGGGAACCACTGAACTGACGAATCCGGACCTCACGATCACCAGCAGCAGCGGGAGGTGGGGCGGACGGTTTTCCGCCGCGAGCGACGCGACCGCACCCCGTGCGGTCGCGGGGACCTTCGGGGCTCAAGCCGAAACCGCGGGTGGCACGAGGAGCCAGTTCATCGGCGTGTTCGATGCGGACAAGGAGTAGCCCGGGAAAGACCGGGCAAACCCCGTCAGATCCCGCCCCAACGGATGCACCGGACGATGCGGATCCGTATGACGGGCCGTTCGTCCAGGGCCATGGCGCGGTATTGCGGGTACTTCCGGCGCAGCAGCCGGACGGCCTTGCGGTGGGTCTCTCCGCGCGTCAGGACACTGGCCCTGCCCTGGATGATGATGTGCGCCAGCCGGGACCAGTCCTCGTCGTCGTAGCGGTGGACCGCCACGGATACCCGCGGGTTGGCGCGGATGTTCCGCACCCGTTTCAGCTCCCGCGGCGCCGCGGCCTTGGGCTTCTCGTCGATGGGTGAGTACAGGCACTCGCCGTCGAAGGCGAAGCAGAAAGGCAGGTTGAGCGGCTGGCCCTGCTCGTCCACCGTGGCCAGAACGCCGACCCGGGCCTGGCGGATGAACGTGGCTTCCTTGCGGGTCACGCGGTTCATGGCGATGCCCGTCCTCCGCCATTCCCGCCTCCTCCGTCATTCCCGCGAAAGCGGGAATGACGTTTCCTGGGTGTCACTGCCGTTCCCGTCCGTTTCGGGCCTACCAGGTGACGGACATCACAGCCTGTAGTCCCCCAAAAGCGTCGGCGCGAACAACTCCTCCACGGTCGGGACCTTGTCCCCCAGCAGTCCCTGCTCGCCCATGTAGCGGATCAGCGCCTCGATGACGTGGCGGTTGGCCTCGATGCCGTAGGGCCACCAGTCGTCGCCGAAGACGTCCCGGAGCAGCGCCATCTCGGCTTGGAGCCAGGGCAGCGTGCTGGCCATGGTGTTGTTGATGTTCATGCGGTCGATGGCGTCGTCCTTGGACCGGCAGAAGGCCGTGTAGAGGCTTCGGGCCACCCAGGGGTCGGCCTCGAACACGTCGTTGCGGATGCAGACGGTGTGCATGATGGGGAAGATCTTCGTGCGCCGGTAGTAGTCGATCTCCACGGACTTGAAGTCGGGGAAAAGGCGGCGGATGTGCGGCGCGCCGGCGGCGAAGCACGAGGGTATGCGGGCCGTCACCAGGGCGTCGATCTCGCCTTTGTCCAGCATGTCGTTCAGGGTCCTGTCCTGGGGGATGGGCTGGACCTTGATCTCCGGCGGCAGCCTGAGCTCGATGCGTTCCTTCCGTCCCGGGACTTCCTGGCCGCCGGTGAACCACGCCACGTCGCCGGCCTTGACGCCGTGGTCGTCGCTCATGAACCCGCGGATCCACACCGCCGCGGTGATGGAGTATTCGGGCACGCCGACGCGCTTGCCGGCCAGGTCCTCGGGCTTGTCCAGCCCCCGGTCGGTGTTGATGAACACGCAGGAGTGGCGGAAGTAGCGCGACGGGAACACCGGGACGGCCGTGAACGGGCTCTCGCCCCGGGATGTCATGGTGATGTAGTTGGCCAGCGACATCTCGGAGGCGTGGAACTCCTGGTGGTGTCCCATGCGCCAGAAGATCTCCTCGGCCTGCATCGGCAGGTAGTTGAGGGCGATGCCGTCGGGACTGAGCGAACCGTCCTGCAGCGTCTTGGTGCGGTCGTAGTCGCCGCACGCCAGGGTCAGATGCAATTTGGACATACCGTGTTCCTTTATCAGCCCTCCACCTTGTGGATCACCAGCCCGGTGACGAGCTTGGGGAAGAAGTAGGTGGACTTCTGGGGCATTTTCTCGCCCTTGAGGGAGACGGCGATCATTTCGCCGGCGCTGGGCGGGTTGAGGATGAGCGCGGCCTGGCAGCGGCCGGCCGCCGCCTCGGCCAGGGCCTCTTCGGCGTCGTGGGTGTACGCCACGGCGTCGGTGTTGACGGCGTCGCGGGTGGACACCCCGAGGACGTGCTCCATCAGCAGCACGTGCAGCGTGGTGACGTCCAGCCCGCGCAACTCGGGGCTCATGTCCGGCGCCAGCCGCTGCATCGCTTCCGCGTCCCTCGGCCGCAGCGCCAGGTAACGGGGGTCGTCCCTGAAAGAGGCGCCGAGCACGCGTTCGCCCTCCTTCGGGTGTTCGAGGGTCTCCAGGAACCGCCGCCGCCCGTCGGGATTCCGGGGGTATTCCTCCACGTGGAAGTACTGCCGGAGCTTCTCCTCCAGCGCCGCCGGGCCCACGGGAGGCATCGCGCGCACCAGGCGGTGGGTGGGCAGGATGACCACGCCTTCCTCCTCCAGGTTGGCGAAGTACATCATCACCCGGTTGAATCCCTCGTCGCCGGTGGCGCCGGGCCGTTCCGCCAGGCGCCGGCGCCGGTAGTTGCCGGCGGCCTCGTAGCGGTGGTGTCCGTCGGCGATGAAGACGGAGCGCTCGCGCAGGGCCTCCCGCACCATGCCGATGAGGCCCGGGTCGGTGACCGCCCATAGCCGGGAGGTGCCGAATTCGCCCAGCTCCGCCTCGACCTTGGGCTTCCGGGAGATGACGTGCTTGCGCAACGCGTCGGTAAGGGTGGGCTTTTCGTCCGTATACAACGCCAGGATGGAGCTGAACTGGGCATCGCACGCCAGCATCAGCTTCAGGCGGTCCTCTCTGGGCTCGGCCAGGGTGGCTTCGTGCCCGTGGATGGCGCCGTCGCCGAAGTCCTCGATGGCGGCCAGCGCGATGAAGCCGCGCCGCTCCCGCATGACCCCGTCCCGCAGCCGGTACTCCTGGCTCAGGTAATAGATGGCCGGGGCCTCCTCCGGAACCAGCGTGCCGTCGTCCTGCCACTCCCGGAAGCGTTGCGGCACGGCGGCGTAGGGATCGGCGTCGCGGCTGAAGTCGATGCGCACGACGTTGCGCGGCGAGCGCTCGTAGAGCTCCGCCTGGTGCTCCGGAGAGATGACGTCGTAGGGCGGCGCCATCACCCTGGAGACATCGCCCACCTTGCCCGGATCGTAGGTCAGCCCCCGGAAGGGAAAGATCTTGGCCATTGCGCGTTCCCGTCTACGCCTTCAGGCTGTCCTGCAGCTTCCGGTCCCTGGCCTCCACCCCGGCCGCCAGCTCTTCCTTGAAGCGGGCGAGCTTTTCCGCCAGCGCCGGGTCCTTGCGGGCGATGATCTGGGCCGCGAAGATGCCCGCGTTGGCGGCGCCGCCCTTGCCGATGGCCATGGTCGCCACCGGCACGCCGGCCGGCATCTGCACCGTCGCCAGCAGCGCGTCCATGCCGTCCAGCGCGGACGCGCTCAGCGGCACGCCGATCACCGGCAGCGTGGTGACGGCCGCCACCACCCCGGCCAGATGGGCCGCCGCGCCGGCGCCGACGATGAACGCCTCGATGCCACGGTCCGCCGCGCCCTTGGCGTAGGCGTGGGTCCGTTCCGGCGAGCGGTGGGCGGACGAGATGTGCATCTCGTAGGGGATGCCGAAGGACTCCAGCCGCGTCGCGGCCTCCTTCATCACCTCGACGTCGGAATCGCTGCCCATCAGAATTGCGACTTTCGGAGTCTGTTCCGTCACGTTTCGCTACCTCCTTCGTTCGGTCTCTGTTTTTGCGGGTTCTTCGCCAGCGGTGTCGAAGGACGCCCGTTCATTCCCGGTCAACCGCCCGCCGGGCGATGTCCCGGCGGTAGTGCATGCCGTCCCAGCCGATCCTGCCGACGCCCGCGTAGGCCTCGCGGGTGGCCTCGGCAATGGTGTCGCCCAGCGCGGTGACCCCCAGCACCCGTCCGCCCGCGGTATACCAGCCGTCTTCCTGTCGGCTGGTCCCGGCATGGAACGCGTATCCGGCGGTCCACGAATCGAGCGCGTCGAGCCCCTTGATTTCCATGCCGGTTTCGTACTCGCCCGGATAACCTCCGGACGCCAGCACGATGCAGACCGCCGCCTGGTCCGACCACTTGGCGTCCACTTCCCGGAGCCTTCCCTCGGCTGTGGCCACAAGAAGCGACGGCAGATCGCTTTCGAGGCGCATCATGATCGGCTGGCATTCGGGATCGCCAAAGCGGGCGTTGAACTCCAGCACCTTGGGGCCGTCCTCGGTGATCATGAGCCCTGCGTACAGCACGCCGCGATACACCAGGCCGCGGCGCTTGAGCCCCGCCGCCAGCGGCTTCAGCACCCGTTCGACCACGGCCTCGTGCACGGCCGCGTCCACCACCGGCGCCGGCGAGTAGGCGCCCATGCCCCCGGTGTTGGGCCCCTTGTCGTCGTCGAAGATGCGCTTGTGGTCCTGCGCCGACGCCAGGGGGAGAAAATCCTCGCCGTCCATCAGGGCCATGAAGGAAGCTTCCTCGCCGACGAGCAGCTCTTCGATGACGACCCGGTCGCCGGCGGCGCCGAAGACCTTGCGCCCCATGACGGCGTCGAGGGCGGCTTCGGCCTCGGCTTTGCCGGAGCAGAGGATGACGCCCTTGCCCGCGGCGAGGCCGTCCGCCTTGACCACGCAGGGCCGGTCCCGGCCCATGTACCTCCTGGCTTCGTCAAGGTCGGAGAACACCTCGCAGGCCGCGGTGGGGATGCCGTTCTCCAGCATGAGCTCCTTGGCGAAGGCCTTGCTGCCCTCCAGCCGCGCCGCCTCCCGGTTGGGTCCGAACACCCTGAGGCCGCGGCTCTCGAACAGGTCGGCGATGCCCGCCACCAGCGGCTGTTCCGGACCCACCACTGTGAGGTCGATGCCCTCCTCGGCGGCGAAATCGGCGAGCTTCTCGATGTCGGCGGCGCCGATGTCCACCCGTTCCGCCTGCTGGCGCATGCCGTCGTTGCCGGGCGCGCAGTAGATCCGGTCCACTTGCGGGCTCTGGCGCAGCTTCCAGACCAGCGCATGCTCCCGCCCGCCGCTGCCGATGACTAGAATCTTCATGGTTCGGTGTGGTCAGGCCGTCGGCGATACGACCCCTCCATGGTCACCCCGCTAGTGCCTGAAGTGCCGGATGCCGGTGAAGACCATGGCCAGGCCGTGCTCGTCCGCGGCGGCGATGACCTCCTCGTCGCGGATGGAGCCGCCCGGCTGGATCACGGCGCGCGCGCCCGCCTCGGCGGCCGCGTCCACGCCGTCCCGGAAGGGGTAGAAGGCATCCGAGGCCACCACCGAGCCGGCCAGGTCGAGACCGTGGGTCTTGGCCCGGGTGACGGCGAGCTGGGCGGAATCCACCCGGCTCATCTGGCCGGCGCCGACGCCGAGCAACTGGTCGCTCGAGGTGAATACGATGGCGTTGGACTTCACGTGGTGGCACACGCGCCAGGCGAACCCCAGGGCCTTGTACTCGTCGTCGGAGGGCTGCCGCTCGGTGACCACCTTGCACTCCCGGACGTCGATGGGCTTGTGGTCCCAGTCCTGCACCAGCACGCCGCCGTGGACCCGCCGCAGGTCCTGGATCGCGTCCACGGCCGGGGTCCCCCGGTCGGGGCCGGGGGCAGGCATGTCGATCTCCAGCAGGCGGATGTTGAGCAGCCGCTTGGCGGAGGACAGGATCTCGCGGGCTTCCGGCGTGAAGGAGGGCGCGATGACGATCTCCAGGAAGATCTGCTTCAGCTCCTCGGCGGTTTCCGCGTCCACCGGGCGGTTCAGCGCGATGACGCCGCCGAAGATGGACACCGGGTCCCCGGCCTTGGCCTTGCGGAAGGCGTCCGCCAGCGAGACGTCGGAGGTGGCCAGCCCGCAGGGGTTGGTGTGCTTGATGGCCACGGCCGCGGTCTCGGAGAAGTCCAGCACGGTGCCGAGGGCGGCGTCCGCGTCCAGGATGTTGTTGAACGAGAGCTGCTTGCCCTGGACCTGGTTGGCCCGGGCGACGGACGGTCCCGTCGAATCCCCATGGGCGTAGAACGCCGCGCTCTGGTGCGGGTTCTCGCCGTAGCGCAGCTCCTGCAGCTTGGAGAGCTGGATGTTGAGCCTCTCGCCCCACGGCCCGGCCTTCCTCTCGTCGTCGAGCCGCCCCAGGTAGTTGGAGATGGCGCCGTCGTAACGCGCCGTGTGGTGGAAGGCCCGGCACGCGAGCCGGAAGCGGGTGTCCGGCGACAGCTCGCCCCCGCCGGTTACAAGCTCCTCGGCTACCGCCGCGTAGTCGGAGGGCTCCACCACCACCGCCACGTGCGGGTGGTTCTTGGCCGCGGACCGGATCATGGCGGGGCCGCCGATGTCGATCTGCTCGATGATCTCGTCGAACGGCGCCTCCCGCGCCACGGTGGCCTCGAACGGGTAGAGGTTCACCACCACCATGTCGATGGGGCCGATGCCCAGCTCCTCCATCTGGGCGCGGTGCGCGGGTTTGTCCCGCAGCGCCAGGATGCCGCCGTGGATCTTGGGGTGGAGGGTTTTGACCCGGCCGTCCATGATCTCCGGGAACCCGGTGACGTCCGCCACCTCGGTGACGTCGATGCGGTTCTCCCGCAGCAACGCGGCCGTCCCTCCCGTGGACAGGATCTCGATGCCCAGTCCCGCCAGCCCGGCGGCGAAATCGACGACGCCGTCCTTGTCCGATACGCTGACCAACGCTCTCTTTATCGTGCCCACGGGTGCAGGGTTCCTCCTTCTTTCCAACGGTTCAAGCCTCACCGCTCGAGCGTCTCTTTCCTTCAGCCGTCCATGGGTACGAGCGGCGATCCGTCGGTTCGTGGCAGGATAACAAATCAAGCACGGACTTCCCAAGCCACCCGCTTGAATCGGTACGATTGGGACCAGGATCCATGGTGGCAAGCCGCTTTGGTTTCAACGGCCGACGTGATACCCCTTGCCCTCTGGCGTCCTGCCGCCGGATTCCCGGAACAACTCGCAGACCCCTTCCGCAAGCGGGCGCGGCCTGATGCGGTGCCGACAGAGGAGACACAGACGATGGAACCCGAGACCATGGGTGTGCAGAGCCGGAGCAATGTCTTTCTTGTCCTTGCCGGGGTCGCGGCCGCCATCATGATGGGCTTCGCCATATCCTACTACGTCCAAGCCAACATGCTGGCGATGTGGATCGACATCGGCATGATATTGGGTCTCGCCGCGGCTTGCACCGCGCTTCGGCTCGGCGTCGATGAGCTGAAGGTCTATCGCCCCGTCCTCCTGGGAATCCTCATCGGCCTTTGCTACCTCGCTACCATACGTACCGGTCTCCTCTACTACCACCTTGCGCAGCCGCTGCTGCTTTTCTTTTTCTTCGGGTCGCGCGAGGGTCTGGTCTGGGCCGGGGGCTTTTTCCTCGCCACGGCCGTGGTGCTGCTGGAGCCGGGACCCATCGTCAGCCCTATCATGGAGACGGAAAGCAAGGTGCGGCTTCTCACCTGCTATCTCTTCGTGACGCTCGTCGGATGGAGCTACGAAAGGTCTCGGGAGCTGTCCCACGACCTCCTGACGAGCAGGAACCAGCAACTCCAGCACGAAACGGAACGGCTGAGCCACTCCCTGACCCAGGTCAGGGAAGCAGAGGGCCGGTTGGGACAAGCTGCTGCCGAGATGCAAGGCAGGACCCAGCTCCTGGAAGCTGTCGTCAACAGCATAGGCGACGGCGTGATCGTGGTTGACGAAAAGGGGAAATCCACGATCTTCAACCCCAGCGCCGAGCGCATCCTTGGCGACCGTGCATTCGAGGTCTCCGCGGAGAGGTGGACGGACCACTACGACATCTTCTATCCCGATGGAGAAACACGCGTACCCAAGGAAAAACTTCCGCTCGTGCGAGCCGTATCCCGCGGCGAATCAATCGATGATCAGGACCTGTTCGTGCGCTGTGGGCATAGGCCGGACGGCGTTTACCTCCGGGCGAGCGCGCGGCCGCTGTGGAACGATGCAGGCAGTACCCGGGGGGGCGTGGTCACCTTCCGCGACGTTACGGAGCAGATGGCGGCGGAAGATGCCTTGGTACAGGCGTTCGCGCAAGGGCGCCTGGAAATAGTCGACACCATCCTCCACAACATCGGCAACGCCATCAACAGCGTCACTACGGGAATCGAGACCGTCCACCGGAATCTGGCGAACGATCCGTTGCTGCGCCGCTTCCGGGCACTCGCCGATGCCGTGGAAGCCCATCGAGACGATTGGATCGACTACATAAGGAACGATTCGCAAGGCCAGAAGGTGATGCCGTTCCTCATTGCGCTCGCCGGAGATTTCGCCAGTCGGAATGAAGAGTTGGCAAAGACAGTCGGGCGCGTCAAGGACAGGGCGAACCACATCGCGGACATCATTCGCACCCAGGACATGCCCGGCCATTCGAAGGTAGAGCGGATGGATGTGAACCTCCGGGCTGCGTTCGAGGGCGCCGTTGGCGTATTGGAGGATTCGCTCGGGAAAAGGAGCGTCCGGATCGATATCGACTGTGAACGGGCGCCGAAAGAGATACGGATTCAGAAGAGCCGATTTCATCAGATGATCGTCAACCTGACCAAGAATGCGATGGAAGCCATCGATGATCTGACAGCATCAGGCGGACTCACGGAGACCCCGTGCGTCAGGCTCCGGGCCTACGTCGAGGGAGACCTTCTCAATCTCGAAGTGAGCGACAACGGCATCGGCATTGCCGGGACAAACCCCAGGATACTCTTTGCCGCGGGTTATACCACCAAGAAATCCGGGACCGGGCTCGGTCTCCATTCGACCGCCAACTTCGTTAGCGGGATGGGCGGACAGATTCGCCCGCGGAGCGAAGGCATCGGCAAGGGCACGACCATGCTTGTCACGCTGCCGCTTTCCTCGGTAACCGTTTCCACATAACCGAGGTCGGCCGTGACACCACACTAGGTGTAGTGACGCGGAACGCCCCCGCTGATGGACGTGAGGATCTCGTACGAGATCGTGTCCGCCCAGCCGGCCATTTCTTCGGCTGAAATGGTCTCGCCGTCCTGTGTCCCCAGAAGCACCACTTCGTCTCCCGGCTGAACACCGTCTATGGCGGTAACGTCCGCCATCGTCAAATCCATGGTGACCCGGCCCACGACCGGCGCTCGACGGCCTCGGATCAGCACGGCGGCCTTGTTGGACAGGGAACGTTTGTAGCCGTCCGCGTAGCCCACGGGCACGGTCGCGATGACGCTTTCGCGGCGGGTTACGAAGGTGCCCCCGTAGCTGATGGGGGAATGCTTCGGGAGTGTCTTGAGCTGCAGCACGCGGGTCTTCCAGGTGAGCACCGGAGCCAGCCGGACGAGTTCGGCCAGGGGGGGATGCGAGTAGATGCCGTAGAGCATTCCGCCCGGCCGGACCATGTCGAAACGGGCCTCGGGCAACGCCATGATGGCGGCGCTGTTGGCCATGTGCACCAGCGGCACATCGTGCCCCGCCGCGCGAATGCGCTTCAGCGTTCGGCGGAACGCCCGCAGTTGTCCGCGACACGACTGCGACTCCGGCGCCTCGGCCCTGGCGAAGTGGGACATGACTCCTTGCAGCCTGAGGGCCTTGAGCCCGTCCAGCTCAGGCAGCCATTCCTCGATGGCGTCCGGCAACAAACCCAGGCGGCCCATGCCGGTGTCCAGCTTGAGGTGGCAGGGAATCCCGGCGCCGTGCTCCACGCCGAACGCCTCGAGATGCCTCAAGAGACCGAGACTCGCTACGACCGGTTCCAGGGAATACCGCACCAGGGCGGCCGCATCGTCGGGGTAAACACCGCCGAGAACGAGGATCGCGGCATCGATGCCGGCCTCCCGAAGCCGGACGCCTTCCGCCACCGTGGCGACGCCCAGGCGGCCGACCCCTTCGGCGCACAAGGCGCGCGCGGTCTCGACGTCGCCGTGGCCGTAGGCGTCGGCCTTCACCACCGCGAGGACCTCCACGCCGGGACCCACGAGCCGGCGCACCGTGCGCAGGTTGGCGCGCAGGGCCGACAGGTCGACGATACAGCAGGTACCCGCGGCTTTGTCGATGGAAGACACTCGGCCGTGTCAGGAGACCTTGGCGCCCGGAGCGATCCGTTGCTCGGGCGCAAGGATGACGAGTTGGTCGTCGGCCGTGGCCGCCAGGATCATTCCCTGGCTCTCGATGCCTCTCAGCCTGGCGGGCTTCAGGTTCGCTACCACCACGAGCTGACGGCCGATGAGGTCCTCCGGGGTGTAGTGGCCGCGAATGCCGGCCACTAGCTGGCGCTCCTCCGAGCCCAGGTCCACCTTGAGCACCATGAGCCGGTCGGCATTGGGATGGGGCTCGGCACTGGTGACCGTGCCGACGCGCAGGTCCAGGGCCTGGAAGTCGTCGATGGTGATCATGTCGTCCATGGTCTGGATGAGGGCGGTCAGTCCAGAGCAGGATAGCAAAACACCGGGCGGCAAGCCAGTTGGCGCGCCGTTTGGGCCGCTGACGGCCGTATCCGGACGTCCGCCCCTTGAATTGCGGTGACAACCCGGCTACTAATCATAACCATTACTGTTAAGGAGGCACCCTATGGCAAGCATCAACGGCACCAAGAGCCACGAGAACCTGAAGAACGCTTTCGCGGGCGAGTCCCAGGCGAACCGGCGCTATCTCTATTTCGCCCGGCAGGCGGACATCGAGGGGTACCCCGACATGGGCGGACTCTTCCGTGACACGTCCGAGGCGGAGACGGGCCATGCGTTCGGTCACCTGGACTTCCTGAAGGAGGTCGGCGACCCCTGCACCGGCGTTCCCATCGGTTCCACGGAGAAGAACCTGAAGTCCGCGGTCGAGGGCGAGACCTTCGAGTACACCGAGATGTACCCCGGCTTCGCCAAGACCGCCCGGGACGAGGGACTGGAGGAGCTGGCCGAGTGGTTCGAGACCCTGGCCAAGGCCGAAAAGTCCCACGCCGGCCGTTTCAACAAGGGACTGCAGGCCGTCGCCGGCAAGGACCCCGCGGACGCCGGTTGATCCGGCAAACCTTCCACCCGTAACCTTGCCGCTCTCGACCCGCGACAGCTCTCGCGGGACGGGGCGGCAAGGTCGGCCTCCCCGCGCAACATGGACAAGGTCACCCTCAACGACATCGTCGGCGCCAGCGCCTACGAGCAGAAACGCGCCGCCTTCCGGCGCGAGATCATCGATCTCAAGAAGCACCGGCGGGTGTCCGTGGGCGACAAGGTTTCCCTCGTATTCGAGAACCGGGCCACGGTGATCTTTCAGATACAGGAGATGCTGCGGGCGGAGAGCATCCGCGATCTCGACAAGATCCGGGAAGAGATCGACGTCTACAACGAGCTCATTCCGGACGCCGGTGAGCTCAGGGCGACCTTCTTCCTGGAGATCGAGGACCAGACCGACTTGCGCGGCGAGCTGCTCAAGTTTCTGGGCATCGACGAGCGGGTCTTCCTGAAGATCGGCGACGATCACGTGATTCGCGCCCGTTTCGAGGAGGGCCGCAGCAAGGAAGACAAGATCAGCGCGGTGCAGTACATCACCTTCGGTCTTGCCCCGGACGAAGCCGAAGCGCTGCGCGACCGGGACGCCGCCCTCGTGGTGGACCACGAGAACTATCACGCGGAGGCCCTGTTGACCGCCGCCACCAAAGCGGAGCTGCTCGGCGACCTGGAGTAGCGTTCCACGGACCGCCGCCGGGGATCGGCCATGTCCACGAGACGGACACGACAGCTCGAAGTGATCTGGGACGCCGTGAAGGACCAACTGTCCCATCCCACCGCGGATCACATCTACGAACGGGTCCGAAAGGAAATCCCGAACATCAGCCTCGGCACGGTCTACCGCAACCTTCAGAAACTTGCCGCCGACGGCAAGCTCCAGATCCTCAACATCGAGCGCACGCAGCACTTCGATCCGATCCTCGGGAAGCATCCGCATTTCATTTGCGAAAGTTGCGGAAAGGTCTATGATGTGACCTTGGACCGGAGGGAAGAAGCTGAGCCACACCTCTCGCCCGACACCGGCTTTACGGTGACCTCCCACCAGCTTTCTCTCTACGGGACTTGCGAGTCGTGCTCATGATGCCCGCGGCGGTCGGCCGCGGAGCATGGGGGGAATGGCCATGTCAAGGAGCAGCGTAACCGGTTGTGTGCTCGGGTTGGCGGTCCTGTTGAGCGCGCAAGTCGCCGCCGCCATCTGCAATCCCAATCTGGTCCGGTCCATCCATTCGGGTCCCGACCTGGTCCGCGCCGTCGGCCCGCTGGCCAGCGTCGCCACCAAGCCGGACATCGGCCTCGGCCAGTATCAGCTCCGCTGGTTCGGCCACTCGAGCTTCGCCATCCGGTCCGGCACCGGCACCCGTGTGGTGGCCGATCCCAACTTCGACGTCACTCCCGGCATCACCGCCGACGCGGTGACCGTGAGCAACGGCCACTACACCCACAACAACGTCGAGGCGGTTCGCGGGAATCCCCTGGTGCTCAGGGGCATCACGCTGGACCAGCGCTGGCAGCCGGTGCGAAGGAAGGTCAAGGACATCGTGGTCGTCAACCTTCCCAGCGCCCGGAACTACGACTTCACCCGCATCGCCAACTCGATCTTCGTCTTCGAGATGGGCAGCCTCTGCCTCGCCCACCTGGGCAACATCGGCCACCTGCTCACCGAGAAGCAACAGAAGCTGCTGCGCCGGGTGGACGTCATGATGATTCCCATCGACGCCCGCAACAACCTGGGCTTCAGCGACCTGGTCAAGGTCATCGAGCAAGTGAAGCCGCCCATCGTGCTGCCCATGCACTACGACGACCCGGCCCAGGCCGAGTACTTCGCGTCCTTCCTGGACGGCCGCTATCCGGTCGCGCGCCAACTCGATTCCCGGCTCGTGCTTACACGCCGGATGCTGCCCAAGAAGACGGAGTTCTTCATCCTGCCGCACCCCAATCCCTACGCCAGGAGCAGCCGCTGGGGCGGTTGGGATGACGACCGGTAGCGCCGCGGTTCACGAACTACGCGACGAGGCGGTCACCCTGTCTCTTGCCGCTTCGGAAGCCGCAGCAGGATGGTCTTGATATCGTTTTCGATGCGGTTGAACCGGGCCTCCCACCTGGCGTCCATGCGGTCTACCCGATCCGTGAGCGACTCGATGCGACCGTCCAATCGCCTGATCTCCGGTTTGATCTGGACGTGAATCGCCCACAGGCCCAGTGACGCCAGCGCCGTCATCACGGTAGCCACCGCGACGATCACCCCGGCGTATTCCTTCAATTTCTTCAACGGCCGTACACCTCCATTGCAGTATATTAGTAATATATCGGCCGGTCAAAGAACTTCTTGAGCGAGGCTCCCGAGTTCCCCGGTCATTCCCGTATACGCCCGTCATTCCCGCCTTCTCCCTCTCCGTCATTCCCGCACGTCCCGTCATTCCCGCCAAAGCGGGAATCCAGGGGCGGTGGAGGGGCGCTACAACGGCGTTTCCCCGCCTTACCCCACCTGGATCCCGCTTTCGCGGGAATGACGGGACGTGCGGGAATGACGGGACCTACAGGGGGAATCGGGGGCGGGAGTCGACGTGCGGAGGTTGTGGTTCGGGGATGGGTTAACGCCGTGGCCCCCGGCGCAAGAGGCGCAGGACCCCGTAGAGGACCCAGGCCGGGGCGCTGAGGACCACCGCGTAGATCAGGATGGCCACCGGGCCGAGCAGGCCGGCGAAGAGCGCCACCGCCGCGGTCAATGGCGCCAGGACGGCGAACGATCCCCAGGCGGTGAACCGGTATCCGATCCTCAGGAGCCGACGGCAGGCCCAGGCCAGCGGCAGCCCGCAGGGAGCCACGATCGCCAGCGAAAGCCACGCCTGGGGTCCCGCCGGGAACACCATTTCGCCGTGGACCGCCGCCGCCACCACGATGCCGGCCGGAAGCCACAACCACGCAAGCACGCGGGACACGATTCGACTCCTTTCGGGGTTTGCTACCCGGCGCACGCGGGCTCGCCATCCGGAACACCGCATGCTGGTTGAACCCAGCCACTGACCTTTCGCCTCGAACACGGTCAATCCGTGCCGGAAACGCGGCATGATGACGTCGGCGTGAAGCGGTCCAAGCGGTACCAGAACGGCGCTCCGCGGGCGTCCCGAGCCATGACCTCGTGCCCCGCAAGGGAAAGCTGGAATCCGTCTACGAAAACCGCTCCCGGACGCAGCCGCGTCGAATGCAAGAGGAAGTCGCGGGCGAGCACATGCTCTTTGGGCTCGCGGAAATTGGGGGTCGACGGGATCAACGTCGGAGGCCCCGAACAGGAGGACTGCGAGGGGTTACGGCCGCGATGAACTGTGGATGAGGCGGCGGTTCAAGAGGCGTGTACAGTTGGAGGAAAGAAGAGAGGGCGGCGACCGGAGCCGCCGCCCTCAACTGCGCGGAAAGGATAGTCAGAGAGACTACTGCTTGTCTGCGCCGAACCCGCCAACCATCCGACCGATGGTGCTGAACTCGGAATAGAAGGTGCCGGTTACAGTGGTCGGGAGGTTGCTGCCATCTCCGGCAGGGGGATCTCCGGGCATTTCGTCGTACATCTGGCCGCTCCAGGTGCCCGACGCCGGCGCCTTGTTGCCGTTGATCGACCAGACCGTGGGGTTGGCCGTAGGAGCCGTGATTGCTCCGTTGGCCGCCCAGGCACCGCGGGCCAGCGACACACTCCAGCCGGGATCCTCGGACCCGTCGTTCAGCCGGAAGTTGTCGATCATGCCGGTCATGCCGGCTGTGGCACCGCTGCCAAACGTGGCCATCAACTCAGCATCCGCCGTGAAGTGGCCGCCGTTCCCCGTGCCGTCGAGCGTGTTGCTCATGGCGAACTTGCCGGCGGCGCTGCCGACAAAGGTGGCACTGCCGGTGAGGTCTGCGCCGCTGCCACTTGTAGGTGCGGTTCCGCCCGTCGGAAGCACAACACCAGTAAACGCGCTGGCCGCCGTCGGCCCGCCGTCCTTGTCCTTGCTCACCCACCAGCCGTAGTACAGGTAAGTGTCATCGGGCTGGGACACCATCGCGCCCGTGTCGGGCTTGAAGTGCCAAGTCCCGGTCATCGCACTCGGGCTACCCTTGCCGTCATTGG
>CAZVUC010000020.1:0-40837 GCA_964630405.1 uncultured Syntrophobacterales bacterium | reverse complement strand
CCCCGGATGCTGGCCTGGACCTCGTCCTTGGCGATGGTGCCGCCCAGGGCGGAATAGTTGATCAGCTCGCCGATGGCGAAGAGGCCGACGAAGAACGGAATCAGCGGAATGCCGTCCCACAGGTACTCGCTGCCGAAGGTGTAGCGGATGAGGCCGGTGGGCTCGCTGAGGCCCACCAGCGACAGCAGGATGCCGACGCCGCCGGCGATGAGCCCGTTCAGCAGCGAGCCCTGGCTCACGGTGGCCGTGGTGACCAGCCCGAACACCACCAGCCAGAAGATCTCGGGGTGGCCGAAGGCCAGCACCAGCGGGCGCATGACCTGGATCAGCAGCGCCAGGATCACGAGCCCGAACAGCGCTCCCATGAGGCACGCTCCGGCAGACAGCCCCAGCGCCCGCGCCGCTTCGCCGCGCTTGGCCATGGGGTAGCCGTCGAAGCAGGTGGCGGCGTTCACCGGGGTGCCCGGAGTGTTCAGCAGGATGGCGCTGATGGAGCCGCCGAAGGCGCTGGCGCCCATGATCCCGCAGAACAGGTACACCGCGGTGATGGCGTCCCAGTTGAAGGTGAACGGCAGCAGCATCGACATGGCGAGAATTCCGCCGAGCCCCGGGACCGCGCCGAAGATCAGGCCGATGACGGCGCCCGAGAATAGCGTCACGATGACGTGAGGCTCGGCGATGGTGGCCAGGGCGGGGCCGAATCCCTCAAACATGGGTGCGGATGTCCCGTGTCACGGCAGCGTCAAACCCGCGTTGACAGTGGAACGGTCCCAGGGACCGGACGCGGGGCGGATGAAGCGCGGAAGGAATAGCCGCGGCACGGCCCCGCTCGGGCGGGACCGTGCCGCAGCCGGCTGGGAATCAGTTCTTGATGTACTTCTTGAGCAGCGGGGCATTTTCCTCCACCAGAGCGAGCATGTCGGCGACCAGCTTGCTGCACTCCTTGACGCTCAACGGCGCCACGATGCTGCCGCTGGCCTCGATCTTCTCGTTGGTCTTGGCGTCGTTGTTGGCCTTGGCCAGCGCGGCTTCCAGCACGGAAGCGATCTCCGGAGGAGTCTTGGGCGGCAGCGCGTAGAGGGTATGCCCGACCAGCGTCGGCGATCCCAGTTCCGGGAAGCCCTGTTCCACCCCCGTGGGGATATTCGGGAACTTCGGGTGCCGTTTCGGCAGGTACACGGCGACGGCGTTGGCCTCGCCCGAGTCCACCGCCGTGGTCCAGCGCGTGACCAGCGGCAGGTTGGTGAATGCGAAGTCGCCGCGGATGATGCCGGCGATCAGCTCGGGGCCCTTGAAGCCGGGGATGAGGTCTATCGGGTAGCCCACCATCTTGGCGCTGAGGACGGAGATGGCGAACATGTTCCCGCCGGTCCCGGTGATGCCCGACTTGATGGGTTGCTTGGCCGCCTTCATCTGCTTGAGCGACGTCCAGTGTTTCTTGCCGGCCGCTTTCGTTGACTGCATGTAGTACGGATTGGACACTTGGCGCCCGATCCAGGTGAAGGTCCGCAGGTCGGGTTTCAGCCCCCGCACGGCCTGATTGACGGCCTGCCCGGGAAAGCCGACGCCGCCGATGGTGTAGCCGTCGGGCTTGGACCGGTTCAGGATGGTGATGGCGTTCCTGCCTCCGGCTCCCGGCACGTTGCGTATCACCACGGGCACGCCCAGGACCTTCGACATGAAGGCGCCCTGGAGCCTGGCGGCGGTGTCCATGGAGCCGCCTACCGAGAAGCCCACCAGGATGGTGATGGGCTTGCTGGGCTTCCACTTGTCCGCGGCCGTTGCCGGCGTTACCGCCAGCGCCAAGGCCCCCGCCACGAGCACGACGAGCGCCGCTTTGCCCACCGATTTCACAATTCGCATGACAGCCTCCATTCGGTTTGAAGAGTAAACCCTTAGGACACACTCTCAGCGATGCGTGGCGGATTCTCGCACTCATTTCATTTCCGGTCAAGGAGTCGTCCGAGCGAGGCTCTACCGCAGCAGCGAGGGATCGAAGGGCTTCAGCAGCCCGTCCAGGCTGACCTCCCGCACCTTGTCCCGGGGCGGCCGCGCCCGCTGCGGGTATTGCACCGGCGGCGCCGGCTTGGTGGCGTCCAGGATCATGACCGCGCCCATCACCGGCTCGTGGGTGCCGTCCACGGTATACTCCCAGTTGGACGGCAGCAGGTCGCCCGGGCCGTTCCAGTCCGGGATCGTGAGCACGTCCTTGTCCGGCCTCATGCGGGTTCCCACCGCCCAGGTCACTTCGGGCTCGTTGAACACGTTGATGTCGTCGTCCACCACCACCACGCAGCGAAGGTTCTCCGGCTCCGTGGAGATGGCGGCCATGGCCGCCCGCTTGACCTCCGAATCACGGGTCTTGCGGATGGAGATGTAGCAGTGGGTGCGCGCGTGGGCCGGCACGTTGACGTTGACGACGCCCGGGACGGCCTCCCGGACCCGCCGGTAGATGGTGCCCATGCGCGGCAGGCTGCCCAGCACCAGGTGCTCCTGGCCCGCCGGAAAGACGTCGTAGTAGATGGGGTTCCGGCGCGTGGTCATGGCGGTCACGTGCATCACCGGCTGGGCGCCCACGCTGACGTAGTAGCCGGTCCACTCGCCGAAGGGGCCTTCGAGCCTGGTTTCGTCCGGCGGCAGCTTCCCCTCGATGACGATCTCCGCGTGGGCCGGCACCATGAGGTCCACGGTCTCGGCCTTGACCAGCTCGATGGGCTCCTGCAGGAGCGCGCCGGCCTCGGCGAACTCGCCGCCGATGCCCGGCAGCCGCGACACCGCCCCGAGCATGAAAGTGGGGTAGTGCCCGACCACCAGGGCGAACTCCGTGGGCTCGCCGCGCTCCGAGTTGCGCCGGTAGATGTAGCCGCCGTGGTGGCTGCCCTGGATATAGACCCCGAGGGTGCGGGGATCGTGGACCTGGTGCCGGTAGAGGCCGGCGTTCTGGGCTCCGGTATCGGGGTCCTTGAGGATCATCACTCCGCCGGTGATGTAGGGGCCGGCGTCCAACTCGTTGTGGAACGGGATGGGCAGGGCCGACAGGTCCACCGCATCTCCCTTGAGCACCACCTCCTTCACCGGGCCGTCGGCGACGGTCTCGGCCTGGATGGGTTTCGCCTGGCGCTCGCCGTACACCCGGGCCATGTCCGCCACGCTGGTGTCCAGTGCCAGCGCCAGCCGCTCGTAGGTCCCGGTCAGGTTGATGACCAGCGGCATGGACGAACCTTCCACGTCGGTGAAGAACAGCGCCGGGAACCGGCCGTCCTCCCCCAGCCGCTCGGCGACGGCGGTGATGTCGAACCTGCGGTCCACCCGCCGGGTGACCATGTGGATCTGGTCCGGCGCGGAAGCCGCCAGTTGCTCGATGAATGCGCGCAGGTCCTTTGCCATGGCGTTCGTCCTCTCCAATCCTCCGAAGGCCCTCGGCCCCATCCATAACACACTCCCGGGGCCGGAACGATGGTCCTTGAAATCACGCCGCCTATGGCATAGACGGTAACTTTTCGAGAGACCTGCCATGGGAACCTATCTGCTGCGCCGTCTCGTCGGGACGATCCCGGTCATGATCCTGATCAGCATGCTCGTCTTCCTGTTGATCCAGGCGGCTCCGGGCGACCCGACGCTCATGCTGCTGGGTGAGGACAGCACCCAGGAGGATATCGATCAGGCCACCAAGCGCTGGGGCCTCGACCAGCCCGTCTACATCCAGTACGTCAAGTTCTTCATGTCCGCGGCCAAGGGCGACTTCGGCCGCTCATTCAAGTACGACGAGCCGGTGCTGGACGTGATTGTCAACCGGATCCCGGCGACGCTGGAGCTGGCCAGCGCTTCGGTCATCATCGCGATTGTCTTTGCCATACCGCTGGGGGTGTGGGCCGCGGCCAAGCCCAACTCATGGGTGGACAATACCGGCACCACCTTCGGCCTGTTCGGCATCAGCATGCCCAGCTTCTGGTTCGGCATCATGCTGATCCTGTTGTTCGCCGGGATACTCAATATCCTCCCGTCCGCGGGACGGGACACCTATGGCATCGCGGGTGAGCGCATCACCGGGTTCTACATTCTCGACAGCGCCCTCCAGGGCAACTGGGCCGGAGTGCGCGACGGCGCCGAGCACGTGTTCCTGCCGGCGCTGGCGCTTGGCTCCAACATGCTCGGGATACTCATGCGGGTGACCCGGTCGTCGGTGCTGGAGGTGATGAACGAGGAGTACGTGACCACCGCCCGGGCCAAGGGCCTGGTGGAGCGGAAGGTGCTGTGGCGCCACGTGTTCAGCAACGCGCTGATCCCGGTGATCACCGTGGTGGGGCTGGAGCTCGGCACATTGCTGAGCGGCTCGATCATCGTGGAGACGGTTTTCTCCTGGCCCGGCAGCGGCAGCCTGCTGGTCACCGCCCTCAACGCCCGGGACCACCCACTGGTTACGGGGCTGGTGCTGGTATACACGGCGGCGTTCGTCGCCATCAACTTTCTGATCGACGTGCTCTATGCAATCATCGATCCAAGAATCCGGTATTGACATCGGCCAACCGGAAACCGTTCCCAAGCGGCGCGGAGGCCAGTGGTGGCGCCGGTGGATGCGGACCAAGGTCTACGTCGGCGGCTCGATCGTGGTGATCTTCATCATCGCGGGCGCCCTCGGGCCGCTGGTGGCACCCTACGATCCCAACCACCAGAGCCTGGAGACCATGCTGCAGGGGCCTCAGTGGTTCTGGGGGCCCCATTTCCTCGGCACCGACAACCTCGGCCGGGACATTCTGAGCCGTATCATCTTCGGCGCCAGGGTCTCGCTGCTGATCGCCTTCGCCGTGGTGTTCATCTCCGGCATCGTGGGGGTGGTGCTGGGGGCCACCTCCGGCTACTTCGGCGGCAACGTCGACTTCACCATCCAGAAGTTCGTGGAAGTGGTGTGGGCCTTCCCGCCGCTGTTGCTGGCCCTCAGCATCATGGCGTTCCTCGGCCAGGGCCTGTTCAACCTCATTCTGGCGCTGGTGGCCCAGCGCTGGATCCAGTACTGCCGGGTGACCCGGGGGCAGAGCCTGTCCCTCAAGGCCCGGGAGTTCGTGATTTCCGCCAAGTCGCTGGGCGCCAGCGACGCCCAGATCATCGCGCGCCACATCATCCCCAACCTGATCCAGGTATCCCTGGTCATCGGCACCTTCGCCATGGCCTCCTCCATCATCTCCGAGGCGAGCCTGAGCTTCCTGGGCCTGGGCGTGCCCCCCGAGATCCCCACATGGGGCACCATGCTCGCCGACGGCCGCATCTACATCAGCACGGCATGGTGGCTGGCGCTGTTTCCCGGCCTGTCCATTTTCGTCACGGTGCTGGGAATCAACCTGCTGGGCGACGCCCTGCGGGACGTCCTGGACCCGAGGCTCAAGCGGGCGGGAACCGGCATTTGACATCCTCGCCGCCACGGCTGGGCATGGTGCTGTATCACGGCATCGACAGCGGCGACGAGTTGCGGAATTATGCCCGTGTCGCGGAAGAGGCGGGCTTCGATTCCCTGTGGGTGACCGAGCGCTATTTCCACGAGGAAACCTTCTCCCTGCTGGGATTCCTGGCTGCCGCCACCCGGCGCATGCGGCTGGGGCTGGGCGTCACCAATCCCTACACGCGCAACCCGGCGCTGATGGGCATGAGCGCGGCGACCCTGGACCGGATCTCCGGGGGACGCTTCCTGCTGGGGCTGGGGCGGAGCGACAAGTGGGTGATCGAGGGCCGCATGGGCATGCCCTACGAGCGGCCGCTGGACCACATGAGGGAAACGGTCGCGCAGCTCAGAGAGCTCCTGGCAGGCGAACGTGTCAGCGGCGCGGGCGCGTATTGGGACCTGAAGTCCGTGCGCCTGGCGGTCAAGCCCGCGCAGGAAAGCCTTCCCATCTACCTGGCCGCCATCGGCCCCAAGGCGCTGCGGCTGGCGGGGGCGGTGGCCGACGGCGTCCTGCTCAACGCCTACGTGCCCGCGAGCTACGTGCGCTACGCGGTTCAGGAGATCGCGGCCGCGGCCCGGGAGGCGCGCCGCGATCCGGCCTCCATCGACATCGCCTGCATGCTGATCGTGCGGCTCACCGACGATCCCGCGCAAATGTTGCCGGCCCTCAAGGAACGGATGGTGCGGCTCCTGGCCGAGCCCTTCGTGGGGGAAGTGCTGTTGGAGCGGGGCGGCTTCGATCCCGGCATCCTGCCGTCGCTCCGCGCCACCGCCGGGAGCCAGGGCGAGAAGGCCGCCGTGCACCTGATCACGGACGCCATGGTGGAGTCGTTCTACCTGCTGGGGGACGCCCCGGCGTGCCGCCGGCGCATCGAAGAATACCGCGAGGCCGGGGTGGACCACCCGCTGCTGCTGCCCCGGCTGGAAGACTACGAGAGCGCCGTCGAGGCGCTGGGACCGCGCCCGTAGAAACGAGAGCACCAGGCAATGGACACGAATCCGGACATCATTGCCGACGGCCAACGTCGGCGACCCCGCAATCCGCTGAACGTCCGGTTCTTCTACGGCTGGGTGATAGTGGCGACGACCTTCGCCGCGTCGCTGATGGCCGCGGGTATCCGCGCCGCGCCTCAGACCTTCGTGCGGCCGCTGGAGGCCGAGTTCGGCTGGAGCCGCGGCGCGATCAACGCTGCCATATCCATCAACCTTGTGCTCTACGGCGCCATCGGTCCGTTCGCCGGGCGCTTCCAGGACCGCCGGGGACCGCGGCTGGTGATGCTCGTGGCGCTGGTACTCTTGGCGGTGGGGGCGGGAGCCACCGCGTTCATCAACGAGCTCTGGCAGTTCCTGCTGGTATGGGGCCTGATCGTCGGCACCGGTGCCGGCGGCATTTCGTCGGTGATGGCCGCCAGCGTCGCCCACCGCTGGTTCGTGCGCCATCGCGGCGTGGTGCTGGGCCTGCTCAACAGCGCCGGCTCGACCGGGCAGCTCATCTTCATCCCGGTGGTGCTGAGCCTGATCGTAGCCTGGGGCTGGCGCGCGGCCGCCATGACCCTCGCTGGTTTGGCGGTGGTGGCCTTCCTGCTGGTTTGGTGGCTCATGCGTAACGATCCGGCGGAGGTGGGGGACGAGGCGCTGGGCGAGTCGGAGGCCGAGGCGGCTGCGGCGGCGAAACCCGGTGGCGTGCGGCCGATCACCACCACTACGGTGCGGGACGCGATCCGGACGCGGACCTTCTGGCTGCTGGCCGGCGGCTACGCCATCTGCGGCGGGACCTCCAACGGCCTCATCGGGGCGAACATGATCCCGCACGCCCTGGACATCGGCATCAGCCACCAGGTGGCCAGCGTGACCGTCGGGATCATGGCCGGCCTGAACTTCGTCGGCACCATGGGGGCCGGGTGGCTCTGCGACCGCATGGACCCGCGCAAGGTGCTGGCCGGGATCTACGGGTTGCGGGCGGTCTCGCTGTTCATCCTGCCGTCGGTCACCGGTCCCGCCGGCATGTTCGTTTTCGCGGTGATCTACGGCCTGGACTGGTTCGCGACCGTGCCGCCGGTGGTGGCCATCGCCGGCAACACCTTCGGCAAGAACTCGGTGGGGAGCATCTACGGCCTGATCTTTCTGGCGCACCAACTGGGCGGCGCCGCCATGGCCCAGGGCAGCGGCATCGCCTACGACGTGTTCGGCGACTACGTGCCGGCCTTCCTCACCGGCGCGGTGCTGGCCGTGTTGGCCACGATCATGTCGATGGCCATCGCCAAGGACCCGCCGGTTCGGTTGGCGCCGCCTCAGCCCGGACTGGCGACCACCTGAGCGGCATGGCGCGAATGGAGAAGACGCATGGCTTGTGATCCCAACTACCTCAGCTTTTCCGACGCGGAGTACCAACGCCGGAATGCGGCGGTGCAGGCGCGCATGGACCGGCTCGGCCTCGACGCCGTGGTGTTCTACGGCAGCCGCACGGCGCCCGACATCCACTACCTGTGCAACTGGCTCACCACTTCCGAGGCCTACTTCATCTATCCGCGCGAGGGAGAGCCCACGCTGTTCGTGCAGTTGTCCAACCACCTGCCCAACGCCAGGCGCATGGCCGTCATCGACGACGTCCGGTTCGGCGGCTCCAGCCCCACGGGGTCGGTGGATTCGGTGCCGCGGGTGCTGGAGAACCTGAAGGAACGGGGCCTGGAGAAGGGCAGCGTGGCCCTTTGCGGCAACGTCCCCTACCGGCACTACCTGCGGCTGGTGGAGGCGTTGCCCGGAGTCAAGTGGTCGGATTTCAGCGCCGAGATGCGTAACCAGCGCCAGGTCAAGAGCGCCGAGGAGATCGAGCGCCTGCGCCAGGCCTCGGCCATGAGCGACGACTCGGTGGCGGCCCTGCG
Organism: uncultured Syntrophobacterales bacterium; assembly: GCA_964630405.1. Taxonomy (GTDB): domain Bacteria; phylum Desulfobacterota; class Binatia; order UBA9968; family JAJDTQ01; genus JAJDTQ01. The sequence goes on along the minus strand of CAZVUC010000020.1, from coordinate 32,521 downwards.
CGAGCGGGCGCGGCCCGGCATCCCGGAACACGAGCTGGCCCGGATCGTCGAGGACGTCTACCTGGGAAAGGGCGGCATCAACGGCATCCATTTCATGATCACCACCTCCATGCACGACCCCAAGGGCGGCGTGCCGCAGCAGCACCTGTCCAACCGCGTCCTGCGGAAGGGCGACGTGCTGGTGACCGAGATCAGCACCAACTACGCCGGCTACACCGGACAGGTGCTGCGCACTTTCACCATCGGCGAGGAGCCCACCCCAGAGTACCAGCGGCTCCACGAGGTGGCCATGGAGGCCTTCGACCGCATCGCCGGCGTCATCAAGGCGGGAGCCGGAGTGGAGCCGGCGCTGGCAGCGGCGGACGTAGTCCACGAGCGCGGCTTCACCGTCTATGACGACGTCGTCCACGGCGCCAGCCAGTTGCCGCCCATCCTGCGGACCCGGAAGACCACCCGCGGGACGCCGCCGGATTTCCGCTTCGAGACGGACATGTGCCTGGTGATTCAGCCCAACGTGGTGACCGAGGACGGGTTGCGCGGCGTCCAGTTCGGCGAGATGATGCGCGTGACCGATACCGGGCTGGAAAACATGCACGATTGCCCGCGGGAACTCATCGTGTGCCGTAACGGATAACCGCGGGGAGGTGCCTGCCGGACATGTCCGTGGCTCGTTTCAAGAAGGGATACGCCGCCGGGCTAACGCTGGCGCTGTGGGCGGTGATGTGGCTGCCCGGAGCCGGCGCGGCGGACGACCGGGTGGCGCGGGGCGCCTACCTGGCCCGGGCCGGCCTGTGCATCGCCTGCCACACCGACTACGACAGGAAGGGCGCCGAGCTCGCTGGCGGCAACCCCATCAAGGTCCCCTTCGGCGTCATCTACAGCACCAACATCACGCCGGACCCGGAAACCGGCATCGGCCACTGGAGCGACGAGGATTTCCTCCGGGCCATGCGGAGCGGCGTAGGCCGCGGCGGCCAGCACCTCTTCCCGGCCTTCCCCTACACCTCCTTCACCAACATGACCGACGCCGACATCCTGGCCCTCAGGGCTTACCTGTCCACGGTGAAGCCCGTGCGCAGGGAGAACCGGCCGCCCGAGCTGACGACGCCCTTCGGCTGGCGTTTCCTGCTGGCGGGCTGGAAGTGGCGCTACTTCGAGGAAGGCCCGTGGGCGCCGGACCCGGACAGGTCCGCCCAGTGGAACCGCGGCGCCTACCTCGTGCGGGCGGTCACGCACTGCGCGGAGTGCCACACGCCCAGGGACTGGGCCGGCGGGCTGGACCGGGGGATGCTGATGGCGGGGGCCGCCGACGGACCCGAGGGCGAGACCGCTCCCAACATCACGCCGCACAAGACCACAGGCGTGGAGGACTGGTCGGTGGAGGACATGGTGGAGCTGTTGAAGAGCAGCTACAAGCCCGACGGCGACAACGTCCAGGGCCTGATGGAGCGCGTCATCATCCACGGCTACGAGCACATGACCGACGAAGACCTCACCGCCATCGCCGTCTACCTGCGCTCCCTGCCGCCTGTCGACAACCGGATAGAGTAGGACCGCATCCCCCCAGGGGGTCATCCCGGACTCCCAAACCGTCATCCCGGACTTGATCCGGGATCCAGGCCCAGCAGTCTGGCCGCGTTCCCGCCGCAAACAGCCTCGCAGCCACCCAACCCCGCCTGCTCCAGCAGTCCCAGCGGATCCGTTTCCCCCATGTCGTAGGGGTAGTCGGTGCCCAGCAGGAGCCGCTCCTCGCCGGCCAGGTCGCGCAGGAACGCCAGCATGCGCGGGTCGTGCAGGATCGTGTCGAAGTAGAAACGGCGGAAGTACGTTTCCGGATCGCCGGGGACCGCCCGGGCCGCGGCAACCGCGCCGTGGCCGTGGACCACCCGGCCGAGAAGGTAGGGGAGGGCGCCCCCGCCGTGCACCAGGCAGATGTTGAGGGAGGGGTAGCGCTCCAGCACTCCCCCCAGGATCAGCGAGGCCGCGGCGATGGCGGTGTCCACGGGATTGCCCACCAGGTTGTTCATGTAGTAACGGCCCAGCCGCTCCGCGGCCGCGACCCGGTGGGGGTGCAGTTGCACCAGCACGCCCAGGTCGGCGGCGCACTCGAAGAACGGCCGGAACGCCTCGTCATCGAGGTTCACGCCGTTGATGTGGGTGCCGATCTCCACCATGCGGATACCGAGCACATCTACCGCGTAGCGAAGTTCCTCCACCGCTTCCCGGGCCGACTGCATGGGGACCGTGGCCACGGGTATCAGCCCCGGCATCCCCCGCGCCGCCTCGGCGTTGGTCTCGTTGAAGAGCCGCGACACCGCCTGCCCGTGAACGCCCTCCAGCTGATACGTCACGATGGTCATGGGCGGGGACAGCACCTGCCGGTCCAGCCCCCGCTCCTTCATGGCGTTCAACCGGGCCGGCAGGTCGGAGAGAAAAGGCTGCAGCGCGGCGGGCCGGCCTTCCCCCACCCGGAGCGACAGCCCGCCGGAGCCGTCATCCTCGATGTGGCAGCCGTGCCCGGCGCCTTCCCGGCGCATGGCGCGGATCCACTCGGGCGGAGTGAAATGGGCATGGATGTCGATGACTGGCATGGGTATCTTCGCTCTCCCGGGCGCGATTCTATTTGTCCTTGGCCATCACGTCGGCCGCGGCAAGATCCTCGCCGACCCGGTGGAGCGGCCGGCCCGAGTCGGTGACTGCCAGGACCACCACGATCTCGTCGGCGCGCGGGGCGTCGGGCACCGAGACCTGCATCGAGTCGAAGTGGCTGAATTTCCAGATCTCGTCCTTGTGGTGCAGCGGGCAGTCGATGACCGTCCCCGGCCCGCCGATCTTGGTGGTGGAGGGCATGACCGAGCGCGCCGGGCCGACGATCTCGCGCACCGGCTTGCCGAGCCGCGGGTGCATGACCGCGGCGGCGTGCTCCCGCTCACCCTTCTCGCCGACGATGGCCGCCTTGCCGTAGCTGTGGACGGCGGCGCCGTCGATCCCCAGCGCGTCGATGGCGCGTTGAGCCAGAAGTCCGCCGAGCTCCGCCCCCGCCTTCTGCAACTCTTCCAGCTTCTCGTCATAGACCCCCGCATAGGGGTTGGCGATGACCGCGATTACGGCGGCCTGACGCGACGCCGGCTCCACCGGCCGGCCGAACTCAAGCCGGGTTTCCTCGACGATGGTGACGAGCTTGCGGATCTCCATACGCTTTCCTCCTGGTCCCCGCGGGCATGGTTTACGCCACTATGCCACTATGGATTCTCGTTGCAACGCCTTGCGTGTCGGCGTCCGGAGAATCCCGGTTTGACAACGACCCCCCGATGGTGTTTCTTGGAGAACCCCGAAAAATCGGGCAGATACAGAGCTTACGAACAGGAGGACCGTTATGAGAAAGTGGGTTGCCATCGCGCTTTTGCTGACTCTGATGGCGTTTACGCAAGCCACCACCGTTTCGGCGGCGGACTTTCCCAAGAAGAACATCACCATCATCGTCGCGGGCTCTCCCGGCGGCGGGTTCGACCGGCTGGCCCGGGGCATCGGCAGGACCATGCGGAAGTACCTGCCCAAGGGCGTCCATCTGGTGGTCAAGAACATCACCGGCGGCGGCCTGGTCATCGGCACGGTGGCCATGTACAAGGCCAAGCCCGACGGCTACACGCTGGGACACCTTTTCACCGACGGCATGCTCGGCAAGCAGTTGATCAGCGGCGTGGCCAAGACCGGCTACGACGTCACCAAGTTCACCTACATCGCGCGGGTCGGCGCCGAGCCCTACAGCCTGATCGTGGGCAAGAACTCCAAGTTCCACACCCTTGAGGACCTCCGGAAGGCCAAGCGGGTGAAATGGGGCGTGGAGGGCATCGGCGTGTCGCGCTGGATCCCGACCTTCGTGACGGCCAAGGAGCTGGGCATCCAGATGGACGTGGTGTCGGGCTACCGCGGCACCAGCGAGGGCATCCCGGCCATGATCCGGAACGACTTCGACGTCTACCTGCAACCAATTGACCACCCCACCACCGCCACCTACATCGCGTCGGGCGACGTGAGGCCGATCCTTCATCTGCACAGCGAGCGGCCGGTGAACGCTCCGAACACGCCGACGGCCGCGGAGAAGGGGGTCGATCTCCGCCTCTACGTGGGCCGCAGCATCGTGGCGCCGCCGGGTCTGCCCGATGACAGGAAGAAGATCCTGGAAGACCTGTTCATGAAGGCCATGACCGATCCGGAATACAAGGAGTTCCTGGCCAAGTCCAAGAGCCCCATCGTCCCCGGCGACTCCAAGGTGGCGCAGGCTGACCTGGAAAACTACGTGAAGAGCTACAGCAAGTACACCCAGGCCATGCGCGACGCGCTGCCGAAGTAGTACGTGCAGGGCGGCAGGGAACGGGCGATGACCGTTCCCTGCCGCCTCGGAAAGCGAGATCGGATGAATCAACCCGCCAACCCGGGTACCGGGCCGCGTCCGCCCATACCGCTGCCCTTTCACTACGCCTGGCTCATCGTCGCCGTCACCTTCTTCGCCAGCTTCAACGGCGCCGGCATCCGCGTGGTTCCCACCGTGTTGATCCACCCGCTGGAAGCGGACTTCGGGTGGGCCCGCTCGGCCATCACCTTCGGAATATCCATCAATTTGCTGCTCTACGGAGTCGCCGCGCCTTTCGTGGGATGGATACTGGACAAGTACGGGCCGCGGCGGGTCATGCTGACCTCGCTGACCCTGCTCTCGACCGGTCTGTTGTGCACCACCTTGGTGAGTCAGTTGTGGCAGTTCTGGCTCACCTGGGGGGTCATGGTGGGACTCGGAGCCGGCGGGATGTCCGGCGTGCTGTCCGCTTCGGTGGCGCATCGCTGGTTCAACGCCAAGCGCGGACTCGCGGTGGGCCTGCTCAGCAGCGGCAGCTCCTCGGGACAGATCGTGTTCATCCCGTTCATGCTTTTCATCATTTCGTTCATCGGCTGGCGCATGGGGTCCTACGTGCTGGTGGGCTGCACGGCCGCGGCGGTGACGCTGGTATGGCTGTTGATGCGGGACAAACCTGCCGACGTCGGCCTGGAGCCCTACAACCACGGGCCAGCGTCCGACCAGGCGCCGGTGGTCGACAAGCCGGCGGCCAAGACCGACGAAGCGAAGCCCGCGGGGCCGGTCATGGGCATCAAGGACGCCATCAAGACTCCGACGTTCTGGCTCCTGTGCGGCGTGTTCTCCATCTGCGGCGGTACGGCCAACGGGCTCATCGGCACCCACCTGATCCCGCATGCGCTGGAGAACGGCTTCGACAAGGTTACGGTAGGCACCGCGGTGACCATCATGGGGACCATGAACATCGTCGGGACCCTGTTCTCCGGCTGGTTGGCGGACCGCGTCGACCCTCGGAAGCTGATCGCCGGGGTGTTCACCTTGCGGGGACTGTCGCTCTTCTACCTGACCTTCGTGGACAACACCCAGGGCCTCATCATCTTCACCATCGTGTACGGGCTCGACTGGTTCGCCACGGTTCCGCCGGTGGTGATGATCGCGGGACAGACCTTCGGCAAGCAGTCCATCGGCCGGATCTACGGTTGGATCTTCCTGTCCCACCAGATCGGCGGATTCGCCATGGCCAACGGCGGAGGCCTGCTGTACGACTACGTCGGCAACTACGAGATGGCGTTCTTCGCCGGTGGCTGGATGGGGCTGATGGCCGCGGCGTTCGGGCTCAGCATCCGGAAGAAGACGACGATCCCCCCGCTGGGACCGGCGCCCGCCGGGGCGGCCGCCTGACGCGGTCCTACGAGCGCTTGTCCTTCTTGCCGGCGGCCTCGTAATCGTACACGTACTGCCAGGGCACCGAGCAGTGGGCCCAGACGAAAGGCTCGAACTTTTCCCACCACTCCAGGTCGCGGCCCTCCATGCTCAGCACCCGGACCATGCGCACCATGTCCTGGACCTGGTATTTCTCCAGGGCGGGCTCGAAGGCGGGCATGATGCCCTTGCCCTTCTTGATGATGCGACGGATCTCGAAGACGTCCCGGTTCTCCACGGTGTGGCGGAAATCCGGGATCTTGGCCGAGAGCGCCTTGGCGATGGGACCGTCCCCCCGCCCCGAGGGACCATGGCAGCTCGCGCAGCGCTGGGCGTACACGAGCTTCATTTCCTCCTCCCGGATGCAGCCGGAAAGGGCCGCCAGACCCAGTAGCAGCAGCCCTGCCTGGAGGAGTGGTCCGCGGTGGCGGGACTTCGTCGACATCACCATTTCTCCTATCATCTTCAATGCTTGAACGAAACGGCCCATTCGGGCACCCGACGCCGCCGGGTCCTCGTGACGATTGGCTTTCTCTCTCCGAACCCGATAGGCTTGATCGCGTCTGTCTTTCGTGAACGAGGGGTGTTGGGGTGGCCATCAGGATTACACGCGTATACACGCGAACCGGCGACGACGGCACCACCGGCCTCGTGGGCGGCAAGCGGGTGCCCAAGGATTCCGAGAGGGTCGAGGCCTATGGCGCCGTGGACGAGCTCAACGCTGTGGTGGGCCTGGTGCGCGCCTGGAACGAGCAGGGGAAGGGGGAGCGCGAGCTGCACCTCGAGCTCGATGCCATCCTCCAGCAGATCCAGCAGGAGCTTTTCGATCTCGGCAGCGAGCTGGCGACCCCCGGGGACTTCACCTACGACGGCATGCACCGGGTAGGGGAGGAGGAGGTGACCCGTCTCGAGGGGCTCATCAACGAGTGCCAGAAGGAGCTCAAGCCGCTCAAGTCGTTCACCCTGCCAGGCGGCGGACCCATCAGCGCGCAGCTCCACCAGTGCCGCACGGTGTGCCGGCGGGCCGAACGGGAGATCCTCCGGTTGTCGCGGGTCGAAGACGTCGGCGAGTGGCCTCTCAAGTACGTCAACCGGTTGAGCGACCTCTTCTACGTCCTGGGACGATGGGTGGGCAGGAACCTGGGGGAGACGGAGTACCTCTGGCAAAGGGGGCTGACCAAGGAGCCGAAGTAGGGCGCGCGGCAAGCGCCCGGAAGGTCCGTCGCGGCGGCGGACGGCGGAGTCGGATATGGCGGGAATCCTTGCAGGCAAGAAGGCATTGATCTTCGGCGTGGCCAATGACCGGAGCATTGCCTGGGCGGTGGCGCGGGAGCTCCATGCCCAGGGGGCGGAGCTGGCCTTCACCTACGCCGGAGAAGTTCTGGAGAAGCGCGTCCGGCCGCTGGCCGAGGGCGTCGGTTCCACCATCGTCCTGCCGTGCGACGTCACCCGGGACCAGGAGATCGAGGCGGTCTTCCAGGAGGTCGGGCGCCGGTGGGGCGGCCTCGACATCCTGGTGCACGCCATCGCCTACGCCAAAAAGGAGGACCTGTCCCAGCCCTACGTGCAGACCGGACGGGAGGGTTTTCATACGGCCCTGGACATCAGCAGCTACTCGCTGGTGGTCCTGACGCGCCACGCCGCCGAGCTCATGAAGGGGCGCGGCGGAGCGGTGGTGACGTTGACCTACATGGGGTCGGAGAAGGTGGTCCCCAACTACAATGTCATGGGCGTGGCAAAGGCGGCGCTGGAGGCCAGCGTCCGCTACCTGGCCCACGACCTCGGCCCGGAAGGTATCCGGGTCAACGCCATCTCGGCCGGTCCGGTGAAGACCCTGGCCGCCTCCGGCATCGCCGGGTTCCGGGACATGCTGCACCTGGTCAGCGAGCGGGCGCCGCTCAGGCGCAACGTCGACCCGGCCGAGATCGGCCGGACCGCCGTCTATCTCGTGAGCGACCTGGGGAGCGGCGTGACCGGGGAGACGCTCCACGTCGACGCCGGTTACAACGTGATGGGCATGTGAGGAGCGGCGAGGAGCGGCGGCGCGCCGGGACGGGTCCGGCACCCGCCCGGCCGTGAAGAAACCATAGGGGGAGATGCCGTGAAGGAGATTTCGCCGCGGGAAGCCTACGACACGTTGCGGGAGGACGCCGGGGCCGTCTACATCGACGTGCGCACGGTGGAGGAGTTCGCCGCCGGCCATCCGGAGGGAGCGGTCAACATTCCCATTGCGTTCCTCGATCCGGCCCAGGGCATGGTCTACAACCACGACTTCGTCGACGTGGTGGAGCGGCATTTCGCCAGGGACCGGAAGCTGCTGCTGGGGTGCAAGGCGGGTCCGCGCTCGAACAACGCCGCCAATCTCCTGGAGCAGCAGGGCTACCAGGACGTAGCCAGCGTGCGCGGCGGCTTCGGCGGGATGGTGGACCCCTACGGGCAGGTGCTGGCCGAAGGCTGGGCGGGGCTGGGCCTTCCGGTGAGCCAGGACAACGGCGAAGGAACGAGCTACGAGTCGCTGGCCGGCGAGGGCGGGTGACACGTTGACGGGTCGCCGCCGGCTGCTTGACAGGCGCTCGGTTTTTGGGCCATAAAGGCACGTTCAAAACGGACCATCTCCCAATACATATCAAGAAGTTACCGCCAAACGGCCCCCGCCACGGTGAGGGCTTTCCCGTTCATTCGAACGTCTGACGTTCAGAGATCGACCTATGGACACCTTTCACTCTTTCTACATCGGACTGGCCAACATCCTGCCGTTCTCGGCCGCGGGACAGGACCCGTTCCTGTTCATGCTCATCGGCATCGCCATCGGGTTCGTCGTGGGCATTCTGCCGGGGCTCGGGGGCGCCACCACCCTGGCGCTCATGTTGCCCTTCATCTACAAGATGGACCCCACCACCGCGTTCGCGTTCCTCCTGGGCTCCAACGCGGTGACCGCCACCACCGGGGACATCACCTCGATCCTTTTCGGCGTGCCGGGAGAGGGCATCACCGCCGCCACCATCGTGGACGGCCATCCCATGGCGAAGAAGGGAGAGGCCGGCCGCGCCCTGGGAGCCGCGCTCATGAGCTCGCTGGTCGGAGCGATCTTCGGCGCCTTCGCCCTGGCCCTGGCCATTCCCATCGTCCAGCCGCTGGTGCTCTCCATCGGCTCCTCGGAGTTCTTCATGCTGGCGCTGCTGGGGATCACCTTCGTGGCGTCTCTGAGCGGCGGCAACATCCTCAAGGGGTTGTGCACCGGCGCCTTCGGACTGGTTCTGGCCACCATCGGCCTCGATCCCATCGAAAGCGTCCCGCGGTTTACCCTGGACCCCCTCATCGGTGAGGATGCCGCGCTGTTCCTGTGGGACGGCCTGTCGCTGGTGTCGGTCACCGTCGGCCTGTTCGCCATTCCCGAGATCATCGAGTTGTCGGTGCAGGGGTCGAGCATCGCCCGCCAGTCATCCGCCGGCAAGCTGGGCGGCGTCATGCAGGGCGTCATCGATACCTTCCGGCACTGGAAGCTGGTGCTGGCGTGCAGCGCCATCGGCTCCTACATCGGCCTCATTCCGGGACTGGGCGGCGGTCCCGCCCAGTGGGTGGCCTACGCGCACGCGGTGCAAAGCTCGCCGGGCGACAAGGACCGCTTCGGCAAGGGCGCCATCGAGGGCGTCCTCGGGCCAGGCGCGGCCAACAACTCCAAGGAAGGCGGCTCGCTGGTCCCGACCATCGCCTTCGGCGTGCCGGGCAGCGTCTCCATGGCCATCCTGCTGGGGGCCTTCATCATCCAGGGGATCGTCCCGGGACCGGACCTGCTCGATCCCGCCAAGCACCTGGACCTGACGTTCTCGTTCGTCTGGATCATCGTCGTCTCCAACATAATCACCGTGGCCGTCTGCCTGCTGTTCCTGAACCAGCTCGCCAGGATCACGTTCGTCAAGGGGACCTACCTGATCCCGTTCCTGCTGCTGCTGATCTATCTGGGGGGCTTTGCCGTCAACAACGCCTTCGGCGACATCCTGATGGTGCTGATATTCGGCGTGGTGGGGTGGCTGATGGTCCGGTTCGACTGGCAGCGGCCGCCGCTCCTGCTGGGGCTCGTGCTTGGCGGGATCGCGGAAAACAACCTCTTCATCGCCACCAAGGTCTACGGCGCCGGATTCCTGTTGCGGCCCGGAGTGCTGTTGATCACACTGCTGATCGTCGCGGGGCTGTGCTACCCCATGTTCCAGGCCTACCGGGAGCGCAAACGTCTTGAGCGGCACGAAGCCGCCTTCGAGGTGCCGGGCATCACCAAGACCACGGAACCCATCTCACGCAACGAGCGCATGGCCAACGGACTCTTCGCCCTGTGTTTCGTCGCGCTGTTCGCCTACGTCCTGCGCGAGTGTTTCTTCGGCTTCGGCGCCGACGAGGAGCGCGCCGCCCTGTTCCCGCTGATCATCGGGCTTCCGGCCTTTTTCTTCAGCGCGGGGGTGTTCGTGAAGGAGATCATGAAGACCTCCAGGGAGGTGGTGCACGGAGAGGAAGGCATCGAGGAAGTCGAGGAGATATCCCCGGAGGAAACCCGCCGGCGGACCCTGGTCATCAGCGCGTGGGTGGTGGGTTTCTTCCTTTCCATATGGCTGATCGGATTCGTGTGGTCGTCGCTGGTGGCGACCTTCCTCTACCTCAAGTTCGGCGCCCGGGAAGGCTGGCTCATCACCGTCATCCTCACGGTGGTGGCGTACGTGTTCTTTGCCGGCATCTTCGACTGGCTTCTGGTCCTGCCCTTCCCGCCCGGCGACCTGTTCGTCTGGCTGGGACTTGATTGAGGCTCCGGAGGGGGCGACACGAGGGTCGCGCCCTCCGGGCTTCGCGCGGACCGTCCCCCCGGCAGGCATATTGACCCGGTCCGAGGCGTCCGATAGGCTCTGAGGTATGCGGATGCCTCTCTACCGGCTCGCCGTGGTGTCGATGGTTGCCTGCTTCGCCGCGGCATGTCTCGGCGCGCCGGCGGCCCACGCCCTTTCCCAGCAGGAGGAGATCCGCATCAGCCGCGAGTTCCGGCAGGCGGCCCGGCAGCGTCTCAAGTTCGTTGAGGATCCTGAGGTCGAGTTGTACGTGGACGGCATGGCCCGCCGCATCCTCGAGGCCGTCGGCAACATCCGATACCCCTACCGCTTTTTCGTCATCCAGGACGACTCCATGAACGCGTTCGCGGTCCCCGGAGGGAGCATCTTCCTCCACTCCGGCTTGATCGAACGAGTGGAGACCTCGGACGAGCTGGCGTCGGTCGTCGCCCACGAGATCGTTCACGTCAACGCGCGGCACTTTGCCAGCCTGTCCTCCGCTTCCGACACGACCATGCTGGTGGGGGTGCTCGGAGTGTTCCTGGCCCCGGTTCTCGGCCCCGCCGCGCTGGCCGGCCCCGCCGTCGCCATGAGCCGGCAGCTCGAGTTCAGCCGGCAGATGGAAGAGCAGGCCGACAACCTGGGCGTGTCCTACCTGGCACGGGCCGGCTACGATCCCCAGGCCGCGGTGGACTTCATGAACCGGCTGTATCAGGAACGGGTCCTGAACCCCGTGGGAAGCCCCCCCTACCTGATGACCCACCCCTTGACGGACAAACGGATCGGCAATCTGGTGGCCTCGATACGAACCCGCGGACTCAAACGCCCGCGCTTCAGGGAAGTAGACGAGGTCCACCGCGTCAAGCTGGTGATCGAGTTGCGGAACGATCCGCAGGCGGCGGTGGAACGGTTGAGGAAGGCCCACGACAGGCATCCGGAGGCGGCCATGCCGACCTACTCGCTGGGCGTCGGCTATGCCGCCACCGGCCGGTGGATTCGCGCGCGGGACATGCTGGAGCGGGCGGCGCGGTTGAATCCGGCCATCCCGAACCTGGACCGGGATCTCGGACGGACGTACATCCACACGGAAGAGCTTGCCAAGGCCCACGCGGCCTTCGACCGCATGTTGAAGCGCAAGCCCGATGATCCCATCACCCACTTCTACCGGGGTCAGCTCTTCGAAAAGGAATCGCGCTTCCGTCAAGCCGCGGGCTCCTATCTCAGGGTGCGCCAGTTCGCCCCGTCCTGGCCGGAAGCCGCCCGGCGGCTGGGTTATGTCTACCGCAAGCTGAACCAGCCCGGGAAAGCGCACTACTACCTGGCGCAGTCGTACCTGCTGCGGGACGAGCTCGGCAAGGCCATCGATTCCCTGGAGCGGGCGGCCCAGCACTACGAGCCGGACTCGCCCAGGCTGCAGGTCATCGAGGACGAAATCGCGGCCATACGCGCCGGCGGTTGACCGTCCCTCAATCGGCAAGCGCCCGCCGCAACCGTCCGCGGGCCTGCACGTAGAGCTGGCAGATCCTGGCTTCCGTCACCCCCAATCGCTCACCGATCTCCCGGAACTTGAGCTCCTGGTAGTGCCGCAGGGTTACCACCAGACGTTCGCGCTCCGGCAGCATCGCCACCGCCCGTTTGAGCTTGTCCACCAGGTCCCGGCGCTCTACCGTCTCCACCGGGTCCTCGGCGTGCCCCGGGCCCCAGCCGTCCCGGTCGAGGACCAGGCTCTGTCCGGAAGCCGGGTCATCGAGGCTCAGGTACTTCTGCTCGCTGACCCGGTGGTTGATCTTGTGCCAGGCTTCCAACGGCAGCTCCAGCTTGCCGGCCAGTTCCTCCGAAGTGGCTTCGCGCCCCAGGTGTTCGCAGAGTTCCTTGCGCGCGGCGGTCACGCGGCGTCCCCAGGCCCGGATCGAACGGCTTACCCAATCCAGCGAGCGCAGGCACTGAATCATCTCGCCGTAGATGCGGTGTCTGGCGTACAGGTGGAACGAGACGCCCCGTTCGGGGTCGAAACGCTCCAATGCCTCCAGCAGGCCGACCACGCCCGAGTTCACCAGGGACTCGAGATCGATGCTCGACGGCACCCGGCGATGGAGCTGGCGGGCCATGCGTTCGACGAGGGGAAGGCAGGCGGCGATGAGCTGTCCCCGCGAGCCGGCTTGTCCGGCCGCGGGACCGGCCCCCGGCTTGGCGCCGGAAGGCGAATCGTTCATGGCGGCACGAGAGCGCAACGCCCGTGCCAGCCCCGTGAGAGGTGAAGAATCCAGTGCCTACGGCGGGTTGGCGAGAGTGGCGACGGCGACGGGCCGCGGCCGAGTGTCAACGGCCGGGAGAGGAAGCGTCATCCGGTTGGCGCTTTTCGGGGACGGCGAGGCCCGCGCCGGCCAACGGGGACCAAGAGGGAAGACGACGTCGTCGGCGCTAACGGTAAAGCTCGATCAGCTCCACCAGACCCAGGGCGCGCATTTCGCTGAACAGATAGCGTTTGACCTGGTCGACCCGGTCCATCTGGAGGGCCGCCCGCCCGATGTCGAGGGCGGTTTCGTAGCTGACCGAGCGCACCAGCTTCCGGACCACGGGAATGGACAGCGACTCCATGCTGAACTCCTCGAGGCCCATGCCCACCAACAGCAGCGTCGACAAGGGGTCCGCGGCCATCTCTCCGCACATGGCGACGCGCTTGCCCTTGTCCTTGGCGGCGCGGATAACCTGGTTCAGGGCGGCGAGCACCGCCGGGTGAAAGGGCTCATAGAGGGGCGCCACTTTCCGATTCCCCCGGTCCACGGCCAGGAGGTACTGGATCAGGTCGTTGGTGCCGATGCTGACGAAATCCACCTCCTCCACCAGCCGGTGCGCCACCTGCACGGCCGAGGGCACCTCGACCATGATCCCCAGCTCCATGTCGCCATCGAAGGGCACGCGGTTGCGGGCGAGATAGGCTTTGGCTTCCCGGAGCATGGCCTTGACCCGGAGGATCTCCTCCAGACTCGAGACCATGGGGATCAGGAGGCGCACCGGCCCCAGCGCGCCCGCGCGCAGGATGGCCCGGAGCTGCATCTGGAAGGTCTCGGACGCCTCCAGGGAAACGCGGATGGAACGCCACCCGAGGAACGGATTGGACTCGGCGCGGGCGATGCTCACATAGGGAGGGTATTTGTCCGCGCCGATATCGAGGGTACGGATGGTGACGGGCTTGCCGCTCATGCCTTCCACCACCTTCTGGTAGAGGGCGAACTGCTGCGCCTCGGTGGGGAAATCGTGATAGGCGAGAAACGGAATCTCGGTCCGGTAGAGGCCGATGCCCTCTGCGCCGTGGTTCTGCGCGAACCGGATGTCCGTCAGCAGCCCCATGTTGGCGAACAGCCGGACCCGGTGGCCGTCGGTGGTTTCGGCCGGCAGATCCCGCATCTCGTCGAGCTCGCGGTTGACGGCGAGATAATGGCGCTCCAGCCGGTCGTACTCGCCGACGATGTCGTTGTTGGGGTTGACGAAGACCACCCCGGAGTTGCCGTCGACGATCAATGAGTCCTCTTTCCGCACGCTTTCCAGCAACCCCTCCGCCGCCACCACGGTCGGGATCTCGAAGGACTTGGCCAGCAGCGACGCGTGGGAGGTGACACCCCCTGTGGCCAGCACGATGCCCTGAAACCGTTCGCGTTCGATGAGGGCCAGGTCCGCCGGAGAGAGGTCTTCCGCCACCAGAATGGCGCCCCCGTCCGGAACCACGAGCCGTCTGTCGTCGAAGCCGGTCAGATTGTCCAGCAGCCTCTGGGCGACGTCACGGATGTCCGCCGTGCGTTCCTTGAGGTACCGGTCGTCGACCTCGCCGACGGTCCTCACGTGCCTGCGGAAGATGCTGCTGACGGCATAGTAGGCGGTGAGGTGTTCCTGAACGATGCGGCTCTCGATCTGGCCCTGCAGCACCGGATCGTTCAGCAACATCCTGTGCACATCGAAGATCGCCCCGGCCTCGTCGGAGATGAGGGCGATCATGCGGGTCTTGATGGCCTCCACCTGGGCCACGGCTTGTTGCACCGCGGACCGAAAGCGCTCCAGCTCGCCCTGGGGGTCGCCCGTGTGGGTCTTCTGGATGGCCCCCAGGTCCACGCGCCGTTGCATGATGTGGGCCTTGCCGTAGGCAAAGCCGGGGCAGGCCGCCAGCCCGGTCAGCCGGCTGCGGAACTTTCTCTGGGGTTCGGTGGTGCGTTCCTTGCCCCGGCCCTCGTACGACCTCAGCCGCCGCAGCGCGCTGACCATCCGTTGCCGGGACTGCTTGCGCTCGCGCTCCTTGTCCTTGAGCGAGTCCACCAGCCGGGCGTGCACGATAATGGTGGAGACCTGGGCCGAGATGGCCTTCAGGAGCCGGACCTCGTCCTGGGTGAACTCCCGCGGGCGGGAGGTCTGCACCACCAGCACGCCGATGGGCGTCTTGCGGGCGTGGACGGGGACGGCGAAGAAGGAATGGTAGCGCTCTTCGCCGGTCTCCGGGAAGTACACGAAGCGCGGATGCGACGGGGCGTCCATGACCATCACCGGCTCCCCCGTCTCCACCACCAGTCCCGCCAGACCCTCCTTCACGGTCATGGAGACACGGCCCACGGCCACCGGATCCAGGCCCCGCGTGGCGCTGAGAGTGAGCCTCCCGCTGTCGGCGTCGAGGAGGTAGACCGAGCACACCTCGGTCTGCATGCGCTGGGCCACGATACCCGCGATGCTGTTGAGGCACCCCTGCAGGTCCTCGGCCTCGTCGACGAACCGGCTGATCTCTTCCAGCGTGACCAGATGGGAGGCGTCTTCGGTGGCGATATCGGGGATGTGGGCCATGCCCCATTCTAAGCGGTTCAAGGGCCGATCACAATTCGGCCGGGTTCCCGAGGGCCGATTTGACCCGTTTTGGGGCAGATGTTACGTTGCCCCGATGTCCGTTCAACGGTCCGTCGACACCATCGAGACGCGGTCGGATGCCCTGGAAGGGCACGTCAGAGCCATCCTGGAGGCCCTCGGGGAAGACCCCGACAGGGAGGGCCTCGAGAAGACGCCGGCGCGGGTGGCGGCCGCGTTGACCTTCCTCACCAGCGGCTATCGCGAGGACCCGGACACGATCATCAACGGCGCGCTGTTCACCGAGGACTACCAGGAGATGATCGTCGAGAAGGACATCGACTTCCATTCCCTCTGCGAGCATCACATGCTGCCGTTCCACGGCAAGGCCCACGTGGCCTACATCCCGCGCCACAAGATCGTCGGGGTCTCCAAGCTGGCGCGGCTGGTGGACGCCTATGCGCACCGCCTGCAGGTGCAGGAGCGGCTCACCAACCAGATCGCGCAGACCATCATGGAGCGCATCAATCCTCTCGGGGCGGCGGTGGTGATGGAAGCGGAGCACATGTGCATGCGCATGCGCGGCGTGCAGAAGCAGAACTCCACCATCATCACGAGCGCTTTGCTGGGGGCCTTCCGGACACAGGAAAAGACCCGCGCCGAGTTCATGACCTTCATCCGCAGTCACCGCTTCTGACCCATGTCCATCGAGATCAAGATCAGGGAGATCGCCCCCGCACGGATCCAGACGCCGCTGCTTGCCTTCCCCGTCACCGACAAGGGCCTGGAGGGGAGTCCGGCAAAGCGGTTCGACCGCCAGCTCAAGGGGAAGCTCGCCGCGCTGGTGAAGAAGAGCAGCTTTGCCGCCAAGCGCGGCAGCTCCCTGCTGCTGGCCACCCATGGCGCCATGCCGGCGGGCCACGTCCTGCTGGTAGGCCTGGGGAAGCAGGATGAGGCGGGGCCGCATGCCTGGCGCATGGCCGGCGCCGTCACCGCCAGGGAGGCCGGGCGGATCTGGGCCGACGACGCGGTATTCGTGCTGCCGGCGGACCAGCAAACGGGCGCGGTCGTGGAGGCGGTGGCCGAGGGGGCACTCCTCAGCGCCTATCGGTTCAACAAGTACCGGTCCAAGGACCCTTCGCCGGGACATCTGCGCACGCTGATCGTGGGACGCACCGCGGCCGGCCGGAGCGCCGCCTTGACCCGGGCGGTGCGGCGGGCCAGGGTCTCGGCGTCGGCCGTCTGCCTGGCCCGGGACCTGGTGAACGAGCCGGCTTCCACCGCCACCGCCAGCTATCTGGCGGAGCAGGCCGCGTCCCATTGCCGCGGGGAGGGGCTCAAGGTGGAGGTGTGGGGCAAGCGGAAGATCCAGCAGATGAAGCTGGCGGGTCTTCTGGCGGTCAACCAGGGCAGCCTGGAGGAGCCGCGTTTCCTCCACATCCGCTACAAGCCCAAGACCAAGCCCCGGCGGAAGGTGGCCCTCATCGGAAAGGGGATCACCTTCGATTCCGGCGGACTCTCGCTCAAGCCGCCCCGTTCCATGGAAACCATGAAGCTGGACATGGCGGGAGGAGCCGCGGTCATCGCCGTGATGAGCGCGCTCCCGGAGCTGGCTCCGGACGTCGAGGTGCTGGGACTGGTGCCGGCCACGGACAACCTGCCCGACGGCGGCGCGCAGAAACCGGGGGATGTCATCCGGTATCTCAACGGCAAGACGGTGGAGGTCATGAACACCGACGCCGAGGGCCGTCTCATTCTCGCCGACGCCCTGGTGCTGGCGGCGCGGGAGAAGCCCGACTGCATGATCAATCTGGCCACCCTCACCGGCGCCTGCATCGTGGCCCTGGGCAACGAGCTGGCGGGGCTCTTCTGCAACGACGGAGAGCTCGCCGAAGAACTCGAGGCCTGCGGCCGGGACGCGGGTGAGGGTCTGTGGCGGCTGCCTCTGGCGGCCGAGTACCGCGAGGACATCAAGAGCCCCGTCGCGGACATCAAGAACGTCGGCGGCGGCTCCGCCGGGGCCATCACGGCGGCGTTGTTCCTGCAGGAGTTCGTCGACGATGTTCCCTGGGCGCACCTGGACATCGCGGGTCCCGCGTTCGCCGCCAAGGACCGCGTTACCTGCCCGAAGGGAGGGACGGGGTTCGGTGTCCGGACCCTGCTGAACTTTCTCTCCGGCACCGGAGAATAGGAGGCACGTACCAATGGCCATATCCCACGTTGGAGACAACGAGTTCGAAACGGAAGTGATCGGCGCGTCCACACCCGTGCTGGTGGATTTCTGGGCTCCCTGGTGCGGTCCGTGCAAGTCCATTGCGCCGGTGCTGGAAGAGCTCGCCCAGGAGTACGACGGCCGGCTCAAGGTGGTGAAGATCAACGTCGACGAAAACCCCGAGACCCCCACCCGCTACGGCGTCCGCGGCATTCCGAACCTCATGATCTTCAAGGAAGGCGGCCTCGCGGGGCAGATCGTCGGCGCGGCGCCCAAGACCAGGCTGGTGAGCGAGATCGACAAGGCGCTGGGGTAATCCGGCGCACTCCGGCCTCGATCCGGACCTACAGGCTCCTAGCGCGTGTAGCGCCTCATGCTCACGCTGATGAGCACGCCCACGGCTATCAGCGTGGTGACGAGCGAGGAGCCGCCGTAGCTGATGAGCGGCAACGGAATCCCCACCACGGGCACGAGTCCGGTCACCATGCCGATGTTGATGGTGAACTGCCAGAACAGAATTGCCGCCATTCCGGTGGCCAGCAGCACCCCGAAACGGTCCTGAGCCCGCCTTACCGCCCTGAGCGCGAGAAGGATGAGCAAGGCGTAGGCGGTCAGCAACGCCACGCAGCCCGAGAAACCCCACTCCTCGGCGAACACCGCGAAGACGAAATCGGTGTGCTGCTCCGGGAGGAACTCCAGCCGGTTCTGGCTGCCCTGCAGATAACCCGTGCCCCAAAGACGGCCCGAGCCGATGGCGATCTTGGACTGGACGACGTGATAGCCGGCGCCCAGCGGGTCCGATTCCGGGTTCATGAAGGTCCAGATGCGGGTCTTCTGATACGGCTTCAGGAACTGCCAGCCGACCGGCAGGGCGGCGATGGCGGCAACGGTGAGGTACAGCAACGACCGCACGTGCAGTCCGGACATGACGACCACCGCCATGGCGATGAGAAAGATGACGACGGCGGTCCCCAGGTCCGGCTGCAGCAGCACGAGCCCCACCACCGGCGCGCTCAGCAGCAGAGGCACGCCGAGATCCATCAGGGAATACCCGGGTTCGTAGTAGCACAGCGTTTTGGCCAGCACGAGCACGAGCGTGAGCTTGGCCAGCTCCGAGGGCTGGAGCGCGAAGAATCTCAGGTCGAGCCATCGCTGGGAACCGCCGCTGGTGATGCCGATGATCAGCACCAGGGCCAGGAGGATCACCACCGCGACGTAGATGGGGTAGGCCCACTGTGCCAGTCGCTGGTAGTCCACGGAAAACGTGGCCACCATCAGCGCCAGGCCGATGATGAGCCAGTAGGACTGCCGGGTGGCCAGATAGCGCGAGCACTCTTCGTTGACGCTGCAGGTGGCGCTGTAGATGGTCATGATGCCCGCCAGCGCCAGCGCCACGGTAAGGGTGCACAGGGACCAGTCGAAGCTGGAGACGAGCCGGCGATCAATCTGCATGGTCTGCTCGTGGCGGCGTCCCGGCGTCCCGGGCGGAGAGCTGCCGGCCGGCCCGCTCGTCGTTGTCCTCCGCCTCCTCGACATCGAGGAGGAAATAGGCCTCGATGACCTGTTTGGCGATGGGCGCGGCCACGGCGCCGCCGTGTCCGCCGTGCTCCACCAGGGTCACCACCGCGATCGCGGGCTTGTCGGTGGGAGCGTAGGCCACGAACCAGGCGTGGTCCCGTACCTCGTACGGCAGGTCCTCGCTCTTGACCGCCTCTCCGCGCATCTCCGCCACCTGGGCGGTGCCGGTCTTGCCAGCGATCTCCACGACTTCCGAGCGCGCCCTCCTGGCGGTGCCCCGCCTGCCGTGGACCACGTCGAACAGCGCCCGTCTGACGACGTCCCAGTTCTTTTTCTCGAGCGCTACGGTGCCGGTCCGCACGGGCTCGTACTCTTCCATCACCTCGCCGTCCGGCGACACCACTCTTTTGACGAACCAGGGGCGGTACACGGTCCCGCCGTTGGCCACGGTGGCCGTCATGCTGGCCATCTGCAGGGGGGTGACGGACAGGAACCCCTGCCCGATGGCCACCAGCGGCGTCTCTCCCCGGTACCACGGTGTTCCGAGGCGGCCCTTCTTCCACGCCCGGTCGGGAACCAGCCCCGGACTCTCGCCGTCGAGCGAGATCCCCGTGGGCGAGCCGAAGCCGAAACGGCGCGCGTACCGGGCGATCTTGTCGACGCCGAGGCGCTGGGAAATCTGGTAGAAGTACACGTCGCACGACTGCACCAGGGCCTGGTGCATGCCGATATGGCCGTGTCCTTCCTTCTTCCAATCCCGGAGGGTACGGTTGCCGACCTTGTAGGAGCCGCCGCACCAAAGAGTCCGATCGGGAGAGATGACCCCTTCCTGCAACGCCGCCAGGGCGGTGACGATCTTGAAGGTCGAGCCCGGTGGAAACTGTCCCTGCAACGCCCGGTTGTGCAGCGGGGTCTCCTGGTCGTCGTTCAGATTCCGCCACTCCCGCGAGGTCAGGCCGCGGGCGAACCAGTTGGGGTCGAACGCCGGCGAGCTCACCAGCGCAAGCACGGCGCCCGTGTTCACCTCCAGGACGACGATGGCGCCTTCCTTGCCCTTCAGAGCATCGTGCGCCACCTGCTGGAGATCCATGTCGAGGGTCAGCACGACATTGTGCCCCGGGGTGGCCTTGTGGCGGTCGATCACACGGATCTTCCGGCCCGTGGCGTCGACCTCCACCTTTTCCCCGCCGCTGCGGCCGGCGAGGTGCCGCTCCCAGCCCTTCTCCAGGCCGGCCTGTCCGATCTCGTCTCCGCGCCGGTAGCCCTGCCTACGGAGTCGCTGCAACTGATCGGCGTTGATCTCGCCCAGGTACCCCAGCATGTGGGCCGCCACCTGCTCGGTCAGATAGCTGCGCCGAGCCCTGACGCTCAGGTAGACACCCGGCAGATCGAGCTGGTGGGTCTCGACCGCCACCACCGACGGCCAGTCCACGTCGCGGACGAGAGTAACGCGTTTCGCTCCGTTGCCGCCCTGGGCGACCTCCTTCAGCCGCTCGCCGTCAACCTCCACCATCTCGGCGAGGCGCTGCAGGGTATCTTCCCGCGCGGCGTTTTCGCCCGGGGCGTACTGCACGTCGAAGGACGGGCGGCTGTGGATCAACAGGCGGTTCTTGCGGTCGAACACCAGGCCGCGGACCGCCGGGACGCGCTCCAGGCGGATCCGGTTGTGCTCGGACATGACGGTGTAGCGGTTGCCTTGCAGGATCTGGAGCACCCAGAGCCGGTACGTCAGGAAGGCGAAGGCCACCAGGACGAGAAGCGCGAAGAGGCGAATTCGCGGTCGAAACTCCGGCAACGTGCGGTTATTCGGCCTACGAGGAAGCATTGACGTAAGAAGGCGATTTCCGCGGGGTTTCCATGCGTGTCTGGATCGAGCGGAGCATGATGAACAGAAACGGGGCGATGGCCGCGGAGAAGAGGGCCTCGTGGAGGATGGCGTCGGCGATGACCACCCAGTCGCGGGTGGGCGGCTCGAACAGCGGAGAGATGAAGATCAGCGTGCCGACCTTCACCCACACCGCCGCGAACACGGTGACGGCGCTCATCAGATGGCCCCTGGCCCAGATGTAGCGGAACACCAGGTATACGACGAGAAACACCGCGGAGAAGGCCACCGCGTTCACGCCGGGTTGAGGGCTCGACAGGATGTCGATGGCGTACCCCAAAAGGAACGTCGCCCAGACGGCCTCCACCCGGGGGCGGTTGAGCGCCCAGTAGACGCACAGGGTCAGGGTCAGGTCGGGGATGATGGGAGTCCAGCTCGCGAGATGCAGGAAGGTCGCCTGCAAGACGACGAAGATCAGGCCGATGCCGAAGAAGACCAGCGACACATTCATGGTGTAGCGGACGATGCCGGCTCGGGGACCTCGTTCAGCGTGGACGAGAATGCGTGTTTGGGCTTGTCGGAAATGAAGAGCACTTCCTCCATCACCAGCGGATCCACGGCCAGCGAGACGCGGACCCGCTGGAAGAGCCCGGGCGCCTCGCCTTCGATGTCGACGATGGTTCCCACCAGGAGCCCCTTCGGGAAGGTCCCGTCCAGCCCGGACGTGATGAGCCGGTCGCCGGCCCGGACATCCTCGTTGCGGCCCATGTACTTGACGATCGGTTCTCCGTCCACGGACCCCGAGACGATGCCCCGCACCCGGGTCCGCTGGGTGATGATATCGAGACCGCTCTTGTGATCCGTCAACAACAGCACCTTGGCCGTGTTCTCGTCGACCGATACGACCTTGCCGACCACGCCTCTCGGTGTAATGACCGCCATGCCCTGATGGATGCCGGCGGCCGAGCCCTTGTCCACCGTAATGGTGCGGAACCAGCTACTCGCGCTGTTGCTGATCACCGTGGCCGCCACCGATTCCCTCAGGATCCGTGTGCGGATTTCCAGCAGTTCCATCAGGCGGTCGTTGGCAAGCTTCGCCTCGAAGAGCCGGTTGCGTTCGGATTCGAGGGCGGCGATCTGCGCTTTCAGGTTGGCATTCTCGTTCCAGAGGTCCTTGAAAGCGACGTAGTTGAGCCGCAGGTTGCGCATGGTCGCGCCGACGGCGTGAAGCGCCTTCTGGAGCGGCTTCACCGAGTGCGACAGGAGCCGGGTTACGGCATCGGGCTGATTCGGGTTGGTGGACGAGACGGTGACGACGTAGAAGGCCAGGGCCAGCGCCAACAGGCCATTGATGGGAATCCGATACCGGCGCAACACGGACATGGCCACGAACCCGGCCTTGTTGGCGCGGGTATCCGGCTGGCGGGATCTGGAGGGCTGCTGCGATGACCGGGGCGAGTCCGCAGTTCTCTTTTTCCGGGCTGCGGCCACGTGTCTCCTGCGTCCTTTCAGTTGATCGTCACGTCCTTGAGCAGGTCGATCTCGTCCAGCGCCTTGCCCGCTCCCAGTACGACCGAGGTCAGGGGGTCGGTGGCGAGCGTCACCGGAAGTCCGGTTTCCTCGCTGATCAGGGAATCCAGGTTCCGGAGCAAGGAGCCCCCGCCCGCCAGCACGATGCCGCGGTCCACGATGTCCGACGCCAACTCCGGCGGGGTGCGCTCCAGCGAGACCCGGACGGCATCCATGATCTGGTTGATGGGCTCCAGCAGACAGTCACGGATCTCCTCGTCGGAGATCAGCACGGTCTTGGGCACCCCCGCCACCAGATCCCGTCCCTTGATCTCCATGGTGCGGATCTCCTCGCCGGGATAGGCGGATCCGATGGTGATCTTGATCAGCTCCGCGGTCCGCTCGCCGATCATCAGGTTGTGTCGCCGCTTGATGAACTGGACGATGGCCTCATCCTGTTTGTCGCCGCCCACGCGAATGGACTTCGAGTAGACGATGCCCGCCAGCGAGATGACGGCGACCTCGGTGGTTCCTCCGCCGATGTCCACGATCATGTTGCCCGTGGGTTCGGTGATGGGGAGTCCGGAGCCGATGGCCGCGGCCATCGGCTGTTCGATCAGGTAGACCTCGCGGGCTCCCGCCGATTCGGCGGATTCGCGGACCGCCCGCTTCTCCACCTCGGTGATGCCGAAGGGCACCCCGATGATGACCCGGGGCCGCACCAGCGAGCGCCGGTGGTGCACCTGCTTGATGAAATATTCGAGCATCGCCTCGGTGGTCTCGAAATCGGCGATGACGCCGTCCCTCAACGGACGAATCGCGACGATGCTGCCGGGCGTGCGGCCCAGCATCTTCTTGGCCGCGGCGCCGACGGAAAGGATGCGTTTCTCGCCCCGTCCGTTTTTCTGCACCGCCACCACGGAGGGCTCGTTGCAGACCACGCCCTCGCTCTTGATGTAGATCAGCGTGTTGGCCGTGCCCAGATCGATGGCCAGATCGTTCGAAACGAGGCCATAGATCTTGTCGAGAAACCTCATGCAACCTCTCTAATACCACGAATGTAATGAAAAACCCGCTTCAGGATACCAAAACTCCCTGACTGGTACAAACAAACGACAACGAGAAAGGGGGCTTGGCCGGCCCCCTTCACATCGCCACGGCGGCTACCTATAATGACCGGGTTCCCAGGCGGACGGAATCGGATGACTAGTGTCGTGTCCCACATGGTTCTTTACCAAGCTGCGCAGGATTTCTTGTTGTCGGCAAGGCGCGATGACGAGCAGTGGGGGGCACCACGCGAGGAAGAGCAACGCAGCCGACGACAAGAAGGACCAGCAGATTGGTAAAGAACTATGTGGGACACGACACTCGAGGAGCCCCGCGCAAATGCTTGACGTGATACGCAAACACAAACGGTCGTGGCTGGTGATCTTACTGCTCGGAGTTGGCGTGCTGGCGTTCGTCATGGTGGGCGTCGGCCCCCAGGGCGGTCAGAACCAGGTGGTCACCATCGCAGAGGTGAACGGCCATCCGATCACCTACAGCGAGCTCGAGACGCATTACTACCGCATGCTTCAGACCTACCAGCAACTTTCCGGCGGCCGGCTCTCGCCCGCCGACATCGAGGCGCTGAATCTCCGGGGCCAGTTGCTGAACGAGATCATCGACCAACGGCTTCTGCTGCAGAGGGCGCGGGAGCTGGGGCTTCGGGTGAGCGACGAGGAACTGGTGGACGGAATCGCCCGCAACCCCGCGTTCCAGGTGGCGGGCCGGTTCGACAGGGACGTTTACGAGCAGACGCTGCTCCGGCAGGGACTCACTCCCGGAGAGTTCGAGGCTCAGCAGCGGGAAGCATTGGTGATCCAGAAGCTCCAGGACCTGATCCAGGACTCGATTCCGGTCACGGCCTCCGAGATCGAGGAGCGCTATCGGTGGGACAACGAGGAGATCGCGCTGGACTTCGTTCGCCTCAAGACGGACGAGTTCCTCGAAGGCATCGAGATCAAGGACGAAGAGATCAAGGACTACTACGACAAGAACGCGGCGCTGCTGCGGGAGCCCCTCAAGGTCAAGACAAGGTACATCGCGTACCGGGTCGATGATTTCGCCGCCGACGTCCAGATCTCCGAAAAGGACGTTCAGTCCTACTACGACGTCTACCGCGACCGGCGGTTCCGCAGGCGGGAGGCGGTGAGGTTCAGCCATATCTTCATCCCGGCGGCGCCCGGGGACGCTTCGCCCGAAGAGAAAGCGGAGCCGCGAAAGCAGATGGAGGAGATCCTGAAGGAAGCGCGGGGGGGCGGCGATTTCGGCGAGCTCGCCAAGCGGCACTCGAAGGGTGAGACCGCGGCCCAGGGCGGGGATATGGGTTTCGTGGGCAGGGGCCAGTTGGTGGAGGAGCTCGACGCCGCGCTGTTCGCGCTCAAGGAAAACGAGGTCAGCGAGATCATCGAAAGCCCCGTGGGGCTGCACCTCCTGAAGGCGGTGAAGAAACAGCAGGACGAGGTCATGGCGCTCGATGAAGTGCGCGAAGACATCGTCAAGGCCCTCAAGCGCGAACGCGGCGGCGCGCGGGCGGCGCGGGCCGCGGAGGACGACCGTGAGAAGGGACTCGACGGCACGCCGCTGACGGAGGTGGTGTCGCAACGAAACCTCGAGGCGTCGGTGACGCGTCTTTTCAGCGCGGGGGAAACGCTCGACGAGATCGGCGACGTGGAGGATTTCTACCGGGCGGGGCTCTCGCTCAGGCCGGGTCAGGTGGGCCCCATCATCACCACCGCCGACGCACTGTACCTGCTGGAGGGGGCCGAGAGGGTCGAACCCGCGGTGCCGCCCGTGGGCGACGTGAGGGAGAAGATCCGGGAAACCCTCACCCGAAGGAAGGCCGGCGAGCAGGCCCGCGAGAAGGCGGACGCGCTGCTGGCGGCGTTGAAGCAATCGCCGGACCTCCGCAAGGTGGCGGCGGACCACGGGATCACCGTGGAGGACACCGGCCTGTTCCCGCGCAAGCAGGCGGAGATCCCCGAAATCGGGGTGCTCCCGTTGCCGCTGGGACGCCTCACCTTGTCCGAGCGGGAGCCCGTGGCGAAGGAGGCCTACGTCCGCGGCGATTCCGTGTACGTGATGGTGCTCCGGAAGACCGTGGAGGCCGATCCCGCGGGGCTGGCGGATGAGAAGGAAGAGCTGACGCAGCGGATACGGGGGGAGAAAAGGGAACGGGTCTGGAGACGGTTGATCGAGGACCTGAAGGCCAACGCCGCGATAGAGGTCCATCCGGAGTTCATCTGACGCATGCAGATTTTCCTGTTACGTCACGGCGAGACCCGCTGGAACCGGGAAGGCCGATGCCAGGGGAGCTCGGACATCGAGCTCAACGAGGCCGGTCACCGTCAGGCCGGCGAAGTCGCCCGGCAACTCAGCCGTTGCCGGATCGACGCGGTCTATTCGAGCGATCTGCAGCGCGCGCGGCAAACGGCCGAGATCGTCGGCGGGCCCCACGGCGTTCCGGTCTCCATCGAGCCCGACCTGCGGGAGCTCGATCACGGCGAGATGGAAGGGCTGACGTTCCTGGAGGTACGGGAGCGGTTCAGCACCTTGATCGAGGAGTGGCGCTCGCAACCGGTGGCCGTGGTCCTGCCCGGTGGCGAGCGTCTCGGGGACGTGGACCGGCGGGCCTGGTCGGCGCTCAATCGCATTGTCGAGAGTCATGACGACGGCGACACCATCGTCGTGGTCAGCCACAGCTTCCCGATTCTTTCCGTATTGTGCCGGATCAGCCGGACGCCGCTGAACCAGTACCGCACCTTCCACCTGAAACCCTGTGACTTCAGTCATGTGAGCTTCACGCGCTCGAAGGGCTGGGAGATCCGGGAAGTGGTGACCGACCCCTCACAAATCGGCGAGTCAGCCTGAGAAAAGGAGAGTCCCATGAGAATCGTTCACACCATGATACGCGTCAATCACCTGGATGAGAGCCTCAAGTTCTACTGCGACGGGTTGGGGATGAAGGTCTTGAAGCGGAAGGACTACGAGTCGGGCCGTTTCACCAACACCTTCGTGGGCTACGGGTCCGAGGAGGATAGCGCCGTCATCGAGCTCACCTACAACTGGGACACCCACGAGTACGACGTGGGCGACGGCTTCGGCCACATCGCCATCGGAGTGCCCGACGTGTACGCCACCTGTGACGACCTGCGCAAGAAGGGGGTCAAGATCACGCGCGACGCGGGTCCCATGAAACATGGCGGCGGGGTGATCGCGTTCATCGAGGATCCCAACGGGTACAAGATCGAGCTCACCACGCGGAAGGAGTAGGGGCGCGGCGGTGATTCCCGGCACGTGATGCCAGGGGGAGTTGATGAAATTCGGGGTATGTCTCACCCATTATGGCCGGGAAGTCGGGAGCGCGGAGCTGGTGGAGGCGGTGGGGGAGATCGAGCGGTTGGGGTTCGATTCCATCTGGGTCACCGACCATGTCGTCATCCCGGAAGGCGTGCGTGAGGCGCAGTTGATCTACCGCGAGCACATGCTGGAGGCCTTTACGGTGTTCAGCTACCTGGCCGCGGTTTCCCAACGTGCGCAGCTCGGCAGCAGCATCATCGTGCTGGCGTACCGAAACCCCGTCGTCATGGCCAAGATGCTGGCGAGCATCGACGTCCTCTCCGGCGGGAGGGTGATCTTCGGGGCCGCGGCCGGGTACATGGAAGGGGAGTTCGACGCCCTGGGGGCGCCCTTCGAGGAGCGGGGCGACGTGAGCGACGAGTACCTGCGCGTCATCCGCGAGATCTGGACCCACGACCGGACCAGCTTCAGCGGCAGGTACTTCAACTTCGACAAGGTTTACACCTCGCCGCGGCCGGTGCAGCGGCCGGGACCGCCCATCTGGATCGGCGGCAGGAGCAAGAGGGCCATGCGGCGGGCGGTGGAGTTGGGCGACGGATGGCATCCCATCGGCCTCACCGCTCGGGAGATGAAAGAAGGAAGGGCCTACATGGCCGGGCTGTGCGAGCGGCGGGGGATCGCCCGGGTGCCGGCCATGTCGTTGCGCGCCAATCTCCTCATCGACGGCGTCTCGGAGCCGGTCGGACCCTACGCGGGCCGGGCGGGCAACACGCCGTTCAAGGGGGAGCCGTCACTGATCCGGGACCGTGTTGCGGAGTTCGAAGAAGCCGGCGTCGAGCACATCGTGCTGGACATGGCGACCCTGTCGCACCCGAGCTTCCTGCGGACCATCGAGGTCTTCGCGGCCGAGGTGTCGTAGGGGCCGCTACAGGCCCAGCATCTCGCGCGAAGTCCGCTCGGTCCAGGAGCGGACCTCCGCCGCGTTCTCCTGCTCGTCCACCACCGCCAGCGCCCTCCTGAGAGGGCCCAGCCCGCCGCAGTAGTCCGAGCCGAAGACCACGCCGCCGGAGCCCATCACGTCGGTGAGGAAGGGCAGGGCCTTGGGCCTGACGCTGGCCGTGTCGATGAGGAAGTGTTTGAGGAAGATGTCGGAGTAGCGCTTGTCGCCGTCCGGTCCCCTGTGCCTCCAGGACATCCTCTGGACCAGCAGGGGGATGCCGCCGCCGCCGCTCCGTATCACCACCCGCAGGTTCGGATGGCGGTCGAAGACGCCGCCGGCGATCATGCGCATCACGCATTCGTTCACGCTGGCATCCGACAACACGGCATAGGAAACTCCGGCGCCGCCGTCCTCCAGCCGCTGGAGGGTCGGGTCCTTGGCGTTGCCGCTGCCGTGCAGGAACAGCGGCAGGCCAAGCTCCGACACCTTGGCGAACACGGGGTCGAGCTCCGGCAGGTCCACCTTCATCTCGCCGTCCACCCGGGGGTAGATGAGCACCGCCTTGAATCCCCGGGCGGTCATGCGCTCTATCTCCTCCACCGAGGCCGCCACGTTCTTGAGCGACAGCGCGGTGATGCCGCCGAACCGGTCGGTGTGGCCGCCGATGCGCTCCGCCAGCACGTCGTTGGACAGGCGCGCCATCTCCAAGGCGTCGGCGCCGTCGAGCTGGTCCGCGTCCTCGCTGGCGCCCTGGCAGACGAGCTGGAAGTCGATGCCCGCCTCGTCCAGCTCGCCGAGCCGCTTTTCGAAGTCGACGGCGTCGTAGTCGTCGACTTTCGGGGCCTTGCTGGCCTTCCGCCGGAATGCGTCCACCAGTTCCGGGGCCGTGTGGTGTGAGTGCCAATCGATCAGCATGGGTTCCTCCGTGCGCGCGTCGACGATGTTCAGCCCCTGATTATAGGACCCGGCATCGAACCGGGTCAATCGGCCCGCCCCGCCGTCATCCCATCCCTGGATCAAGTCCGGGACAGGTTTGACTGGTTTCCGTGCTTGGGCTAATCGTTTGGAAAATCATGCAAGCCCCGTAAACGCGCGGTTGCGCGTACCGGCGGGCTGTCCTGGAGGAACCACATGCCGACTGCTGTCATCGATGGAATCGAGATCTACTACGAAACTTACGGCTCGGGAACGCCGCTGCTGATGTTCGCCCCCGGCGGTTTCGATTCCACCATCGAGAAGTGGCGCGTGGCCAGCGCCTGGACCGGCATCGATGCCCTTGCCAGGCTGGGCTCGGAGCATCAGGTCATCGCCTACGACCGCCGGGAGGCGGGGCAGTCGGGCGGACGGGTGGAGCGTCTCACCTGGACCGCGTACGCCCGCGAGGGCAAACAGCTCCTGGACCACTTGGGAATCGATTCGGCCTTCGTCATGGGCGGCTGCATGGGTTGCTCGGTGGCGCTTTCCTTCGGCGTCAACTTTCCCGAGGCGACCCTGGGCATGATCCTGCACTGGCCGGTGGGCGGTTACCGCTGGAAGGCGGCGAGCCAGGCGCGTTTCGCCAACCACCTGAGCTTCGTCCGGGAAAACGGGATCGACGGCGTCGTGGAGCGGGCCTCCAAGGGGACGACCTTCTGGACCGATCCCGAGTCCGGCCCCTGGGCTTCGGTCATCGCGCGGGACAGCGCGTTCGCCGAGCGGTTCGCGGCCGGGGACCTGGAGCGCTACATGGGCATCATCGCCGCCAGCGGTCCCGACCTGTTCGACCGCGAGACCGCCACCGGCGCCACGGCCGAGGAGGTCATGGGCATCAAGGCTCCGGCCGTCATCATGCCGGGCGACGACCCGTCCCACGCCACCTCGGGCGCGCACTATCTGCGCGAGTGCCTGCCCAACGGCGAGTTCTGGAACGTCATGCCGCCGGACCAGACCACCGAGAACGTGTGCGACCGGGCGCTGGAGTTCACCCGAGCCCACCGGTAACACGCGGGGCCGTACGCCATGGCGCTGTTCATCAAGGCGGAGGAGCTCGAGGGACTCATCTCCATCACCGAGGCCGCCGACGCCGTCGAGAAGGGGTTCGCCTCGCAGGCGGACCATCCCATCTTCAGCCTGCCGCGCCAGCGGATGCTGGCGGACAACCGCCGCATCACCGTTCATTCCGGAGGATGCGTGCCCCTGAGCGTGGCCGGCACTTTCGTTCACTACGAGCGCCACAACTACACCGCGGACGATCAGAGCTACGGCGCGGTGGGGAAGCGGGTCTACGTCAGCTACGACAGCGAGAACGGCGCCCTGCTGGCCATCATCGCCGGCTGTCCGCCGTT
The DNA here is from genome assembly GCA_964630405.1 of uncultured Syntrophobacterales bacterium. Lineage (GTDB taxonomy): Bacteria > Desulfobacterota > Binatia > UBA9968 > JAJDTQ01 > JAJDTQ01. The sequence continues at coordinate 2,447 of CAZVUC010000020.1, read as the reverse complement.
CTACCGGCGCCAGGCGGCAGAGGACGAGTTCGCCACCGAGACGGCCATCACCAGCGCCGTCGGCACCCGGCGCATGGCCCGGGAGGACGCCCGGGTGCTGGGAATATACGGCAGCGGCCGGCAGGCCCGGCGCCACGTGGAGGCCATGTGCGCCATCCGTCCCATCACGGAGGTCAGGGTCTACAGCCGAAGCGCGGACAACCGGCGCGCCTTCTGCGAGGTCATGCAGCCCCATGTGGACGCGGAGCTCAAACCCGTGGAGCGGCCCGAGGACGCGGCCCGGAACGTGGACATCATCGTCTGCGCCACCGGCAGCAACTTTCCCGTGGTTTTCGGGCGGTGGCTGGACGAGGGGGTCCACGTCACCTCCATCGTGGGCAGCAACAAGGAGCTGCTCATGGAAGGGCTGGTGAGCCGGCCCCGGCGCGAGCTGGACGACGAGGTGCTGGCCCGGGCGGACGTGATCGTGGCGACCCTGGTGCAGCAGGGCATCCAGGACGAGCAGGGGGACCTGCTGGAGCCCGTCCGGAACGGAGTCATCACCTGGGACGACGTCAAGGACCTGAGCGCGCTGGTCACCGGCAAGGTCCAGGGACGCGGGAGCGACCGCGACATCACCCTGTTCAAGCAGAACAGCGATCAGGGCGTGGGATACATGGCCTTGGCGCGGCTGGCCCACGACAAGGCCCGGGCGGCCGGCATCGGCATGGAGTTCTGACGCGGCGCGTCCCCTCTTCTCCACCCTCGTCGTTTTCTATCGCCGTCCGGCATGTTATCTTTTGGATCATGCGGTCACGCACGCCGTTCATGGCTTGCCGCTCACCAAGGGAAGCGAGGCGCTCGATGCAAAAATACCTGGTATCACTCGCCGTCCTGATCCTGTTCACCACGCTGTCCATCGTCCCGTCCGGCGCGGCGGACCGGGAGAAGCTGGAACAAAGAGTGACCGAGGCCCAGTTCGCGTTCCGGGACTTCCAGAAGGATTCCCGGATGACCTGGTTCCGCGCGAACGTGCGTAACGCCAAGGGGCTTCTGATCATGCCGACTTGGGTGCGGGGCGGGTTCTTCCTGGGCGGATATGCAGGCAACGGCGTGCTTCTGGCGCAGGACCGGGACGGGAGCTGGAGCCATCCGGCTTTCTACGACGTCCTTGCGGGGTCCTTCGGCCTACAGTTCGGCATCGCCGGCGGGCAGGTCATTCTCATGATCATGACCGATACGGGATTGAGAAGGTTCCTGGGCGACAAGATCCAGCTCGGCGCCGACGCGAGCATCGGCGTAGGTCCGGAGGGCATCGGCGCCAAGGCCGAGCTCTTCGACATCTTCTCGTTCGCCCGTGTCAAGGGGTTGTACGGGGGCCTCACCCTCGAGGGCGGGGGCGTGATCGTCAACGGAAACGACAATCGGACCTATTACGGCGATTCCAAGGTCACGCCGACGGATATCCTGATCCGGAAAAAGGTCCAGAACCCACAGGCCAAAGACCTCATCCGGACCCTCACCGAGGCATCGCGGTAGCTTCCGGCGCCTCGGCGTCAGCCCACGGGCGCGAACTTGTAGAGCGTCACCTCCTCGGTGACGTCCTCGAACACCACCTCCACCGGCTGGTCGCAATCGAGCTTGTGCGGCGACTCGTTCACCACGTTGCTCACCATCCGCGGCCCTTCCTCCAGTTGAATGACCGCGAACACGTAGGGAATCTCACCCTCGAAGCCCGGGTGGTACACCCGTTGGTAGATGCCGAACGAGTGGATACGGCCGCGGCCGGAGGCCTTCTTCCAGTCCCACTCCGTGCTCCAGCAATGCGGGCAGGTGGAACCCGGCGGGAACCAGTACCCGCTGCACTGGCGGCATTGCGGCAACAGCAGCTCGTGGCGCTTGCAGCCCTCCCAGAAGGGCTCGGACTCCACCGTGGGATAGGGCAAGGGTTTGGCGTACTCGCTCATGACGCTTCCCTTGCGAGGATCATGGCGGACTGGCAGGCGGTGTTGCCGCCGTGGCCGCTCACCAGCGCTATCTCGGCGTCCTTCACCTGGCGGTCCGGGCCGTGCTCGTGCCGGACCTGCCGGACCCCCTCGACGATCTGCAGCATGCCCTCGGTGTGCCCCTCCGAAAGCTGCCCGCCCGACGTGTTGGTGGGCATGGCGCCGTCGAGCAACAGAGCGCCCGAGGCCGCGAAGGGTCCGCCTTCGCCTTTCTTGCAGAAGCCGTAGTCCTCGAGCTGGAGCAGCACCATCTGCGTGAAGCAGTCGTAGAGCTGCGCGGTGTCCACGTCCTCGGGGCCGACGCCGGCCATGCGGTAGGCCGCCTCGCCCGCCTCCTTGGCCCCGGTGGTGAGCATGTTGCTCTCCTCGAACCAGCCGCTGAGCCGGTTGCCGAAGCCGAACCCCATGACATAGGCCGGCGGCTTCTTCAGGTCCCGGGCGCGCTCCGCCGAGGTCACCACC
>CAZVUC010000019.1:0-40979 GCA_964630405.1 uncultured Syntrophobacterales bacterium | reverse complement strand
TGCCCAGCGTGTCCGCCACGATGGCGGCCATGGCCGTGTCCGAGCCCTGGCCCATCTCCACCGTGCTGGTGAACACGTTGACGCTGCCGTCCTCGTTGAGCTTGATGGCGGCGCAGGAGATGGACGGCGTGATGGTGGCCTTGATGAGCGCCGCCAGCCCCCTGCCGCGCACCTTGGACGGATCCTCCGGCTGCGTCATGGGCTCGCCCCACTTCATCTCCTGGGCCACCTTCTCCAGACATCCCTTGACGCCGATGCTCCAGAGCTTCTCGCCGGTGACGAACTCGTCGCCCTCGTCGTAGATGTTCTGCATCCGCAGCTCGTAGGGGTCCCGGCCGAGAGCCTTGGCGATGATGTCGGTCTGCGACTCGCTGGCCCAGGCCGACTGGGACACGCCGAAACCCCGGAACGCGCCCGCCGGAGGCTTGTTGGTGTAGACGGACTTGGCGTCGATCTTGACGTGGCTGAACTTGTAGGGCCCGGCGGCGGTGTAAGCGGACTTCTTGGCCACCCGGGGGCCGATCTCCGCGAAGGCGCCGGTGTCCAGGAAAACCTCCGCCTCCCGGGCATGGAAGGTTCCGTCGGCCTTGACCCCGGTCTTCATGCGGATGAACGCGGCGTGCTTGGTGACGGTGTAGAAGACCTCTTCACGGCTCAGCAGGATGCGCACCGGGCGCTTGGCCTTCTGCGCCAGGGCCACCGTCAGCGGCTCGATCTTGGGATAGACCTTGCTGCCGTAGCCGCCGCCGAGATACGGCACCATGATGCGGACCTTCGACACCGGCATCTTGAAGATGTTGGCGAGCTGGGTGCGCACCACGAACGGATTCTGGGTGGTGGACCACAGGTTCACGCGCCCGTCCGGCTGAAACGACGCGATGCAGCCGTGGGGCTCCAGCGCCACGTGCTGCGTGGTGGGCAGGATGAAGGCGTCCTCGAACACGTGGGCGCACTCCGCGAACCCCTGCTCGATGTCCCCCTTGCGCAGCTTGAAGTGGGTGCAGACGTTGGTGCCCTCGATGGGCTTCAGCTCCGCCAGGTCGGCGAAGCCGTGCTCCGGAATGCGCACGGTCTCGTGCACCAGGGTGGCGTCCTCCTTGACGGAGTCGCGCACGTCCATAACCGGCGGCAGGTCCTCGTACTCCACCACGATGAGGTTCGCCGCCTCCTCGGCGGCCTCCCGGGTCTCCGCCGCCACCGCGGCCACCGGGTCTCCCACGTGCCGCACCTTGTCCACCGCCACGATGGTCTGGTCCTTGAAAACCGGGCCGTAGTAGGGCTCGATGCCGGTGCCCTGGACCACGTCGTCCTTGGTGTAGACCGCCACCACCCCCGGCACCTTGAGCGCCTCGGACGCGTCCACGTAGCGGATCCACGCGTGGGCCACGGGGCTGCGCAGGATGGCCCCTTCGCAGACCCCGGGCATCTTCATGTCCGCCAGGTACGCTGCGCGACCCGTGAGCTTGGCCTGGTAGTCCAGGCGTTGTCCGTCCTGCGCGCTCAGCGGCCTCTCGCTTATCGCCATGACACGCTCCTTCGGAACATCACGCTATCCCTGGGCCACGTTTCGGATGGCCTGCATGATCTCCTGGTAGCAGCCGCAGCGGCAGAAGCTGCCGCCCATGTAGCTCTTGATCTGTTCGTCGTCGGGATGCGGATTCTCGTCCAGCATCGCCTTGGCCGTGAGCAGGAACCCTGAGGTGCAATAACCGCACTGCAACGCCCCGAACTTCATGAACGATTCCTGCAGCGGGTGCAGCCGGTCGCCCTCGGCCAGGCCCTCCACGGTGGTGACCGTGCGGCCGTCCGCATCCACCGCCAGCACCGAGCAGGCGCTCACCGGCTTGCCGTCCACCAGCAGCGTGCAGGCGCCGCACACCTGGATGTCGCACCCGAGCTTCGCGCCGGTGAGATCCAGCTCTTCCCGGACCACGTCGAGCAACGTGCGCCAGGGCTCCACCTCCACCTGGCACGAGGCGCCGTTGACCTCCATGGTGATGGCCTTTTTCATGCGGCTGTTTCCTCTCTGTCCGTCGTCTTGGGAATGGCGCCGGCTCCCGACCTTCCACACCGTCTCAACGGTCGCTTCTCGCCTTCTCGTACACCTTGCCGGCCAGACGCCGCACCAGCGCCGCCACCATCTCCCGCTTGTAGCGCTCGGAGCCGCGCAGGTCGTCCATCGGGTCGCATTCTTCGGCGGCGGCCCGGGCGGCCTGGTGGAGGTTCTCGTCGTTGAGCGGCTGTCCCTCCAGCGCCGCCTCGGCGTTCCGCGCGCGCATGGGCGTGGGAGCGACGCAGCCCAGGCCGATGCGGACCTCACGGAAGGCGCCGTCGTCCGGTTCCACCGACATCCGCACCGCCACGCCGATGCAGGGCTTGTCCACCACCGAGCTGCTGGAGAACCGCACGTAGTCGACGGCGCTGTGGGGCGGCAACGGCGGGATCACCACGTGCGTCAGCACTTCGTCTTCCTGCAACTGGGTCTCGTAGTAGTCCACGAAGACCTCTTCCAGCGGCAGCGTGCGCCCGCCCGAGGTGTTGGCGATGCGCACCGTGGCGTCCAGCGCGATGAAGACGCAGGGCAGGTCGGTCAACGGCTCTCCCGAGGCGATGTTGCCGCCCACCGTGGCCATGTTGCGCACCCGGATGTTGGCTACGTCGTGCTCCAGCTCGCACAGAACCGGCAGCCGTCGCGCCAGCACGTCCGAGGTCTCGATGTCGTGGTGCGTCACCAGCGAGCCGATCACAAGGTCCTCGCCGGATTCCTCGATGCGGCGCAGCTCGTCGATCTTCTTGATGTTGATCAGCGCGTCGGGCTGCAGGAAACCCTGCTTGAGCAGGATCGTGAGAGAGCTTCCGCCGGCGAACACGCGCGCGTTGCCGCCGTACTGCTTGAGCAGCCCGCAGGCTTCGTCCACGGTGCCGGGTTCCAGGTATTCGAAGTGTTTCATGATCGCCGGGAAGGTTGCGAGCGCCGTCCGGTCTCACGGGCTGCCGGACCGTGCATCGCTTCAGATGTAATCCACCTTGTCCACGCCCGGCACCACGACCTTCCGGTAATACTCGTTGTCGTTGAGCGGCATGGTCGCGTCGACTCCCCACACGGCGGTGGTTCGCGGCGCTGGCGCCGAGGGATCCAGCGTGGACATTGCCAGGTTGGGGACGATGATGATGTCCTTGTCCGGCTGCACCCGCGTGTTGACGGCCCATTCCACGTCCACCGGATCGTGCACGTCGATGTCCTCGTCCACCACCACCACGCGCTTGAAGCCCGCGCCGGTGGCCAGCAGCGCCAGGATGACGTTGCGCGCCTCGGCGTCGTGCCGCTTGCGCATGGACACCACCGCGTGGTGCCGGAAGGTGCCCCCGGCGGTGACGCTGCAGTCCTTGACCTCCGGGGTGATGGCGGACACCGTGCGGTAGACCAGGGCCGCGTTGGCGCACTCGATGAGCGTATGGTTCTCGGTCACGGGCATGCCCGTAAGGCAGGTCTCGTAGATCGGGTTCCGCCGCATGGTGACGGCGGTGACCTGGATGACCGGCGCCTGCTTGCTCTCGCTGTAGGTGCCCGGGTACTCACCGTACGGGCCGTCCGACACCCGCTCTCCCGGAATCGTCACGCCCTCGATCACCACTTCGGCGTGGGCCGGAACGTCCACGTCGATGGTATCGCACTTGGTCAACTGCACCGGCGCCCCCCGCAAGCCGCCGGCCACGGCGAACTCGTCCACGCCGTAGGGGACCCGGGACTGGGAGCCGATGATGATGGCGGGGTCCACGCCGATGGCCGTGGCCACCTCCAGTCCCTGGCCCCGGTCCTCGGCCTTGAGGATCATGCGCCCCAGGTGATGGTCCGGCGGCGCCCACAGGGACAGCCTGTCCTTGCCCAGCCGCAGCATGCGGTGGATGGACACGTTGGGTATCCGGGTGTCCGGATCCTTGCCGATCTGGACGCCGATGGTGACGTAGGCGCCGCAGTCCTTCTCCGAATGCACGCATATGGGAAGCTTGTCGAGGTCGATGTCGTCGCCGGTCCAGCGCACCTCCTTGACCGGACCGGTGGGCACCATCTCGGAAGGAATGTGCTTGTCCTCCAGCGACAGATAGCGCTCCAGCAGCCTGTCCTCGGTGACCCCCAGGCCCAGCGCCACCAGCCGCCGGGTGGCGTACAGCGCCCCCAGCACGCGCCAGTCGGGATGGTCCTTGACGTTGTTGAACAACAGCGCCGGACCGCCCACGTCGGAGCTCTTGCGGATGCCGGCGGCGACCTCGAAGCGCGTGTCCACCTCCCGGTTCACCTCCAGCAACTGGCCCTCGCGCTCCAACACGTCAAGAAATTCTCTCAGGTCTTGATGCAAAGCAAGTCTCCCGTGCCCATGCGTGTAAGCAAAACGTCTAATTACCAAAAGGTATATGGGGAGTCTACCGTTGACACCGCCGCCCCTTGGAGGTAGGCACAGGGCGCATGATCACCATCCGGGAACTGCGCAAGGAGTTCATCGTCACCGACGGCAAGGTCGCCGCCATCAAGCGCCTGGACCTCGACGTGGACGAAGGCGAGTTTTTCGTGATCGTCGGCGCCAGCGGCTCGGGCAAGACCACGCTGCTGCGTTGCGTGGCGGGGCTTGAGACCCCGAACGGCGGCGAGATCCGCATCGCCGACCGCACCGTATTCGGTGACGACCCGCCGGTGTGGGTGCCCCCCCAGGACCGGAACTTCGGCATGGTGTTCCAGTCCTATGCCGTGTGGCCGCACCTTACCGTATTCGACAACGTCGCCCTGCCGTTGCGGGAAGGCGCGCAGAAGATCCCCCGCGAGCAGGTCGACCATCGCGTGCGGGAAGCCCTGCACATGGTCCAGCTCGACGAGCAGACCGACCGCCCGTCTACGCTCCTGAGCGGCGGCCAGCAGCAGCGGGTGGCGCTGGCGCGGGCCATCGCCGTGAACCCCAACGTGCTGCTCATGGACGAGCCCCTGAGCAACCTCGACGCGCGCCTCCGGGAGGACGTGCGCGGGCGCATCCGGGATTTGGCCAAGCAACTGGGCGCCACGGTTCTCTACGTCACCCACGACCAGGTCGAGGCCATGGCCATGGCCGACAAGATCGCCCTGATGAGCTTGGGCGAACTGCTCCAGTACGGCGCGCCCATGGACCTCTACCGCAGTCCCAACTGCACCGAGGTGGCCGAGTTCTTCGGCTCGGTGAACTGGCTTCCCGGCCAACGCGTGGACGCCGAAGTGGTGGAGACCGGCATCGGCCGGTTCCGGATCTCCGGTGACGCCCTCCCCAGCGGTGAGGTGTGGGTGGGATTCAGGCCCGAGTGCATCGAGTTCGCCGGGGCGGCCGAGGAGACCGCCGAGAATACGTTCGGCGCGCGGCTAACCTCCAGCGTCTTCTTGGGCGACCAGTTTGTCTACGACGCGACCGCGAACGACGCAAAGCTGACGGGCAAGAGCCGCGCCGTCCCGACGACGAGGGGAGACGCGCTCATGCTCCGCGTACCGCCGGGCGAAGTCATGGTATTCCCGTCCGACGAAAAGAACACGGCCTTCGTGAACTCGGTCAAGGACTGAACCGGCGGGCTTGCAAACAGCGAACGAAGGATACTATGAGTGTCAAAATCTTACCGCCGAAGGAGAAACCGATGTCGAACCTCAAACACAGTTCCCGTGTCGCCTTAGGTGCGGCTCTTTGCTCCCTGTTCCTGGTCGCGGGAGCGTACGCGGCCGACGCGCCCAAGACCCTCAAGGAGTTGGTGGAGGGCGCGAAAAAGGAGACCACCTTGAGGGCCATGTGGTCTTCCCGCAGCCTCAGCGGAAGCAAGGGCTTTTCCCACATCGTCGGCGCCATGAACAAGAAGTACGGCACCAACATCAAGCCGCAGTTCACCCCGGGTCCCAGCATGACCAAGATGATCGGCAGGCTCACCCGGGAGATGAAAGCCGGGCAGCCGGCCAGCACGGACGTTCTCTGGAACAACTCGGGCGGCATGCTGAATTCGACCAAGACGGGGCTGACCCGGTCGATGAACTGGATGGCCTATCTCGACCGGCCGATGATCAAGGATGCGGGCTTCGACCCCTTGGCCCCCAAGGGTATCGGGCTGGCCTCGGCGTCCACCCTGGTGGGGATCATGTACAACAGTGACGTGGTCAAGGGCGACGACATTCCCAAGAGCATGAACGACGTGCTCCATCCCAAGTGGAAGGGCAAGATCGCGTCCACGCCCTACGTCGCCGGACTTCGTGAGTTCGCCACGCCCAGCCTGCTGGGGAAAGAGGTCATGGTGAACTACGCCAAGAAGCTGTCCAAGCACGTCGGCGGCCTCATCCGCTGCGGCACGGTGGACCGCCTCACCAGCGGCGAGTTCGCCATGCTGGTGTTCAGTTGCGGCGACCAGTACGTGAACCAGGCCAAGCGTGACGGACTGCCCCTGGGCTACTCGGTGGTGAACGAAGCCGTGGTGTCGCACACCCGTTACGGCGCCGTCCCGGTGCACTCCTCCGCGCCCAATGCCGCCGCCCTGTTCATCGCCTACCTGCACAGCAAGGAAGGCCAGAAATGGATGTGGGAGGTCAACGGCTTCGACTTCCATCTCTATCCGGAGTCGCATGAACGGAAGGTGCTGGCGGACGCCCGCGCCCGCGGGGCCAAGGTTGCGGTCAACTCGCCGCAGTGGCTTGCCAGTCAGAAGGACTACCGCAAGACCCGGAAAGAGCTGGAGAAGATCATGCAGAAAAAGTAGCGGACCTTCTCCCAGTCAGCGATGGTGGGGCCGCCGCGCATGGCGGCGGCCCCACCCGTTCCTCCATGGACGGGCCCCTGAACCGCCGGGCCCGGCAACCGCAAGTCCGGCCCCGCCACGGGCCTGTGAACCTCGATACGCGGCGCCCTTATGGAAGCTGTCCTGAGACGACCGTTGCTCCGTGCGCTCCGCCCCAAGGCATCACCCGTTATGTTGGGGCTGGCCATCGTGCCCATGTTCGTGATCCTGGTGCTGTCGTCCGTGCTGGTGTGGATCAGCTTCCAGACCGGCATGCTGGGAACGTCCCAGGCCACCTACACGTACCAGAACTACCTGGAGATCCTGGGCGACCCGTTCGTCGCCGAGGTCACCTACAACACCCTGATCTTCACCGTGGCCACGACCCTGGTGGCGCTGACCATCGGTCTGCCCATCGCCTGGCTCACCGAACGCACCACCCTGCCGGCCAAGGGGCTGGTCTATACGATCATGACCCTCGGCCTGCTGATCCCGGGCATCTACACGGCCATGGGATGGACCTTCCTGGCGCACCAGCGCATCGGCTTCCTCAACCGCTGGCTGGTCGGCATTTTCGGGCTGGAAACCGGCCCCATCAACATCGCCACCCCCGTGGGCATGGGCTTCGTCCAAGGGCTCAGCCTGGCGGCGCTGGCCTTCATCCTCACCGCCCAGATGTTCCGGGCCATGAACCCGTCCCTGGAGGAAGCCGCCAAGATCCACGGCATGAGCTTCTTCGCGACCCTGCGGCGGGTCACTCTGCCGCTGGCCTTTCCGGCCATTCTCGCCGCGGTCATCTACATGGCCACCATCGCCATCGCCACCTTCGACATCCCGGCCATCATCGGACTCGGCAACCGCGTCTACATGCTCAGCACCTTCGTCTACCTAAAGACCAATCCCGGCGACGACGAGTTCCCGGAGCACGGCATCACCGCGGCCCTGGGCGTGCTGATGATCGGCGTCGCGGTGCTGCTCACCTGGTGGTACAGCTCGGTGCTGCGCCAGGGCCACCGCTACGAGGTGGTGACCGGCAAGGGCTACCGCCCCACCCTCATCGACCTGGGCAACTGGGGCATGGTGGGCTGGGCCTTCATCGGGCTCTATATCCTCGCCTCGAAGCTGATTCCGCTCTTGTTGATCGCCTACGTCGCGGTGACTCCCTATCTGGCGCCCCCGTCCTGGACCATGCTCAACCGGGCGTCGCTGGCCGCGTTCTACAACGTCGACTGGAGCCTCGTGTGGCGCGGCCTCGAGAACACCGTGCTGCTGGTGGCCGTGGTGCCCACCGTGACGCTGGTGGTGGCCTTCGCCATCTCCTGGCTGATCGTGCGCTCGGGCTCGCGCTACCGCTACGCCCTTGAGTTCGGGGCCTTCCTCCCCCATGCGCTGCCCGAGGTCATCCTCGCCATCGCCGCGTTGCTGGTGTCGCTGTTCGTAGTCAAGGGCTTCCTGCCGCTTTACGGCTCGGTGTGGCTGATCGCGATCGTCTATATGGTCTCCCGGCTGGCCTTCGCCACCCGGGCGCTCAACAGCTCCCTGCTGCAGATTCACAAGGAGCTCGAGGAGGCCGCCTATACCGCGGGGCTGTCTGCGGTGCGAACCTCCTGGAGGATCCTCGTGCCGCTGCTGCGTCCGACGATCCTGTCGGTGTGGATCTGGTCCGCCATCCTCGTGTACCGGGAGCTCACGGTCGCGGTGTTCCTCATCAGCCACGACAACATCACCCTGCCGGCGGTCATCTGGAGCTACTGGTTCTCCGGCGCCACCAACCTGGCGGCGGCCGTCACCCTGGTGATGACGGCGGTGCTGACGCCATTGATCCTGGTCTTCTGGTGGTTCGGCCGCCGCTCCCTCATGCCTGAATCGTAGCGCGATGCCGGAGGGCCGGGAGAGGGTGAGGCCGTTGAGCCGTTTCCTTGCGGAGAACACGTCGCCATGAGCAGACCGAGCATCGTCGGAGCCCCCGTTCTGCGCGCCGAGGGACCGGACAAGGTGACGGGCCGCACCCGCTACGCTGCGGACATTCCCCGGGAGGGTATGCTCTGGGGCAAGATCCTCCGCAGCCCTCATCCTCACGCGCGCATCCGCTCCATCGACGCCAGCCGGGCGCGGACCGCGCCGGGGGTCCGCGCCGTTGTCACCGGGCCGGATGTCCCGAACCTCTTCATGGGCAAGCAGATCCGGGACCTCCCAGTGCTGTGCTGGGACCGGGTGCGCTACATCGGCGACCGCGTGGCGGCGGTGGCGGCGGATACGCCGGAGCAGGCCGAGGACGCCCTGGGCCTCATCGAGGTGGACTACGAGGTCCTGCCCGCGGTATTCGATCCGGTGGCCGCCACCGCGCCGGACGCGCCGCTGCTCCACGACGACATCGCCGGCTATGACGGCGCCCCTCACGAACGTCTGGCCACCGACGTGCGCAACGGACTCACCCGGCTGGCCTGGAGCAAGGGGGACGTGGAACAAGGGTTCCGCGAGGCCGACCTCGTCCTGGAGCACACCTTCCGCATACCCGGGCGCCACCAGGGCTACCTGGAGCCCCATGCGGGGCTCCTGTCCATCGATGCCGACGGCCGCGTGCAGGTGTGGGCCTCCACCAAGGACCCCTTCCGCGCCCGCCGCATGCTGGCCGACACGCTGAGCATGGAGCACACGCGCGTCCGTGTCCATTCGGTGAACGTGGGCGGCGAGTTCGGCGGCAAGGGGGACGCACGCGACCTGCCCGTGGCCTACTTCCTGGCGCGGGAATCGGGTCGGCCGGTGAAGATCGTCATGACCTACGCCGAAGAGCTGACGGCCAGCAACCCGGACGAGGCCACGGTCATGACCGTCCGCAGCGGCGTCACGCGCGACGGCCGCATCGTGGCGCGCCGTCTCAAGGCCTGGCATGCCGGCGGCGCCTACGGCGGCCCCAAGGCCAGCGCGTCATTCGCCACCTGGCACTATGTCGGCGGCCTCTACCGGGTGGAGAACGCCGAGTTCGAGTTCCTGCAGGTCTACACCAACACCACGCCCGGGGGTTACTACCGCAGTCCGGGCTCCATCCCGACCTTCTTCGCTCTGGAGTCCCACACCGACATCATCGCGCGGGAGCTGGGCATGGACCCTGGCGAGTTCCGGCTCCAGAACGTGCTGCGCGACAACGAAGAGGACGCCATCGGCAAGCGCCTGCCCGGACTGCAGGTCCACTCGGTGCTGGCGCGGGCGCTGGAGGCGGCGGACTGGCACGCGCCCCGGCCCAGCCCCAACCGCGGCCGCGGGGTGGCCATCTACGGCCGGCACATCTCCGGCGGCGAGACCGGCATCGCCGTCACCGCCGAAACCGACGGGACACTGACGGTCCTGAGCCCCACCGTGGACCAGGGGACCGGCACCCACACGATCCTGCGCCAGCTCGTGGCCGAGCAGATGCAGTTGGGGCTGGAACAGGTCCGTGTGGCGACGGGCGACACCGACACCGTCCCCTACGACACCGGCGCCCGCGCCAGCCGCGTCACCTACGTCGCGGGTCTGGCGGTGGAGCGCGCCTGCAACGAGCTGCGCGACAAGCTGGCGGCCCACGCCGCGCGCATGCTGGAGTGCGACCCCGCGGACGTGGCCTACGCCGACGGCGCCTTTTCGCTGCGCGCGGAGCCGGGACAGAGCGTCACCCTGGCCCAGGTGGCGACCCGGCATCCGGACGACCGCACCGTCACCGTGGAAGAAGACTTCCGCTACCCCGACGAGACCACCTACGTGTGCGCGCAGGTGGCGGAGGTGGAGGTGGACCCCGAGACCGGCGCAACCCGGGTCGAGCGCATCGTCACGGCCCACGACGTGGGCACCATCATCAACCCCGTCACCCACCAGGGACAGATCGACGGCGGCGTCGTCATGGGCCTGGGCCAGGCCGTCATGGAAGAGCTCACGCTGGACAACGGCAAGGTAGCCAACGCCAACCTGGGCGACTACAAGCTCCCGGGCATCCGCGACATCCCACGCCTGGAAACGGTGCTGGTGGAAACCAAGGGTGGCCTCGCGCCCCACGGCGGCAAGGCCATCGGCGAGTTCGCCAACAACAACCCGCCGGCGGCCGTCGCCAACGCTGTGGCCGACGCCGTCGGCGTGCGCCTGTTCGAGATGCCGGTAACGGCGGAGAAAGTGTACGTTGGACTGAAGGAACGGAATCGGGAGCGGTAAACCAAGCTCCCGAGGGAGGAACGAGATGCTGGAAGGCAAAGTGGTCGTGGTCACCGGCGGGGGCAAGGGCATCGGACGCCATGCCGCGCTTACGTTCGCGCGGGAGAAGGCCAAGGTCGTCGTCATAGACGTGAGCCAGGAATGGCTCGACAAGACCGGCCCCGAACTGGGAGAGCTGACCGACGCCCTGGGCATCAACGCCGACGTGCGGGACGAGAAGGCCGTCCGGCGGGCGTTCGACGAGGTGATCTACCGGTTCGGACACATCGACGTGCTGGTGAACGACGCCGCCATTGTGCCGCATTTCGCCTGGGGCATCCCCCGCTGGCCGCTGATCCGGGACATGGACGTGAATTTCTGGGACAAGGTCATTCAGACCAATCTGGGCGGCACCTTCCTGTGCTCGAAACATGCTCTGGCCCACATGGAGAACCGCCGCTCCGGGCACATCATCAACCTCTACGGCGGCGGCGGCACCACGCCCGGCGGCGCCTGCGCCTACGTGGTCACCAAGGACGCCATCTGGACGTTCAGCCGCTACCTGGCGGAGGAAGTGCGGGAGTCCAACGTGTGCGTCGTGACATTTTCACCCCGCGTGCCCATCGTCACCGAGGGAGCGCCCGAGGATGCCTACGGTCGGCTGCCCAGCCCGGAGATACTGGGACAGGGGTTCGTGCTGGCGGCCCAGGTGCCCATGGAGGACTCGGGGAGGTGCTTCTACTATGAAGACGGCAAGCTCGTCCCCACCAAGGACGGAAGATACGAATGACGCCGCGCCTCGATCGCGGCGGAGAAGGAAGGCGGATGAAGATGAAGCGTTTCGTCGTATTGTTGGTGTGCTCTCTCGCCACCGCCGGCCTTTCGGGCCTCGCGGCGGCCGACGGTTTCCTCACCAAGGAAGAACTGAAGGCGTTCTTCAGTGACCGGAAGGTGGACACGCAGACGCGCGACGGGGTGGAAATGATCCAGCATTTCAAGCCCGACGGCACCCTGGAGACCTTCTACAACCGGCCCAGAAACCCGCACTATCGCACCACGCGGTGGTGGGTGACCGACAGGAACATGATCTGTTTCGAAAACGCCAAGGGAGGGCGTTTCTGCAACCGGGTCGAAAAGGTCGGCGATGAATACCGCAGATATCGCCCGAAGGGCGACCGTCCCATTCGTTCGTACTGGCGGCCGCGCCTGTAGCTTCCACGGTCCCGGGGAGGTCTTCAAGCTCGTGAAAGGTGAGTTCCGGGGGCATGGTGTTACCTGGAATCCGGCCAGCGAGAGACGATGAGAAAGTCCGAACAGAAGAAACGTGCCGAGACCTTCGCGGCGATGCACGAAGGCAATGAACTTCTCGTCCTGCCCAATGCGTGGGATGCGATCAGTGCGTGTGTCCTGGTGGAAGCGGGTTTCGCCGCCGTGGCGACCACCAGCGGCGGCTGTGCGTTCGCACTCGGATATCGCGACGGCGAGAACATCACGTTGCGGGAGATGGCTGGCGCCGTTCGCCGTATCGCCAACGCCGTGCCCGTTCCAGTCTCGGCGGATATGGAAGCGGGCTACGGTCCCGCGCCGGAGAACGTAGCGGAAACGACACGCCGGACCCTCGGTGCCGGCGCGGTCGGGATAAACATCGAGGACGGTGACAAGCGGAACCCGGGACATCTTGTCGACTTCGCGGTCGCGGTGGAACGCATCCGCGCGGCCCGTGCGGTCGCCGATTCGGCGGGCGTTCCGATGGTCATCAATGCCCGCACCGACGGATTTCATTCCGGTGGCGGCGAGGACGTGTTCTCCGAGACGGTCCGCCGAGCCAACGCCTACCTGGAGGCCGGCGCCCGTTGTGCGTTCGTGCCGTTCGTCAGCGACGGCGCGCTGATCGGCCGGCTGGCCGCCGCCATCGACGGGCCGATGAACGTGCTGGCCGGCGCGAACACTCCGCCGGTTCCGGAGCTTCGCGATCTGGGTGTCAGGCGGGTGACCGTCGGCAGCAACCTTACCAAGGCGGCGATGTCGCTGGTGCGGCAAGCTGCCGATGAATTGCGTGGACCGGGCACCTTCGAATTCGCCCGCGAGGTTTACACGCAGGCCGACATCCACCGAATCCTCACCAGTCCAGGCGGCTACGGAAAGCCTTGAAGGCGGAAGGGGCGTCAGGAAGATAGGGAGGCGCGAAAGGCGCTCCCTAGGGTCGTGGCCAGCGAGCCGTCGGCGGGACCGAGGGCGGCCACCATCTCGGAGTAGGAAGCGAGCCCGAAACGGCTCTCCATCGCCTCGCGCCAGATGCCGTCCAGGGCCACCCGGACGTCCATCGGCAGCCTGTCCACGTGGTCGCCCACCCGGCCGCTCCTCAACTTGGACGATGCGCCTCCGGGCGGGAGGCCGTTGGCGGCATTTCGCGCGGCGCGCAACACGTGGTCGTCGAACCGAGTTCCGTGCGCCTTCATGAATCCGATGGAGGATTGGCGGACCACGATCTCCAACAGCTCGTCGTCAAGCGGACAGCCGATGAACCCGGCGATGCGCCGCACCGTTCCCGGCACGTCCGCCAGGGCCGACTCGTAGCTCAGCATCAATACGTCCTCGCGGCCGCGTTGCGGCCACCACGAGGCCACGTGTTTCCAGTAGCCACGGTCCCGCTCCGGCGCCAGGAAGAAATTCCGGGAATAGTCCTCCAGGCTGATGGCCCCGGCCTCGAAACGCCACCCCTCGTGGAAGTGGTACATGGACACCAGCACGTCCCCGGGGTCCCGGACCATGGAGATGTAACGGCCCCCCTTGGGGACGTCGTGCCAGTTCAGGTGGCTCTTGAAGGCCCGTGGCTCGGCCGCTTGGGGCGCGTCGGGGTCGATGCCCAGGTCCAGCGCCAACTCGAGCCACGGCACCACCAGCGTGATCTCCTCGAAATCCATGGACCCGCGCGTCCGCAGCCCGTGCACGATCTGCTGCAGCCAGGTGGTGCCGCACTTGGGAAAGGTGGCGATGAGGACGTCGGTGGGTTTCGGGCGGAACGCCAGCGCCACGGCCCGGCTGGCCGTGCTGCCGATGCCTCCCCGAAAGGATTTCATCTCGGCCACTGAGCGAGCGCGCCTGACAACAGGTGCAACCGGGCTCATGTCGTCGTTCACCACATGCGGAACGGCGTTCCCGCCGCCGGCCGCATCACCAGTCCTTGTTGATGAAGGCCAGCATCCGCTCGGCGCCGTCGCGCTCCTGGAACTGCGCGTAGGCGCGCCGCCGCTGATTGTCCGGGTCGCCGCTCTGCAGACGCTCGTAGAGTTGCCCGCGCTTGCCGAAGGGTGTCATGACCAGATCGGCCGCCACCGCCAGCAGCCTGAGGTGCTCCCGAGTGCTGGGGGCGCAGCCGCGGAAGTAGCGGTCCACCAGCGGCCCCAGCTCCCCGCTGGCCAGGTCCGAGCCGCCGCCGGTGAGCACCAGCGAGCTGGTCAACAGGCTCTCCATGTTGCCCTCGGCCCGGTCCGACGCCTCGATGCTGTGCACCCTGTAGGCCGCGGTGAGACGCGGCGCCCAGAAGCCCCCGTTCGTGCGGTACGCCCGGGCCTCTCCCATCTCCACGCAATCGCGCAGGATCTCCAGGTCCTGCACGAACGCCGCCAGCCGGAGTTGCGAGTTGGGGTTCTTGTGCCGGCCGGACCATTCCGTGAGGAGCTGGGCCACCGCAAGGAACGTCTCGAGCTTGATGATGAGGCGGACCAGGGTGGCGTAGGCGGCCCAAGTCTGGATGCTCCGGTGAAAGCCGGCCACGAGCTCGGGCTTGCGGTAGGCGAAGACCCGGTTCCAGGGCACCAGGACGTCGTCGAAGATGAGCGTGGCGTCCACCTCGTCGAAGCGCGCGGTGAGCGGAAAGCGCTCCGGATCGGCGTGCTCGGCGTAGAGGTCCCGGCATATGATCTTCAGCCCGGGGGCGTTCATGGGGACGGCGAAGGCCAGGGCGTAGTCCGGCTCGTCCGGGTCCCGCGGCCGGTTGGGATAAACCAGGGCCTCGTCGGACAGGGGCGCCAGGGTTGCGAGGTTCCGGAGGCCGCGGACCACCGGCCCCTCCGAGGTCTCCCGGACCACGTGGAGGACCAGGTCCGGGTCGGGCTGCTCGCTCACCCGCTTCGAGTGGTCGTAGAACTGGTCCTGCAGGGCATGGGTCAGGCACAGGTCGCCGGCGATGCAGTGACGGTAATATTCACGGGCGTTTTCGCCCCAGCGCGGGTCGTGGGCCGCCAACGTGTCGGCGATGTCCAGCAGGCCCACCACCAGTTCCGCGCAGAACTCCGGGTACCGTCCCATCTGGCCGAAGGTCTCCCGGGACCACAGCTCGATGTTGCCGCGCTTGCCTTGCAGCTCCTCCGCGTTCAGCGGCGGCAGGTAGCTGTAGGAGATGCGCTCGCCGTCCCGGGCCACCGTCATGGTGTCGCCGTCCTCCGCCGAGGCCTGGCGGTCGTAGAGGTCCGCAAGGGTCTTGATGGTGCCGGTGAAGCCGGGATGGGTGGTGATGTCGTCGATGCGCTTCCCCGCGTGCCACACCTCGCGGCCGTCGCGCAGCGACTCGATGTAGTTCTTGCCGGATCGAATGGCCATTCCCCTGACCTCCTGCCGCGACCCTGCCGGCGACGCCTCGGGCCCGCGAATCCTTCCAATCGTTTTCGTGCCGAACGAGAAGCCGCTAAGAAGAATGGGGCGAGTTCACCCCCGTCCCCGGTCCACACACCATGACACCCTGGCTCAGAGACTTCATCGACAACCGCATCTTCGGCCCCAACCACCGCTGGTGGGCCCTGTGGGTCGTCGTGATCTCCGTCTTCATCGCCACCACGGATGTCGGGATGCTTACCATAAGCCTGCCGGCGATCATAACCGAGTTCCGCACCGATATCACTTTCGCGGGCTGGATCGTCTTCGTCTACGCGCTGGTGACGGGCGCCCTGTACCTGCCGTGCGGCAGGCTCTCGGACCTGCTCGGGCGAAAGATCACTTTCTGCGCCGGTTTCCTGATCTACGGCGTGGCCTCGATGCTGGCGGGTCTGGCCCAGGGGCCTGCGCCGTTGATGGCCGGCCGCGTAGGACAGGCCGTGGGCGCCGCCCTGATGATGACCAACACCTTCGCCCTGACCGCCTCCCTCTTCACCGGCCCCGACCGCGGCCGCGCCATGGGCCTTTCCGGGGGCCTGGTCTCCGCCGTCGGCTTCACGCTCGGACCGGTGGTGGGCGGGTTCATCACCTTCACCCTGGGCTGGCGCTACATCTTCTTCATCTCCGGCACGCTGTCGTTCATCGGCCTGGCCGCCGCCCGGTTCCTCCTGCTGGACGACCGGGGATCGGGCAGCCAGGCAACACGGGAGCCCTTCGACTTCGCCGGCGCCGGCCTGTTCGCGGTGGGGCTGACGTTCCTGCTTCTGGGAATCACCCGGGGCGGATTGGGCTACTGGGGTTTCCTGCTGAGCGCGCTCTTCCTGGCCCTGTTCGTCTGGCGGGAGGCCACCTGCCCCTACCCCATCCTCGACCTCGCGTTGCTCCGCATCGTGCCCTTCGCGGTGGGCAACCTCGCCCGCCTGTGCACCTTCGTCGCCCTCAGCACCAACGAGCTGATGATGCCCTTCCTGCTCCAGCTCGTGCTGCTCATGGACCCGCTGGAGGCGGGCAGCCTGATGACCGCGACGGCATTGGTGCTCATGGTGGTCTCGCCCTCGGCCGGCTGGCTGACCGACCGCATCGGCTCCACGCTCCCCGCCGCCGCCGGAGCCACCGTGGTGGCCGTGGCCATGTACGCCATGAGCCTGCTGACCCCGGACTCCGGCCCGGCCGAGATCGTTCCGCGGCTGGCCCTCCTGGGCGTCGGCCTCGGCCTCTTCCAGACCCCCAACAACCACGGCCTCATCGGCTCGGTCCCGCCCGAGCGGCTGGGCATCGCCTCCTCCGTCATCTCCATCATCCGGAGCGTGGGGCGCTCGCTGGGCACCGCCATCGCCACCGCCTTCGTCGGCATGCGGTTGGCGGCGGTCACCAACCAATCCGGACCCCAGGACTTGGCCGCGCTGAACATCGCGGAAACCCCGCGGCTGCTGACGGCGTTCATGGAGGGTTACGGCTACGCGTACACGACGGCAGCGTGCCTGGGGCTGAGCGCGTTGGCGTTCACGCTGATTGCGGCGGCGGGGAGGGGGCACCGTCAGAAGTGACGCACGCGGCCCAGGAGATCTTCGCCCGGCCGTCCGGCGACCGTCGCTGGCCATCCGGCCAGATCCGGGCGCGGCCCGAAGAGCGCAAACACCTTGCCATCACTGGCTGGCCCGGACTTAAGGCCGCCGTCGACCCGCCATCCGTGCGCGCCGCCTGACCGAAGGGCGGCAGACGGCGCCGTGAGCCCGGATGCACCACTGCTTCGCAGGCGGTCGGCTTCCTCCTGGCAGTCAGGCCAACTCTCCCGACCGCCGGTCAACGACTCCGGCGCCAACTCCGGCCGGGCCGCCGGTTCATCGCCGATCTCGACCGCCCAGAGCGCCCGGCGGACCGTCTCCAGGTCCGCAGGATCGACGATCTCCTCGTGACGCAGGAACTCCGCCCACGCACCGTCGGGTGTATCGGCAAAATAGTGGGTCAACCGGCCCGGTGCATTCCATCGCCCCGGGGGTTGAGACGAATCTTCCCAAAGGAACGGGAAACGGGGGTCGGCGTGCCGGAAGGCGATCATGTCAGCGGCGACGGCCCAAGAGAAGCCGCCAGGTCCCGCACCTGCCGGGGTCCATCGTCGTCGGGTCCCCAATCGCCTTCCAACAACCGGGCGGGCGTCTTTCCGTTGAGCAGCTTACGAGGACGGTGGAACCAGCGGCGGACTCCGACATCGTTGTAGGCACCCGCAAGGTCGCCCACGACGAAGGCCAGGAAGTGGAGACGGGCCGCCACCGAATCGGGCGTCGTCCGAGTGCCGGCGAAATAGCGACGGGCGCTTGACACGGAGATCCCCACGAGTTCAGACGTTGCCTCCAGTCCGAGGATGCGTTCGACCGCTTGCCACTCCCGCTCGGGAACAGGCGATTCGCTCAGTGCCGCGCTGATCTTCTTCAGCAGGGCGGACAATCTCTCCGGTTCGGCGGTCGACGCCACGTGAAGCTCCGACGCCAGCCCACGGGCAATCCCGGCATCCGCCAGACCTCTCTCCAGATTCTGCATGGCAACATCGTCCAAGCCCACAAGCTCCCCAGACAACAAACCCATCGCATCCGCCCGGCACAACGTCTCGATGGCCGCCTGCATCACCTTCGGATCGTCGAATGGACTGCGAATGGATTCTGGTTGGAAATTTATCATGATCCGAAATTAGTCCGCAAACGAACTCTTGTCAACTCGTGCCGAGCTCAAGCAAATTCCCTGCCAGAGCTTCGTGTCGCACAAACGAGCCGCGAGAAGTTCACCGCGTCGTGTTGAGTCTTCTTTAAGAATCCGTCAAGCCGAGGCTTTCGCCCGCTGGTCGACTCCCAGCCCGTAGAACTGCTCCGCGTTCCGGTGCAGCACGCCGTGCTTGTCGTCGTCGGTGAGGCGGCCGTTCTCGACGATCTCGCGGATCTCGGACTTGCAGTAGTCGTTGTTGACCTCGTGGGGGAAATCGCTGGAGAACATGAAGGGCTTGTTGCCTAGGGCCTCGATGGCGTGGTGCAGGGTGGGCTCGGTGCCTTCGCAGCCGACGAAGATGCGCCCTTCCTCGGCATGGCGGCGGATGTAGCCGCTCACGGCCTCGCCCGGCTGGAGCCGGATGAACTCGCCGCGGGGGTCGTACTGCACGTGGGTTTCCCAGCCGCGGTCGAAGCGTTCGAGACAGGTGTGGATCCAGGCCACGCCCCCTTCCATGAAGCCGACGCGCATGTTCGGATAGCGGTCGAAGAGCCCGTTGAACACGAAGCCGGCGAAGCCCACCATCTGGCCGAAGGGGTGGCCGAGGCCATTGATGGGCGCGTAGGGCGTCAGGTAGTCCATGCCCAAGCCCTCGTGGGCACCGCCGTGGACTCCCAGGCAGCAGCCCAGCCGGTCGGCCTCGGCGTAGACCGGCCAGTACTCCTTGCCGCCCAGGTGGCCCTTGAGGCCCATGGAGGGAAGCATGGCGCCGCAGAAGCCCAGGTCCTCGACGATGCGGCACATCTCCTTGACCGCCTCCTGCGGTTCCTGCATGGGGATCAGGCCGAGCCCCTGGAACTTCGGACTCGCCTTCAGGTAGGTGTCGTGGAACCAGTTGTTGTAGGCTTGGCAGATCTCGATGGCGAAGTCGCCGTTGATCACCTTGCCCACCGCCAGTCCGCCGGTGGGATAGAGCACGGCGCGGTCGATGCCCACGTCTTCCATGAACTCCAGCCACCCCGGCGGGCCCACCTGCCGGAAAGCGCCGGGCACCAGCTCGTACAGCGTGGCGCTGTGGAGGTGGTCCAGCGGCGGGAAGAGCCTCCCCTTGCCCCGGAAACGGTCGTGGTACGCCGCCGGCATGTACTCCAGCAGCGCCTCCCAGTCCTCCATCACGTGCCCGTCGCCGTCGATGACGTCCGTCCGATTCCAGGCCATGCTCGTCCCTCCCCTTTCTACAGCCCGTAGAGCCGGCGCGCGTTGTCGCTCAGGATCTTGTGCTTGATGTCGTGGGATATGTCGGTGCGCTCCCGGAACACCTTGATGGCGTCCACGTCGCTGGAGACGTCGGTGTGCCCGTAGTCGGTGCCGATGACCAGGCCGTCTTCGCCGCTCTCCTGCACGATGTAGGCAAGATCGTCGCTGTTCTCGCAGGTGACGAACATGCCGTACTCCTTCATGGGGTTATCCGGCCACTCCCGTCCCAGTACCTGGCAACGTTTCTGGACCTCGCGAAGCATCCAGGGCACCCACTGGGCGCTGGCCTCGATGAAGCCCCAGCGCAGGTCCGGAAACACCTGCGGGATCTCGCTCAGCAGAATGTCGCTGAAGGCGCCCACGGTGGGCACGCGGAAACGGTGGAAGTTGGCGGCATTGGACACCGGATGGCTGCAGAGGTCGTTGAACCAGGGGCTGCCGTTGGCGATGTGGATGGCGATGGCCATGTCGAGGCGCGTGGCTTCCTCGTAGATGGGATAGAAATACGGGTCCACCAGGAGCCGGTTGCCTTCGTAGGGCCGCATCAGCACGGCGCAGGCGCCGTGTTCCTTGCCGAACCGGATCTGGTCCAGGGCATCGGACAGGCTGAGGGTGGGGGCCATGCACGACCACCGCAGCCGGCCGTCCGACTGGGACCAGATGTCCGCCAGCCAACGGTTCCAGCTCCCGCACAGCGCCACCTCCACCGGGGCGCGGTCCGTCACCTGCGTGATGAACATGGTGTTGTGCAGCACCTGGACATCCACGCCGGTGTCGTCCATGTGCTCCAGCCGGAGCCCCACGTTGCCCAGTTCCATGGACTCGTCGGCGTCGGCGAACTTGCGGCCCACCTGCTCCTCACGCTGCCGCAGCGCTTCCTCCGAGAACGCGGGGAAGCGGAACCCCCGCACCTTTCCGTCCACCACCCAGAACTGCTGCTTGATGCCCGCCTCCTCCGGCGACGCCAGCGGCACCGGGCGGTACTGGTGTTCCGAGGGTTCGAGGTAGTCCCAGGTGCGCTCGCACTCCACCACGTGGGCGTCCGAGTCCACGATCAAGGGGTTTCCGTTGGCTTCTCCATTCATGGCGTCTCCTTTGCTCGCCTGTCCCCAGGCGAGCGGTCGTCGGGGCGCGGGCGGCTTGTCAAACCCGCCCCTACAGCGCGTACAGCCGGCGCGCGTTGTCGCTCAGGATCTTGAGCTTCACATCCTCGGCCAGATCGTTGCGCTCCCGGAAGATATTGATGGCGTCCAGGTCACTGGACGTGTCGGTGTGGCCGTAGTCCGTCCCGATAACGAGGCCGTCCTCGCCGGCCTCCCGCACGATGTACGGCAGGTCGTCGGTATTCTCACAGGTGACGAACAGCCGGAAGGCTCCCATGGGGTTGTCAGGCCACTCCAGCCCGCGGGTCCTGAACCGGTTCCGGGCCTCGTGCAGTATCCAGGGCAGCCACTGGGCGCTGGCCTCGATGAACCCCCAGCGCAGCTTCGGGAACAGGTCGGGAACCTCGCTGAAGAGCACGTAGGCGAAGCCGCCCACGGTGGGGATGCGGAACCGGTGGAAGAAGGCCCCCAGCGTAACCGGATGGCGGTAGAGTTCGTCGAGCCGGGCGTTGCCGTTGGCGATGTGCACGGCGATGGCCATGTCCAGGCGGCCGGCCTCCTCGTAGATTGGGTAGAAGTACGGGTCCACCAGCAGGCGGTTGCCTTCGACGGGCCGCATCAGCACCGCGCAGGCGCCGTGCTCCCTGGAGAAGCGGATCTGGTCCAGGGCATCCGGAATGCTCAGGGTGGGCGCCAGGCATGACCAACGAAGCCGCCCCTCGGACTGAGACCAGATGTCCGCCAGCCACCGGTTCCAGCTCCCGCACAGCGCCACCTCCACCGGCGCCCGGTCGGTCACCCGCTCGATGAACATGGTGTTGTGCAGCACCTGCACGTCGACCCCGGTGGCATCCATGTGCTCCAGTCGGAGCCCGATGTTGCCTAGCTCCCGCGCCTCTCTGGCCTCGGCGAACCTGCGGCCCACCTGCTGCTGGCGCCGCCGCATCTCATCCTCGGAGAATACCGGGAAGCGGTTGCCCCGCACCTTGCCGTCCACCAGCCAGAACTGAAGCGTCACGCCCGCCGCCTCGGGCGCCGCCAGCGGCACCGGGCGGTACCGGCGTTCCGAGGGTTCGAGGTAGTCCCAGGTGCGTTCGGTTTCCACCACGTGGGCGTCCGCGTCGACGATCAAAGGCCTTCCGTTGGCGTCTCCGCTCATGGCGTGCTCCCTGGCGCCCGTCGCGCGCGAGGCAGTCATCAGGGGTACGGGGCGCTACAGCCCGTAGAGCCGGCGCGCGTTGTCGCTCAGGATCTTCCGCTTCACGTCCTCGCCCAGATCCGTTCGCTCTCTGAAGGTTTTGATGGCATCCACGTCGCTGGACGTGTCCGTATGGCCGTAGTCCGTGCCGATGACGAGACCGTCCTCGCCGGTCTCCCGCACGATGTACGCCACGTCGTCGACGTTCTCGCAGGTCACGAACATCCCGAACGCCTTCATGGGGTTGTCCGGCCACTCCCGGCCCATGGTCCTGAACCGGTTCCGCACCTCGTGGAGGATCCACGGCACCCACTGGGCGCTGGCCTCGATGAACCCCCAGCGGAGCTTCGGAAACACCTCCGGGACCTCGCTGAACAGCACGTCGGCGAAACCTCCCACGGTGGGGATGCGGAAGCGGTGGAAGGTGGCTCCGAGCCGGACCGGATGGGTGTAGAGGTCGTTGAGCCGGGCGCTGCCGTTGCCGATGTGCACGGCCATGGCCATGTCCAGGCGGCTGGCCTCGTCGAAGATGGGGTAGAAGTACGGATCGGGCAGCAGGCGACTGCCCTCCACCGGCCGCATCAGCACCGCGCACGCGCCGTGCTCCCTGGCGAAGCGGATCTGGTCCAGGGCGTCTGGAATGCTCAGGAGGGGAACCACGCACGACCAGCGCAGCCGACCGTCGGATTGCGACCAGATGTCCGCCAACCAGCGGTTCCAGCTCCCGCACAGCGCCACCTCCACCGGCGCGCGCTGGGTTACCGGCTCGATGAACATGGTGTTGTGAAGCACCTGGACGTCGACGCCGATCTCGTCCATGTGCTTCAGCCGGAGCCCCACGTTACCCAGCTCCGTGGACTCCTCGGTCTCGGCGAACCTCCGGCCCACCACGCGCTGGAGCCGCGCAAGCTCCTCCTCGGAGAATGCCGGCAGCCGCAACCCCCGTACCTTGCCGTCCACCAGCCAGAACTGCAGCGAGGCGCCGTTCTTCTCCGGGGAAGCCAACTGCACCGGCCGGTACCGGCGGTCGGAGGGGTCGAGGTAGTCCCAGGTGCGGTCACACTCCACCACGTGGGCGTCCGCGTCCACGATCAAGGGCTTTCCGTTGGCTTCTCCAGTCATGGCGTGCTCCTTGGCGCGGGTGCAGTCCCGTGCCTGTCACAGGCCACATCCTCGCCATGGGGCGAGGACCACCGCTGGCGGGCGCTACAGCGCGTAGAGCCGGCGCGCGTTGTCGCTCAGGATCTTCCGTTTGACGCCCTCGCCCAGATCGGTCCGTTCCCGGAACACGCGGATCGCGTCCACGTCGCTGGACGTGTCCGTGTGGCCGTAGTCCGTGCCGATGACGAGACCGTCCTCGCCGGCCTCCTGGACGATATAGGGAAGGTCGTCGGTGTTCTCACAGGTTACGAACATCCGGAACGCCTTCATGGGGTTGTCCGGCCATTCCCGGCCCAGGGTCTTGTAGCGGTTCCGGACCTCGTGGAGGATCCACGGCAGCCACTGGGCGCTAGCCTCGATGAACCCCCAGCGGAGCTGCGGAAACACCTCCGGAACCTCGCTGAAGAGCACGTCGGCGAAGCCTCCCACGGTAGGGATGCGGAAACGGTGGAAGGTGGCTCCGAGCCTGACCGGGTGGGTGTAGAGGTCGTTGAGCCAGCCGCTGCCGTTGGCGATGTGCACGGCGATGGGCATGTCCAGACGGCTCGCCTCGTCGTAGATGGGATAGAAGTACGGGTCCACCAGCATCCGGTTGCCGTCGAACGGCCGCATCAGCACGGCGCAGGCGCCATGCTCCCGGGCGAAACGGATCTGGTCCAGGGCGTCCGGCATGCTCAGGGTGGGCGCCATGCACGACCAGCGCAGCCGCCCGCCGGACTGGGACCAGATGTCCGCGAGCCAACGGTTCCAGCTCCCGCACAGCGCTACCTCCACCGGCGCTCGCTCGGTCACCTGCTCGATGAACATGGTGTTGTGCAGCACCTGTACGTCGACCCCGGTGGCGTCCATGTGCTCCAGACGAAGCCCCACGTTCCCGAGCTCCCGTGCCTCCCTGGCCTCGGCGAACTTGCGGCCCACGATATCCTGGCGCCGCTGCAACTCCGCCTCGGAGAACGCCGGAAAGCGGAACCCCCGCACCTTGCCGTCCACCAGCCAGAACTGGAGCGCGGCGCCGTCCTCCTCCGGCGACGCCAACGGCACCGGCCGGAACTGCTTCTCCGACCCCTCGAGGTAGTCCCAGGTGCGGTCGCACTCCACCACGTGAGCGTCCGAATCCACGATCAATGGCTTACCGTTGCCGTCGCCGCTCATGTCCTGCTCCTTTGAACGGGTCCGTCGACCCGAGTCTTCGCGGGCACCACGGGCCCCTTCCAATCCATTCCTATCCTTCTACTGCAACTCCGCGAAAAAGTCGTTGCCCTTGTCGTCCACGATGATGAACGCCGGGAAGTTCTCGACGTCGATCTTCCAAACCGCTTCCATGCCCAGCTCGGGATAGTCGAGCACCTCCACGTGCTTGATGTTGTCCTTGGCCAGTATCGCCGCCGGGCCGCCGATGGAGCCCAGGTAGAACCCGCCGTGCTTCTTGCACGCTTCGGTCACCTGCCGTGAGCGGTTGCCCTTGGCCAGCGAGATCAGGCTGGCGCCGTGGGACTGGAACAGCTCCACGTAGGAGTCCATGCGTCCTGCGGTGGTGGGGCCGAAGGAGCCGGAGGCGTAACCCTCCGGGGTCTTGGCGGGGCCGGCATAGTAGACGACGTGGTCCTTGAAGTAGTCCGGCAACGGCTCCCCCGCGTCGAGGCGCTCCTTGAGCCTGGCGTGGGCCAGGTCACGGGCCACGACGATGGTGCCGTTCAGGGACAGCCGGGTCTTCACCGGATGCTGCGACAACGTGGCGCGGATCTCGTCCATGGGCCGCCCAAGGTCGATGCTCACCACCGCGTCGGCATCGTCCTCTTCGACGAAGTCCGGCAGGTACCTGGCGGGATCGGTCTCCAGCCGCTCCAGAAACACCCCGTCCCGGGTGATCTTGGCCTTGGCCTGCCGGTCGGCGGAACAGGACACGCCGATGCCCACCGGACAGGAAGCGCCGTGGCGCGGCAGGCGGATCACCCGCACCTCGTGGGTGAAGTACTTGCCGCCGAACTGTGCGCCCACGCCCATCCTGTGGCTGATGGCCTGGACCTTGGCCTCCAGGTCCAGGTCCCGGAACGCCCGGCCGTACTCGTTGCCGGTGGTGGGAAGACCGTCCAGGTAGCGGGTGCTCGCCAGCTTCACGGTCTTGAGGTTGAACTCCGCGGACATTCCGCCCACGACGATGGCCAGGTAATAGGGCGGACACGCCGCGGTGCCGATGGTCTTGATCTGCTTCTCGAGGAACTCCACCAGCGACGCCTCGTTCAGCAGCGCCGGGGTCTGCTGGTACAGGAACGACTTGTTGGCGGAGCCGCCGCCCTTGGTGATGAACAGCAGCTCGTAGGCGTCTCCCGGCGTGGCGTAGACCTCCACCTGCGCAGGCAGGTTGGTGCGGGTGTTCTGTTCCTCGTACAGGCTCAGCGGCGCGAGCTGCGAGTAGCGCAGGTTGGTGCCGGTGTAGACGTCGTAGACGCCCGCGGAAAAGGCCTCCTCGTCGTTGGCGCCGGTGAACACGTTCTCGCCCTTCTTGCCGATGACGATGGCGGTGCCGGTGTCCTGGCACGCCGGCAGCACCCCGCCGGCCGAGATGTTGGCGTTCTTGAGCTGCTGGATCGCCACGAAGCGGTCGTTCTTCGAGGCCTCGGGGTCTTGGAGGATGGCCCGCAGCTTGGCCAGGTGGCTGGGACGGAACAGGTGCGAGATGTCGTGGATGGCCTCCGCGGTGAGCTTCCGCAGCACCGCCGGGTCGACCTTCAGGATCGTGCGCCCGTCCAGCTCGACCTCGGACACCCCCTCCTTCCCCAGGCTGCGGTACTCGGTGGTGTCCTCCCCAAGCTCGAAGATGGGCTGAAACCTGAACTCTGACATGATGCGGAATCTCCTTGGTGGTGGTCCGGCACACGCGCGAGGCGGCTTCCGATTCACGCGGGGCACGGCCGTATACCGTGGATTATACCCAAACCCTTGACGCTAACGCAAAGTCACGTATGATTCGTTTCCAGTAATCGGGACATCATACTAGGGAGTCTTACATCCATGAGCATCCGCGGGAAGACAGCCATCGTCGGCATCGGCGAAACCCCGGTGGACCGCCTGGGCCGGCGCCCGGGCGAAAGGCGCCGGACCATTCCGGAGTACCTGACCTGGGCCGCCCGGCTGGCCATGGAGGACGCCGGACTCACGCGCAAGGACTTCGACGGCCAGGGGCTCGCCGCCATCTACACCACCAACTACCTGCAACCCTTCTGGCCGGAGGAGACCGCTTCCATCCTCGGCATCGCGCCGGCCCTGTCCCTGGCCAACGCCAACGGTGGCGCCGCCACGGTGTCGACGCTGGGGCAGGCCGCCGCCGCCATCGAGGCCGGGTTGGTGGAGCGGGTCCTGTGCGTGGCCGCTTCGTGCACGTTCGTGGAAAACCACAACGGCGTCGAGCCCCGGGACGTGCGGGACCACGAGGTGCCCTACGGCCTGATGGGCGCCAACAGCGGCATCGCCCTGGTGATGCGGCGGCACATGCACGAGTACGGCACCACCCTGGACGCCTTGGGGAACATCGCGGTCACCGCCCGCTACCACGCGTCGCTGAACCCCAATTCCTATCTCAAGAAGCCCATGACCCTGGAGGACTACAAGACCTCACGCATGGTGGCGGACCCGGTCCGGCTGCTGGACTGCGTCATGCCGGCCAACGGCGGCAAGGCGTTCATCCTGACCTCAGCGGAGAAGGCCGCCTCGATGCCGCGGAAGCCGGTGTACCTCATGGGCTTCGGCGAGCAGGACAACCCCAGCTACGGCCCGCGCACCCACTCGGACGCAACCATGATGGGGATCAAGGACGCCGGCGCCCGTGCCTTCGACATGGCCGGGGCCACTCCGGCGGACATGGACTTCGCCGAGCTGTACGACGACTACGTGGTCATAGAGCTGATGCAGATCGAGGATCTGGGGTTCTGCGACAAGGGGGACACGAAGTACTTCGAGTCCACCGACTTCTCCTTCAAGGGCACGCTGCCGATCCAGACCGGCGGCGGCATGATCAACTGCGGGCAGCCGTCCACCGCCGGCGGCATGATCCATATCCTCGAAGCCGTCACCCAGCTTCGGGGCGACGGCGGCGAGCGGCAGGTGGCCGACGCGCGCGCCGGCATCGTCACGGGCCTCGGCGGCCTCCCCTACGGCAAGAACCTCGGCTCCACCGCCGTGGCCATCCTGAGCAACGAGGCAGGAAACTCCAATGGCTGAAGCTTCACGGGAACCCCGACGCCCGCTCCCCGAGATCACCGAACTCACCGCGCCTTTCTGGCAAGCCACCCGGGAAGGCCGGCTGGTGATGCAGCGCTGCCGGGCCTGCGGCGAACTGGTATGGTGCCCTCGTCCGTCGTGCGTGGAGTGCGGCGGCGAAGACCTCGAATGGGACCAGCTCAGCGGACGCGGCACCGTCTACTCCTTCACCGTCATCCGGCAGTTGGCCGGCCGCGGCGCCCGGGCGTTCGAGAAGGACATCCCCTACGTCATCGCCTGGGTGGACCTGGATGAAGGCCCCCGCTACTACACCAACATCGTGGAGTGCCCGGTGGACGACGTGGAGATCGGGATGGAGGTGGAGGTCGTGTTCGATCCGGTCAGCGACGACATCAGCCTGCCGAAGTTCAAGCCCCGCGGGGTGTAGGGCAGGTTTCAAGCCCGCCCGTGCCCGTGCAACCGGGTACAGGGCATTCGTGCCCGGACAGACTCCTAGGCAAGCCAGCGCAGTTTTGGTAATCCAGATCCCATCACCCTCGACCCCGGAGGACATCATGCCAGTCATCGATGCCGATACCCATGTTGACGAAACCGAGGATACCTGGGCCTTCATGCGCGACGGCGACGAGGGCTTGAGGCCCACTACCGCCTATCCCAAGGGCCAGGACGCCAGCAACGCCAAGATGCGCTATTGGATGATCGACGGCAAGCGCCAGATCCGCTTCGTGCGCACGGACGAGGAGACCCACACCACAGAGGGCGCCCGGGAGCTCAAGGACGTAAGGAGCCGCCTGGCGGACATGGACCGCATGGGCGTGGACTTCCAGGTGATGTACCCCACCCTGTTCCTGGTCGAGTTCACCGACAAGCCGGAGGTCGAGCTGGCCCTCCGCCGCAGCTACAACCGCTGGATGGCCGAACGCTGGGCCGAGTCCGAGGGCCGGTTGCGCTGGGTCATGCTCCCGCCCACCCAGAACCTGGATGCGGCCCCGGACGAGTTGCGCTTCGCCAAGGAGCACGGCGCCTGCGGCGTGCTCAAGAAGGGTGACCGGGAGGCCGGCGTATGGGCCAACGACCCCTATTTCTTCCCGATGTACGAGGAAGCCCAAAAACTGGACATGCCCATCTGCTTTCACACCGGCTCGGGCGTACCGGACTTCACCCCGGCGCGGGAGTTCACGTTCAGCCGCTTCTACCGCATCCTGCTGCCGGTGGTGCACGCGTTCCAGTCGCTGATCGTCCACGGCGTGCCGGACCGTTTCCCCGGCCTGCGCTTCGGCTTCATCGAGGCCACCGCCTCCTGGGTGCCCTTCGTCCTCTACGAGATCCGCCGGCGGCTGGAGAAAAACCTGGAAAGGCCCACCAGCGTGCTGCGCTCCACCATGGAGATCGAGGAGATGCCGGAGGACATCCTGCAGCGGAACCGCATGTACGTCTCGTTCCAGGTGGACGAGGATCTGGACTACGTCATCCACCACACCGGGGAGTCCAATCTCCTCGTCGGCTCGGACTACACGCACAACGATTCCGCCCAGGAGATGGATTTCCTGGGCCTCCTCAAGCAGCGCGCCGACAAGGGCGACATCTCCCATTCCGCGGTGACCAAGATCACCCAGGACAACCCCAAGACCTTCTACGGAATCTGAACAGCAAGCCGGAACGGGCGGGGAAGGCCTCTACGAGGCCCCCGTCCTGCTCCGAGGAGAAATCGGATGAAGGAATCCCCGGACAGGCCGCTGCCCGACGACGACGTGGAGAAGCGCCTCTTTCCCGCGCCCGGCCTTCCCGGCGGCGGCCAGCTCGAGGTGCGCATGGAGGCGCCCCTGTTGCACCCGGACCCGGACGTGCGGGAAGTGGCGCGCCGCTACAAGCCCTATAACCTGGACAGTTGGCACACCGAATGGACCCGAGTGGCCGAGAAGAACGAGGCGCTGGCGGCGGGGTTCGAGGACGAGCGGCGCGACGTAACCGCCCACGACTTCTACCGGCGGGCGGCGGAGTTCTACCGGCGGGCGCTGGTGTACATGCCGGACAGCGACCCGCGCATGATGCAGAGCCACTTCAAGCTCAAGGAGACCTTCGACAAGGCCTGGAGCCTGGTGACGCCGCCCTTCGAACGGGTGGAGATCCCCTACGAGGGGCATATGCTGGACGCGTTGTTCTACCCCGCCAGGGGCAAGGCGGGGACCCGGTTCCCCACCGTGTACAACTACGGCGGCGCCGACGGCATCCTGCTGCGGGGGCTGGACGGCGACGCCGGGCAGTACGTGCGCCGGGGCATGTCCTTCATCGACGTGGACGGGCCGGGACACGGCGCCACCCTGCGGGAAAAGAAGCTCTACGCGCCGCCGGACTCGGAACGGGTGGCCAAGGCCGTCATCGACTACCTGGTGACGCGCCCGGACGTGGACCCGGACCGCATCGGCCTCCACGGCTCCAGCATGGGCGGCTATTCCGGGCCCCGGTGCGCCACCGAGGAAAAACGGATCAAGGCCGTGGCGGTGTGGAGCGGCGCCTACCACCTGGTGGACGACATCTTCGACTACTACCCGCCGATCCAGGACCGCCTGCGCTGGCTGATGGGCGCCAGGGACCTCAAGGAAGCACGGGAACGGATCAAGGAATTCACTCTGGTGGGCCGGGCGCAGAAGATCGAGTGCCCGCTGCTGGTGGGTTACAACCACGACGACCGGGTGATGGACCCGCGGGGCGCCGTCCGGCTGTACGAGAACGCCGTCAACGCCCCGCGGGAGCTGCTGGACGGCGTGGGGCACCACGAGAAGCGTTTCGACCGGCGCAGCTTCATCGTGGACTGGTTCGCCGGGCAACTGGGGGCCTGACCTCCCCCTTCCGTCATTCCCGCGAAAGCGGGAATCCAGGGACGGCGGGTTGGGGCGAAATGCTTCCCCAGCCCCGCCCCACCTGGATTCCCGCTTTCGCGGGAATGACGGAGAGGGTCGGGAGTGACGGAGCACGGAATGCAGACATGTTGACCATCGATGCAGACGCGCACGTGATCGAGAACGAGGCCACGTGGGATTATCTGGAGGGCCCGGACCGGCGTTTCCGGCCGGTTCCGGTGTCCGCGGACATGCCCTCGGGCAAGCGCGGGAACTTCTGGATCATCGACGGGCGGCTGATCGGCGGCCGTGACAACGTCGGCGCCGACACGCCGCCGGAAGCACGCGAGATGACCGACATCGACCGGCGCCTCCGCCACATGGACGACATCGGCACCGGCGTCCAGGTGCTCTACCCCACCGTGTTGCTGCGGCCCTTCACCGAGCGGCCGGACGTGGAGCTGGCGCTCTGCCGCGCCTACAACCGCTGGCTCGCCGACATCTGGAAGCAGGCGCCGGAGCGGCTGCGCTGGGCGGTGCAGCTCCCGGTGCTCAGCATGGAAGCGTCGCTGGAGGAGTTGCGCTGGGCCAGGGAGCACGGCGCCTGCGCGGTGTCGCTGCGGGGCGTGGAGACCCATCAGCCGCTCCACAACCCCTACTTCTTCCCGCTCTACGAGGAGGCCCAGCGGCTGGACCTGGCCATCGGCATCCACGCCGGCCAGGGCAGCTTCGCGGTGCTGGACACCTTCGGCGCCGACAACACCTTCACCACCTCCAAGCTCACGGTGGTGGGAGCGTTCCACGCGCTGGTGTTGCACGGGATCACGGAACGCTTCCCGCGGCTGCGGGTCGGCGCCATCGAGGTCACGGCCCAGTGGCTGCCCTACGTGCTGCACGACCTGCGCCTGCGCTTCAGGAAGGCGGGCCGGCGCCTGGACGACGACCTGCTGCGGACGCACCGGCTGTTCGTGGCCTGCCAGACCGACGACGACCTGCCCTACGTCCTGGGTTACGGCGCCGAGGACAACCTCATGATCGGTTCCGACTACGGCCACGCGGACAACGCCAGCGAGCTGCTGGCGCTCACGGGGATCCGGGACAAGGGCGAGATCGCCCCGGAGGTCATCGACAAGATCCTCGCGCACAACCCGGCCCGCTTCTACGGGCTGGAGGAAAGCACGCGGGCCGTACGGGCCCGGTGATCACGAATCCGACCGGAGGAGAACATGCTGGCCATCGACGCCGACGCCCACGTCATCGAAACGGAGCACACCTGGGACTACCTGGAGGGCCGGGACAAACGGTTCCGTCCGGTGCCCGTTACGCTGGACATGCCCGAGGGCGGCACCCGCAACTTCTGGGTGATCAACGGCAAGCTCATCGGCGGGCGCGACAACATCGGCCTGGACACCCCCAAGGAGTCCCGGGACATGGCCGACATCGACGCGCGCCTGAAGCACATGGACGAGATCGGCACCGACGTGCAGGTGCTCTACCCTACCCTGTTCCTGCGGCCGGTCACGGACCGATCGGACGTGGAACTCGCCCTCTGCCGCTCCTACAACCGCTGGCTCGCGGACGTCTGGGCGGCCGGCAAGGGACGGCTCCGTTGGGCCGTGCAACTGCCGCTGTCGAGCATGGAAGAAGCCCTCGAGGAGTTGCGCTGGGCCACCGGGCACGGCGCCTGCGCCGTGTTCATGCGGGGCCTGGAGACCCATCACCCGCTCCACCATCCGTACTTCTTTCCGCTCTACGAGGAAGCTTCCCGCCTGAACGTGCCCATCGGCATCCATTCGGGCATCGGCAACGCGGCGGTCTCGGAGGCCTTCGGCAACGACCCGTTCCGCACCGCCAAGCTCACGGTCATCGGCGCGGTCCACGCCATGGTCATGCGCGGCATTCCCCAGCGGTTCCCGGACCTCCGCATCGGCGCCATCGAGGTAGCGGCCCAATGGGTCCCCCACGTGGTCCGGGACATCACGCTGCGCAACCGCAAGAACGGAGTGGACTCCGGCGACGACCTGCTCCAGGCCAACCGCCTCTACGTCGCCTGCCAGACGGACGACGACCTGCCCTACGTGATCGAGCACGCCGGCGAGGACATGATCATGATCGGCTCCGACTACGGACACAATGACAACGCCAGCGAGTTGCTGGCCCTCAAGGGCCTGCGGGAAAAGGGCGAGGTGGCGCCCCACGTCATCGACAAGATCCTGCACGAGAACCCCACGCGGTTCTACGGGCTGTCGGAGGACTAGTGGCCACAAACCGGCTCGAAAGGAGACCCGCGTGAGCGACGCATTCGACCTGCTTCTCGTCGACGGAACCGTGATCAACCCGGGTGCCGGACCCCGGGAGGAACTGGACGTGGGCATCGCCGGCGGCCGCATCACCGCCATGGCGAAGGACCTCCCGCGGGGTGGCGCCGGGCAGGTCCTCGACGCCGGCGGCTGCTTCGTCACCCCGGGCCTCATCGATTTCCACGTCCACAGCTACTGGGGGGTCAACCCGTACGGCACCGACCTCGACGCCGTCTGCGGCGCCGGCGGCGTCACCACCGCTGCGGACGCGGGCTCGGCCGGCCCGGTGAACTTCACCGGGTTCCGCCACCTGGTGTACGAACGGTCCCGCACCCGCATGCTGGCCTTTGTGGCGGTGGCGCAGCACGGCGTCCTCAACGTCCCCGGAGAGCTCGAGAACATCGGTTTCGCCGACCCCGAGAGCGCCGCGCGCACGGTGCGTGAAAACCCCGATGTCGCGGTGGGCATCAAGATCCGGCTGCACCTCAAGTCGGTGGGGGAGAACGGCCGGGAGGCCCTCGGGATGGCGGTGGGGGCTGGAGCAGCCAGCGATTCGCCGGTCATGGTGCACGTGGGCGACACCGGCATCTCCATGGAGGAGATCGTGGAGACGCTGCGCCCGGGCGACATCGTCACCCACTGCTACACGCCGAAGCAGCCCGCCATCGTGGATCCCTCCGGCCGTCTTCGTCCGGCCGTTCTGGAAGCGCAGCGGCGTGGGGTGATCTTCGACGTGGCCCACGCCAACGGGCACTTCGACTTCGACCTGGTGGCCCGGGCCATGGACCAGGGACTCCGCCCGGACATCATCAGCACCGATCTCCACCGAATGAGCGGCTCCGGCCCCGTGGTGGACCTTCCCACCACCCTGACGAAGTTCCTGATGCTGGGACTGGACCTCGACGATATCATCGCCGACTGCACCATCAACGCCGCCCGGGCCATCGGCTGGGAAGACCGGCTCGGCGTCCTCGCCGTGGGGCGCGAGGCCGACGTGGCGGTGCTGGAGGTGGTGGACGAGGAGGCCATCCTGGAAGACAGCGTCGGCAACCGCCGCACCACCGGACAACGCATCGCCGCCCGCCACACCATCCGCGCCGGCGTCCCGTAGGGCTCGTTTACGACCTCCCGTTCTCCCGGACGTTGGCCAAGCTCGCGAGCACTGGTAGAACAGGGACAGCGTTGGAAGGTGAACCATGAGCGAGTGGATCTTCCGCTATGACGGGTTCGACCCGGCCAGGCAGGGCCTGCGCGAGGCCCTGTGCACCCTCGGCAACGGCTACTTCGCCACCCGCGGCGCGGCGGAAGGAGCCGAGGCCGGCGACGTGCACTACGCCGGCACCTATCTCGCCGGATGCTACAACCGGCTGGAGACCACGGTCGGCGACCGGGTGGTAGTCAACGAGGACTTGGTCAACCTGCCCAACTGGCTCCGACTCCGGTTCCGCCTGGAGGACGGGCCGTGGTTCGAGATCTCCACGGTCGAGGTGCTGGCCTACCAGCAGGAGCTGGATCTCAAGAACGGCTTGCTGACGCGAAGGCTGCGGTTCCGCGATCCGGAAGGGCGCACCAGCTTCATCCGCAGCCGGCGGCTCGTGCACATGCGGCATCCGCACCTGGGGGTCCTGCGCTGGACCCTGCTGGCGGAAGACTGGTCCGGAAACGTCACCATCCGATCCTCCCTGGACGGCTCGGTCATCAACGCCGGGGTCCCGCGCTATCGCCAGCTCAATTCCAAGCACCTGGAAACCCTGGAGAAGAGCCGCACGAGGGAAGACGGCGTGTACCTCGTGGTCCAGACCAACCAGTCGCGCATACGGCTGGCGCTGGCGGCGCGTACCCGGCTCTTCCGCCAGGACGAGTACGAGGAAGTTGCCCCCCGCACCATCGAGGAACCGGAAGCGATCGCGCAGGAGTTCGCCGTCACGGTGAGGAAGCGGCAGGTGGTCACGCTGGAGAAGACGGTGGCCCTGTACTCGTCCCGGGATCGGGCCATCTCGGAATGCGGCCAAGCCGCCCGGTCCGCGGTAGCGGCGGCGAGCCGGTTCGTGGAGTTGCTGGGATCCCATGCAAGCGCGTGGCATTCGCTGTGGAGCCGGTGCGACGTGCAGTTGCCCTCGCGTCCCGAGGAGGAGCGGATCCTGCGCCTGCACGCCTTCCACCTGCTGCAGACCGCGTCGCCGAACTCGGTGGACCTGGACGCCGCGGTGGCCGCCCGGGGACTCCACGGCGAGGCCTACCGCGGGCACATCTTCTGGGACGAACTGTACTTCCTGTTCTTCTACATCGCCCGGATACCGGAGATCGCCCGGTCGTTGCTGTTGTACCGCTACCGCCGGCTGGATGCCGCGCGCAGGGCCGCCCGTGAGGAAGGCCATGCGGGCGCCATGTATCCCTGGCAGAGCGGCAGCGACGGCACCGAGGAGACGCAGAAGCTGCATCTGAACCCCAACTCCGGACGCTGGCTGGACGACAACAGCCACCGGCAGCGGCACGTCAACATCGCCATCGTCTACAACGTCTGGCGCTACTACAAGACCACCGGCGACCGGGAGTTTCTGTCCCGTTACGGCGCCGAGATGATCCTCGAGATCGCGCGCTTCTGGGCGAGCATCGCGGAGCGGAACGAAGCCACCGGACGCTACGAGATCCACGGCGTCATGGGCCCCGACGAGTACCACGACATGTACCCGGACGCCGACACCGGCGGCCTGCGGAACAACGCCTACACCAACGTGATGGTGGTGTGGTTGCTGGAACGGGCCTTCGAGGTGCTGGACCTGCTGGGCGAAAGCCGGCGGGCGGAGATCGCCGAAGAGATCGGTCTGGCGCCGGAGGAAGAGCAGAAGTGGCGCGAGATCACCCGCAAGATGTCCGTCCCGTTCCATGTCGACGGCGTCATCAGCCAGTTCGAAGGGTACGAGGCGCTGGAAGAGTTCGACTGGGGCGGTTACCGGGGGAAGTACGGCAACATCGAGCGCCTGGACCGCATCCTGGAATCGGAAGGCGACACCCCCAACCGCTACAAGGTGTCGAAGCAGGCCGACGTGCTCATGCTGTTCTACCTGCTCCGGACCGACGAGCTCCGCGCCCTCTTCCTGCAGCTCGGGTACAAGCTGGACGACGAAACCATACGCAAGACCGTGGACTACTACACCGCCCGCACCTCCCACGGCTCGACCCTGAGCCGCGTGGTGCACGCCGCGATATCCGCGCGCACTGACCCACGAACCTCGTGGCGCTATTTCACCGAAGCGCTGCAAAGCGACGTCGCCGACATCCAGGGCGGCACCACCCCCGAGGGCTTGCACATGGGAGCCTTGGGCGGCCTCGACGAGGTCCTGCTCACCCGCTATGCCGGCATCGACACCATGGGCGAGACCCTGAGCATCGACCCCTGCCTGCCCGAAGAGCTGCCCTCGCTGCGCCTGCCGATCCTCTACCACGGGCGGCGGGTCGGACTGGATCTGACGCGCGAGCGCGTGCGCATCTCACTGGACGGGGATGCGACGGCGGACCTGGAGGTGGTGGTGCAAGGCGCGAAGCACGAACTCGCGGCCGGCGATACCGAGATCCCCCTGAGCCGGGAAACGACCGGCGACGTGTAGGGGCGGGGTCACGTCAATCGCTCCTTGCCGTGGCGCGCAGGGAGAAGCGATTGCATGGGCGGCTGGTCGGCGCCCGCCTGATCCGCAGTTCGTAGCCGGCCGGGCGCATTTCCAGATCCACGGCATGGAGGATGGTCAGCATCGTCAAGGTCATCTGCGACTCGGCGAAACCCGCGCCCAGGCAGTGGTGCGTGCCCAACCCGAAGGGGGCGAAGGCGCCCGGTTGCTTGTGCTCGTTGCGGCCTTCCGCGTACCGGTCGATGTCGAACCGTTGCGGATCCGGGAAGAGTTCCGGGAGGAAGTGCGGCAACGTCGTGGCCACCAGCAAGGGCTCTCCCGCGGCTATGGAACAGCCATCGAACTCGAAGGAATTGGCCACCCACCGGAAGACCGCCGGATTCAGGGGGTACAGGCGCAGGGTCTCGAGAGCGACGCGGCGGGCCACGTCCGAGGCGGCGAGCCGCGCCGCGGTCACCGGCCCGCCCGCGAACAGGGCGTCCGCTTCCCGCCTCATCCGCTGCATCACGGGCGGGTGCCTGAGCAGAGCATAGAGCATGAACGCGCACATCGAGGCCACGGTGTCGAGACCGGCGATGTAGGGGCCGAGCATCGCCGCCCTGCGGTCCGTTTCGGGAAAGAACTGCGGATCGGACTCGTGCAGCCGCAGGAGGTCGTCGATCAGGTCGGGCTGGATATGGCCCGGGCGCTCCAGGTGGGTCGTCAGGACCCGGTCGAAGAGCTCGAGAACCCGCCTGCGGGCGCGCCGGAACCGCGGGGTCCACAGCCACATGGCCGGGCGGCGCCTGGCGACCTTCACCATGAGCAGGGTGCGGACGAACACGGTCAGGTCGTCGAGGTATTCGCGCGGCGAGGTGCCGGCGAGGATGGTTCCCAGTTGCTCGGTTATGATGCGCTGCATGGCGCGGACCACTGGAACCGGGCCGCCGGCCTTCACCCAGTCATGGGCTTGGCGCCGGGCGATCAGCACGGCGTCGTCGATCCGGTTCTCGAGCGCGGCCCGCGCATAGCCATCCCGATGCGCGCGCCGGAGCCTGAAATGCTCGGCGCCGTCCATGCCCGTCATCACGCGTCCCGCGCCCAGCGCGCCGGCGAAACCGTGCCACACCTCGGCGGAACGAAGACAGTCTTTGCCGTGACGGTTCAGGAACTGGTTGGCCGAAGGGCCGGCCAGGACGATGTAGCGCCGCCCCGGGGCGCGGACCCGGAACACGGGGCCGAGAAGCCTGTACTGTTGCAGCAGAAACCCGGTCATGTCGCGGGCCATGGCGACGCCGTTGCCGACCACCGGCAGCCCGCGCGCTTCGGGCATGGGCCGGGTCGTGCGGGTCACGGGTCTTCTGGGCGGCGGCTCCACCTCCCAGATGGCGCTCGATACCGCGCGGCCGATGTGGTCCATGCGCCGTACCAGCTCCAGACGGGGTTGCACGGCGTCCAGCTCCGGCCGTGCCAGTATCTTGGGGAAGATGCCGCAGGCATCGGCCAGGCAGATAGTCATGACGTCCACCGGGTCGGGGATGTCGCTCCCGAGCAGGCACTGGATGACGCGCAGCCGCACGTCCCCTTCCAGGGTGGCGACCGCAGAGGCGGCGGCATGCTCGCGGGAGCCGCTCCGCGCCAGCTCCAGGAACCCGCCCTCCCACGGCTCGAGAACGCCGCGGCGTACCAACGCGTGGAGAGAGCCCTCCTTGAGCTCCTCCGAGCGCTCGGCGACGCGGTCCAGCCAGTACCGGATCGGACGCGCCTCGTCCACTCCCGCCATCTCGGCAAGGACAGGGTCCAGCACGGCATCGCCCAGGGGCGCGGGGTCGATGAGGGTGAGGCACCGGGTGTCGGTATCGATGCGGTTCAGTATCGACAGGTCCATCAGCGCGGCGCCGGACAGCGCGTAGGCCAGGGTCCAGGGCGGAACCGGCTCAAGGTCGCCGCTCTTCCTGTCCAGCAGGAGAAGCAGCATCTCCTCGGTCAGCCGCCTGGCCCGGTCGCCGGGCGCAAGCCCCGGCAGGGCGGCGTTGACATGCGGCGGCGCGTCTCGGTCGTCGGTAGTCATGGCCGGGCGCCTGCAGGTTCGTAGCCCCATTCGTCCAACGCGAAACCCCACTCCGCGGACACCCGTCCCGCCGTGGCGGCGTCCATGCGGAAGCGGTTCTTGCGGTAGCCCTCCACCGTGTCGAGATACGCCTTCACCGGTTTCTCCGCTGCGTTCCAGCCGCCCAGGTCCAGGCCGTCATAGACCCTTCGAAGCTCCGCCACCGGCGCCGATTCCAGGTCTTCGAAGCGCATCTCGACAAGGCGGTTGCGCGGTATGAGGGAGCGGTCCCGAAGGTATCGCTTCATGTTGGCCTTGTAGACGTCGATGATGACTCGCTCCACCTCGCCCCATTCGACGTCCTGCAACTGGTGTATCGGGATCAGCTTGCGGAACATGTTCGTCAGCGACAAGTAGACGGCGAAGGGATTGCGCACGATGTTCACGAACCTGGCGTCCGGAAAGATGCGCAGGACGTGCGGGATCCTTGCGAGGTTGCTCGGACTCTTCAGCACGATCCGGCGGTCCGGGGCGTGGAACGCGGCCTTGCGCACGATGTCCAGGTAGGTCCGTTCCCAGCGCCTCATCTCCCGGTCATCGAGGCCCTCCATGAGCGCGTAGCGCCTGTGGAGGCCCACGGCGTTCCGCGGAAAGGACAGGTGGTGAAGAAACGACATGTGGGTGGCATTGGCCAGCGCCACTTCTTCTTCCTGGGGCAGGTCCAGCGCCACGCGCATGTTGTCCATGGGCCGCGTCGAGGGCACGAGACCGGCGAGCAGAATTCGCGGCGCCGCGCGCGCCAGCAGGAAGAACGTCGGCACGATGCACTGAAGGGTGGTGACCGAGCCGTGGCGCGGGTCCTGGGCCAACAGGTTGTGCAGGTGCGTCGTGCCGCTTCGCCCGTAGCCGAGGATCATCAGCGGCGGAGGGTCGATGGCCGTGCGGCGTACGCGCCTCCCATACACCGCCCGTTCCGCGAGACGGGCCGGAGCGGCGGCAGCGCTCGCAAGCAGGACCCCGGCCAGCCTGCCGCGGTAGCCGGCGTCGCCACGGCCGTTCTCCCGCAGAAGACGCACCCACGCGGAGAACGGGGACATGGCGAAGGTGTGCCTGAACGGGGCGGAGGTGCGGGCGTCCTGCATCACGGATACGCCTCTCGCTGCGATTCGATCACCCGGACAGGCCCGGAAACGACGTTTTTCCTGTCTCACGACACTAGACGCTGTTGTTGTAACCCAGGATCTTCAGGCCGGGCGCGCAAGCCTCCGCCAGCCGCGCCCGCTCTTCGGGCGCAAGACGGCTCCAGGCCGGACTCTTGCGCCGCGGCAGTGCGCTCACTTCCTCAAGCCAGCGCCCGTCGGCCAACTCGGGTCCGACGAAATCGATGAACCGGCTCATTTCCGCCCGGGGCGACTCCAGGAGCGATTCGAAGCGCATGGAAAGGACGCGGTCGCTCGGCAGCGTGGCGAGAAACGCCGTGCCGCGTTCGACCATGCCGCTCCACACCCAACCGAACGAAGCCAGGTCGACGTCGGCTTCAAGGAAGCGCTTCGGCGACATGAAACGCAGTTGAATGGCGGCGACGACGTGCACCCACGGACTGCTTCCGCGCCAGTTCGCGGGCGAGAAGGGGTCGAGCCCGATCTTGCGCAACATCAGGGAGCTGATGGCCATACCGCGAAAGCCGGGATGGCGGTACATCGAGAGCGCGGTGTCCCGTCCGTCCCGGAAAATATGCACGAGCCGGGCGTCGGGGAAATGGCGCGCCAGAACCGGCGCCATGGGCAGCGTCCCGCCCGAGCGTTCCACCCATACGGCCCTGTCAAAGCGCGTCTTGAGCCACTCGAAGACGAACCGGTAATGGTCAGTGAGGCGGTGGCGTCCCCTGGACCGCACCAACGGCCCCAGCTCGTCCCACAACTCATGGTAACTGTCGGTCAGGTGCGGCAGCGTCGTACACATGATCGGCGGCACGTTCCGCCGGCTGTAGCGGCCGCCCGCCTCCAGGGGATAGACGAACTCCTCGATCGACACGCCGCTTTCCAGGAACATGCGCAACGCCCGCGTCGGCGTGTTGAGGCGCCGGAACGCCGTCTTTCCGCTTACCCTCGGCGCGCGGACGCCACCGGGTCCCAGGTAGGAGAAGAACTCGGACAGGCTCAGGATTCGCGGGTGCAGCCGAACCATGGACGACAACAGGGTGGAGCCGCACCGTCCCGTGCCCACCACGAACACCGGCGCCGGCATTTCCCGACCGCGGTTCATGCCACCTCCCGGCTCCACCATCCGCGCAACGGATCCCTCACGCCTGGTACTTGACCTCGCCTCCCACCACGGTCATCTCCACCTTCAGGTCCTTGATGCGTTCCGCCGGCACCTCGAAGGGGTCTTCAGCCAGCACCGCCATGTCCGCCAGCTTGCCGACCTCCAGGGTCCCCTTGAGGTCCTCCTCGAAGCCGGCGAAGGAGGCGTGGGTGGTGTGAAGGTCGAAAGCCTGCTGGACGCTCAGGGCTTCTTCCGGCGCCAGGGTCTCGCCCCACAGCATGCGGCGCGAGACGTAGGCGCCGATGTCCCGCAGAGGGTCCACCGGCCAGTAGCCCGGAGCGTCGGAGCCGCCGGCCATCTTGACGCCCGCCTCCAGCAGCGTCTTGAGCGGGAACGCCCGC
This sequence comes from uncultured Syntrophobacterales bacterium, assembly GCA_964630405.1. Lineage (GTDB taxonomy): Bacteria > Desulfobacterota > Binatia > UBA9968 > JAJDTQ01 > JAJDTQ01. The sequence continues at coordinate 305 of CAZVUC010000019.1, read as the reverse complement.
TCCAGGCGCTTGGCGCCGATGGCGGCGCGGATGGAATCGCCGACGAAGTAGCCCAGGGAGATGTTGGGAATGGCCACGATGCTCGAACGCACGAGGCGCTCGATGCGCTCGGAGGTCATCAGCCAGTTGCCCATGTGCTCGATGCGATGGCGGTGGTCTTCGCGCGGCAGTTCCGCCAGCGCCTTCTCGTAGGCCTCCAGCGACATGTCGAAGGCGCGGTCGCCGATGGCGTGCACGCAGCAGCGCAGGCCGGCGCGGTGGCAGCGCAGCACGGTCTCGTCCAGCTCGTCCTGCTGGATGCGGAT
>CAZVUC010000018.1:0-6248 GCA_964630405.1 uncultured Syntrophobacterales bacterium | reverse complement strand
GCCGATGGCGATGACCCGGGAGGTGGCGGTGCAGCGCTGGCCGGTGGAGCCGAAGGCGCCGTCGCGGATGGCCACCGCCGCCTTGTCGAGGTCGCAGTCGGGCATGACGATGACCGCGTTCTTGCCGCCCATCTCGCAGGTCACCTTGGCGCCGCGGGAAGCGGCCTTGACGTAGAGGTCGCTGCCGATCTCGTTGGAGCCGGTGAACGACACCACCGGGATGCGCGCGGAGTTGACGATGGTCTCGCCCACCTCGCCCCCGGAGCCGACGATCACGTTGAAGACGCCCTTGGGAAGGCCGGCTTCCTCGTAGACCTCCGCCAGGAGGCCCGCCGTGGCCGGGGTCAGGGACGCCGGCTTGAGCAGCACCGCGTTGCCCGCCACCAGCGCGGGCGCGGATTTCCACACCGGTATCGCCCAGGGGAAGTTCCACGGCGCGATGAGCCCCACCACGCCCATGGGCTGCCGGATGGTGTAGGTGAAGGTGTCCCGGGCCTCGGACGGAAGCGTCTTGCCGCCCAGCCGGTAGCCGGCGCCGGCGTTGTACTCCATGAGCGAGATCCCCTTGAGCACCTCGCCCCGGGCCTCCTTGAAGATCTTGCCTTCTTCCCGCGTCATCATCTCGGCGATCTCGTCCACGCGCCGGCGGGCGATGTCCGCGGCGCGCCAGATCACCCGGCCGCGCTCCGGCCCCGGCGTCTTGCGCCAGCCCTGGAAGGCCTCGGCGGCCGCGTCGATGGCCCGCTCCGTGTCCGCGGCCGTGGCCATGGGGAACTCGGCGATGACGTCGCGCGTGTCGGCCGGATTGACGTTGCGGATCTGCCGCTCGGAGTTGGGCCGATACCACTCGCCGTTTATGTACGAACCGGTTTGCATGGGTGTCTCCTTGGTACTGGTGTCCGGCGCTGGATGTGAAGTGGAACACCGGTGTTGGGCGTGTGTCGGATTAAAAAAGACATGGGGTTCCGTGTCAAGCGTTCACGGGCATTTGCGGCCCCGGCCGGGTGGCTTCTATACTTCCCGGACCACCCATCATGAAACACGTCACCATCTATACCGACGGCGCCTGCATCGGAAACCCCGGACCGGGCGGCTACGGCGTCGTGCTCCTCCACGACACGGCTACGCCTGACCGCAGGGAACTGAGCGGCGGATACCGCAGGACCACCAACAACCGCATGGAGATCATGGCCGTATTGGCCGGGCTCCGGTCCCTCGAGGAGCCCAGCCGGGTGACCCTCTACAGCGACTCCCGCTACGTGGTGGACGCCATGGCCAAGGGATGGGCCCGGAGCTGGCGCGACAAGGGATGGAGGAAGCGCGACAAGGCTCCGGCCCTGAATCCCGACCTCTGGGCCGAGATGCTGGACCTTTCGGACCGCCACCAGGTCGAATTCCGCTGGGTCAAGGGCCACTCGGGCGACCCGGAGAACGAGCGCTGCGACGAGCTGGCGGTGGCGGCCGCGAGCGGAACGGAACTGGCCCGCGACGAAGTCTACGAGCGGAAGGGTCAAAGACATTGAAATTTGAGCGGCCACCGCTCGGATTTCAAGCGTTTGGCCGGCCAAACGCCACTATGAATAATCCCGCCCGGTGCTAAATTGGAGTCCATGAAAGTCGGAATCACGGGATTCTCCCGGGCGGGCAAAACCACCCTTTACAACGCTCTCACTGGCCTGAGCGCCGCGGTGGGCGGCTTCGAAGCCCGCCACGAGGCGGCCATGGCCGTGGTCAAGGTTCCGGACCCACGCGTGGACGCGCTGAGCGAGATCGTCCATCCCAAGGACAAGAAGTACGCGGAGGTCACCTTCCTGGACTTCCCGCCGTCGCAGGAGCGGAAGGCGGCGCTGGAAAACCAGTCCGTGGTGCAACTGCGCGAGGTGGACGCCATGGTCCAGGTGGTCCGGGCCTTCGACGACCCGCTGGCCGACGAGCCTCCCGCGCCCGTGCGGGACCTCAACGCCTTTCAGACCGAGCTGATACTGGCCGACCTCGCGGTCATCGAGAAGCGCCTTGAGCGTATCCGCAAGGAAGCGGTGAAGGCCCGGGAACGGGAGATGGAGACGGATCTTCTGACGCGCTGCCAGAGCACGTTGGAGGAGGAACGTCCCTTGCGGGGCTTGGATTTCCTGCCCGAGGAGCAAACGCTGCTGTCGGGCTTCGCCTTTCTGAGCGCCAAGCCGCTTCTGGTGGTCTACAATTCCGACGAGGCGGCGCTGCAGGCGCCGCTGCCCGACGACGTCGCGGAATACGCGCGGACGGAGGACCTGACCGTGGTGCCAGTCTGCGGCAAGCTCGAGATGGAGATCGCCCAGCTCGACCTCGACGAGCGCGCCGAGTTCCTGTCGGAGCTGGGGCTTTCCGAGACCGCCCGGGACCGCTTCATCCGCCACGCCTACGACCACCTCCGCCTCATGAGCTTCTTTACCGCCGGCCCCATGGAGGTGCGCGCCTGGACCATTGCCCGGGAGACCGCCGCGGTCCACGCCGCCGGCAAGATCCACTCGGACATCGAGCGCGGCTTCATCCGCGCGGAGGTCATCTCCTACGACGACTACATCGAGCACCAGGGCGAATCCGGCTGCCGCTCCGCCGGGAAGCTCCGCCTCGAAGGCAAGGAGTACCGGGTGCAGGACGGGGATGTGATGCACATCCGCTTCAATGTGTGAGGAGAAAAGTCAGTTGTGTGTTTTATTCAGTGGCGGCTGTTCTGACGAACGAGATTTGTTCATGCGATGGACGCCAAGCCCTTCTCCTGAACCAGACTCAGAAGTTTCAGCGAGGCGCCTCCGGGATGCTTCTCCCCGCGCTCCCACTGGCTGACAAGACCCGTCGAAACGTTCAAGTGGAGGGCGAAAACCGCCTGACTCACGCGCTCGCGCTCGCGTAGCGCCCGAATTTCGTCCGGCTGCATCAATCGAACCGGGGTCAGGCAGAGTTCGTCAAACTTGCGTAGTGTCCGCTTGTCGATAAGGCCCGCGTCGTGAAGGTCGGATGCGGTCTCATGAATCGCGCCAAGGGCGTCACTCCGGTAGGTCTTTTTCATGACAATTTACCTCTGTCAAAACGCCGCTCTTCAATGCCTCGGCCACAGCGGCATCGTCATAGCCGAGCATCACATCCGCGAGATCCTTAAAACCTCTCAATTCGTCCTTGCGGATGTTGCCACGCGCGCTTTTAGGAAAGCCGTAGACGAATACAGCCTTGTCTCCAAGCCGGAACAGGATGATCGACCTGAACCCGCCAGACTTGCCTTCATTCGGACGGGCGATCCTTTGCTTGATGACTCCACCTCCGAGGTCGGCATCGACAAGCCCTTTCTGCGCGTCGGCAATCGCGACACACAAGACCGCGTCGTCAATGCCGTGTTGCCGGGCGAATCGCACAAACCATCTGGTTTTGAAGACATTCACGTGTCCGTTTGCTCAACTACTATGCCCTAGCGACTATAACACTTGGTGTGATGGTCTTCAAACATCTTGACCTTTTTGTCGTTAAAATTAACCTACACTTGGTTGAGGTGTGCACCATGGCTGAAATCGGTGCTCCCTATGAACACGGAGGTTTTTCGAATGAACCAATACTCTATCCTCCAACACCCCACCCAGGGCCTTGAAGCCGTCAAGAACGGCTGGAGTTGGCCCGCGTTCCTCTTTACGTGGATCTGGGCGTTCGTAAAGCGACTTTTCCTGATCGGCTGGATTGCGCTGTTGGCCGTGATGGCCTTGAGCTCGGTCCCGGTCCCGGAGGCCTGGCTGGTCGGCAACCTGATCATTTCCATCGCGTTGGGCGCGAAAGGAAATGAACTACGGGTCAAACGGCTGCGCGATTCCGGATATGAGGAGGTGGCAACCGTGGAGGCGAGGACGCCCGACGGTGCGCTGGCGGCGCATCTCGCTTCACAGGGGGACGAGGGCGCGGTGCCGCCGGAAGGGATTGTGAGGTAGAGAGTCCCCCCCTTACCGGATCATCGTGTTCGGCAGGAACAGTGCGATGTCGGGGAACGCCACCAGGATGGCCAGGCAGGCGGCCATGGCGATCCAGAACGGGAAGATGCCGGCGAAGATCCGGCTCATGGGGACGTCCTCGGCGATGCCCTTGACCACGAAGACGTTGACTCCCACCGGCGGGCTGATGAGGCCCATCTCCAGCACGATGACCATGACCACGCCGAACCAGATGGGGTCGTAGCCCAGGGTGAGGATGATGGGGTGGACGATGGGAAGGGTCAGCACCAACATGGCGAAGCCCTCCAGGAACATGCCGAGCACGATGTAGGCCGCCAGCAGGATGGCGAGCACGGCCAGCCGGGGCAACTCCATGCCCACCAGCAGCTCGGCGAGGTCCGAGGGGATGTGGGTCAGCGCCAGGAACGGGTTGAAGATGTGGGCGCCCACCAGGATGAGGAAGACCAGCGCGGTGGTGCGCGTGCTCTCCAGCGCCAGCGACGACAACGAAGACACTGTCAGCCGGCCGCGTAGCAGCGCCAGCAGGGCCGCCAGGAACGCGCCCACGCCGGCGGCCTCGGTGGGGGTGAAGAGGCCCGCGTAGATGCCGCCGATGGTCACCGTCACCACGCCGATCATGGCGCTGGCCTGGCGGAAGGCGCGGATGCGGTCCATGACGGTGGAAGACGGCCCCGGCGGTCCCAGGTCCGGGTTGATGCGGGTCTGGATGAAGATCGACAGGATGAACAGCGCGGTCAGCAAGAGCCCCGGAAAGACCCCGGCCAGGAACAGGCGTCCGATGGACTCCTCGGTGAGGATGGCGTAGATCACGAACCCCGTGCTGGGCGGGATGAGGATGCCCAGGGTGCCGCCGGCGGCGATGGCGCCGGTGGAAAGGCGCGAATCGTAGCGGTAGGTGCGCATCTCGGGCAGCGCCACCTTGCCCATGGTCACGGCCGCGGCCACCGACGAGCCGGAGAGCGCGGCGAAGCCGGCGCAGGCGGCGATGGTGGCGGACGCCAGCCCGCCGCGCCAGTGGCCGAACCAGGCGTAGGCCGCCGCATAGAGGTCGCGGCTCATACCGGAAACCGTGGCGAAGTTCCCCATGAGCACGAACAGCGGAATGACGATGAGCTCGTAGTTGGTGGCGATGACGAAGGGCTCGCTGCCCAGCACGGCCATGGCCGGGCCCCAGCCGTTGAGGGTGCCGAAGCCCAGCACCCCGATGAGCATCATGGCGATGCCTACCGGCATCCTGAGCGCCAGGAGCACGAACAGCCCCGCCAACCCCAGAAGACCCGCGGTGGTGGGATTCATTCAGCCTTCTCTTGAGGAGCCTGGACGATGCCGGCAACCGCCTGGAGCAGCAGCACCAGGGCGAACAGGAGCCAGCCGAAGCTCATCAGGAACATGAAGGGATGGTGGGCGATCTCCACGAGGTTGGAAGCTTCGCCGTACTCCAGGGCGTCCAGCCCCTGGTCCAGGGCCTGCCACGCGACGACGGCGAACAGCACCGCGCCCAACAGCCGCATGAGGGTGTCGGTGTAGCGCAGCCGGCTCTCCCCCACCACCGTGCCGATGAGGTCCACGGCCACGTGGCCGCCGGTCCAGCCGCAGTAGGGGATGCTCAGGAACACCACCACCGCCAGACTCAGTTCGGAGATGTCCTGCGCGCCAAGGATGGGCGCGTTGAAGACGTAGCGCATCACCACCGCCACCACCGTCAGCAACATCAGCCACAGCAGCGCGGCCCCGGCCGCGTACGCCAGGAGCCGGGTGGTCCAGCCGGCCACCGCGGTCCCCGGCAACGCGGCACGCGATTCGTCACCCATGGGTGCGTGGAGTCAGGCTGGCGCCCTATCCGCCCATGGCGGCGAGGATCTTCTCGGCGTCGATGCCCTTGCCGGAGAGAGCCTTCACGGTAGCGGCCCGGACCCCGCCCAGGGCCTGGCGGAAACGCTTGTCCTCGGCGTCCGACAGCGTGATCACCTCGCCCCGGCCGCTCTTCTTCTCGCCCGCCAGGGAGCCCGCCCCCGCCTTCTTGTAGATGCCGGCGGCCTTGACGCTCAGGGCCTCGCCCGAGGTCTCGTCGACGATCTTCTTGTGCTCCGCGGAGAGGCCGTCGTAGGCCTTCTTGTTCATCACCAGGAAGAACGCCGTGTTGGCGAACGGCCCCACGGTGTAGTACTTGGCCACCTCGCCGATCTTGAAGCTCCGGATGACGCTGGGCGCCACCATGAGGCCGTCGACGACGCCGGTCTTGAGGGCGTTGTACATGCGCGTCACCGGCATGGCCACGGG
>CAZVUC010000017.1:0-115356 GCA_964630405.1 uncultured Syntrophobacterales bacterium | reverse complement strand
CCGCGGGCGGCTGCTGGTCATGCAGTCCAGCGGCGGCGTCATGGGGCTGGACCCGGCCAGGCGGTTCGGGGTCCGCAGCATCCTTTCGGGACCCGCCGCCGGACCGGTGGCGGGCCTGTGGTACGCCGGCCTGCACGGCATATCCAACGCCATCACCACGGACATGGGCGGCACCAGCTTCGACGTCTGCCTCGCGGACCGGGGCGCGGTGGAGATCACCAAGGAAACGGAGATCGCGGGACACCGGATCGGGTTGCCCATGGTGGCGGTGCACACCATCGGCGCGGGCGGCGGCAGCATCGTCGCCGTGGACGACCGGGGTTTGCTCCGGGTGGGGCCGGAGAGCGCGGGGTCGACCCCGGGCCCCGTGTGCTATGGCCGCGGCGGCCTCCGGCCCACGGTGACGGACGCCGATCTGCTCATCGGCTACCTGGGCGCGGAACGGTTCTGGGGCGGGCGGCTTCGGCTGGACGAAGATGCGGCCCGGGAAGCGTTCCGCCTGCACGTGGCCGAGCCCCTGGGCGTGGACGTGGTGCGGGCCGCCTTCGGCGCCTACCAGGTGGTGAACGCCAACATGGTGGACGCCATCCGGGAGGTGTCGGTGCGGCGCGGCCACGACCCGCGCCGGTTCGCGCTGGTGGCCGCGGGCGGCGCCGGTCCCATTCACGCCTGCGCCATCGCCCGGGAGCTCGACATCGGCCTCGTGCTGGTGCCGCGGGAGGCGTCCGTCATGTGCGCGGCCGGACAGCTTCTGTCGGACCTGCGTCACGATTTCGTGAGAAGCTGCGTGATGTCCCTGGACCGGCTCGAACGGGACACGGTGGCGCGGCATTTCCTGGACCTTCGCCACACGGCCGTGGAGGCGCTCGTCGCCGAGGGTGTCCCGCGCCACCGCATTGCGGTAAGCTCGGCGGCGGATGTGCGCTACGTGGGGCAGTTCAGCGAGGTGGAGGTGCCCGTGCGCGACACGGCCATGACCGAAGCCGCGGTGGCCAGACTGGCCGGCGATTTTCACCGGATCCACGAGTCCCTGAACGGGTACGCCATGCCGGAGGCGGCCGCGGAGATCGTCAACCTGCGGGTGGTGGGCAGGGGGCTGTCCGAGGCCGATGCCGCGCCCGGTCCGGCCGCCGCTCCGGGGACCGCCCTGACCGGCCGCCGGCAGGCGTTCTTCGACAACGGGTTCCGGGAGACGCCGGTCTACGACGGCCACCGCCTCGCGTCCGGCGAAGACGTCGCCGGCCCGGCCATCGTGGAGCAGGAGACCACCACCGTCGTGGTGCCGCCCGGGTATCAGCTCACTTGCGACGCCTTCGGGAACTACCTCGTGTACCTGAAGGAGCGTGGCCTGGCCGAGAGCCTGGCGCGGGTGAGGCCCGGGCCGGAAGAGAAGGGCGGAAAGTAGCGCCATGGACCCCGTTCTCCTGACCGTCATCGCCAACCGTCTCGAAGGGGTGACCCGGGAGATGGGCGCGGGCATGCTGCGAAGCTCCCGCTCCCCCATCTTCGCCGAAAACAAGGACTTCGTCACCGCGGTGTTCGACCGCCGGCTCAGGCTGGTGGCCCAGACCGCCTACATCCCGGTGCTGATGGGGGCCAGCCCCTTCGCGGTCAGGTCCGTAAGCGACCACTTCGGCGACGACGTAGAGCCCGGCGACGTGATGATCCTCAACGACCCCTACCGCGGCAACAACCACGCGCCGGACATCTCCGTGATGAAGCCGGTGTTCTTCGAGGGACAGCTTCGGTTCTGGGTCCTCAGCCGGGGCCACCACGCCGACATCGGCGGCGGAGGTGCCGCCGGGCGGAACCCGCACGCGGCCACGGCCTGGGAAGAGGGCCTGCGGATACCGCCGGCCAAGCTCTACCGGGGCGGCGCGTACAACCGGGACGTCTGGGAGATTATCCTGCTGAACGTGCGCCTGCGCAGCTCGGTGGAGGGGGACCTCCAGTGCCAGGTTGGCGCGTGCAACGTGGGCGAGAAGTCGCTGCAGCAGATGCTCGGGCGGTACGGCAGCGACACCGTCGAGGGCGCCATGGAGGAGATGCTGGACCGGAGCGAGGCGCAGATGCGGGAGCGCATCGCCGCCGTACCCGACGGCGTCTACCACGCATCCCGGCAGCTCGATCACGTGCTGGAGGACGGCCCCGGGGGTCGGCCCGCCATCCGGGTAGGGCTCGAGGTGGAAGGGGACAGGCTGCGCTTCGACTTCGCCGGCTCCGATCCCCAGATCCCGGTCTACTACAACAGCTCCTACGCCAACACGGTGTCGTCCTGCTACATCGGGCTCTTCTCCACCATCGCCGCCGACGTGAGCGTGAACGAGGGCTGCATGCGCCCGGTGGAGGTCTCGGCGCCGGAGGGGTCGCTGGTGAATCCGCGGGAAGGCGCTCCCACCACACAATGCACCGTGGCCACCTGCGCCACCATCGTGGAGGCGGTGTGGATGGCCTTGTCCCAGGCCGTGCCGGAACGGGCACAGGCGGGCTGGGCGCGCACCAACGCAGGCGCCGGCACCGCCCTGAACCGGCGCACCGGCAGGCCGGCGGCCTTCATCCTGCATTTCGCCAAGGGAGGCGGCGGCGCCACCCGGGGTTTCGACGGCTGGAGCCACATCAGCCCGGTGTCGTCCATGGGCGGCTCGCGCGTGCCGGACCCGGAGCTCTACGAGTTGACGTTCCCGCACCGCATCCTGAAGTACGAGTACCGTCCGGACAGCGCCGGCCCCGGCAAGTGGCGCGGGGGCTACGGGGCGCTGTTCTCCCTGCGTTTCAACGAGGACGGCAGCGCGCTGTCGGTGCAGATCGGCAGCGGCGCCGAGGAGACCGCGCCGTTCGGGCTGGCCGGCGGCTCGTCGGCCGCGGCCGGGACGGTGCGGGTGCGCTCGGAGGATGGCGAAGCGCTGGAATTCCACCGGGCCGCCATGCACCATCCCCGTGGCGGCGACGTGGCCGAGATACGCTCCGCCGGGGGCGGTGGATATGGCGACCCCTACGAGCGGCCGGTGGAGGCTGTCCTGGACGACGTGGCCGCCGAACTGCTGTCGCCGGAGAACGCGCGGCTCCACTACGGGGTGGTGGTGGACCGGGAGACCGGCGCCGCGGATTTGGAAGCGACCCGGCGGCTGAGGCAGGCTCGCCGCTCGGAGGACCCGGCCTCGGGCTGTTGACCGTTTGACCCGCATACCCCACGAAGGGGCATAATGGTTGCTGGGAACATGGAAGAATGAAGGGTTAGCAGGAGGGGACCATGTCGAAGATCATCACTCGCGCGCTGACGCAGGAGCAGGACGGGGTGCCCGGCTTCATCGCTTCGCCGGAACGGGACGCGCCGGGGCCGGCGCTGCTCATCGTCCATCACCACTACGGGGTCACCGGCCACATCAAGCACATGGCCTGTGAGTTCGCCGAGGCCGGGTACACCACCATGGTGCCGGCCCTCTACGACATCCTGGGCTTCTCCGACTTCCACGACGTCCAGAAGAAGACCACGGACGGGCGCTTTGTCGAGGTCATCGGCCAGGGCTGGCAGTACCTTTGCGGGCGGGCCGACGTGGACGAGAAGCGCGTGGCGGTCATGGGCCTGTGCATGGGCGGGCGCATCGGCATCCATTTCGTCGCGGCGACGCCCCAGGTTGCGGCGTACCTGGGTTACTACCCGTCGGTGCGGGAGGAAGGCCCGAGCGAGCTCAGGCCGCGCCACCCCAACGAGTCCGCCCGTGAGATCCACTGTCCGTCCATGGTCCTGTTCGGTGGCCATGACCGCGTGGCGCCGGTGCCGGTGCAGGAAAAGCTTCGGGCGGCCTTCCTGGAAGGCACGCCGGACGTCGAGTGGCACTTCTTCCCGCCCGCCGGCCACGGTTTCGCCCTGGCCGACGGCGACGCCTACGACCCGGCGCTGGCCAAGCTCACCTGGCCGCTGTCCGTCAACTTCCTGGACCGCGTGCTGGGAGCGGAAGCCGTAGCCACGAGGATGCGTTCCGTGGCTTGAGCCGTTCACCCTCCCTTTGGCGGCGTGCGCCGGAACCAGCCGGCCGCCTGCTCGTAGGCGTGGGCGGCGCGCAGCACCCGTTTTTCCCGGAAACGCGGCCCCACGAGTTGGAGCCCGATGGGCAGGCCGCCCGCCGAGAAGCCGCAGTTGACGCTCAGGGCCGGCAGCCCGGTGAGGTTGAAGGGCGTGGTGAAGAGCGAGCGGAAGTTCACGCCCGGGCTTTCCAGCCGGATTTCCTCTCCGTCCACCACCATGACCGCCTGCTCAGACTCCTCGATGGTGGGCGCGGGTACCGCGGCCGTAGGTGCCGCGACGATATCCACCTGCCCAAACACCTCGTCGAACTCCCGGCACAGCAGGCGCCGGATGCGCTGGGCGGTGACGTAGGCGTCGGCGGGGATCAGCATGGCGCCGATGTTCTGACGAAGCAGGCGTGGGCTGTAGTCTCGCGGTCTGGCCGTCAGGTAGGGCAGATTCTCCACCACGTTCTCCGGCCGCGTGATGCAGGGCCAGGCCACCCGGGTCGCGTCCAGGTGCGGCACCTCCACCTCCACCAGCTTGGCTCCGAGAGATTCGAGCTGGCGCTGCGCCTCCGCGAACGCCTCCCGGACCGCCCGCGTCATGTACCGGTCAAAGTAGTCCTTGACGATTCCGATCCGGAGGCCCTCGATACCCCCGTCCAGGCCGTCCTCGTAGTCCGGCACCGGCTCGTCCGCGCTGTTGGGATCCTTGGGGTCCTTGCCCGCGATCGCCCGCAGGATCAGCGCGCAGTCTCGCACCGTCTTGCTGAACACCCCCAGGTGGTTGGTGCTGAAGCCGCCGTCGCCCGGCACGTGCCCGAACCGGCTGATGCGCCCGTAGGTAGGCTTGAACCCCACCGTTCCGCACAGCGAGGCGGGATTCCTCACCGACCCGCCGTTGTCAGTGCCGATGGAGCCCAGGCACAGGCTCGCCGCCAGCCCTGCGGCCGAACCGCCGCTGGAGCCGCCGGCGATCCGCTCGGTGTCCCAGGGGTTTCGGGTGGTGCCGTAGAACGGGTTGATGGTGGTGCCGCCGTTGGCCCACTCGTGCATGTTGGTCTTGCCCAGGATTACCGCCCCCGCCTCCCGGAGCCGTGTCACCACCGTGGCGTCGTAGTCCGGGACACACTCTTCCAGCACCTTGGACCCCGCCGTGGTGCGGATGCCCTTCGTGGCGATGTTGTCCTTGATGGACAGCGGAATCCCGTGAAGCGGCCCGCGATACTTGCCGCCGCGTATCTCTGCCTCCGCCGCCCGCGCGTCCGCCAGCGCCTCGTCGCTCGATACCGTGACGTAGGCCACCAACTCACGGTTCAGGCGGTCGATGCGCGCGAGCATTAGTTCGGTGAGCTCCACCGGTGAAGCACCCCCGCTCTTGATCTGGGCCGCGGCCGCGGCGATCGTCAACTCCGTCATGTCGTGGTCGGTCATCACAGCGTCTCCTCGCAGAGCATTTCGCTACCGGAACCCTGTCTGGGTACGCGAAGCCTAAGCATAGAACGGTTCGGGATCAAGAGCGTCCCTATCCCGTTGATTGTCGCGGCGTTTGTGGCATGATTCCGGAGACTACTCTGCACGGAGGAACCACCGATTATGCGCATCGCCGCCGTAGACCTTGTCAGCAATACCTGTTTCCCGGCCCTGGCCGCCCAGGAGCTGGGTTTCTACAGGGAAGAGGGCGTGGACGTGGAGGTCGAGCTGGTTTCCCAGATCGGCGCCACCCGGGCGCTTCGGGAGGGCGCCGCGGACGCCATGATCGCGGGGTCGGTGCACGACCTGTTGCGGGAGTTTCCCGGGTGGAGCGGTGCCAAGCTGCTGGTGGCGTTGTCCCAGGGGACGCCGTGGCTGTTGACGGTGCGGGCGGACCTGGAGGCGGAGCGGGGCGATTTCGACGCGCTGAAGGGGTTGCGCCTTACCGCGGCGGAAGGGCCGGACCTGGTGTTCAAGACGCTGCTCCGTGCCGGGGGTATTGATCCGGAGCGGGACGTGGATATCGTGCACCTGCCGGGCTCCGAGGGCCGCAAGGTGTCGTTCGGAGTCTACGCGGCCCGCGGCCTGGAATCGGGCCAGATCGACGGCTTCTGGTCCAACGCCATGGGTAGCGCCACCGCGGTTTCGCTGGGGGTCGGCAAGGTCCACGTGGACGTGCGGCGGGGCGACGATCCGGCGGAGGTCCGCTACTGCACGTTCGCGGGCCTCGGCACCACGGATGCCTTCATCGAGCGGGAGCCGGAGCAGGCGGCGGCCGCAATACGCGCCATCGTGAAGGCGCAGAAGGCGCTGCGTGAGGATCCTTCCAGGGCGGCTCGGGTGGGGGAGGGGCTGTTCCCGAAGGACGCCGCCGCGCTCATCACCGGCATCGTCGAGCGGGACGTGGCGTTTTACGAGCCCGCCATTTCCGAGGCGGCGGTGGAGAAGCTGAACGCGTTCGCGCAGTCGGTGGGCCACCTGCCGGGGCCGGTGGCGTACGAGCAGGTGGCGGCGGTGCGGTTCAGCGAGTTGTGGGCCGGTTGAGAGAGCGCCCTTCGACTTCGCTTCGCTATGCTCAGGGCGAACGGCGCCATCCCTCAGAACCCGGCTCCCGGTTCCAGCGCGCCTTCCGGCGGCGTGCGGGTCTCGTAGGCCCATTGCGGCATGCGGCTCTGCATGCCGTTGGCGGACAGCTCGGCCTCGTAGGTCTTTCGGATCTGCGGGTCCTCGTCCATGTACGCGATGGCGTTGCCGCCGTCGCGGGTGTCCACCGCTCCCACGTCCTTGGCCTGGGCGCCGGGGGCGCCGCCGCGCCGGAAGCCGGGGCCGTAGGGGCCGTCGAAGATGAGCAGGCGCAAGCCTTCGGGGTCGGTGCCGAAGTGCTGGTGGAACCAGTCGCCCCGCATGGGCGCGGCGCTGATCATTCCCACCGGCTCGTAGGTCTGCTGCTTGACGTCGTCGCCGCGTCCCTTCTCCCACGGCTGCATGCCCAGGGTGTCCGGCCAGGTATAGCTGAACCCCTTGCCCTTGATGCAGACCAGGATGGCGCCGGAGCTGTGCTTGTGGGCCTTGGAGTACTGGCCGGTCTCGTACTCGGCGATCTTCATGTAGAAGTTGGCCCCGGCCATGTGCGGTTCCACCCGGCGGTAGCTGAAGGAGCGCCGGTTGTCCCGCGGCAGTTCGCAGGTGACGATGTCGGGGATGACGTTGGTAAGGCGCATGGCCAGCCCGCGCACGGGGTCGGCGTGGATGTCCTCCACCGGTTTGAAGTAGTCGTCCTCGCCGGAGAACCGCTTGCTGAACTCGTAGGGGCAGTTCATCACGAACTCGGCGTCCCGGACCAGGTTCAGGATGTTGGGGGCGGTGGTGGCCGCCAGCAGCATGGCCGGGGAGGAGGTGGCGTTGACCACCCGGTGCCAGGCGTTCAGCGGGATGCCGAAGAGCGAGCCGGGACCCCACTCGAAGGTCTGCTTCCTGCTCTCGCTCTCGTGCCAGACCTCGGTGGTGCCGCGGCCCTCCACCACGTAGTAGGTTTCTTCGTAGAGATGGCGCTCGGCGTTCAGCGCACCCGCGCCGGGGACCTCCACCACGTACATGCCCCAGAGGTGCTCGGTGCCCAGAAGCTGGATGCCGGTGCCGCGTCCGCCCAGGCGCTTCCAGGGCGCCATGGGCAGGTCCTGGACCTTGTGCACGCCGATGTCCCGGTGGATGGGGACGCCCTGATCTTCCATGAAACGGTCGTAGGGCGACTTCGGGTTCTTCCACTGGCCGAAACCGGCCTTGCCGGTGGGCGAAGGCTCATTGAAATCGTACAGTTCCGCGCCGGGTTCCACTCCCATGATATGCCTCCTTGGTGGGTGTCGAGGGGATGTTAGCCGCGCCCTCCGGCGCGGTCAAGCGCGGCCGTTTGCCTGACGCTCGACGTGCCTTCCGGCGCGTGGATTCGGGCGGTTCCGCCATTGGTAGTGCGTCAGTTTGAAGTTGCGTCCCCGTTACTTGGCTAGTCTCCTTTCCATACGCCAATACCTCCCCCGTAAAAGGTCGTTCGCGTGGTTCTCGGCAACTGGTGACGGGCCAATTCGTGCATGGTTTCCCAAGTGGGCTTCGGCTGCCGAGTGACTGCGGAGAGAAGTTGATACAGCACGCCCATGTGCTGAACCACGTTGTCGAACCGCATCCCGAGGTCCTGGAGCGCTCGTCTTAGTTCATCATTCTCGACAGCGAGCCTGTGGGAGTCCCACATCTCTCTGCACTCGTCGCAGTCGCACATTCGATCATGGGGCATGATGGCCCCTCCTTCCTACCCGGAGGGACCTCTTGACAAGGCGAACTAGTGCGCCTACATTGGAGGGGACCTTTGGCGAGGATCACCCCCAGTGCTCAAGAGACCCCTTCAGCGGGTCGTGTAAGTTCCCACCACTATAGCAGAGAAAGCGAGAGCCGAAGAATCAGCTTCGGCTCTCTGTCGTGTTACGACATCGCGCTCCCGTTGCCCTCGCGCCGCCGCCACTCTCCGTAGTCATCCATGATCTCCACGACCCAGTCCATGTCGTAGACCGTGTCCGCCAGGCCGGCCTCCATCGCCGGCGTGACGCGGAGCGTTCGGTGGATGCGGCAGAAGTTGTAGTGGAGGAAGTAGAGCGCCACGTTGCAGGCGAGATTCTCGACCTTCTTGGAGAAGGCGATGGTGCGCCGTGTGAGCCGCTTCATGCTCATCCTCATGGTGAGGTTCTGGCGCTCCACGAAGCTGTTGGAGACCCCTTCCATCTCCGTCGTCCCGTAGTCGACGTAGCCACCGAACGCCGACTCGATAGCCGTGGGATACGCCGCATGGGCGTCCGTGGTGAGCTCGATTCGGTTCCTGACTCGGCTCGCCAAGTCGCCCATGAAGATGCGGGCATACTCGGTGCCGCGGCCTCCGACGAGATAGGAGATGATGAGCTTCGAGTCGACGTCCAGCGCAGTCCAGGTCCAGGCATCGCCCACCCAATCGAGGCCCTTGGCCTCTTCAGCGTTCTTCTGTTTGGCGTAGACGAACCCCCACATCTCATCGCACTGGACGCGCACGGAGTTCAGGTCGCGGACGTGTTGATCGTGGTAGGAAGCGGCGGCGTAGCCGGCGTGAAGGAGAAGGTCCCTGATCGTGTTGAAAGCAACTCCGGTCAGTCTACTTGCCGCCCTCATTGATGCGCCTTCGACGAGGAGCTCGAGGACCTGAACCCGCTTCTGGAGGGGAAGCCGGTTCACTCTCCGACTGTATCAGTTTGGATGGCGGTTTGCAATCCAAGAAGTAGCGGTAGTGAGTAGGAGGCCCCTCCGGCTCGATCTCCCCGGTGGCCAATTTCCCAATACGAACCGCGGCGGTCGTGGGGCTCTTCGGCAGAGTGGATTTCTTCGCCATGATCTACCTCATGTGCTTGGCCCCGATTGTACCACGGGGCTTCACCCACGGGCCAACATTTCGCGGAGAGCGTTCATGGATTCACGAGCCGAATCGAGCAGGACTTCCATCTGCTTCGCTCTCTCGCGGCCGGCATTTCGCATCACTGCAATTCCCCAAGCCACGACGCCAACCTGCCCGATTCCGACAAGGCCGATCACTATTGGCGTGAAATCTCCCGCAGTCTGAAACATTGCATCGGTTGTGTACTATGCGAGAATGCGAGTGTCAACCCTACTGGACCCAATTAGGGTTGACACACTCCATCCCTTGGCATAGCGTCAGCATTGAAACCCATCGGCCAAAGGTCCTGTGTCGGGCCTTCCGCCGAATACAAGAGCCGATGTGCCCGGCAAGGGGTAGCTCCCCAAGCCCTCGGCGAATACGCGGAGTCATCTCCACCTTTGGTGCGATGGGTTTCAGGGCCCGGCAACCCGGCCGGGCCGCGGCCACGCAACGGCTTGAGCACCTCGACCTACAACGGTATTCGCACCGGGAGAGAACGGAGGCTAGGATGTTCCCATGAAACACGTACTCTGTGCGCTCGTCCTCGTGCTGGTTGTGTCGGCCTGCGGTGGGAGAGGTCTGGATGAACCGAGGGGCACAACGCCGCAAGCTCCCATAGGGTACACCAACCCGGGATATGTACGTCCCACCTATCCACACGCCACCGGCTCTCATTGGTTCTACTGGGGCAACACGTACCACATCGGGGCTGACGTAGAGCCGAAGGAGAAGCTCCGCAAGTGGCCCGGGCTTTTGCCTGGGGACATCGAGGTATCCCTGGGGGCATCCCGCGACGGTGTCGGGTATTGGCGACTCAGTGACTACAAGGCCGATTTGGAGAGAAGGGAAGGAGCCCAATACACAGACGGACTCCATCCATTCAGGGTGAGGCCCCGCCTGTGGATCAGGGGCGACACTACCCTGCCCCTCCTTCAGAACATACTGGGAAGCGTGGCAATCCTGAACGATGTCCTTCCCCCGGAGTTTCAAATCGAGATCGCCGGGACCTTCGACACCGCTACGGAGTTCAACAGACTTCGGCGTCAGGAGGGGAGCGTCTTGGTTTCCTCATGGGAAGGTGCCTCCATCGCGAGTCCGTGTAGCGCCGATGCCGTAGCCTGTGCCGACCGGTACAGGATCGGGAGAAACACATTCTCTTCGGTGGTGCATTTGCCGAAGGACCTGCACGAGAGCGGCTACACCTTCTCATACTCCACGATCCTCCACGAGCTGATCCATGCCCTCGGAGTTTGGGGCCACGTGGAAAGCGTCCAGTTCCCCGACTCGATCATGGGGGTGGCGGGCGAGATGTTCCCCAACCCCGGATTCGTCCTTCACCGCATCGACAAGGAAGTTCTCCAGGCCATCTACATGGAGCAGGTCCCGGCACACTACAACACCTGGGGGGAGTGGACCGATACAACCCTGCACCTGGCCGCAACAACGGATGACGGCATCGTGAACTTCGGGGTGGCGCTCTTCAACGGGCTCCCGCAACCCTGGGCCCGCGGGCCCATGCCGGAGATGGAGCTGAAGGACAATCCCGAGCTGACGGTTGGACCCGTTACCTGGGAGGGCGCGATGGTGGGGTTCTCCGGGATATCGCCCCTCATGGGGGACACGAGGTTGGAGGTGAATCTACGGACCCTCCAGGGCCAGCTCGGATTCCGCGACATCTTCTTCGTCAACCGCTTCGACCAAGACGACGACAAGTGGTTCCCCCAAAGGAACATAGACTACGACGTTCATGTGATCGGCAACGGCTTCTGGAACACCAACGGTAATGGACACGTGGTCGGAGCGTTCATGGGCCCGAAGCACGAGGGCATGGCCGGCACCGTGAAGCGGACGGACCTGGTGGGAGCATTCGGCGGGAAACGTTGACGAGGCCGCCCGGTCCAGATACAACAAAGGCCAGGGTCGGAATGACTCTGGCCTTTGAGTTTTTACCGGGGAACCCCCTTGCAGGCCCCAATCCCGGTAGGAAGTGAACGACATCCTCTTCCTACCACGCACCAACTTGGCTTGCAATAGGGGGCTCTCCAAAAGGAGAGCATCATGTTCATAGATAATATCCGTGCGGAAATACGTCAGCAGCAAGCCGCGGCGCAGCATAGTTGGAAGACCTACGAGCAAGTGGAGCTAGAGCAGCAGAGACGCTCTGCCAACGTGGTTTCCCACATAGAGACCTTGCGCACAATGCTGGATTACTACGCGGATCATAAAGGCAGAAGCTGACTCCTGATTCCCGGCAGCATCGCCAGGAGCCGGCGCCCGTCATCCCGCTCGGCCTCGCGCTCACACATCAGCTCGGCGCCGACCTGGACGTTCTCCAGGATCACCTCGACGCTGTGCGATGTCAGGACCTCGCAGTCGACCAGCTCGTACACCAGCGCGGTCCAAAGCACTTCTACGATTTTCGCCATGGCCCACCTCCTGAATTGTAAGATGGGACCATTGTAGCGTGGGGTGTCAGGGGCGGCCGAACTCAAACTGACGCACTACCCCGCCATTTGATAGGGTATCGGCTTTGATCTATAGTGGCAGTGCTCCGGCGGATGTCGCCGGAACGCTTCCCACGAGCCATGCAAGCTGACGAGGCGGCGCGCCGCCTGTCCGAGGAAGGAGCAGAGCCATGAAGGACGGATTTCGCGTAATCGATTCGGATCGGCACATCATGGAGCCTTCGGACATGTATGACCGGTACATGCCGAAGAAGTTCCACGGGCGGGTCAAGATCACCGGACCGAACCAGACCAACCGCCTTGTGGACGGGAAGCCCGTGTCCGACTCCAACAGGCGGCCCGACCGCGAGGTCACCGACTACGGCTATATCTTCGCCAGCAACGCGTCCTGGCGCGAGACCTTTGCCGAAGCCATCGCCACGGGTTTCGACCCCGCGTCCAACCTCCGCGACATGGACAAGGAAGGCATCGACCTGAGCGTGCTGTTCCCCACCATGGGCCTCTACGTCATGTGGAGTTCGGACATCGACCCGGAGTTGAGCCAGGCCATCTGCCGGGCCTACAACACCTGGCTCGCCGAGTACTGCAGCCACGACGACTCCCGGCTGCGCGGCGTCATGCTGCTGCCGCTGCAGGACCCCGCCCGGGCCGTCGAGGAGCTGCGGCACGCCCGTGAGAAGCTCGGCCTGGTGGGCATCTTCTGGCGCCCCAACAAGCTCTGCGGCCGCACACTCGCCAGCCCCGACTACTATCCCATCTACGAGGCGGCCCAGGACCTGGGCGTGACCGTGTGCGTCCACGAGGGCGCACGCACGATCCTGGAGCAGGCTGGGGGCGACCGCTACAGCGAGTTCGGCCGCCACGTAGCCTGTCATCCCATGGAGCAGATGCTCGCCTGCCTGAGCTTCTGCGGCGACGGCGTCCTGGAGAAGTTCCCCACGCTGAAGGTCGCCTACCTGGAGTCCGGCTGCGGCTGGGTGCCGTTCTGGCTGGAGCGCATGGACGAGCACTGGGAGCACGAGTCCCACGGCTCCGCCAAGACCACCGCGGAGAAGCCCAGCTTCTACTTCCACCGCCAATGCTGGGTGAGTTGCGAGGCCGGCGAAGAGCTGGTGCCGAGCTTTGTCGAGCACGTCGGCAACGACCGCCTGACCATGGCCACCGACTATCCCCACAGTGACTGCATCGACAAGTGGCCGGATCTCACCGTGGGCGCCCTGAGCGCCAACGAGAAGCTCTCGGAGGAGACGCGCCGCAAGATCCTGTGGGACAACCCGGTGCAGATGTTCGGACTGGGAATGTAGGCGGGATACGAACGATGGCGAAATACCGGGTCGTCTACTGCGGCAGCAATGACATTCCCGTCGACCTGATCGAGCCCATCCTGCGCGAGGCGGACGCGGAGATGGTGATCGCCAGGCCGACCAACGACGAGGAACTGGCCGAGGCGGGGCGGGGCGCCGACGGCATGATCTTCCACGGCGCCCTCCCCCTCACCCGCGAGATCATCGAGAAGCTCGACCGCTGCAAGGTGGTCTGCCGCACCGGCGTGGGGGTGGACCGGTTGGACTTGGCCGCGGCCAGGGAGCGCGGCATCGCGGTGTGCAACGCCGCCGGATGCAACTCCATCGAAGTGTCGGAGCAGATGATCGGCCTCATGATCGCCATATCCCGCAAGCTCGTGCGCATGAACCAGTACGTGCGCGAGGGCCGCTGGCGCCGCCACACCGCCGAGCTGCACTCCTACCGCGGCCCGGTTTCGCGCATCGCCGGACAGACCCTGGGCATCGTGGGTCTGGGAAACGTGGGGCGTCAGGTGGCGCCCCGCGCCCAGGGCATGAAGATGAACGTCCAGGCGGTGGACCCCTACGTGGCTCCCGAGATCGCCGAAGCCATGGGCGTCAAGCTGGTTTCCCTGGACGAGTTGGTGCGCACCTCGGACGTCGTCAGCCTGCACGCCCCGCTGGTGCCGGCCACCCGCAAGATGTTCGGCAAGGAACAGTTCGCCGCCATGAAGAAGACGGCCTACCTTCTCAACTGCGCCCGCGGCGGCCTGGTGGACACCGACGCCCTCTACGAGGCCCTCACCACCGGCGAGATCGCCGGCGCCGCCCTTGACGTCACCGACCCCGAGCCCATGCCCGCCGACCACCCGATCCTGACCCTCCCCAACGTCATCGTCACCTGCCACACCGCCGCCAATTCCAACGAGTCCTACGTCGACTGCCAGACCCACGCCGCCCGCGAAGTCGTGCGCGTGCTCCAGGGCGAGCGCCCCACGACGGAGATCAACGACCCGTGGCTGGTGGGTGAGGCGCAGGATCAGGGGTTTGGAGGGGTGTGAGGGGAGCCGGGAGGATGGTGGTGAAGAAGCCCGCCCAAACACGGCAGAAAAGCCGGCGCAGACTGGGTATCCTCAAGGAGATGATGAGCGAAGAGGAGTTGAGGGCATTCATCGAGGCCGTCGAAGAACCGCTGTCGCCAGCCGATCAGGCCGCCCTGGAGGGTGGGCTTACAGACGATCTAGGTATCGCCAAGCCACAAGCTCTCAAGGACTAGCCTTGGCGCCACGGCGCGGGCGTCCACCCTTACGACCGTTCTCCCTTGCTGCCGCCACTTTCGCGGATGAGCGGCTCTTGCCACCGGCCGTGCCCATGTGCGACGCCATCCAGCTTCTGGAGCCAAAACCC
Organism: uncultured Syntrophobacterales bacterium; assembly: GCA_964630405.1. Taxonomy (GTDB): domain Bacteria; phylum Desulfobacterota; class Binatia; order UBA9968; family JAJDTQ01; genus JAJDTQ01. Next base: position 100,774 of record CAZVUC010000017.1, on the reverse strand, counting down.
CCCTGAAGCAGCGCCGGAACATAGAGATCAGCATCGAGTCGTGGCCAGTGCAGGCCCAGCCCGGTCGGGCTGATTTCGATTTCCGCCAGTTCCTCGGGGGAGGCGTCGGCCAGCCCCTCCGCCAGCGTGGCGGGAAATGCCACTTCGACACCGGTGCTGAGCTGTACGATCACACGCCCCCTGCGCCGGTCGTACCGTGCGGCCCGGACATGACCCGTTGCGCGTTCTACTAGGGCTTGCCCCTTGGCTTGCTCGAATTCGGCTTCAGAAACTGCCATGGATCTTCCTCCATTCCTCGCACAGCAACGGCAAGGCCCGTGCCAGCTCTTCGCTGATGCGGTTCACGTCACGGTGTCCGAAACCGTAGCTGGCGCGTAGCTCTGGCGAGCCATGCGGACAGTGCAGCGAGAATACCGCTTCCTTGCCAGCACCGATCACGTGAACATGCGCGGGCCGATGGTCGTTGGGATAAATGACCACACGCAGGCCATCGAGACGGAGTGCGGTTGGCATGGCTTAGGATAGCAAAACCTAAGCGCTTAGGAAAGATCCTGTGTGTCTTCGGGTTTCTGGACGGGCCTAGTTCCTCCATGCGTCCATATGCCACTGTCCGGACCCGACTTCGGTAGCCATGCGCGTCTCGCATTCATCTACGTCACTTTCCAAGGTTGTCAGGGCCATCGGGAGACCGGAGGTGGAATTCCCCGACCGTCACAACCTCGCTGTTCGCGGAAATTTCAACGGACGGAACCGAGAGGATCAAGTCGCACGCAAACTCGGCGTCTTCGCGACCGACAACGAAGAACTCAGGATGCCCGCTGGCTCGATCCCTCGTAATTCCTACGTAATCAACACCTCGTTCCACCGATACGATTTTACTGAAGGGAATTCGCAAGGACCGGCGGTCTCCTTTGAAGTAGACGTGCTTGGTGGTAACGGCGAGCAGTCCGATTCCTCTGGAAACGACCTCGTCGTCCTCACGGCGTGTCTTCTGCTCCAGGTATTCGACGGAGGAAAATATCCAGAGCAGTTGTTCGGACTCCCGGAACATGAACGGCGGCTTGCCTCCGTCCACATCGATGAAATTTATTCCTCCCGGCAGGTTGCCGGAACCGACAATGTCCAGGACGTTCTTCTTGTACTGAAGCAACTGTTCCTTCCGTTGTTTCTCCTCTTCGAGTTCGGCGTTTCGCTCTTCGGCCTTTCTCTTCATCCACTGGAGCATAGGCAATTCCCCATGAAGTTTTCGTTACGGCTTCCGTGTCCACACACGGAGCGATACAATGCCCTACCCGGCGCCGAGGATTCAAGCGTCATCCCGTCCCAAGTACCCTCCGTGACCGAGTAAGAAATCGTATGTCTGGAAGCCCAATCCTCCTACACGCCTCCTACATGCGCATGAGAGCAACGCCGGTCGGCCTAGTCCGTCCGGCTAGCTGGGTGCCAGTCAGCACAGGTGCTCGTGAGCCAGCAGGATCTAGCAGTGAAGTATGTTGAAGTTGACCAAGGACTATCGAACGGTGTTCAGGATCCGCGCGGACGTCGCTAACAGCGCCTCCGCCAGCATTTCCGCCTTGGCCGCGACGGTCAAACCGCGAGCGCTCGGGTGGATACACTCGGTAGCCTTGACGCCGGCGCGGCGGCAAGCATCCGCCGCGGCCGTGCCTAGGGCGATGACCGTTCGTCCATCGGTTTCGTGTCGAGTGATTCGGTGGAAGGATTCGTCGATGTGTCGTCGTGGAATGGGCTCCGACCGCCCTTGCGGCAGCAGATGAAACGCTTGCGTGACGTATATGTCCTTGCGCTCAAGCCCGGCCTTCTCCAAGGCAAGGTCCACGACTTTGTTGAATAGGATACCCGGTAGGTAACCCTTTTCCTTCAGCACGTCTCGATGCTCGTCGACCGAAGGGGCATCCAGCCAGTGGAGGGCAACCAACACAGGACCGGTCTGGTTGTTTGACGCCATTTGGTAGGGCGTTACCCACTCTCCATCAAAGCCGACCTCGGCGAGCGTCTTGTACCCGTACCCGGGAATAGCGAACTCGCGGCGGCGAGCGATGATCTCCTCCCTCCTCATACCTCCAACCGCTCCCCAATGTTATCGCTCTAAGGCTTCAAGCCGGACTCCAGCAGCCTACCTCGACGCGGTTCCCCGATCCGGGATCGAGCGCGTAGAAGACCGCCGTGTCGTCCCGGTCGAGAATGGCCATTTCGAATTCGATCCCGGCTGCTTCAAGGACTGCGTGCTTCTCCTTCACTTCCTCGATGGTGTCCACGGTGAACCCGAAGTGCAGCCACCTGGGAGGTTCTGTGCCTTTTTCGACAGGCTTGAGGGCCAGGAGGAAACCGTCCCCGTCCGCTTCGCGCACGAGGAATGTTTCACCGTCCGCTTCCCAGCCCTTTCTGAAGTCGAAGAATCGCTCGTAGAACGCGATGGAAGCGTCCACGTCGTACGTGGATACCTGGAGATGATTGAGCTCCATGTCGCGACCTGTGCAGGAGCTAAGGCTAGCCTCCTCGCGCCTCCCGTATCGCCCGCCACAGCTTCGGCGCCGTGTACGGCATATTGATATGGTCGATGCCGAGGGGTGACAGCGCGTCCATGACGGCGTTGGCCACGGCCGGCGGGGCGCCGTTGGTGCCGGCCTCGCCGACGCCCTTGACGCCGAGCGGGTTGAAAGGGTTCGGAGTCTCGGTTTCGCCGAGCACTACGGGCGGCATGGTGCTGGCGCGCGGGACCGCGTAGTCCATGAGGGTGCCGGTGCGGGGCTGGCCTTCTTCGTCGAAGACCATGTGCTCGCACAGGGCTTCGCCGAGGCCCTGTGCCAGGCCGCCGTGGACCTGGGCCTCGACGACCATGGGGTTCAGGACCACGCCGATGTCGTCCACCAACACCAGCTTCTCGATGGTGAGCTCGCCGGTGTCGGCGTCGATGCGCACCAGCGCCACGTGGGCGCCGAATCCCCAGGCCTCGCGGTTGGGATCGAAAAAGGCGGTCTCGTTCAGCCCCGGGTCCATCCCCGCCGGGGTCCCCTTGGCGTAAGCCGCCCCGGCTACCTGGCGCCAGGTCACGTTCCGTTCCGGCACCCCGGCCACCGCGAAGCCCCCTTCCACCTGGACGACGTCATCCGGCGACGCTTCCATAAGGTTGCCGGCGATGGCCCTGGCCTTGGCGATCACGCGGTCGGCGGCCGTGGCCAGGGCGCCGCCGCCCATGACGGCGCTCCGGCTTCCGAAGGTGCCGGTGCCCTGCTGGATGGCGGTGGTGTCGCCGTGGCGCACCACGACGTTCTCCATTGGCACCTTGAGCTTCTCCGCGGCGACCTGAGCCCATACCGTCTCGTGGCCCTGCCCGTGGGAACTGGAGCCGGTCAAGACCGTGATCTCCCCGGTGCGCTCCACGCGCACGGCGCCGCTCTCGAAGCCGGCGCCGCCGCTGGGCTCGGTGAAGGTGGAGACGCCCACGCCCACCAGCTCGCCGCGTGCCCTTGCGTCGTCGCGGTCACGAATGATCCGGTCGTAGTCCGACAGCCGGAGGGCCTCGGCCAGGGACTTCTCGTAGTCGCCGGAGTCGTATTCCACCCCCACGCCGGTGCGGTAGGGGAACTGCTCCGGCTGGATGTAGTTCTTCCGCCGAAGCTCCAACGGGTCCATGCCCAGATCCCGTGCGGCCTTGTCCGCCAGCCGCTCGATGTTGAGCACGGACTCCGGCCGGCCGGCGCCGCGGTACGGCCCGGTGGGCACGGTGTTGGTGAAGGCCGAGACGATCTCCACCCGCACGTCCTGGATCTGGTAGCAGCCCGGCGCCATGACCAGCATGCGCTGGGGCGGTCCCGCCGTCGCGGAGTGCAGGTAGGCGCCGAGGTTCGCCACCACCCGCACCTTGAGGCCGAGCATCCTGCCGTCCTTGCTCAGCGCCAGCTCCGAGGTCATGGCCTGGTCGCGTCCCTGGCAGGTGGTGAGGAAGTCCTCGCTGCGGGTAGCCATCCACTTGACCGGCCGGCCCAGCTTCCGGGCCAGATGGCACACCAGGACGTCCTCGCGGTAGACGCAGCCCTTGCTACCGAAGCCTCCGCCGACATCCGGGGCGATGACCCGGATGCGGTTCTCGGGGAAGCCCAGCGAGTTGGCCAGGTCCGCCCGTGACCGGTGCGGTCCCTGGGTCGAGAGCCATACCGTCAATTCGTTCCGGATCGGGTCGGCGTCGGCCAGCACGCCCCGTGCCTCCATGGACATGGCCACCAGCCTGGGGCTCTTCATGTGCAGCCGGGAGATATGGTCGGCCTCCGCGAATACCTTGTCGACGTCGCCGTTCTCCCGCTTCATGGTGTAGCAGTGGTTGGTGCCGAGTTCCTCGTGGGCCAGAATCGCGCCGTCCTCCAGCGCGGCTTCCGCGTCGGTGACCACGGGCAGCGGGTCGTAGGTCACGCCGATGGCGGCGGCGGCGTCTTCCGCCAGGGCGCGGCTCTCGGCTACCACGGCTGCGATCGGCGCGCCCACGGCGTGGACGGCGCCGCGCGCCAGCACCGGATGCTCCGGCATGTTCATGTCCGGGGTCAGCATGGGCGCGCGCAGCGCCAGGTCGCCGGTGTCGTCCCCCGTGACCACGCACACCACCCCGGGCATGGCCGCGGCTTCGGCGGTGTCGATGGACACGATGCGGGCGTGGGGGTGCGTGCTCCGGTGAATCGCCACGTGCAGGATGCCCGGCAGCTTCACGTCGTCCACGTAGCATCCCTGGCCGGTGAGGAGGGGCGGATCCTCGACCCGCCGGACGGATGCGCCGATCAGGTTCGTGCTGCTTTGTTCTGTGCTCATGGATGGTCCTCGACGAGTTGGACGCACGTAGCGTCGAGCCCGAAGTCGAATGCGGGGAAACTATGCCCGCGCCGCCGCGGTGTCGATGGCGCGCCGGGCGTAGACTACCGCCATGTGGCGTTTGTAATCCTCGTCCGCGTAGGAATCCGCGTGCGGATCGATGCCGTCCGCGGCTTGCGCGGCCGCCGCGGCCACCACCTCCGGCGTCAGCGGCCGACCCGCCAGGGTGGCCTCCGTGGCCGCCGCCCGGTGGGGCGTACCGGCCACGCCGCCCAGCACCACCCGCGCGCCGGTGCACGCGCCGGCGTCATCCACGGACAGCGCCGCCGCCGCGCTCACCACCACGTAGCCGGAGGCCGGGTGCGGCAGCTTGGCGTAGCTCGTGCGGGCGGGGGAGGGCGGCAAAGGGATCCGAATGGAGGTCAGTATCTCGTGGGGCTCCAGGGCGGTGGTGAAGAAGTCCACGAAGAACTCGTCCGCCGCCACCGTACGCTCTCCTTCGGACGAGGTCAGGACGAACGACGCGTCCAGGGCCGTCAGGGTCACCGGCAGGTCCGCGGCCGGATCGGCGTGGGCGACGCTGCCCCCCATGGTGCCGCGGTTCCGCACCTGCAGGTCGCCGATGACCGAGGCGGTGTCGGCCAGCCCCGGCAGCGACCGGCGCACGGCTTCGGAGGTGCTCACTTCGGTATGGGTGGTCAGGGCGCCGATGACCAGTGCGTCGCCGTCCACCCGGATGCCGCTCAGGCCGGGAATGCGCCGAAGGTCCACCAGGACCTCGGGCTGGGTCAGCCGGAGCTTCATGGCCGGGAGGAGGCTGTGTCCCCCGGCCAGCACCTTGGCGTCCTCGCCATGTTCCCGCAAGAGGCCGAACGCTTCCTCGAGAGAGCGGGGCGCGTGGTATCCGAAGCTAGCTGGATGCATGATGCCCCCTCATCTGGTCGGCCGCCCAGCGGATGGCGTTGACGATGTTGATGTACCCCGTGCAGCGGCACAGGTTCCCTTCCAGGGCGTGCTTGATGGCGTCGTCGTCGGGCTCGGGGTTGGTCTCCAGCAGGTGGACGGCGGTCATCACCATGCCGGGGGTGCAGTAGCCGCACTGCAGCCCGTGCTGCTCCTGAAATGCGGCCTGAACCGGGTGCAGGCTCGTCCCCTCCGCCATCCCCTCGATGGTGGTGATCTCGGCGCCGTCGGCCTGCACCGCCAGCATCGTGCAGGACTTCACCGCCAGACCGTTCACGTGCACCGTGCACGCGCCGCACTGGCTCGTGTCGCAGCCCACGTGGGTGCCGGTGAGCCCCAGGTTCTCGCGCAGGAAGTGGACCAGCAGGAGGCGCGGCTCCACTTCGGCCGCGCGAGCCTTTCCGTTTACGGTGACGTTGATGGGCAATGCGGGGTGTTCCATCGGTTCTCCTTGTCAGCGTCCCGTCGTGCGGTAGGGGTATGCCCCTCAGGGTTGTTCGGTGACCGGGGCGGCCTGTATCGGCGCCGCCTCGGCGTGGTGTTCCGTGTGCGCCGCCGCGTTGCCGGTCCGCTTCCTGCCGCGCCGGCGCTTGGCGGCGGGGCGCTGCCGCCGGCTCTCCAGGGCCTCCGGGTTTGCCTTGCGGGCGCGTCGGTTCTTGTCCGGCTGACTGCTGGAAGGCCGCGGGATGGACTGGCCGAGGATCGATTCGATGGCCTTGACCGATTGGCTGTCCGCGGCGGTGGCAAAGCTCGTGGCACGACCCACCGCGGCCATCCGGGCCGTCCGGCCGATGCGGTGCACGTAGTCCTCGGGCGTGTAGGGCAGGTCGTAGTTGATGACGTGGCCGATGTTGTCGATGTCGAGGCCCCTGGCGGCGATGTCGGTGGCCACCAGGATCCGGTAGCGGCCGCGCCGGAATCCCTGCAGCGACGCCCGCCGCCGTTCCAGCGAGAGGTTGCCGTGAATCTCCGCCGCCCGATGGCCGCTGCGCCGCAGGGTTTCGGCGATGAGGTCGGCGCGGTTCTTGGTGCGAGTGAACACCAGCACCGATTCGTCGCCGTCCTTGAGCAGGGACAGCAGCAGCGACGTCTTGGCGCCTGGGGTGGTGTTGTGGAGGGTATGGGTGACACCGTCCGCCGGCGTCGCCGGCTTGGCCACGACGGCGTGGAACGGGTCGCGCAACGACATGCGCACCAACTCTTCCAGGTCCGTGGGCAGGGTCGCCGAATAGAGGAAGCTCTGGCGCCGGGGCGGCAGAGCGTCGATGATCTGGTTCAGTTGATCGGCGAACCCCATGTCGAGCATGCGGTCGGCCTCGTCCAGCACCACCACCTCTACCTCTCTCAGGTCGATGTGGCCGTCCCACATGAGGTCCAGCAGCCGGCCCGGGGTGGCCACGATGATCTCGGGGTGCTGCTTGAGGCCGCGTAGCTGCGCCTGGACGTCGGCGCCGCCCACCACCGTGGTGGCATAGACCCGCGACGAGCGTCCGAGATCGTCGATGGTCTCCTGAATCTGGAACGCCAGCTCACGAGTGGGCGCCAGGATGAGGCCGCGGGGCGGCCCTTGGGGCGAGCCCGCGAGCCGTTCCACCATGGGGATGACGAAGGCGGCGGTCTTGCCGGTTCCGGTCTGGGCGCAGCCCAAGACGTCGCGGCCTTCGAGGGCCGGAGGCAGGGCTTTGGCCTGAATGGGTGTGGGGGTGGCGAAAGCGACCCTGGAGAGGTCCTTCAGCATGGGATCGGACAAGCCGAATGTGTGGAAAGATGTGCCGTCTGAATTTGACATAGAGGATTTCTTTGCGTGGGAAGTCGGTCCCGGGGAGGACCCGCTCACGGCTGCCGGTGCACGGTTTCAGCCTGGTTTGTGGAAACCTGGCGGTCACCGTCCCTTGAAGGGAACGGGACCGCCAAGCCGGATCGTCGGTGCGTGGATGGTTTGCGTTACCAGCGGCTCGGTCTGCCGCCTCCACCCGACCGCCTGTTGCCGCCGCCGCCCCCGCCTCCGTTGCCGAAGCCGGACCGTCTCTCCTGCGGGCGTGCCTCGTTGACCGTCAGCGTACGGCCCTGAAATTCCTTCCCGTTGAGGGCGTCGATGGCTTTCTGCCCTTCGTCACCCGTGCCCATTTCCACGAAGCCGAAGCCGCGCGACTGGGCGGTAAACTTGTCCGCGATGACTTTGGCGGACTCCACCGTGCCGTGCTCGGCGAAAAGCTCCTCGAGTTGGCCGTCGGTGACGGAATAGGGCAAACCGCCCACGTACAATTTCTGGCTCATGTTCTTCCTCCAATGGCTGAGACAAAAGAAAACCAGTCTGTTCGACCCTGGGAATCGGATCGCCGCATTGGGCAAGAACATGCGTCTTTCAAAGCACGCGATGGGTTTTTGCTTGGGACGAGAGCCTCGTTGGGCAGATTAGGCTGGAACACAGTTCGAATAGGGGATTTTAGCTGCATCGGGCGTCCGTGTCAACGGGACGGTCGGGGTGGTCGCAACGACTCGTTTCGTCTCCACCGGTGATAACACCGACAGTGAACCGGGCCGAGATCGGCAGATATGGCCGGCGCGGGACTAGAGGTCCTCGATAGGGGGTTGCGGACCAGGAACGATGTCGGCGATGTCGGGGTCGACGTCGTCCTCGCGGTCGGGCCGTTCTTGCCGTGCTTCCCGGCGTTCGGCGCGCCGCCTGGCCTTCTCCTCCTTCTTTTCCTGTTTTGCGCGTTCCCGCTGCCGTTTGGCGAACGTGGTTCGTGGTTGAGCCATTTCGCCAGTTTACCGCTTCTTGGCACGAACGCCAAACGGTTGACGCCGCTAGGCCAGCGGTGCCGCTCCGAGTGAATCGCAACTTCTCAAAGCCTACCTCCGAAGGCGCCTACGATCCGGTTGACTTGATCGTTGAGGGTCCCGGCCGCTTCTTCATGGCTAGGGCCGTGAAACTCTCCCACCACGCTGTTCCCATCATCCGTGAACCTCAACCTGTCCTGGTCAAGGCGGACCTGGTACTCCAACAACGACTCACGCCAGTAGGCAGGGGAAGGTCCTTCGATGTACTTGACGGTCGTCAAGTCGTCGAAGCTCACGGTGCCTCCCTGACCGCTCAACTCGATCGTGGCACGCCCACGGACTGGTTCAGCAGTCAGAGTGTCTACGGCGAGTAGTGAACCTCTCCACGTGTACTCACCCGCGCCTAACGGATCCGTGCTTCGAGGACCCTCCACAAAGGCGTCGAAGCGCAGGTTGTCAACGGGAGGGCTGCTTGCGCTAAAGGAAAGCTCCCTGACCACCTTCACTCCCCACTCGGCCCACCCACCCCAAGCTGCATAGCTGTAGGTCTCGAAGGGATTGTCAGGTGAACCATCCGGATAATCTCCTGCTCTCGTGTATCCCTTGTCTACCAAGTCAGCCAACTCGCTCTCGTGCGGCACCACGATCTCGTGACTGTTGTACCCTTTACCCATCAACCTGTACGGAGATAGTGGGCTGACTGGTTTGCCACGGGAGCTTCCGTCATGGGACAAGCCAAGAACGTGACCCATTTCGTGGGCCGCGAAGTAGGCCTGGTCCTTGTCCACCGGAACTCCGATGCTCCGACCTCGGTACCACGTTGCCAAGTCGGTCACCAGCGCTCCATTCTTGAACCATCTGGACTTCTTCAGAGCCAGGAGGCGGGGACCTCCACAAGCGGTATTGGCCGTAGGGCAATGGTCGCTAGCCCAATCGGTGTAGACTGTGATCTCGTCGTCACCGCCAGGGTCCCTGAGCAGCCGGTAGGTCCAGGCCTTCCCACCTCGCTCCAGGATCGCTCGCAACTCGTGCGGAAGCAGGAGCCAGTGATCTCCGATGAAATCCACGTCAAGAGTATCGGCAGGTCCAGCCTTGGCCTGACCATAGGTGATTCCGTCCGATTGACCGAGAATATCGTACCTCAATCCTGCAATGGTTCGAGATCCTGGCTCCGGGTGCGGGTTCAGGAAGTAACGGTGATTCCCCCAGGTCTCTCCAGGGTCTATCCCATGCCCCTGGTTGGAAGTCCTCGCGCTGATGCTGGTTCCATCTCCAGCCCCTGTCACGCTTGGAATCGGTAACGATAACGGACCGACCGGTAACAGTGCCGAGCCACCACCAGTCGAGGTACCTCCTGTTGGGGTACCTCCACCGCCGCATCCGGTAACAAGGAGAGTCAGTGTCAACGCCAGCAACGATGGTCTTGTCATCCATACCCTCCGCGCCTCTTCCAAGAACCTTCCACGGGTCTCACTAGGTCTCACTAGAACACCCGGGTGCCATCCAGTCCCGAGTTTTGAAACCCGTCCCTTACGACATCGCCAGCCCGTCGATGAACCGCGCGCCGGGTATCTTGCCGATGTCCCCGGGCGAGATCTTGATCTTGGACGAGCGGCTGCCGGAACCGAGGATGACGTACTCTTGCGACCGCAGGTTCGGGTCGGCGTAGATTGGAAGGTCCGGGGGCAGGGCGAACGCGGTGACGCCGCCGATCATCATACCCGTCAACTCCATGGTTTCCTCGGCGGAGGCGAACGAGGCCCTGGACACTCCCATCAACCGTTTGACCGTCCGGTTCACGTCGAGACGCGCGGAGGCCTGCACGATGCATGCGCAGTACTTCTTCTCGCCGCGCTTGGAGGCCACGATGATGGTGTTGCCGCTGGTCTTCATCGGATAGCCGTATTGCTCGCAGAAGTCCGCGGTATCGGCGAAAGCGGGGTCGATGTGGACGAGCTCGTAGGAAACGCCGAGTTCCCCGAGCGCGGCCGCCACCCGGGACTCGATGTCGGAGGAGCCGTCCATCAGCCGCCGGGCTCCATCAGCCGGTACACCCGCTCGGGACTCATGGGCAGGTCGTGGACCACGATGCCCACGGCCTCTCTCAACGCCGCGGCGATGGCCGGGGCCACCGGCGCCAGCCCGCCCTCGGCCATACCCTTGCTGCCGAAGGGGCCGGGGCCGTCCCGGTTCTCGATCAGCACGGAGTCGAGCACCGCCGGCAGGTTCTTGAACCGCGGCAGGGCGTAGTCGATGGCGCTGGGGTTGAGCAGCAGGGCGCCGTCGAACACCTGCTCCTCGGTCAACGTGTTGCCCATGCCGAACATGATCGAGCCCTGCTCCTGTCCCTCGCACCGGAGCGGGTGCATGGCCTGTCCGATGTCGGCCGAGGAGACGTAGGTCAGGCAGCGCGCCCTGCCGGTTTCCGAGTCCACCGCCATCACCGCGATGCCGGCGTTGATCTCCCAGGTGCGGATGTCGATGCGGTCGCGGGTGAGGGCCTTGTCCATGCCCCGGCCCACAAGGGTCCCCGTGGTCCTTTCCGCCAGCTCGTCCAGGGTCATTACCGGCTCGCCTTCGCTCGAGAAAGCGTCGTCTTCCAGCGAGAGGTCCCGGGCGTCCCGGTCGGTCAGGGACGCCGCCTGTTGCAGCAGCAACTCCCGCAGTTCCTCGGACGCCCGCTTCACCGCGTTGCCCATGAGCACGGTGATGCGGCTGCCGTAGACGCCGGAGGCGCCGGGCGTGGTGCTGGTGTCGTAGGGGGCGATGGTGATCCGGTCGATGCCCACCCCGAGGGCCTCGGCGGCGGTCTGGGCCAGCACCGTCTTGGCGCCGCCCCCGATCTCCGGGGCGTTGGCGTGGACGGTGAAGGTGGCGTCGTCCTCGAACACGATGCGGGCGTTGTACTGGGTGGTGGAGAGGTCCTTGATGGCGCAGGCGACGCCGGTGCCGATCTTCTCGCCGGCTCGCGCCAGGGACTCGGGGGCGTGGATTCGGCGGGTCTTCTCGAAGAGCTCCAGGCAGGCCGTCAGCGCTCCATGGGGATTGCCGTCCAGCGGCGGACCGCCGAGCACGTATTTCTCGCCGGCCCGCAGCAGGTTCTTGAGGCGGAACTCGATGGGGTCGTAGCCGAGCTCGGTGCAGATGTGGTCGGTGTGGGCTTCGCAGGCCCAGCCGAGCTGGACGCTGCCGATGCCCCGGAAGGCGCCGGCGGGCACCTTGTTGGTGTAGACGGAGTAGCAGTCGGCCCGGGCGTGCTCCACCCGGTAGGGTCCCACGGAGCGGAAGGCCGCCTTGCGCGTCACCTGGATGCCGAAGTCGGCGTAGGCGCCCGTGTCCAGGTAGATCCTGGCCTCCCGGCAGAGCAGCGTGCCGTCCTCGCGCAGCCCCGTGCGGATCTCGATCTCGGCGGGATGGCGCCGGGCGGTGAACGCGGTCTCCTCCATGGACATGCGAAGCTGCACCGTCTCCCCGGAGGCGGCCGCCGCCAGGATCGCCAGGTGCTCGACGCCGATGTGGCCCTTGGCGCCGAAGCCGCCGCCGACGTACGGGACCTTCACCGTCACCTGCTCCTGCTCGAGCCCGAACATGCGCGCCAGTTCGTCGCGCACCGGAAAGGGAGCCTGCGAGGAGGTGTGCACGGTGACGGACTCGTCGTCCACCGTGGCCACGGCGCAGTGGGGCTCCATGGGATAGTGGAACAGGGACGGGAAGGAGAAATGGTCCTCGATGACGTGGGCGGCCTCGCGGAAGGCCCCCTCCGGGTCCCCCTGGACGAAGTGGGTGCCGCCGCAGTTGTTGCGGCCGTAGTCGTGGTCGAAGTCGCTTTCGCCCTCACGGTCGTAGGCGGAATCGGCGTCGTGCACCAGCGTGCCGCCCTCCATCGCCGACATCATCTCCGACACCTGGGGCAGCGGCGTGTACCGCACGTCGACCCGCGCCGCCGCCTCCACCGCCGCGGTCTCGCTGTCGGCCACCACGATGGCCACGGGCTCGCCCTGGAACCGCACTTTGTCGTGGGCCAGCACCGGGCGGTCCTTCACCGCCTGGCCGTACGGCTTGAGGGTGCGGAGGCACCCCAGCCGGCTGAAGTCGAGGCTGTCATGGGTCACGATGGTGCGCACGCCGGGGACCGCGAGCGCGTCTTCGAGGTCGAACCCGTCGATGCGCGCGTGCGCGTGGGGACTGCCGATGACCCTGGCGAACTTCATTCCCGGCACCGTCAAATCCGCCGTGTAGACGGCGGTGCCGGTGACTTTTTCGTCCGCATCGAGACTGCGTACCGATTGGCCCACGTATTTCATCGAGAGTGCTCCAGGATTGAGGTGTCCTACTTCTATAACCGAGGCGCGATCATTTCGGAACCGCGTCCGCGGCGCGGTGCGGCCAACCGAACCGATGGTTCGGAGAGTGCGTCAGGGACTTGGCGAAACGGACCATACATTGATAGACTGTACGGGATCGGCGGAACAAGCCGACCACCCGCCTCAGTGCCGCGTTCGGGGAGATACGGCTGGCCGTCCAAGCCGTGTATCGTCTCCTTGACTGAAACGTGATAGCTGCTGAAACTCGGATTGTTTTGTGGTATTCCGGCTTGTTCCGAATATCGGCGAGACGGGCGGGGGCCGTCTCGCAGAGGGCTGCTCGATATGAAGAAGATGTATCAAGGACTCTATGACCCGGCTTACGAGCATGACGCGTGCGGCGTGGGCGTAGTGGCCAACCTCGATGGCCGGAAGTCCCACGATATCATCCGCCACGCGGTCGACGTCCTGATCAATCTCGAGCATCGTGGGGCCTGCGGGTGCGACCCGCAGACGGGCGACGGCGCCGGCATCCTGTTCCAGATCCCCCATGCCTTCTTCCAGCGGCATTGCAGGCCGATGGGCATCTCCCTGCCCGATCCGGGCCAGTACGGGGTCGGCATGGTGTTCCTGCCGCGGGAGGCGGAACAGCATCGGTGGTGCGAGCGGGTGGTCGAGAACACCGTCCGGGACGAGGGCCAGGAGTTCCTGGGATGGCGCGACGTGCCCGCGGACTTCACCCAGTGCGGCGAGGTGGCGGCCCAGGTGGCGCCTCTGATCCGGCAGTTCTTCATCGGCGCCGGACCGGAGACGGCCACCCAGGACCGGTTCGAGCGCAAGCTCTATGTCATCCGCAAGGTCATCGAGAACGCGGTGGACGCCGGCCTCGCCGCCGAGGTCCGGGACGACTTCTACATCTCCAGCCTGTCCAGCAAGACCGTGGTCTACAAGGGCCTCCTGCGGGCCGATCAACTGGATTCCTTCTACCGGGACCTCTCGGACGACTCCATCGTCTCGGCCCTGGCCCTGGTGCACTCGCGCTACAGCACCAACACCCTGGGCTCGTGGCGGCTGGCGCATCCCTACCGGATGCTGTGCCACAACGGCGAGATCAACACGATCCGGGGCAACCAGAACTGGATGCGCGCCCGGGAGGCGCTGTTCTCGTCGCCGCTCTTCGGCGACGACATGGACAAGCTGAGCCCGATCATCCGCGAGGGGGCCAGCGACACCGCGGGATTCGACAATGCCCTGGAGCTGCTGGTCTCCACCGGCCGCTCGCTGCCCCACGCCCTGATGATGATGATTCCCGAGGCCTGGGAAAACCACGAGACCATGTCGGATGAGAAAAAGGCCTTCTACGCCTACCACGCCTGCCTCATGGAGCCGTGGGACGGCCCCGCCCTCATCGCCGCGTGCGACGGCGACCGGGTTTGCACCACCCTGGACCGGAACGGCCTGCGGCCCTTCCGCTACGTGGTCACCAAGGACGACTTCATCGTGGGCGCGTCGGAGGCGGGGGTGCTGGATATACCGGCCGAACGCATCCTCGTCCGGGGCCGGTTGCAGCCGGGACGCCTGCTCCTCGTCGACACGTTGGAAGGGCGCATCATCGCCGACGACGAGATCAAGCACGAGATCAGCAACCGCCGGCCCTACCGGCAGTGGCTCCAACGGGAGATGGTGACGCTGGACGACCTGCCCGAGCCCGAGGACGTACCCGGGTTCGATGCGGAAACGCTTTCGGAACGGCAACGCGCCTTCGGCTACACGAGCGAGGAGCTCAAGATCCTCGTCGGACCCATGGCCATGCGGGGGGAAGAGCCCGTCGGTTCCATGGGCAACGACGCGCCGCTGGCGGTCCTGTCCGACCGGCCCCAGTTGCTCTTCCACTACTTCAAGCAGCTCTTCGCCCAGGTGACCAATCCTCCGCTGGACGCCCTCCGGGAGGAGTTGGTGACGGCCCTGCGGACGTCCGTCGGGTCGGAACAGGATCTCTTCGCCGAGACCGCGGAGCATTGCCGCCAGCTTCAGCTCATGAGGCCGGTGCTTTCCAATCGTGAGCTGGCGTGCGTCAAGGCTCTCGACCGTCCCGGGCTCAAGGCGGAGACGTTGCCCGCGGTGTTCCCTCGGTCGGCTCCCGTGGGCGCCCTGGAGGAGGCCGTGGACGCTCTGTGCGTGGAAGCGGGCCGGGCCATCAAGGAGCGGGGCGCCACGGTGTTGATCCTGTCCGACCGGGGCGTGGGGCCGGACCGGGTTCAGATCCCGAGCCTGCTGGCCACCGCCGCCGTCCATCACTACCTCATCCGGGAAGGGCTCCGGACCAGCGCCGCCATCGTGGTGGAGTCGGGCGAGGCCCGGGAGGTCATGCACTGCTGCCTGCTCATCGGCTACGGCGCCAACGCCATCAATCCGTACCTGACACTGGAGACGGTGGAGTGGATGTGCCGCGACGGCCTGATTCCGGATATGGCCGGAGAAAAGGCTCGTGCCAATCTGATCAAGGCGCTTTGCAAGGGCGTGCTGAAGACCATGTCCAAGATGGGCATCTCCACCATCAAGTCCTATCACGGAGCGCAGATCTTCGAGGCCATCGGGCTGAAGCAGTCGGTGATCGACAAGTACTTCACCTGGACGGCGTCGCGCATCGAGGGCATCGGCCTCGACGAGATCGAGCAGGAATACCGGCAGCACCACCACCACGGCTATCCGGAGCGGGCGGTGGCGAGTGACGGCACCCTGGACGTGGGCGGCTACTACCAGTGGCGCAAGGACGGAGAGCACCACCTGTTCAACCCCCACACCATCGCGCTGCTGCAGACCTCCACGCGCACCAACGACTACGATCTCTTCCGGGAGTACGCGAAGCAGGTCGACGACCAGACCCGGTTGCTCGGGACGCTACGGGGCCTGTTCGAGCTCAGGCCGATGCAGCCTTCGGTCCCCATCGAAGAGGTCGAGCCGGTGGGGGGGATCGTCAAGCGGTTCTCCACCGGGGCCATGTCCTACGGCTCCATCAGCAAGGAGGCCCACGAGAACCTGGCCATCGCCATGAACCGCATCGGCGGGCGGAGCAACTCGGGTGAGGGCGGCGAGGACCCGGACCGCTACTACCCCGACGACAACGGCGACTGGCGCAACAGCGCCATCAAGCAGGTGGCTTCCGGGCGTTTCGGGGTCACCAGCAACTACCTGGTCAATTGCACCGACCTGCAGATCAAGATGGCCCAGGGGGCCAAGCCCGGCGAGGGAGGACAGTTGCCTGGCCACAAGGTGTTCGAGCCCATCGCGCGGGTGCGGAAGTCCACGCCGGGAGTGGGGCTCATCTCGCCGCCGCCGCACCACGACATCTACTCCATCGAGGACCTGGCCCAGCTCATCCACGACCTCAAGTGCGCCAACGACCGGGCGCGCATCCACGTCAAGCTGGTGGCCGAGGTGGGAGTGGGCACGGTGGCCGCTGGGGTCTCCAAGGGCAAGGCGGACGTGGTGCTCATCAGCGGCTACGACGGCGGCACCGGGGCCTCGCCGGAGTCCTCCATGAAGCACGCCGGCATCCCCTGGGAGCTGGGCGTGGCCGAGACCCAGCAGGTGCTGGTGCAGAACGACCTGCGGGGCCGCATCGTGGTGCAGACGGACGGGCAGCTCAAGACCGGCAGGGACGTGGCCATCGCCTGCATGCTGGGGGCCGAGGAGTTCGGCTTCGCCACCACCGCGCTGGTGGTGAGCGGCTGCATCATGCTGCGCAAGTGCCACCTCAACACCTGCTCGGTGGGCGTCGCCACCCAGGACGAGGAGTTGCGCAAGCAGTTCACCGGCAAGCCCGAGCACGTGGTCAACTTCATGATGTTCATCGCCGAGCAGATGCGGGAGATCATGGCGGAGCTGGGCTTCCGCACCGTTGACGAGATGGTCGGACGCACCGACTGCATCGACACCCGCAAGGCCGTCGAGCATTGGAAGGCCAAGGGGCTCGACTTCTCCAGGCTGCTCACGCTGGTGGAGGCGCCGTCGTCGGTGGCGCGGTACTGTAGCGAAGCCCAGGACCACGGCCTGGACAAGAAGCTCGACCAGCGCCTCATGGAGGCCGCCACGGAAGCTCTCGAAGGGGGCAAGCCCGCGGTCATCCGCCACGAGATCAACAACATCGACCGCACCGCCGGCACCATGCTCAGCGCCGAGGTGTCCCGCCGCTACGGCGAGGAGGGGTTGCCGCCCGACACCATCCGGGTGAACCTTTTCGGTTCGGCGGGACAGAGTTTCGGGGCGTTCCTGGCCCCGGGCGTCTCGCTCCTCCTCGAAGGCGAGTCCAACGACTACACCGGCAAGGGGCTGTCGGGCGGACTGATGGCGGTGTACCCGCCGGAGAACGCCGCGTTCAATCCCACCGAGAACATCATCATCGGCAACGTGGCCCTCTACGGCGCCACCGGCGGCCAGGCCTTCTTCCGGGGCCGCGCCGGCGAGCGCTTCGCGGTGCGCAACAGCGGTGCCGAGACCGTCATCGAGGGCGTCGGGGACCACGGTTGCGAGTACATGACCGGTGGGCGCGTGGTGGTGATCGGGCCGGTGGGCCGCAACTTCGCCGCGGGCATGAGCGGCGGCGTCGCCTACGTGCTCGACGAAGAGGGCGTCTTTCCCGGGCTGTGCAACCAGGAGATGGTGGACCTGGAGCCCCTGGAGGACGACGAGGACCTCGCCCACGTCCGTCGCCTGATCGAAGCCCACGTTCGGCACACCGGCAGCGACCGCGGCGAATACGTGCTGGACCACTGGCCGGACCTGCTGGGGTCGTTCGTGAAGGTCATGCCGGTGGACTACCGCCGGGCGTTGCAGGAGATGGCCGCCCGCCAGGCCCGAATGCCCGAAGATACGGGCACGGCCGCGTCCGCCCCGGCGTAGGGGCGGGTTTCAAACCCGCCCGTGTACGGGCGGTTGCCCCGTTCGGAACAGCACCTCGATGTAAAGGGTAGGGGACGTTCAGGGAGGACGTCTCCGGGTTACTATGGGAAAAATAACCGGATTCATGGAATATGAGCGGGGCAAGCAGCCCTACCGCGACCCGCTCGAACGCTTGAAGGATTGGAACGAGTTCGTCCTGCCGATGCCGGCGGAATCCTTGCGGGAGCAGGGCGCCCGCTGCATGGATTGCGGCATTCCGTTCTGCCATACGGGCGTCCCCATGGGACGGGGCCCGGGCGCCTCGGGCTGTCCGCTGAACAACCTCATCCCGGACTGGAACGACCTGGTTTACCGGGACCACTGGAAAGAGGCCCTGGCGCAGCTTCACAAGACCAACAACTTCCCGGAGTTCACCGGCCGCGTGTGTCCGGCCCCCTGCGAGGGTTCCTGCGTCCTGGGCATCAACAGCGACCCGGTCACCATCAAGACCATCGAGTGCTCCATCGTCGACCGGGGTTTCGAGGAGGGCTGGATCGTGCCCGAACCGCCGCTGCAGCGGTCCGGAAAGCGGGTGGCGGTCATCGGCTCCGGCCCCGCCGGCCTGGCGTGCGCGGCGCAGCTCAACCGCGCCGGCCACCAGGTGACCGTGTACGAGCGGGCGGACCGGCCCGGCGGCCTCCTCATGTACGGGATTCCCAACATGAAGCTCGACAAGGAGAGGGTGGTCAGAAGGCGCCTCGACCAGATGGAGGCCGAGGGAGTCGAGTTCGTCACCGGCGTGGAGATCGGCAAGGATGTCCCCGCCGACGATCTGCAACGGGAGTTCGACGCGGTGGTGATCTGCACCGGCGCCACCAAGCCCAACGACTTCGTGCGCAACGCGCCGGGCCGCGAGCTCGAGGGCATCCACTTCGCCATGGAGTTCCTCCATGCCAACACCAAGAGCCTGCTCGACTCCGGCCACGGCGACGGCAACTACATCTCCGCCAAGGACAAGCACACCATCGTGCTGGGCGGCGGCGACACCGGCACCGACTGCGTGGGGACGGCTCTGCGCCACGGATGCGCCAGTCTCCAGCAGTTCGACGTGATCCCCAAGCCGCCGCCGGAGCGGGCGCCCAACAACCCGTGGCCCCAGTGGCCGGTGGTCTACAAGCTGGACTACGGCCAGGAAGAGGGCAAGGCGCTCTTCGGCGACGACCCCAGGCGCTACGACACCAACACGGTGAAGTTCATCGACGACGGGCACGGTCGCATCAAGGCCCTGCAGACCATCGACCTCGACTGGAGCAAGCCCGCCAACGGCGCGCCCTTCAGCCCGGTGGAGGGGAGCGAGCAGGACTGGCCCGCAGACCTGGTCCTCCTGGCCATGGGCTTCTCCGGCCCCGAGGACGAGGTCCTTACCCAACTCGGCGTCGAGCGCGACCTCCGCTCCAACGTTCAGGCCGAGTACGGCAAGTACGCCACCAACGTCGACAACGTCTTCGCCGCCGGCGACTCCCGCCGGGGCCAGAGCCTGGTGGTCTGGGCCATCCACGAGGGCCGCGGCGCCGCCCGGGAAGTGGATCGCTACCTGATGGGCAGCACGGACCTGCCGTGAGTCGCTCTTGACTCCGCTCGCCTGACGATCATATCAGTGGCTCAGATCGGGATCGTTGAACAGGTCAGACGCGCCGCGACGAGGCGGCTGCTTTTCTTGCTCACGCGGTCCGGCAGATGGCGCGACCGGAGAGGATGATCACAACCAGTGAGGTCCGGGAAGTTGTCGAGCGCGGCGAACTGATCGAGGACTATCCTGAAGATACGCGGGGACACAGTTGCCTGTTCCACGGCCACGGAAGCGGGCAACGAGACATTCATGTGGTATGCTCACCCAAGGAAGACTATCTCGCGGTCATCACCGCATATCTTCCTTCGCCGGTTGAATGGGAAAGTGACTTTCGAACGAGGAAGAGATCATGAACTGCGTTCACTGCAAAGGAGCGATGACACGCTCGACGGCGTCCTTCCATATCGAGCGTAGCGGCTATCACTTGGCGCTCGATGCGGTACCGGCGTGGGTGTGCAGCCAGTGCGGCGAACCCTATTTCGACGAGCGAGAGGTCGACACCATCCAGGACACGATCCACACGCTGGATGAGCAGACGCGACGCCTTGTAGAGGGGGCCGCGTAACGTCGCACTGGGAGTTCACCCACTTCACAGACAATCCCCACTTGCTTGGCCGGGCCCTTCAATCCAGCCAATCCACCAGTTTCTTTGGACTTGCAAGCGCGCACTGTTCGTGAACCAAAGTGCATGCTTCCAAGCGCGACGGCGGGTGTTTTGTTGCAATCGCGCCCCGTAGCGCTTCGTCGAGAATCGCTTCAAACACGGGAGGTAGTTGGAGGGGCGGGTTTCAAACCCCTACGGCCCTTGGGATCTGTCTCCCGTGGAAACGCTGCGGTCAGACCCACGCCAGCAGAAACACCCCGCCCACGATCAGCACCGCCCCTAGGCCGTCCTGAACCCGCACGATCTCGATTCCCTTCAGGGTGAAGTGCGCCAGCGCGAAGGTGACCAAGGGCTGGATGTTCCAGATGGGTCCCACGATCACCGCCGGGGCGTGGACGACGGCCAGGAAGGTGAGGATGGTGCCGATGGCGTGGACGACGCCGGAGGCGGCGAAGTAGACTGCTCCGGCCAGCGGCACCCCGCGCCAGACGATGCGGATGCGCACCGTCCTGCCCAGCAGGCCGATGAACATCAGGCCGGTGACCTGGGTGATCACCGCGCCGACGATGGGGTCGCCGCCCTGCAGCACTCCGAGCCGTTTCAGGATCGGGCCCAGGCTGTAGAAGAGGAAGGACAGGGCGGCGTTGCCGAAGCCGGCCAGGGGCGCCCCGGTTTCCGCCTCGGATCCCTTCGTGTGCGTGATGAGGAGGATGCCGGCGACGATCACGATGACGCCGCCGAACGTGCCCAGCGTGGCGCTTTCACCGAGGAAGGTGACGCCGATCACCGCGGTGAGCAGCGGCGAGGCGTTCTTGATGGACTGCGCTCGAGAGGCGCCGATCTGGTCGATGGCCCTCAGCAGGAAGACGCGGCCGAAAAAGGCGCCGATGGCGCCCAGGATCACGAAGGTGGCAAGGGCGGGAAGGGGAATCGGCAGTCCGCCGGCGCCGTAGCCGGCGACCCAGACCACCAGCAGGAACGCCACCATGGCGAGTTGCTGGACGGTCACCGCGGCGTCGACGTCGGAATGGACCAGCCCCCGCTTCACCAGCGGGGGCACGAAACCCCACACGATGCCCCCGGCGATGGCGTAGACGATTCCGGTTCCCACCAGGGGCAGTGTGGTCCGGCGGCTGCCTCGGGGTCAAACGCGGCGGGCAGGGTGTCGTTGGGAGGTCTGCGCAGGGGCGACCGGCCGGTCGCCCCTGCGCCTCTGCGGTCACTTGGCGGGCAGCACCTTGATCTTGATCGTGTGCGCCATCTTCTTGCCGAAGGATCGATGGAGGCCGTCGGCGAACTGCATGGTCAGCGTGTAGTCCCCGGGCGCGAGCTCGATGCTGGCTTCCGTCTGCCCCTTGCCGTAATGCAGGTGGGTCTTGTCCGTCGGAATCACCTTTCCGCCGCGCATGGCGCCTTGGTTGATGAGGATGTGGTGGTGTCCGGTGCCCGCCACCACTCCGCCGGAAGGCTTGATGGTCATGCCCTCCACGCCCATCACGACCTTCACCGGGCTCCGGACTTCCGCCCCGTCCTTCGGTTCGATGAAAAACGCCCGTTGCTCTTGTGCCGCCGCATGGCCCGACAATGCCAGAAACCCCACGAATGTTGCTACGGCGATCCGCCAAACTCCGAGTCCGTTCATGTTGCTGCTCCTTTCCGGTGAAGTGACGCCGGCCCTGTCAAGCGTGGGTCACGTTGACAAGCCCCGGACGATGACCTAGTCAATTCAGATCATAAATCATAGAGCAGGATCGTCAATCAACAGTTAGAGAAAGGCACTTCATGTCGGATATCAAGAAATCGGAGCAGCGCTGGCAGTCGGACGTCATCGTCGACCTCATGAAACTCTACGACATCCCCTACGTCGCGCTGAACCCGGGGGCGAGCTACCGGGGTCTCCACGACTCCATGGTGAACTACGGCGAGAACGATCCCGAGATGCTGCTGTGCAACCACGAGAAGATCGCGGTGCAGATCGCCCACGGCTACGCCAAGGCGTCGGGCAAGCCCATGATCGCCATCGTGCACGACGTGGTGGGGCTGCTGCACGCGCCCATGGGCGTCTACTACGCCTACATCGACCGCTGCCCGGTGTTCGTCATCGGCGCCACCGGCCCCATGGACGAGAAGTACCGGCGCCCGTTCATCGACTGGATCCATACGGCGTTCGCCCAGGGCGACGCGGTGCGGAACTTCACCAAGTGGGACTATCAGCCCGGCAGCATCCATGGCGTGCCGGACTCCTTCGCACGGGCCTACTCCATCATGATGAGCGAGCCCCAGGGCCCCATCTACATGTGCTACGACTCGGCGCTGCAGGAAACCCCGCTCACCGACGACATAACGATCCCGCCGGCGTCGGCGGTGAAGGTGCCGTCGCGCATCGCGCCGGAGCAGGGGGCGGTGGCCCAGGCCGCCGAAATGCTCGTGAACGCGGACAACCCGTTGCTGCTCACCGAGTACGCCGCGCGCATGCCGGAGGGCTATGAGCCCACTGTGGAGCTGGCCGAAACGGTCGGGGCATCGGTGTTCGACGTGTGTAAACGGCTGGGCTTCCCCAACCGCCATCCCTTGAGCATGAGCTTCAACCCGGACGCCTTTGCGGGGGTGGACCTGGTGATGGCGCTCGACGTGGTGGACTGGACCCGGGGCTCTCACAAGCTCAACACCCAGACCCGCGAGATCACGGTGGTGACGACGCCGGACTGCAAGTGGGTCGACGCGGGCTTCGCCGACATCGAGATCAGCAAGTGGGCCACCGACTACAACAAGCACAACAACTGGGACCTGCGGGTCATGGGGGACACCTCCATCACCATCCCGGCGCTCACCCAGGCGTGCGGCGCCCTCATCGACGCCGACGCGGCGCTGAAGGAGCGCGTCGAGGAGCGCAAGAAGGCGTTGGCGGACAAGCACGAGCAGCAATGGCGGAAGTGGCAGCAGCAGGTCGAGAAGGAAATGGACCAGCGGCCCATGACCGAGTCCCGGCTGGCCTACGAGGTGTGGCAGGCCATCAAGGACGAGGACTGGGTGCTGACCGCCGGGACCCTGAAGGACTGGGTCCAGAAGATATGGGACTTCGACCGGCCCTACCGGCATCCGGGCCGGGAGCTGGGCACCGGCACCCAGATCGGCATGTCCGTCGGCGTGGCGCTGGCCCACAAGGGGCAGGGGAGGCTGGTGGTGGACCTCCAGCCCGACGGCGACCTCATGTTCGACCTGGGGGCGCTATGGATGCCCATCAAGTACGACATCCCCATGCTGGTGATCATGTACAACAACCGCGCCTACTACAACGACTGGGCGCACCAGATCCACATGGCCCACCAGCGCGGCACCGACCCCGACCGGGCCTACATCGGCATGGATCTCGAGGCGCCGCCGCCGGACTTTGCCCACATCGCCCGGGGCATGGGCTGGTACGCCGAAGGCCCCATCGACGACCCGGCGGAGGTGGTGCCGGCGGTACGCCGGGCCATCGAGCAGGTCAAGGCCGGCAAGCCGGCGCTGGTGGACCCCATCGTCTGGCGCCGGGACATCAACACCTGAGGGCTGGCCGTTCCTTGTCATGTCCAGCCCCCTCCCCGTTATGTCCAGGTCCTGTGGCCTCTCCGCCCTGTCCCGCGGCCTCTCCGTCATTCCCGCGAAAGCGGGAATTCAGGCGGGGCGGGGCGCCGCGGCAATTCCGTCCACCCGTCCCCACCCCTGGATTCCCGCTTTCGCGGGAATGACGATTGGGGGTCGGGCCGAAAACTGAAACCGAGGAACACGAAATGAGCAAAGCCGAAAGGATCGAGACGGTCGAGATCAAGAAATCCGACCGCAAGTGGCAGTCGGACGTCATCGTCGACATGGTCAAGCGCTACGGGTTCGAGTACATCGCGCTCAACCCCGGGGCTAGCTACCGGGGCCTCCACGACTCGCTGGTGAACTACGGCGAGAACGACCCGCCGATGATGCTGTGCAACCACGAGAAGATCGCGGTGCAGATCGCCCACGGCTACGCCCGCGCCAGCGGCAAGCCGATGATCGCCATCGTCCACAACCTGGTGGGGCTGCTGCACGCGCCCATGGGCATCTACTACGCCTATCTCGACCGCGCGCCGATCTTCATCATGGGCGCCACCGGCCCCATGGAAGAGCCCAAGCGGCGCCCCTTCATCGACTGGATCCATTCCGCCAGCGTCCAGGGCGAGGCCATCCGCCACTACGTCAAGTGGGACTCCCAGCCCACCACCATCGACGCCGTGCCCGGCGCCTTTGCCCGGGCCTATGCGGTGATGATGAGCGGCAAGCAGGGGCCCATCTACATGTGCTACGACGCCGGCCTCCAGGAGGCCGCGCTGGACCACGAGGTGGCCATGCCGCCGGAGGACAACGTGCACGTGCCCGCGCAGGCCATGGCGGACCCCACGGCGCTGGAGAAGGCGGCCGACACCCTGGCGGCGGCCAAACGCCCGGTCATCGTGGCCGACTTCGCCGCCCGTCCGCCCCACGGCTGGGACCACGTGGTGGAGCTGGCCGAGACCCTCGGAGCGGCGGTGTGGGACTGCGACTCGCGCCTCAACTTCCCCAGCGAGCATCCGTTGAACCTGAGCATGGACAGCGAAGGCTGTTACAAGGACGCGGACGTGGTGCTGACGCTGGACATCGCGGACTTCGAGAAACCCACCCACGTGCGCGACATCGCCACCCGCACCGTGGTCAGCATGGTGCCGGAGGACGCCACCTGGATCGACATCGGCTACACCGACACGGAGATCAGCAAGTGGGCCATGACCTACGCCCGGCCGTTCTACGCCCACCAGCGCATGACCGCGGACCCCGTGACCGCGGCGCCGGCGTTGACGAAGCTGGTGAAGGAACGCATCGCCGGGACGCCGGGCCGGGCCGAACAGATCGCGAAGAGGACCGAGGAGGTGGGCAAGCGCCACGCCGAGGTCCGGGCCGAGTGGCTCCGCCAGGCGAAAGAGGACCGCTGGGACGCAGTGCCCATGACCGTGCCGCGGCTGGCGCTGGAGGTGTGGGACGCCATCAAGGACGAGGACTGGGTGCTGACCTCCGGCACGCTGCACGACTGGGCGCGCCGGCTGTGGAACTTCGACCAGCCCTACCGCCACGGCGGGCGTGAGCTGGGAACCGGCACGCAGATCGGTATCTCCCTGGGGGTGGCCCTGGCCCACAGGGGCAAGGGGAGGCTGGTGGTGGACCTTCAGCCCGACGGCGACCTGATGTTCGACGCCGGCAGCCTGTGGATCGCCGCCAAGTACGAGATCCCCATGCTCATCGTGATGTACAACAACCGCGCCTACTACAACGACTGGAACCACCAGATCGTCATGGCCCGGAACCGCGGCACCGATCCAAACCGCGCCCATATCGGCATGGACCTGTGCGGCCCGGACCCCGACTTCGCCACCATGGCCCGCTCCATGGGCTGGTACGGCGAGGGCCCCATCGAGAACGCCGACGACCTCCGGCCGGCGCTGGACCGCGCCATCGAACAGGTCAAGCAGGGCAAGCCGGCGCTGGTGGATACGGTAACGCAGCGGCGCTGAGTGAGCGCCGTTCCCGAGCCTTTCGACAGGAACCGCTATCTCGAAGCTCGCCTCGAATGGCGTACGAGTACTACGACATAAGAGGCTACGAGCGGCTCATCGTGCGCATCACTCTGGGCCTCGACCGCGACACCGCCGATGACGTGGAGCGGTACGGCGCCGCGTCGGTCCTTTGGAGCCTCTACAATCGCCTTCGGACGGACCAGCGGGAGGTGTTCCTCGTCGGCCTGGGGAACGCCTTGGAGAAGAACGCCAGCCGCAAGGCGCTGTCGCAGATGGTGCTGTTCGCCTCCAACCCGGTGGTGGACGTGGACCACAGCATCGACATCCTGGGGGACTGGTTCGTCAAGAACAAGAAGGCGGACCCGGGCCTCTACGAGGCGCTGGACGCCTACTGGCGCCGCCGTTTTAAACGCGGATTCGATGAGGAGTAGGGCGGCGGGCGCAAGCCCGCCGCCGGATTTCTATTCGTCGAAGAACGCCAGGGTGCGGATCTCGATGCTCTCCCGCGGCGGCGCGTCCTCCGCGGTGTCGGGATGCTCGAAGGCGGAATGCGCGGAGAAGCGCGCCCGTCCGTCCGTCTTCGAGTCGTAGCACTTGAAGACGATGGCCTCGTCCGGCTGCATGTCCGGGAAGTAGTAGAACCGGTGGTCGGGGCTGTAGGTCAGGTGGTAGGTCTCGCCCAACCGGTTGGGATGCGGCCGCACGGTCGGGATGAGGTCCTCGGTGGCGATGCTCTGGGCGTCGCACATGGCCAGGGGGTCCCGCAGGACCGGGTTCAGCATGCCGCGCCACACCTGGACCACGGCGAAACGTTTCTTGAGCAACTCCTCCGCCTCGTCCGGCAGCAGGTCCCGCACCCGCTCCGGGCCGGACCACTCGGTGTAGTCGTTGTGCACGTTCTGGACCGGTCCCTTGGCGCCTTTCTCCTCGTAGCCGGAGCGCAAGGTGTGGTCGAAGATCAGCACCCGGCAGGCGCCGGTGTTTTCCTTGATCAGCGCCTCCATCTCGGGATAGTAGACCGCCCGTATCTCGTCCTCGTCGAAGAAGTCGGTCATTTTCGTGGGCTGGGGCCGCAGGGCGAAACCGTGGTGCTCGACGGAGAGCTCGGGGTGGTTGCGCCCGTTTCGGACCAGCGCGGTGTGGGTCTCGTACGTCCGGTCCTTGTGCGGGTAGCCGAGGCTGGGCTTTTCGAACGTGGTGACGGGCCGGGGGCCCTTGTGGACCATGTAGTTGAAGCTTGCTTCGACGGTGTCGTCGAGTTTCTCGGCTGTGGCTGTGGCCATGGTGTTCTCCTTTGGGACCGTGGTACGGCGTTGCGGCTCTGTCCGGAATCATACACCCGCAAGGCGAATTCCGGGAACGGTATCAGCCCGCCAGCGCCCCCTGTTCCGCCCATGTGCGCTGCACTTCGCGGCTGGTGCTGATGAGCGCGAAATGGGTGGCCATGTTCTTGAGCGAGTAGCGCTGCAAGTCGGCGTCGTAGGCCGCCACGCAGTCTTCCAGCACCACGTTGTAGTAGCCCCGTGCGAACGCGTCCCGCACCGTGGCCTCGACACAGCCGTTGGTGGCGGCGCCCGTGAACAGCAAGGTCTTGATGCCCAGGCGCCCCAGGGTGGAGTCCATCCTGGGGTTGGTGAAGCCGCTGTGATGCCACTTCTTGATCCGGACGTCCTCCGGAGCGGGCGCGACGAAGTCGCAGACGTCCCATCCCGGGGTCCCCGGGACGGTGTACTTGGCATTGGCCAGTCCCACCCGGGCGCGCCGGGCCAGGATCGGGCCGTTGTCGTGCTCGTTGTCGTTGGAGGTCTGGGTGTAGATGACCGGCACCCCCGCGGCCCGGGCCGCTTCCACCATCACCTTCAACGGCTCGCGCATGGCCTCGACGAAGCTCAGGTCGCCCTTCATGCGCGCGCCGCCGGGGGCGCAGAAGTCGTTCTGCACGTCGATGACCACCAGGGCCGTGTGCGCGGGCTTGACCGTGTCCGACAGCTCGGTCCACACCTCCTGCACCTGGGGCTCCCACATCTCCTCCTCGGGGTCGAACTCGTAGTCGGCGATCTCCCGGCTCTGGAAGATCGGCCGCCCGACCTCCTGGGCCACCTGCCGGTGCACCGGGTGGTCCACGTAGCGCTGGAGGCTCTCCGCGTCCTCGCAGATGGCCACCATGGCGTAGTCGTAGTCGCCGTCACGGCGCAGGTTCGCTCCCATGGACCAGCTCAGCAGGTCCGGGATGGATTCCTTCATGGAGTTGTAGCCCTCGATCATCCTGTCGATTTGATCGGGGGAGGCGTCCGGCTTCAGCTTCACGAGAACGACGTGCTTGATCATCGCAAACCTCCGAGGGGATCGGGTGAAATCACGCGACGGTCAAGACGGAGAATATCCGATGACCCCGCTGCAAGTCAATTTCCCGGCCGCGACCGCGGCCGCTACACCGCTCAGCTTCCGCCGAAGCCGACGGTGACCCTGCCGTCCTCCACGATGACCGGGATCTCGCGGCTGCCGTCGTTGAGGTCCATCATGCGCCGGAGGCCGTCCTCGTCCTCCAGCACGTTGATGTATTCGATGGGGATGTTTCTGTCCGAGTAGTCCCGCCGGGCACTCGCGGTGTAGTCTCAGTGGTCGTGCCCGAAGATCGATACCTTGTCCGGCATGGTTCGTCCTTTCCCGGGTCGTTTCGATGGCTGTCTTACCCGTAGCGCCAAATGCGCTCCATGGCAATGGGCGTGGCGCCGGGCTAAAATTCCATTTAGGGGTTTCTTGCGCGGGAACTTGTGGTATGAAGGCGTCCTGAACGATTGGCGTGCGCCGTCGGCCATGCGGGGAAAATGAATGGTTGAACGTTTCAAGGAGCTCGGCACCATCACCTCCAGTCTCATCCTCTTCACGCTGCTTTGGGAGGTGTCGGTGTGGTTGTTCTCGGTCTCCGAGTTCCTGCTGCCCGCGCCGTCGAAGATTTTCTGGACCATCATCGAGAAGTTCTTTCCCCTCATGCAGAACTGCCTCGTGACCTTCCGGGAAACCATCTACGGGTTCCTCATGGGGCTCGTGCTGGGGGTGATCTCGGCCATCATGATCGTCTACTCCCGGTTGCTCCAGAATCTTCTCTACCCGCTGATCCTCGTGGCCCAGATCGTTCCCAAGGTGGCCATCGCGCCGCTGCTGCTGATCTGGGTGGGTTACGGCGAAATGTCCAAGGTGCTCATCGCGTTCCTGGTTTCGTGGTTCCCCATCATCGTCACCACGGTCCAGGGCATGCGCATGGTGCAGCCCGAGATGCTGGACCTGGTCAAGTCGCTCCAGGCCTCGGACTGGCAGATCTTCTCCAAGGTCCGCCTGCCCAACGCGTTGCCACACTTCTTCGGCGGCCTCAAGATCGCCATCACGCTGGCGGTCATCGGCGCCATCATCGGCGAATTCGTCGGCGGCAACACCGGCCTCGGGTACCTGGTCATGGTCGCCAACTACGAGGTCAATACGCCGTTCATGTTCGCGGCCCTGGTCGTGCTGTCGGCCCTGGGCCTGGTCCTTTACGGCGTCCTGGTGCTGCTGGAAATGTGGTTGATCCCTTGGAGCATCGGCGAGGATGAGCAGGAGATGACGGGCTTCGGCATGTAAGGCCGGCTCCCGGCGGATGGAGAACATCCGGCCGGCCGGGGCGGATCGAGTTTGGAATCGATGTCCATGACGAACGGGAAAGCCATCGAGGTCAGGAGCCTCACCAAGGTGTATCCTTCCAAGGATGCGCCCATCGTGGCGCTCGAGGACGCCTCGTTCGAGGTCTACGAGCAGGAGTTCATATCCCTGGTGGGCCACAGCGGCTGCGGCAAGACCACGATCATGAAGATCATCGCCGGGCTGCTCGACAAGACCCGGGGCGAGGTGCTGGTGAACGGCGCGCCGGTGACGGGGCCCAAGTCCAGCACCGGCATCGTGTTCCAGACACCCGTGCTGTTTCAGTGGCGCTCGGTCATCGACAACGTCCTGTTGCCGGTGGAGATACTCGGCCTTTCCAAGGATGAATACTATCCCAAGGCCCTGGAGTTGCTGGAGCTGACCGGACTCACGGAGTTCAAGGACAAGTACCCGCGGGAGTTGTCCGGCGGCATGCAGCAGCGCGCGTCCATCAGCCGGGCACTGGTGCACGACCCTTCGCTGCTGTTGCTGGACGAGCCCTTCGGCGCCCTGGACGCCATGACCCGGGGCGAGATGAACATGGAGCTTCAGCGCATCTGGAGCGAAAAGAAGAAGACCAGCCTGCTGATCACCCATTCGATCCCCGAAGCGGTCTTCCTGGCCGACCGGGTGATGGTGATGACGCCCCGGCCGGGCCGGATCACCGACATCATCAAAATAGGGCTGCCGCGGCCCCGGACCCCGGAGATGCGGTTGTCGGCGGAGTTCACCGAATGCGTCAGGCAAGTGGGAAAGACCATCGGGCTGCAGTATCTGTAAGGTAGTTGCAAACACGCTCTAACGCGGGGAGGTACAGGAAATGAAACGCATATTCATCGCGCTTGCGATTTTTCTGCTGTACGTGACGGGCATCGGCAGCGCCTCGGCCATGGACAAGGTCAAGTTCGCGCTGGACTGGATCCCCTACGGCAAGCACGCCATGTACTACGTGAGCATCGACAAGGGGTTCTGGAAGGAAGCGGGTCTCGACGTGCAGATGACCCGAGGCTTCGGCTCCGGCGACACCGTGAAGCGCATCGCCTCGGGCACCGACGACTTCGGCTTCGCTTCGGTGGGCAACATGATCGCCGGCCGGTCGCGGGGCGCCAAGCTCAAGATGGTGGGCATGGTCCACGACAAGACCCTGGAGACCCTGGCCACGCTGGTGGGGAACAAGATCACCAAGCCGGCGGACCTCGAAGGAAAGACGATCGGCTCGCCCGAGGCCAACGCCGCGCGGGTCATCTTCCCGGCCTTCGCCAACATCAACAAGTTCGACGACAAGAAGGTCAAGTGGATCAACATGACGGTGCCCGCCACCGTCCCGAGCCTCCTGGCCGGACGGGTGGATGCCATCCTCATCTTCTACACCGAGAAGCCGACGCTGGACGCGGCCGCCGCGAAGGTCGGCAAGAAGCCGCTGTACCTGCTGTTCGCCGACCACGGCATGGCTACCTACGGCAACGGCCTGATGGTGCACGAGGACACCCTCAAGAACAAGCCGGACCTGGTGAAACGGTTTCTGACCGCCACCTACAAGGGCATTGCCTGGTCGGTGGAGAACCCGCAGGAGGCCGTGGACATCTTCATCAAGCACAACCCGGCCATCAGCCCGGACCTGGCGCGGAAGCACTTCGACATCGCGGTGGACTCGCTGCTGTCCGACCACGCCATGAAGGCGGGCATCGGCCAAATGACCAAGGACCGCATGGTATTCACCAACAACCTCATCACCACGCACATGAAGCTTCCGAAGAAGTCGGCGGTGGAGGACGTCTACACCAACGAGTTCCTGCCGAAGCTTCTGCCGAAGCGCGGCAAGTAGTTCCGAGCCAGGCCCCAGGGGCCGCCGGTCATTGATGGAAGAGACGGGTGGGAGTCCGCCGCGGATGCGGACTCCCACCGTTGCGCCTTTACGCCGTTCGTCGGAAGGGAATCGCAATGAGTGAACAGTACGTCAGCAATCAGGAGATCATCGTAGACGCGCGGCGCAACCTGCCCCAGCCGGTCTGGGACTACCTGAGCGGCGGCAGCGAGTCGGAGACCACCATGCGCCGCAACCGGCTGGCCCTGGACTCGCTGGCCCTTCGTCCGCGGGTGCTGGTGGACGTCTCCGAGGTGGACACCTCCACCACGGTGCTCGGCCACAAGCTGCGCATTCCCGTCATGCTGGCTCCCATCGGATCGCTTCAGCAGATCACCCCGGAGGGCGCCGTGGCCTCCGCCAAGGCCGCCAACGAGTTCGGCACCGTCAACTTCGTCAGCTCCGTCACCCAGCCCGCCCTCGAAGAGACGGCCGCGGCCACCCCCTCGGACAAGATATTCCAGCTCTATATCCGCGGCGGCCTGGACTGGGTCGAGGAGATCCTGGGACGGGTCAAGCAGTCGGGCTACAAGGCCCTCTGCCTCACCGTGGATTCGGCCCACTACAGCAACCGGGAGCGGCAGTTGATGAACCGCTGGCTGCCGCCCAGCAAGCGGCGCGAGGCCGCCAACCAGGACCGGCTGTGGCAGGCCAAGCTCACCTGGGAGACAATGGACGCCATCAAGGAGATCGGCGGGATGCCGTTCCTCCTCAAGGGCGTGGCCACCGCCGAGGACGCAACCGTCGCCCTGAAGCACGGCGTGGACGTCATCTACATCTCCAACCACGGCGGCCGCCAGCTCGACCACGGGCAGGGGACCATGGACATGCTCCCGGAAGTCGTGGAGGCCGTGGGCGGCAAGGCCGAGATCATCATCGACGGCGGCTTCCTGAGAGGTACCGACGTGCTGAAGGCGGTGGCCCTGGGCGCCAAGGCCGTGACCATCGGCAAGCTTCAGGGCTGGGCCCTGGGGGCGGGGGGTTACGAGGGCCTGGTGCGCGCGCTGCAACTCCTGGAGAACGAGATCGTCATCGCCATGGGCCTGCTGGGCGTCACCAGCATCGACCAGCTCACTCCGGCCCACGTGTGCAAAGCGCAGGTTACCGCCATGCCGCACGAGATGAGCACCTTCGTCAACCTGCCGGAGCGGCTGCGGTAGCCGCGAGACTCCGAACAAGCCACTGACCCAGCCTTGCCGCCCGGACCACGGGTCAGGCCCGGGGTGACGGGTGGTTGGGTCCCCGCAACAGCGAGCACGCTACCGCCGCCAGTGCGACGCCCGTGGTGATCAGGAAGGTGTCCTGAAGGGCCAGCACGAAGTACGCCCGGTCGGCGGCCGCGGGCAGCGCTTCCGGATCGCCGGAGTGCATGCGGAAGGCCACGGTCATGAGGAAGTTGCCCACCGTGACGCCGAAGACGTTCCCCAGGCCGAACATGGTGTAGAGGGTGCCGGTGGCCACGCCCCGGTGTTCCAACGGCACGGACGATATCAGCGCCGTGTGGTTGGGCGGGAAGAAGAGCGCGCTGCCCAGTCCCACCAGCACCAGCGCCATCGTGGGCAGCATCCAGTGCGAACCCGCCGCGAAATAGACTCCCAGGAAGGATGCTCCGGCATACAGCACGGCGCCCGCGGTGGCCGGTATTGTAGGCCCGACCTTGTCGGCGATGATGCCGCCCACCGGCGACAGCGCGGCGGCGAAGATCGGTGCGCTGAGGAACAGGATGCCCATGAAGGAGGGGGTCAGCCCCAGCACGTCCTGCAGGTAGAACGGCAGCAGGTAGACGTGCAGGGTGTTGACGATGGAGACCAGCAGCATTGCCACCGTGCTGAAGGCGAACATCCGGATCCGGAACAGCGCCAGGCTCAGGATGGGGCTCGCTGCCCGGCTCTCGCGCCACAGGAATCCGGCGGCCAATGCCGCGAAGGCCCCAACGGCGCCGGCACGCCAGAGCGGAGCGAGGGCTTCCATGACCTGGCGGTCGAGGATGGCCATCAACGCCAGGGTGACGGCCACCAGCAGCCCGGCGCCGAGATAGTCGATGGCCGGGCGTCCGTTCCCGGAGCGTTCGGTCGCGTCGCTCCCCTGGCGCCGCCGGAAGCCCAACCCCAGGGCGGTGGCGACGGCTCCCAGGGGGACGAGGAAGAAGAATACGCCGCGCCAGTGGATGTACTGGATGATGAACCCGCCCAGGCCCGGGCCGACCAGAAAGCCGCTGTGATGCGCCGTGGTCATGAACCCCTGCACGCGTCCCCTGGACTCCTCGGTGGATGCGTCCATGGCCAGGGCCCGGCCCTGGGCCTGCATCATGGCGGCGCCGACCCCCTGGAGCACGCGGTAGACGATGAGCTGCAGGATGTCTCCGGACAGCCCGCACAACAGCGAGCTTGCGGTGAAGAGCACGATGCCCCAGATGTAGACGGTCTGGCGTCCGTATACGTCCCCCACGCGCCCGAAGACCAGGGACAGCGCAGCGGTGGCCAACTGGAAGGAGATCAGCGCCCACGAGATGCCCACCATGTCGGTCTGCAGGCCGGCGGCCACGGTCGGCAGCGAGATGGCGAAGATGCGGCTGGCGGTCCCGGTCGTGAAGGTGACGAGGAGGGCGGTGGCCAGGAGCAGGACGTTGCCGCGGGATGTCATCTTGAATCGAGGGCGAGTGGTGAAGTAAGAAACAAGACACAGTAGCTAGCAGATCGAGGGATGAGGCGCGAGGAGCACAGCCTGGCCGTCGGGCGGGCTGCCCGCGTCGCCGCCCCCTCCGAGAGAACCGGAATGAGTCGAAAAATTCTGCCCGCGGGCCGGGCCGTTCTTGTGGCGATGGCCGTGTTCGCGCTGTTCGCCTCCGCAGGCTTCGGCCAGACGCCTCCCGGAGCGCGGGCGGACCGGCCGGTCGAGGAACCGCCGGCCCGCCAGGAGACCCGGCCCGCCGAAGAGCCGCAAGCCGCGCAGGATCCTCGACCCGCGCCCGCACCTCCCCCCGCGGGCGAGCCCGGCGCCGCCGAGCCGCTCGTCCCGCGTCCCGTGCCGGACACCGCCGTGAGCATCGACTTCGAGGAAGAGGTGCTCGACGACCGCATCGCGATCCTCCAGAGGCGCCTGACCGAGACCCTGTCACGGGTCGAAAGCCTGCTCATGACCCTCGAGCTCCAAGTGCTGAAGGTGCAGAAGGACACCCTGGCGCGTCGCCGGGAACTGGCGAGCGTGAGCAGGGAGCTTTCGGAGCAGGAGCGCCTCACGGCCCAGGACATCCGCAACAAGGAACGTCTCGTGGACCTGGTGGAGCGCTACGGCGCGGGGGACTGGGTGGCTCGCCACATCAAGGTGGAGCTCGAGAAATTCCGCCATCGGGCGCAACGGAATCCCCGCCTGTCCGCGGATCAAGAGCCGTTGGGCCGGCGGCTTCGAGAGTACCGGCAGACGCTGTTCGAGCTGGGCACGCTGCTGTTCCGGGTGGATGCCGAAGCCAGGGACTACGCGCGGGCGCTGGCGGCGGAAGGGCAGCCGTTGCCGGCGGTGAGGTCCCGTCTCGAGAGCCTCATGGAGGATCGCAAGGAGGCATTGCAGGCCCAGGAAGGCGTCCTCTCCGAGCTGGCGGACCGCGCCGCCCGCTTGATGGATCTCAAGCGCCGGCGGGAAGATCAGCTGCAGAGCCTGTACACGCTCGTCCTGGACCGGATGCTGTGGTTGCGGAACCGCGAGCCCCTGGGGCTGTTCCCGCCCAACGGTACGCTCTTCGGCCAGGCGGTGGACGGCGGCGTCGGCCTGCTGACGCGCGTTTACGGGTGGCTTCTTCGGGAACGGCAAATGGCCGAGATACGGTTCGCCGGCTCGTACTGGCCGTGGGCCGCGGCCGTGCTGGTCTTCGGGGTGATGCCGTGGCTGGCCGTGAGAGCGGCCCGGTTCCTCCGGGGGCGGCTGACCCGCCACAGGGCCCGGGGGCTCGAGGTACCGGCGCATCGCGTGGCGTTGCTGCTGGCCGTCCACGCCGCTGTATGGCCGGTCTACATCGTCCTCGCCGTCCTGGCCCTGCCGCAGTTGGGACTGTCCCAGAACGGCTCACTCGGCCCGGCCCTGGCAGGGGCTCTGCAACTGGCCGCGCTGGTCCTGTGGGCGGGACTCTTCGGCGACGCGGTTTTCCGTGCGGACGGCCATGGCGAGCGTCGGTGGGGGGTGGCCCCGGAAGCCGGCCGATGGCTTCGGGCGGCGGTTTTGGCGCTTTGCGTCGCCGCGTTGGTGCTGCTCATACCGCGTTACGTGCTGCTGAACGCTCCCGGAGACGACGTGGGCGCGAGCCTCGCGCTGGCGCGCCTGCTGATGATCGCATTCGCCCTGATGGTGCTGGCGCTGGCGGCGGTGGGATGCAGCCGGAGAAGCGCGGTCATGGCGGCGGCCCTCCGCGCCAGCCGTTCGCAGGATGGCTTTCTGTGGTCGGTGTGGCCCTTGGTGCATCTCGTGGTGGTGGCGGTGCTCGTGGGCGTCATCGCCCTCAATTTCGCCGGATATCAGTACGCGTCGCAGTTCGTCTGGCAGAGGATCATGGGAACCGGGCTGCTGGCGCTGGCGGTGCTGCTGGTGTCCTTCTACGTGAAGGGCGCGGTCCGCGCGGTATGGGAAAGGGCCGCGGCGAGGCTGGGCGCCCCGGAAGCAGGAAACGACCCCGCCGACAGCGTGCGCGGCGGCCTCTTGCGGGTGCTGGTGGACCTGCCGCTGTGGCTTCTGGCCGCGGCCGTGTTGCTGGAGATCTGGGGCGTCTCGGTGGCGGAGTTTCTCGGCACCCCCGCGGGCGCGACGGTGCTGGCGAGGGGGGCCTTGATGGTGTTGGTGGTGGTGGCCGGTGTGGCCCTGGTGCGGCTCAGCAACGCCACCGTCCAGTCGCTCCTGCGCCCGAGGGTCCTGGACAGGGTGGGCAGCCAGGAGGCGGGGAGAAAGCTCCAGACCCTTGCGCCGCTGGCCCAGACGGCCGTCAAGCTGGTGGTGTTCCTGCTGGGCCTTCTCCTGATCCTGCAACTTGCCGGCATCGAGGTCGGTCCGCTGCTGGCGGGCATCGGGATATTCGGATTGGCTGTAGGTTTCGCCGCCCAGTCGCTGATCAAGGACATCATCAACGGCCTCTTCATCCTCACCGAGGGCAGCGTGGGCGCCGGCGACGTGGTGGACGTCGGCGGAGTCACCGGCACGGTGGAGAAAGTTACCCTGCGGTCCGTGCGCATCCGAGACCTGAGCGGCAACGTGCACTTCGTGCCCAACAGCACCATCGAGCACGTGGAGAACATGACCAAGGACTACTCCCGCTACCTGATGGACGTGGGAGTGGGCTATCGCGAGGACACCGACGAGGTGGTGGCGGTGATGAAGGAAGTGGACGAAGCCATGCGCCAGGAGCCGCAGTATCGCCGGGACATGCTGGAACCCATCGAGATCATGGGCGTGGACCGGTTCGAGGATTCCGCGGTGATCGTGCGCGCGCGGCTCAAGACCCGGCCGGTCCAGCAGTGGCGGATCGGCCGCGAGTACAACCGGCGTCTGAAGAAAGCGTTCGACGAGCGGGGCATCGAGATACCCTTCCCGCACCGCACCGTCTACTGGGGCGAGACCAAGCAGGGGCAGCCGCCGCTGCAGGTGGAGACCCGGCCGGGCACGGGAGCGGCCGCTACGGGGACGGCGGATGCTCCGGAGGCGGAAGAGCAGGCATCGAAGGAAAAGGAGGACAATCTTGGCACGAAGCAGCTCAAGAATGAGCCTTGAACAGGCAACGATCATCGTCGACGAAACCCTGGCCCAGGCCCGCAAGCTGGACCTCAGGCCCATGGCCGTCGCCGTGCTCGACGACGGCGGCCACCTCAAGGCCTTCAAGCGCGAGGACGGCACCAGCATCCTGCGCCCCCAGATCGCCATCGGCAAGGCCTGGGGTTCCCTGGGCATGGGCGGCTCCAGCCGCTCCATCGCCGAGCGCCTCAACGAGCGCCCGACCTTCCTCGCCGCCCTCACCGCACTGGCCGACGGCAAGGTGGTTCCCGCCGCCGGCGGCCTGCTGATCCGCGACGGCGACGACGTGGTGGGCGCCGTGGGCGTGAGCGGCGGCACCTCCGACGAGGACGAGGACATCGCCAGGGTGGGAGTCGCGGCCGCCGGGCTCGACTGCTTCGACTGACCCGAAGGTTCTCGGTACGCGGGTGCCCTTTCCGGAATGGCTGCCGGCAAGACGACGAATCGCACGTCCAGGGGCCGGCCGACCTTGCCCGGCGTCATGCGCGCCGTGGTGTTGACCGGTCACGGCGGCCTCGATCTGCTGGGCTATCGAGAGGATTGGCCGCGTCCGCTGCCGGGTCCCGGCCAGGTTCTCATCGAAGTCGGCGCCTGCGGTCTCAACAATACCGACGTCAATACCCGCACGGGGTGGTACTCGGCTGGTGTCTCCGAGGCCACGACCGGTGAGGCGCTCCAAGACGCCGGCGACGCGGATGCGACCTGGGGCGGCAAGCCCATCACCTTTCCCCGTATTCAGGGGGCGGACGCGTGCGGACGGGTGGTTGCCCTCGGCGCTGGTTGCGACGCCGCGCTCCTGGACAGGCGAGTGCTGGTGGACCCCTGGCTGCGCGACTGGAGGGATCCGCTCGATCGCGACAAATGCGGCTACTTGGGCTCGGAGTGCGACGGCGGCTTCGCCGAGTACACCGTGGCCGATGTCCGAAACGTCCATGCGGTGGACAGCGATCTTTCGGATTCCGAGCTGGCAACCTTCGCGACCTCCTGTCTGACCGCGGAGTACATGCTGAACCGCGCCGGCGTAGGAGCGCAGGACCGGGTTCTGGCGACGGGGGCGTCCGGCGGCGTGGGTTCCGCCCTGATCCAGCTCGCCCGGCGTCGCGGCGCCCAGACCGTCGCGCTCTGCGGCGAGGACAAGGCCGAGGCTGTCAGGGCCCTCGGCGCCGATCATGTGCTGCCGCGTGCCCCGGAAGACCTGAGGGCAGCCCTCGTGAAGGCAACCGGCGCCGGAGAGGTGACGGTGGTGGCCGACGTGGTGGGCGGCCCGCTCTGGCCCCGGCTGATTTCGGTCCTGTCGCGGGGTGGCCGGTATACCTGCGCCGGGGCCATCGCCGGGCCGATGGTGCGGTTCGATCTGAGAACATTCTACCTGCGCGACCTGGTGTTCACCGGCGCCACGGTGCCGCCGCCCGGGGTCTTCGCCGACCTCGTGGGCTATATCGAGCGTGGCGAGATCAAGCCCGTGCTGGCAGCGACCTACCCCTTGCGCGAGCTGGTCGCCGCCCAGCAGGCGTTCATCGCCAAGCGCCACGTGGGCAATATCGCGGTCACGATGACGCGCGACCCTTGAGGCACCCCCGGCACCCGGTCGCGCCCCGCCGACCCTGGACGCTCGGGCGCCTATTGTCTATATTGAGCGGCACACACACTTCAGGAGGCACTTATGGCTGGCAACGGAAAAGAGAAATGGCAGGAGCCCACGGGCGAGATGCAGAAGGCGGGCTACGGGAAGTTCCTTCGTCCCAACACGCCCTACGATACCTTCATGGAAGAGCAAGAGATCCCCATCTACCGGGACATCGGCGTGGAGAAGGTCCAGAACCTGCCCTTGAAGCATTGGAAGCGGGTCGGAGGAAACGCCAGCTTCATCCAGCTCCTGGGGACGGAGGGGCTCTGGGGTTCCTACGTGGTGGAGGTACCCGGCGCCGGGGCCTTGAACGCGCAGAAGCATTTGTACGAGGCGCAGTTCTTCGTGGTCGAGGGCCGCGGCACCACCGAGGTGTGGGCCGACGGTAGTGACAAGAAGCACACCTTCGAGTGGCAGCAGGGGTCGCTGTTCGCGATTCCGGTGAACGCCATGTACCAGATCGTCAACGCGACCTCGAGCCCGGCATTGCTGTTGGCCGGGACCACCGCGCCCAACATCATGAACCTGTTCAACAACACCGACTTCATCTTCAACTGCCCCTACGTCTTCAGCGACCGCTACAAGGAGACCGAGGACTACTACAAGCCCAACGAGGAGATCGAGCCGGATCCGGTGCGCGGGCTGGCCATGCGCCAGACCAACATCATCCCGGACATCGTCACCTGCGAGTTGCCGCTGGACAACCGACGCTCGCCCGGCTACCGCCGCATCGAGCCGCACATGGTGGGCAACAGCTTCTACCTGTGGATCGGCCAGCACGAGACCGGCCGCTACTCCAAGGCCCACGCCCACGGCTCCGCCGCGGTGCTCATCTGCGTCAAGGGCAAGGGCTACACCTATACCTGGCCCTCCACCCTGGGTCCCACGCCGTGGAAGGACGGCAAGGCGGAAGGGGTGAAGCGGCAGGACTACGAGCCCGTCGGCATGGTGAGCGCGGCCCCCATGGGCGGCAACTGGTTCCATGCCCACTTCGGCGTCAGCGCGGAGCCGTTGCGGCTGTCGGCTTGGTTCGGCCCCCACGCGCCCGGACGCGAGCGCGGCCGGCCCGGCGAGAAGGCCATCGACTACGGCGCCATCGAGATCAAGGACGGCGGCACCGCCATCGCCTACCGGGACGAGGATCCGTTCCTGCGCAAGGAGTTCGAGGAGACCCTGGCCAAGGAGGGGATGAAGTCCAAGATGCCCGGCGAGATCTACCAGCCGGAAGCCTGAGGAACCGCCCGTGGCCGACACAGGATCCCTCGGTTTCACCGGTTCCGGCAGACACATCGTTGACGAAGACGAGATCAAGCTCACCAGCGTGGGCGTGGACATCGGCTCGTCCACGTCCCACCTGGTGTTCTCGCTTCTCGAGTTGAGCCAGGAAGGCACCCGCTACGTCGTCAAGAAGCGGACGGTGCTGAGCGAATCGGAAATTCTGCTCACCCCCTACACCGACGACCTGACCATAGACGTGGAGCAGTTGGGCCGGTTCATCAACGAACAGTACAAGCACGCGCAACTCGAGCGCGAGGATGTCGACACCGGCGCGCTGATCCTCACCGGCGTGGCCGTGAGGCGGCGCAACTCGCGTGCCATCGCCGACCTGTTTGCCGAGGAGGCGGGTCGGTTCGTCTCGGTGACCGCCGGGGACGGGCTCGAAACGACGATGGCGGCCCATGGCTCGGGAGCGGTGGCCCGCTCGGGTCGCGAAGACGCGGTGGTGTTGAACATCGACGTGGGCGGGGGCACCAGCAAGATCGCGGTGTGCGCGGGCGGCAGGGTGCGCGAGGTCACGGCCATCGACGTGGGCGCCCGGCTCCTGGCCATGGACGAGGGCAACACGGTGGTGCGGGTGGAGGAGGCCGGGCGGCGCCACGGCGGCGCGGTAGGCGTCGAGTTGGAGCTGGGCCAGCTCATGAACGAGGATACGCTCCAGGCCATCGCTTCCGAGATGGCGGACCGCCTGTTCGAGGTGGTCAACCAGCAGGACCTCGGCGACGAGACCCGCGATCTGCTCCGGCTGCCGCCGCTTTCATACCGCGGCAAGGTCGATGCGGTTACCTTCTCGGGCGGAGTTTCCGAGTTCATCTACGGTCACGCCGGCAACGGCTTCGGCGACATGGGCGCGATGCTGGGCCGGGAGATCCGCCAACGGGTGGAAGGCCTGGGGATACCGATCCTGGAACCTTCGGCGCGCATTCGCGCCACCGTCATCGGCGCCTCCCAGTACACCATCCAGGTCAGCGGCAGCACCATCTTCATCTCGCCGCCGGAAGCGGTGCCGGTGAGGAACGTCCCGGTGGTCCGGGTCGACTTCGAGTGGGGCAACGACATCGATGGGGCGAAGGTCATCGGCGCCATCGACAACGCGCTCCGCCGCCTCGACCTGCAGGCGGGCCGCCAGCCGGTGGCGCTGGCGTTCCACTGGGAAGGGTCCGCCACCTTCGCGCGTCTGCAGGGCTTCTGCGGAGCGGTGGTGGAGGGACTCCAGCCGGTGCTCGACAAGGGGCACCCGCTGATCCTGGTCAACGACGGCGACATCGGCGGCATCCTGGGGCTCCACTTCAAGGAGGAGATGAAGCTCGACAAGCCCATCATCTCGGTGGACGGCATCGCGCTGCAGGAGTTCGACTACATCGACGTCGGCGCCCTGATCCCCTCTTCGGGGGCGGTACCCGTGGTCATCAAATCCCTGGTGTTCCCCGGCGCGGAACAGAACGCGGCCATCCGGCAGTAGACACCTGCGCCGCAGCAAGACGAGGGTGCACGGGCGGGTTTCAAACCCGCCCGTGTCCGCACCGGCGGTGCCGGTGGACGCAAGCTCCCAAGGCTTGCGTCGAAATTTCGTCGGAGGTAGAGGACGAGCCATGGAGGCGCGAGAAATCCAGGCGGTTCCACCCGATTCCTACCGGGCATGGTTCGAGTGTATCGCCGGCTGCCCGGGGCGCTACAGCCTGAAGGAGATCATCTACGCATGCCCGAAATGCGGCAATCTCCTGGAGGTGCGCCATGACCTGGACCTCCTCCGCAAGAAATCGCCCGCATACTGGAAGGATCTCTTCGACCAGCGCCTGATGGGCAACCACTGGCCCTACGGCAGCTCGGTCTGGGGCAAGCGCGAGATGGTCTGCCCCGACGTGGAAGACGCCAACGTGGTGTCGACCCTGGAGGGCGGCAGCAACCTCTTCTGGGCCGAGCGGCTGGGCAAGGAGATCGGCCTGCCCGACCTCTGGGTCAAGCTCTGCGGCAACAGCCACACCGGCTCCTTCAAGGACCTGGGCATGACCGTGCTGGTGTCCATGGTGCGCCAGATGATCTCGGAAGGGGTGGAGATCCCGGCGGTGGCATGCGCGTCCACCGGCGACACCTCCGCGGCCCTGGCGGCCTACTGCGCGGTGGCCGACATCCGCGCCGTCGTGTTCCTGCCCAGGAACAAGGTCTCCACGGCGCAGCTCATCCAACCCATCGCCCACGGCGCGGTGACCCTGGCCATCGACACCGACTTCGACGGCTGCATGGAGCTGGTTCGGGAGTTCTGCACCCGTCACAACATCTACCTGGCCAATTCCATGAACTCGCTCCGGGTGGAAGGCCAGAAGACCGTCAGCATGGAGCTGGTGCAGCAGTTCGACTGGCAGGTGCCGGACTGGGTAGTCATCCCCGGGGGCAACCTGGGCAACGTCAGCGCCCTGGGCAAGGGGTTCAAGCTGATGCACGACCTGGGCATGATCTCCAAGCTGCCGCGCATCGCCTGCGCCCAGGCCGAACGGGCCAACCCGCTCTATCTCAGTTATTTGAAGGGCTTCGACGAGTTCGAGCCGGTGCAGGCGCAGCCGACCCTGGCCAGCGCCATCCAGATCGGCAACCCGGTGAGCATCGAGAAGGCCATCCGCGCCCTGCAGTACTTCGGCGGCGTGGTGGAGCAGGCCACCGAGGACGAGCTGGCCGAGGCCGCCGCCCGCGCCGACCGCACCGGCCTGTTCAACTGCCCCCATACCGGCGTGGCCCTGGCCGCGCTGTTCAAGCTGGTGGACCAGGGCGTCATCAAAGGGCATGACCGCGTGGTGGTCATCTCCACCGCCAACGGCCTCAAGTTCCCGGAGTTCAAGATCAAGTACCACGAGGGGAACCTGCCGGAGGTGGCGTCCCGCCACCCCAACACCCCCATCGACGTTCCCGCCGACTACGACAAGGTCCGCGACGCGGTGTTCCGCGCCATCGAGGGCGGCAAACCGTCCTGACTCCTCGGCCGCCCCACCGCCATCCTCGCCCCGCGCTGTGTCATCCTCTCCGGCCCTTCGACGGCTTCTGGGGGACGCCGTGCTGTCGCCCTTTGAGCAAACCTCAGAGATGCCGTTATCACGGGCCTGGTGTCCTGTCCCGAAACTCTCCTGCCAGCCGCCGCGCCTGACCGACCAGGTAGAGGGGCAGCGACAGCAGATGATAGTCGAGGGCATTGCCGTCCGGCAGCCTTGTCGAATCGCGCAGCAGGCTCGGCGCCGCGGAATTGAAACGAAGCCCGAACGCGCTGCCCTTTTCCTTCAGGAACTGGTGCAGCGACTTCAGCGAGCCGGTGGCGCCTGCCTTGACCTCGACGGGAACGACTTGCGCGCCCAAGGTCATCAGGTAGTCCACTTCGGCAGCGGCGTTCCTGGTCTCCCGCGCCCAGTAGTACAGAGCCGGCGTCTCGTAGCCGGGGCCGCCGTAGAGCAGGTGTTGGCCGATGAACTGCTCGGCGACGGCGCCAGCGTTCACCAGCGTCAAGTCGTGCCTGCCAAGGTCGAGCAGATCCAGATGCAGTGCGGCGCACATCAGGCCGACATCCATGAACAAACACTTGAAATGGCGCTCGTTCACTTCCGCGGCCAGCGGCACGCCGTTGGCCGCGGTGCGGCAGACCTTGTAGGCGATTCGCGCCATGCACAGCAGTCGCAGCGCGTCCGCCAGCTCCGCGGCGCGGTGGTCCCGGCTGATCCCGACGTACTTGAACTTGCGTCCGACCAGACCCGGCAGACTGTCGAACACCATGCGCAGCCGGTCCCGGGAGCTTCCGTGGCTGTACTTGTTGAAGTCGTCCCGATAGGTGGCCATCATGCTCTGCTGGATGCGAGCGAGCTGGGGGAAGCCCCCATCGGCGTTCCCTTGCCCCTGTGCATAGCCCGAGACGGCCTCCGGAAGACCTCCCACAATCCAGTATTCCCGCAGCAGGTCGATGTACCGTTGATGCACTGCGTCAGGAAAGGCATCCTCGAGATCGGGCAACGAGATGGCGCGCAGGTGGGCGGACAGTTCCGGGCGCCCCATGGCGTCGAGGAAGTCCTCGAAGGCCAGCGGCCCCAGGTGTAGATACTCGGCCCGGCCCACGGGCATCGAGAACCGGGTGTCGGCGAGGGCGAACTCCACGAGCGAGCCCGCGGCAACGACATGCACTTCGGAAGCTTCCTCGTAGAAGTATCGCAGTGCCGCCAGCGCTTCCGGGGCCGCTTGAATCTCGTCGAGAAACAACAGGTGGGTTCCGGGCGCAATGGTTTGACCGGTGAGCAGCGCGAGCGTGGAGAGAATCCGCGCCGGGTCCCGA
Organism: uncultured Syntrophobacterales bacterium; assembly: GCA_964630405.1. GTDB lineage: Bacteria > Desulfobacterota > Binatia > UBA9968 > JAJDTQ01 > JAJDTQ01. Next base: position 56,713 of record CAZVUC010000017.1, on the reverse strand, counting down.
ACGGTGAATGCCTGCCGCAGTTCCGGGTTGCGCTCGAAGTCGACCGTGACCAGTGGCTTGCCCGCGGTCCTGGCGAACTCGCGCACCAGCGTTGACTTTCCCACTTGCCGGGCGCCACGGATCACCAACGGTTTGCGGCCACGCCGGGCGGCCCATTCCTCAAGGTAGGCAATCTCTCGCCGTTTCAGCATGACTTCCGGCAGAACTTGTGTCGAATGCGCAGAATTGCGCTGAAAGAACCCTTGAATTTGTCAATTAAGATAACTTTATACAGGGATCTTTTATCAGACTACTCATGCGGAATCAAGGATCGGCCGTGCTCGGTCCTGATCCCACGCGTTCGTTCGTCCATGTCGACAATTCATCTGGCCCGGCGGCGTACCGGAGCAGCACGGTGATTGGGTGGGAGGCGAGAGCGCGTCGCGGTAGGTGCCCGCCGGACCAATGGAATGGCTGGCTACCAGGCGAAGTTTCCGTCGTCGTCGAGCGGCGAGAAGGGGTTCCAGGCAACTTCCCACAGATGCCCGTCGGGATCCTTGAAGTATCCCGAATGGCCGCCCCAGAATACATCCTGCGCCGGCTTGACGATGGCGCCGCCGGCGCGTTGGGCTTCGTCAAGCACCGTGGCCACGTCCTCGCGCGCACGGACGTTGTAGGCCAGGGTGACCGCACCCGTCGCCCCGCCACTCAAGTCGGGCAGGCCGATGTCTTCAACGAGCTTCTCGTGCGGATAGAGGGCGAAACCGATTCCGTTGAGCGTGAAACAGACGATGGAACCGGCGTTCTCTTCGTTGGCGACGCGCCAGCCGAGCGCCTCGTAGAACGTCCGGGCACGATGAAGATCCTTTACTCCCAGGGTGACGATGCTGAGACGCTGCTCCATTGCGCTAGGCCTCCGGTGCGAACTGAAGCGACGCCAACCGGGCGTAGAGGCCGCCGCCGCTCATGAGTTCCTCGTGGGTGCCGGTGGCGACGATGCGGCCCCGGTCCATGACCACGATGCGGTCGGCCTTGAGCACGGTGGCCAGACGGTGGGCGATGATGAGGGTGGTGCGGTCGGCCATGAGGCGCTCCAGGGCTTCGTGCACCAGGTGCTCGCTCTCGGCGTCCAGGGAGCTGGTGGCCTCGTCCAGCAGCATCACCGCCGGGTCTCGGAGAATCGCCCGGGCGATGGCGATGCGCTGGCGTTGGCCGATGGAGAGCCGCATGCCTTTCTCGCCCAGGAAGGTGTCGTAGCGCTCGGGCAGTTCCTGGATGAAGTCATCGGCGAAGGCGGCCCGTGCGGCCGCGGTCACCTCGGCGTCCAGGGCCTCGGGGCGGCCATAGCGGATGTTTTCCCTGGCATTGGCGGCGAAGATGACGGTTTCCTGGGGCACGAGCCCGATACGGCTCCGCACAGCCTGAGGATCGGCATGCCGCAAATCCAGGCCGTCCAGCCGGATGCACCCGCTGCCCGGGTCGTAGAACCGCAGCAGCAGCTTGAAGACCGTGCTCTTGCCGGCTCCCGAAGGACCCACCAGGGCGACTGTCTCGCCGGGCTCGATGGAGAGTGAGAAGCCGTCAAGGGCGCGTTCGTCGGGCCGGGAAGGGTAGCGGAACTCCACCGCTTCGAGGTCGACGTTCCCGGCGGCCGGCGTCGGCAGAAGCCGCGGCTCCGAAGGCGCGGTGATGGCGGGTCGCGCCTCCAGCATCTCCAGCAAGCGTTCGGCGGCGCCGGCGGCCCGTTGCACCTCGCCCCACACCTGGCTGAGGGTCGCGGCGGAGCCGGCTACGAAAATCGCGTAGAAGACGAACTGGACCAGAACGCCGGCGGACATGCGGCCGCTCAGCACCGCGTCCGCCCCCAGCCAGAGCACCCCCACCACGCCGCCGAACATGAGCGCGATCACCAGGAAGATCAACAACGCCCGGTTGCGGATTCGCACCAGCGCGGTGTGGTAGGCCGCTTCCGTGGCGGCGCCGAAACGGTCCTTCTCGGCGCGTTCCTGGGTGAACGCCTGGACCGTCTCCACCGCGTCGAGGTTCTCGCCGGCGAGGGCGCTGGTGTCGGCCACGCGGTCCTGGCTCAGCCGGGACAGCCGCCGCACCCTTCGTCCCAGTACCAGGATCGGCAGCAACACCACCGGAATCAGCACCAGGACGGCGCCCATGAGCTGCGGGCTGGTGACGATCAGCATGACGAACCCGCCCACGAAGATCAGCAGGTTGCGCAACGCCATGGAGGCGCCGGAACCGATCACCGTCTGGATCAGCGTCGTATCGGTGGTGAGGCGCGACAGGATCTCGCCAGTGCGGGTCACCTCGAAGAACGTGGGGTTCATGCCCAGCACGTGTCCGTGGATCTGCTTGCGGATGTCCGCCACGACCCGCTCGCCGATCCGGGCGACGAAGTAGAAACGGCTCGCGGACGCCACCGCCAGCACCGCGATGACCCCGAGCAGGAGTTGAAAGTGCCGGCCGATGAGCGCCCGGTTCTCTTCGGTGAAGCCGATCTCCAGGATCTGCCGGGCCGCTATGGGCAGGACCAGCGTCGTCACCGCGGCGGCGAGCAGGGAGAGGACGGTGAGGGCAAGCAGCCAGGGGTAGGGTTTCAGGTACCGGACGAGTCGGCGCAGCGGACGCAGGTCCCTGCTGGCCGGTCGAGAATCGGACGGATTTCCGGGCGCTTGCATCGGCCGCCTGTGTCAATACGAAAACGGGTGCCACCGCTTCACAGTGGCACCCGTTCATGGCGTCGGGTCTGCATTCCTATACGTCGACCACCACCACGCCCTTGGGCTCCAGGTAGTAGTCCAGCGCCTCGGGCCCGTGCTCGCGCCCCACGCCGCTGGACTTGACGCCGCCGAAGGGCAACTCGTCATAGCCGTAGTGGAGCGAGTTGACCCACACGTTGCCCGCCTCCAGCCTGTCGATGGCCTTGTTGGCGTACTTCATGTTGCTCGTCCAGATGGATGAGCCCAGGCCGAACTCGGAGGCGTTGGCCCGCTCGATGGCTTCGTCGATGTCCTGGAAGGTGAACACCGGCAACGCCGGTCCGAAACACTCCTCGGTGGCGATGCGGGCGTCATCCGGTACGTCCGTGAGCAGCGTCGGCAGGTAGAAGTGGCCGTTCTTGAACTCGTCGCCCTCCGGCCGGGCGCCCCCCGCCACCGCCTTGGCGCCCCGCGCCTTGGCGTCCTCCACCTGCTCTTCCACCTCGGTGCGCTGGTAGTCGACGTGGAGCGGCCCCATGCGGCTTTCCTTCTTCATGCCGTCGCCCACCGCCTTCTTCTGGAGGCCGGCCGCCAGCTTGCCGACGAAGTCATCGGCAACGGACTCGTGCACGAACAGGCGCTTCACGCCCAGGCACATCTGGCCGCAGTTGAAGTACCGCCCGATGTCGGCCATCTTCACCGCCATGTCGACGTTGGCGTCCTCCATGACGATCATGGGGTCGCTGCCGCCCAGCTCCAGGGTCACGCGCTTGATCTCCCGTCCGGCCACCTCCATGACGTGACGGCCGATGGGAGTGGAGCCTGTGAAAGCGATACGGCGGATGCGGGGGTTGCTCAGGATCTCCTCGCCCACCGAGCCGCCCGGTCCGCTGATGTAGTTCACCGTGCCCGCCGGCAGGGACTTCTTGCCGCCGGCGTAGGTGGCCTGGGCGATCAGCTCCATGCACAGCGCGGTGGCCAGCGGCGTGGTCGAGGCGGGCTTCACGATGATCGTGTTGCCGGCGGCCAGCGCCGGACCCACCTTGGTGCCCATGAGCGTCAGCGGGAAGTTCCACGGCACGATGGCGCCGCACACGCCGATGGGCTGGCGTACGACCATGCCGTAGGCGTTCTTCTGCGGCAGCGGCACGTGGGAGCCGCGCACCTTGGAGGCGAGGCCGGCGTAGAACTCCAGGCCGTGGATCAGGTGGTGGATTTCCAGGCCCGCCTCGAACAGGGTCTTGCCCTGCTCCTGGGTCAGCAGCGTCGCGATGTCCTTGCTGCGCTCCTGGATCAGTTGGCAGGCGCTCTCCAGCGCCTTGCCGCGGTCTTCGGGGGTGGTGTCGGACCACTCCTTGAAGGCCGTCTCCGCGGCGTCCACGGCTTGCCGGACGTCCTCTTCCGAGCCCTTGGCGGCGTGGTCCACCACCTGGCCGGTGGCGGGGTTGCGCACTTCGTAGGTTTCCTTCTTCACGGCGTCGACGAGCTCACCGCCGATCAACAGCTTGGACATTCGATACCTCCGGATTGTGAACCTGATGGGATGTTTCGCACAAAGCCCCGGACGCGCCGCGCGAGGCGGCCGCCAGGGCCTTGAACCGTCTCGTACGTCTACTGGCCCTTGAACTTGGCCGTCCGCTTTTCCAGGTAGGCGGTCACGCCCTCGTTGCCGTCCTCGCTGGCGAAGGTCTGGGTGAGCACCTCCCGCTCGAACGCCAGACCCTCCGGCAGGGAGCTCTCGATGCCCGCGTGGACCGCGCGCTTGATCTTGCCCACGGCCATGCTGGCCTTGTTGGGGGGCACGAACTGCCTGGCGTAGTCCATCACGTCCTGCAGGAAGGTGTCGCGCTCGTAGATGTAGTGGAGGAGGCCCATGTCCATGGCCTCATCGAAGGCCACCTGCTTGCCGGTGGCGCACAGTTCCAGGGCCTTGGCCCGGCCCACCAGGCGCGGCAGGCGCTGGGTGCCGCCCATGCCCGGCATGACCCCGAGGTTCACCTCGGCCAGCCCCATGCGGCCGCCGTCCTTCTTGCCGATGCGGATGTCCGCCGCCATGGAGATTTCGAGGCCGCCGCCGATGGCGTGGCCGTTGAGGGCCGCGATCACCAGCTTGGGCGTGTTCTCCATGCGCATCAGCACCTCGTGGCCGTGCAGCGCGAAGTTGGACTTGTAGGACAGGGTCTGGGTGCCGAGCATGTTGATGTCGGCGCCGGCGGAGAAGAACTTCTCTCCCTTGCCGGTGATCACGATCACGTGGGTGTCGTCGTCGAAACGCGCCTTCAGCAGCGCGTCGTCGAGCTCCCGCAACATCTCGTGCGTGTAAGAGTTGACCGGCGGATGATTGAGCTCGATGAGCGAGATGCCGCCCTCGGTCGTCTGGTCAATGGTGCCGTCTGCCATAAAGTATGCCTCCTGAAGTACGTTTCTCGATCGGCGGCGTCGCGCCTTCCGCAGCCGGTGGTGGCCGCACAGCGAGGCCGCTTCGCATCCCGAAATGCCGGCTTCGAGCGGGGAAAGAACTCTGTAACGGGGGGCTGCTTCGTGCTCGCCGATTCCCATCTGAATTAGCGGGCGGCGGCGGACAAGTCAACCGTTCAGGCTCCGGGGCGGCATGGATGGAGCCGGTCCGCGGGTCTTGCGCCGCGGGCCGTATCGGGGGCCGGTCCGCCCGCTCCGTTGGAAAACCCGCTGCCGTATGGCAAGAGTAACACGATGGCCAGGCAGAATACCCGGGAGAAGACCCTTAGGAGCGGTCTGGGCACGCTTCGTAGCGAGGGGTTGGAGATCGAATCGCCGGATGCGACCATGGTGGAACCGCTGGTCCGGCGGTTCGGAGCCGAGCCGGCGGTTTCAGCGGCCGTGGCCCATGTCCTGGGCCGTATCCGGGATGCGGGCGCGGTGGCGGCGCTCAAGGACCTGGAGCAACGGGCGGGGAGCAAGGAGATCCGACGGGAGGTCCGCCGGTCCTTGTTCAAGCTGGCCCAGGGTGGGCTTGTGCCGGCCGGGCCCGAGGAATCCCGCCCGGAGGATGCCGGAGCGAACTTCAGTCTGGCGCCGGAGATCGAGGGGTACCTGTCGTCCGTCACCGGGGCCGGCTCGCGCATGGTGATCCTGACGCGGCCGCAGCCCGGCGGCGGGCTGATGGTCATGCAGGCCGCCGTCAATGACCGCCGTGGCCTCGAGAGGCTGGGGGGCAACGTCATCCGCCGCAAGGAACTGCGGCAGATGATGGAGGACATGAAGGCCCAGCTCCAGGTCTCCATGACCCCCGTGCCCTGGCAATACGCCGACTGGCTGGTGCACGAGGCCTATCAGAAAGTGACCGAGTCCCCTGGGGAGGGGGTGGCCGACTATCCCCGGCTGCGGACCCACTTGACCGCCGCCAAGCCTGCCCGACGCGCCCACCCGGTCCGCGACCTCGTGGACGCGGACGGCGTCGAACCCATGTCCCCGTCCGAGACTTCGGAGAAGCTCCTGGAGGAACCGGAATTCCGCACCTGGTTCGTGGAAAAGGACTTGCTGGAGCCTTACCTGGAGCGCCTCGAGGATACCGAGCAGAGCCGCATCGTGCTCAACCCGATGCAGAAGGAAGAACGGTACCGCGGTATCGTCCGGGAGGCGGTCGAGGGAATCTTCCTCGGCGCCGAGACCGCTCCGGTCTTCGAGGGACGCCTCGAGGACGCCGCGCTCCACCTGCACGTCTCCGGTCAGGACGAGAAGGCGAGGGCGGTGCTCGGGATCGCCTCGGCCATCCGCCGTGGCGACCTCGGAAGCCTCGGGGTCCCGTTGCTGGAAGCCCTGGTGATGCGGAGCCTCGGCCTGCACAAGGCCCAGGAGAAGCAGGAAGCGGCGGAAGAGCCGTCGCTGATCGTCAAGCCGTAACCGGTTCTTGCCGCGTGGTTTCCCCGGTCAGTCCGGCAGCACCACGATCGCCTCGATCTCCACCAGAAAATCGGGGTTGGCCAGCCCGGCCGCCACCACCAGGGTGCTGGCCGGGGGGTTGTCGCCCATGTACTTGAGCCGCGCCGGGTTCAGGTCGTCCCGGAACCGCGGGTCGGTGATGTAGGTGGTGATCTTGACGATGTCCCCGAAGCCGGCCCCCGCCTCGTCGAGGACGGACTTCATGTTCTTGAGGACCTGCTCGGCCTGGGCCGCGGCGTCGCCCTTGCCGACGATGTTGCCGTCGGCGTCCACGGCGGTCTGGCCGGCGATGAAGAGCAGGCGTTTCCCCTCGGCGATGATGCCTTGCGAGTAACGCGGCCGCGGATCGGGTATGCTCTGGGGCTGAAGGACTTTCCTCATGGCTTCCTCCTGGGGTTTATCGGTACAGGCGGGCGTCATCCACCGACGCCTTCGGGTTGCGGATCTGGGGCGTGAGAGACGGCAGTCCGGGGCGCGCGCGGAGCATGAAGTCCACCGGGACGAAGTCTTTCAGGAACGGGATCGGCAGCCGGACGCCGGCGTAGGGGCTGACGGAGTCATTGCCGAGGACCAGCTCGTCGGCGAGAAAGGACTTGGGCGCGTCCGCCCGCAGGCTAACTCCCGACGCGGTGACGCTGCCCCGCACCGCGGGCAGCCCGTAGGCCCGTTGAGGGTCGGTTTCCTTCTTGCTCATCAGCTCGTGGTCGAGTATCCGTGAGCGCGGGTCCGCGCCACGGCCGGTGCGGCGGATGAAGTCCAGGTCCCCCGAGTCCGGCCGCCGGCCCCGGGCCTCCACCCGCATCAACTCGGACGGGAGGGTCCCCAGCCCGCCGGCGTCCGCTTCCCTTTCGTCGGGATCCAGCCTGGCAAGCGCGTAGTGCTTCTCGCGCAACAGCGATTCCAGGTTCTCGATCCGTTCCCGGGCCACGGAGTGGGTGCGGGTCCGAGTCCCCCACGGAGTGCGGTAGTGCAGCAGCAGGGCGTTGCGGCCGAGGACATTCAGGCCCGGGTCGGCCAGCTCCAGGTTCTGGAGTCTGCCGTCGAAGAGCGCGGCCTTGAGGCCCAGTCCTTCGGGGCCGTAAAGGCGCGGGTTCTCCGCGAGAAACTGTTTGCTCAACCGTAGGCCCCGACTCTCCGCCGAAACCAGCCGCGCCAGCCGTCCCTTGGCCTGCTCTCCGGCCGAAGTCTCGGGGTAGTGTTCGAGGATCGTCGCATAGAGGGTCCGTTGGCGCGCTTTGGAGCCCGAACGCCCGGCCGCGGCCAATAATGTCTGCGCCGCCTCTTCCTCCAGCTTCGAAATGTCTTCCGCCGGAACCTTCCCGGACAACCGGTAGTAGTGCAGCGCCTTGTGAGGGTGGCCCTTGCCCTCGTAGGCGGCTCCCAGCATCCGGTACACGTCGGCGGACTTTTCGGAACCCGGACGGGTACGGACGAATCGGGCGGCGGCGTCGATCACCGTCTGATTCGATACCGGATTGCCGCTCAGCAGTTCCAGCAGGTTGCTGCTCACCATCAGGATGTTGGCGGCGCCCAGGGTGGCGGCGCCGGCGGCGCCATGCGCGATCACCGGAGCTGCCCCGACGAGGACGTTCTTCTCGAGGAAATTCTCGCCCAGCAGCGCGAACCGGACCTGCTCCATGCGATACCCGGTGCGGGCGCGGTCCATGACTCCCAGCATATTGTACTCGGGGCTGTCCAGGAGGATTTGCGCGCGGTTGCGTTCCCGCAGGGAGGGCGACGTGCCCGCGATTTCTTCCAGCGTGCGTTTGGCCTCCTCGTGCCGTCCGGCGAGCTCCAGGGCGACGGACCGGGCGTCCTTGGCCAGGGTCCCGAGTGTCTCGCCGTCGTATCGGCGCGCCATGTCGGCAGCGTGCCTCTCGGCTCCCGCGGCATCACGGTTGACGAGGGCGTAGAGCAGCGTCCGGATGTCGGCCTGTTGCCCCGGCCCGGCGCCGGACAGGTTGTCGGCATCGGCCACCGAGAGTTGCCGCCGCCGATTCTCCTTCCGGGCCTCACGGGCCACGTCGATCTCCTGGAACCGTTCCTCCACGTCGGGCGCTTCGGGGTCCACGACCGCGGCGAGATAGACGTGGAACTCCGCTTCCTCGATCTTTCCCTCGTCCAGCGCCTTCCGGGCCTCGTCTAGTCGTCGGTGGACCCAGACGTCCTTCTTCTTCGCGTCCAGGACCGTCGCCTTCTCCGCCGCCCCGGCGCTTCTCGGGTCGTCGGGGAAGCGGTCCAGAAAGCGTTTGTAAAGCGCAAGGGCTTTCCGCTCGGTCTCCGGCATGCGCGGCGCGCGCGTCCGCCCTATCTCGACGAAGGCGGTTTCGAAGGCAGCCGCGACGTACGCCCCCGAAGCGAGGCTGAACAGGTCCATGGCCCCCAGCAGCCGGTTCAGAAAGCCGCTCCATCGGCCGACTTCGCCTTCGGTCAGAAGCGTTTCGGCCCGCTCGAGATCGTCCGGAACTCCCGCGCCGGTCCCTGCCTCGGCCTGTCCTTGTCCGTGCCCGCGATGAAGCTCCCTTACGAGCGCGGTGAGTCCGCTCGGCTTGCCCCCTTCCGCCACCCGCTTCTCGTCCGCGTCTTCCAGGTAGCTCACGTGTCCGGGGAGCCGTTCGAGACGTCGGGTCAGCGCGTCGACGACTGCCCGGCGCACCCGTCGCTCGATCTCGTCGGGAAAGTACCGCTCGGCAGCGACCGCCTCCTCGAAGGGCTCGAAGTTCCGCAACGGGTCCAGGATCCGCTCGATGGAGACGCCGGGCGTCTGTGCCGCGGCGGAAAACGGCAGCACCAGAAGCACGCAGAGGGTCCACGCACCGTACTTCACCGGTTCCGTCTCCTCATCTGCTCCATGAGCCCTTGCAGGGCCGCGATCTTGCCGTTGGCTTCGAGCTTCTCCAGCGCGCCGTCCTGTTGGGCCACCTCCGCATAGAGCTTCATGGCGGACTGGGCCAGGTTCTCGAACGTCCCGATGTCGAAGTCGAGACCCTCCGGGTCGTTGCGGATGGCGTACCCCTTGGCCAGGGCTACGTAGTAGTCCCCGAAGTCCAGCATGTGACGATGGTAGTTCTTGCTCTGCGCATGCCTTGACAGGAGTTGGCTGTAGCCCACGATCACCAACTCGTTGCCGTCGTTCAGCCGGTGGCGGTTGAGCTCCACGAACGCCACCTTGGCCCGGTCGATGCGTTCCGCCTCCACACGAGCCAGAAACCCCAAGGGAGTCCCCTCATGTTGCCGGATCAGCGCGTTCCATGCCAGCACGACATCGTCCAGTGCCTTGATGTAGTCGAACGGGTCGTCTTTGGGAAGCGCCACGCCGGCGATGCGCTGGAACGTCTCGAGAGCGTCGAGATGGCGTTTGGCCGGTTCCGCCAGCTCCCCGCCGCCGCGGACCACCACGCGGTAGTGCCCGGCGGCGCGGCCGTAGTCCCTCAGACGTTCGTAGGCGGTGGCCCGGGTGAACTCGACGATGTCGTGATACCCGTTGCCGTGCTTCCGTTGAAAATCGTCGAGCCGCACCAGGGTCGCCTTCAGGATGTTGGTCCCGGTGACGTCCTTGGGGGTGTCGAACCGGTAGACGTCCTCGCGCGAGAGCCGCTGAAACTCGTTGATGATCTCCAGCAGGTTCGCGGGTTGCACATAGCGCGGGTCCGGCGCCTGGGTACGCGAGCAGGCAGCCGTGAGGAGAAGGGCCAGCATGCACGCGGCCGCTACGACTTTGTGGTGATGAGCGAATAGCACAGGATCAGCTCGCCCCCTTCGGCCGCGAAGTCGTGGGGAACGCCCCTGGGAATGTGGCACAGCATGCCGGGCCGGAGCTGTGTGACCGCTCCGGATATGCGCAGACGGCCGTTTCCCCGGAGCACGTGGCACACCACGTCCTTGTCGTCGTGAACGATTTGCTTCGGGTCGGTCGTCGCGGTGGCGTTGAAGGAAACCAGTCCGACGTCGAAGCCGTCGCCTTCGAAGCAGCTCCGGTGCCGGATCTCCGAGTTGACCTCGGCGAGCTCGGCGAGTGCCGCGTCGATGCTTACCACCTTCAGGGCGCGCGAAGAGGAATCGGACACTAGGATGCCGGCTCCGTGATGTGGCGCAGGATCGCGTCGATGGCCTGTCCGGCCCCCGCGTCCGGGACCCTGCAGGATCCCACCACCCGGTGGCCGCCGCCGCCGTAGTGAGTCAAGAGCTCGCCGACGTTGACCGTGGAGGTGGTGTTGAAGATGTTGTAGCCCACCGAGATGGCGGTGGTGTCGGCCCTTTGAGAGTCCCGGGAGACCTTCATGGAGATGTTCCCGCCGGGGAAGAGCGTATAGAGCAGGAACCGGTTGGCGTCGGTCAGGTCCTCGGTATCCCTGAGGTCCAGGAAGATGACGTTGCCCCGGAGCTCGACGCGCTCCAGCAGTTGTCGGCGCAGGCGTTCCTGCAGGCCGAGGACACGTTGGCAACGCCGGTTGACCTCCGGGTCGTTCAGCACCTCGTCCAGGGAGCGATCGCGGATCAGGTCGATGAGCCGGCGCCAGTAGGGCTCCTCGGGGCTTTCCTTGCCGTAGATGGTCATGGAGATCAACACATAGCCCGCGGGATCGAGCACGTCGTCCCGTGTCAGGGTGCCGCCGTCGATCTTGTCCGTGTCCTCCAGCAGCGCGGTGAAGCGGTCGGTGCCCATCATGCGCAGGCCGGCGGGGTAGAGGGTGGGCGAAGCGCTGGGCACCTGCGAATAGTATTCGTACACCACCCGGGCGGCGCTCGGGGCCATGCGGAAGCCGCCCCGGCCCGGGACGATGGGGCGATCGAAGCCCGATGCCTCGTTGGTGAAGTGGTGGTCGAACCACAGGGTGCATGCCGGGTGATAGGGGAGGTTGGCGATGACGTCACCGGGGCGGATGTCGACGGCGCCGTCCTGCATGAACTTGGGTTCCACGAAGAGGTACGAATCGATGTGTTCCACGGCGGTGATGAGGGCGCCGCAGACGATGCCGTCGAAGTCGGGTCGGGTCACCAGCCTCATGCGCAGAGGGCCTCGTCCACCGACGTCAGCGGGAGCTTCAGGGCGCTGGCGACGCCGGCGTGGGTGACCCGCCCGTGGTGGACGTTGAGTCCCCGCGCCAACGGCCGCATCTCCTGCATCGCGCGCTGCAGGCCCTTGTCGGCGATGGCGAGGCCGTAGGACAGCGTGGCGTTGGTGAGGGCGTGGGTGGCGGTGTGCGGCACCAGCGCGGGCATGTTGGTGACGCAATAGTGCACCACCCGTTCCTCAACGTAGATGGGATCGCGGTGCGTCGTGGGCCGGGAGGTTTCGGCGAACCCGCCCTGGTCGATGGAAACGTCGACGATGGCCGCGCCGCGCTTCATTCGCTTGATCCGTTCCCGCTCCAGCAGCATCGGCGTTTTGTCCCCGGTGATGAGCACGGAGCCGATGAGCAGGTCGGCGTCGGCGATCTCCTCCTCCAGGTTGGCCTGGTTGGACATGAGGGTGGTCAGGCGTCCGCCGAGAATATCGTGGATATACCGCAGCCGGGCAGGGTTGACGTCCAACACGCTGACGTCGGCGCCCATGCCGGCGGCGACCTGGCACGCCGAGGCCCCCACGGTGCCCGCTCCCAGCACCACCACCTTTCCCGGGCGGACTCCCGAGGCGCCTCCCAACAACACTCCTCTACCGCCGGTCTCCGCCTGCAGACACCAGGCCCCCACCTGCAGCGACAGCCGCCCGGCGATCTCGCTCATGGGAGTCAGGAGCGGCAGGGTGCCGTCGTCGAAGGCGATGGTCTCGTAGCCGATGGCGGTGACGCCCTTCTCGCACAGCGCGTTGGTGAGCTCGGGTTGGGCGGCGAGGTGGAGGTAGGTGAAGAGCGCGAGCCCTGGCCTCAGGCGGGCGAACTCTTCCGGTACCGGCTCCTTGACCTTCATGACGAGGCCGGCTCCGTCCCACACGTCCCCGGCGCGATCCACCACCGTTGCCCCGGTGGCGGTGTAGGCGCGGTTGGAGATATGGCTGCCTCTGCCGGCGTTGCGTTCCACCAGCACCTGATGACCGTGGGCGATGAATGCCGCCGCTCCGGCGGGCGTCAGCGCGACCCTGTTTTCGTCGGTTTTCAACTCCTTGGGGACGCCTACGACCATTGATTCATTGGTACGCGAGCGCTGCCGGGGTGTCAAGACGGCATCGGCCGCACTGCTCCCCGCGATCATTTATTGACCTCGTACTCCCGCCGTGTTAACCGGAAATTCACGACCTCTTACAAACGTCATTCCCGCGAAAGCACGCCTTCGGCCCCGGTCGGGGGCGTGAATCCGGGGGCGGGGCAGCGGAGCACGATGGTTATCGACGGCAAGGCGGTGGCGAAGCAGGTGCGCGAGGAGGTGCGGAGGGACACGGAGCGCCTCCGCATCGATCACGGCGTCGTGCCCGGTCTTGGCGTGGTGCTGGTGGGGGAAGACCCGGCGTCGCGCATTTACGTGCGGAACAAGGAGAAGGCGTGCGCGGAGGCGGGCATCCGGTCGGTGGAGCACCTTCTCCCCGCGTCGGTGACCCAGCACGAGCTCCTCGACCTGATCGGGCGCCTCAACCAGGATCCCGCCATACACGGCATCCTGGTGCAACTGCCCCTTCCCGACCACATCGCCACCGACCGGATCCTCGAGGCGGTCTCTCCGGACAAGGACGTGGACGGCTTTCATCCGGTGAACCAGGGTTTGCTGCTCTCCGGCGGCGCCGGTTTCAAGCCCTGCACGCCGCTGGGGATCATGAGGCTGCTGGATTCGGTGGACTGCGAGCTCAAGGGCAAGACGGCCGTGGTGGTGGGCCGCAGCAACATCGTGGGCAAGCCCGTGGCGCTGATGCTGCTCGCGCGGCACGCCACCGTGACGCTTTGCCACTCGCGCACCCTCGACCTGGGCGGGGAGGTGGGCCGGGCGGACGTGGTGGTGGCGGCGGTCGGCAAGGCTCACGCCATCCGCGGCGAATGGATCAAGCCCGGCGCGGTGGTGATCGACGTGGGAATCAATCGGCTGCCCACGGGCAAGCTGGCGGGCGACGTCGAGTTCGAGTCGGCCCAAGAGCGGGCGTCGTGGATATCCCCGGTGCCCGGCGGCGTCGGACCCATGACGATTTGCATGCTGCTCTCCAACACGCTGCTGTCGGCGCAGCGGTCCCTGGAATAGGGCGGGAGCAGGCGCCATGGCCGGAGAAGCGCAACCGCAGGGGCCCAGGAGGACTCCCCTCCACGCCCGCCACAAGGCTCTCGGAGCCCGCATGGTGGAGTTCGCCGGGTGGGAGATGCCGGTCCAGTACCGGGGTATCCAGGCCGAGCACGTCGCGGTGCGCTCCCGGGCCGGACTCTTCGACGTCAGTCACATGGGGGAGATCGAGGCGGCGGGTCCCGGCGCGTCCCGGTTCTGCCAAAGGGTCACCACCAACGATGTCGAACGGCTGAGCCCTTCGCAGGCGCAGTACACGTTGCTGTTGAACGAGCGGGCCGGGGTCATCGACGACCTGGTGATCTTCCGGCTGGAGGCCGAGCGGTACCTGCTGTGCGTCAACGCCGCCAGGCGGGACGTCGACTTCGCCTGGCTGGCAAGCCACGCGGAAGGCGACGACGTGACGGTACGCGACGTGAGTGACTCCTACGCGCTGCTGGCGCTTCAGGGGCCGGCGGCGGAGGGCATCCTCCAGCGGTTCACCGCGGCGGAGTTGCCGGCCGTCAAGGCGTTCAGCTTCGTTGCGGCGGAGGTGAGCGGGGTTCCCTGCATCGTTTCGCGCACGGGATACACCGGGGAAGACGGCTTCGAGCTCTATTGCCCGGCGGACGGCGCGGTCCGGTTGTGGGATGCTCTGGTAGGCACCGGCGACGTGGAGCCCGCCGGGCTGGGGGCCAGGGACACGCTCCGGCTCGAAAAGGGGTACCCGCTGTACGGCCACGAGCTCGACGACACCACGACGCCGCCGGAGGCCCGGCTCGGGTGGGTCACGAAGCTCGACAAGGGACCGTTCATCGGATCCGACGTGCTGTCCCGGAAGGAACCGTTGCGGCGGCGCCTCGTGGGCCTGGAGATGGAGGAGGCGGGCATCGCCCGCGAGGGCTATCCGATCTTTCGGGATGACCGCGAGGTCGGACGGGTGACCAGCGGTACGCTCTCCCCGACCCTGGGGAAAGCCATCGCCCTGGCCTACGTGTCGACGGACGCGGCGGCTCTCGACACGGAAGTGCGGGTGGAGATCCGCCGCCGCCGGGTTCCGGCCCGCACCGTCCGGGTGCCGTTCGTGCGCTAGCGCGCCGGCAGCGGGGGTGGCCACGAAAGCACACGACCGCCAAGGAGGAACAGATGGAGTACCCGAAGGGTCTGAAGTATTCGCGGGAGCACGAGTGGGTGTCGGTGGAGGACGGCGACACCGGGGTCATCGGGATCTCGGACTTCGCGCAGAACGAGCTGGGCGACGTGGTCTACGTGGAGGTGCCGGAGGTGGGAGAGAAGATCAGCAAGGACGATCCCTTCGGCGCGGTGGAGTCCGTGAAGGCGGTGTCGGATCTCTATGCCCCGGTCAGCGGCACGGTGACCGAGGTCAACGAAGCGCTGCCGGATACCCCGGAGCTCATCAACGAAGACCCTTACGGAGAAGGCTGGATCATCAAGGTCACCCTGTCGGATATCGATGAGCTGGACGATCTGATGACGCCGGAAGAGTATACGGAGTACTGCGAAGGCCAGCAGGATGACGACGACGGCGCTTGACCGCCGTTGAGGATCACGCCGTGGACCAGACAGATCACAGGAACTCGTTTCGGGAGCTGTTTTCGTCGCGGCACATCGGCCCCAGCGCGGCGGAGGTCCGGGAGATGCTCGTCGCTCTGGGCCTGGATTCCCTGGAAGAGCTGGTGGAGCGGGCCGTGCCGGAAAGCATTCGGTTTTCCGGCACCCTCGACCTGCCCCCGCCCCTGACCGAAGAACAGCTCCTGCGCGAGGCCCGGAATCTGGCCGGCGCCAACACGCCGGCCCGATCCTACATCGGCATGGGCTACTACGATTGCTTCACGCCCGCCGTCATCCTCAGAAACATACTCGAGAATCCGGGCTGGTACACCGCCTACACGCCCTATCAGCCGGAGATCTCCCAGGGCCGTCTCGAGGCCCTGTTGAATTTCCAGACCATGGTCACCGACCTCACGGCCATGGACATCGCCAACTCTTCCCTGCTGGACGAGGGGACCGCGGCCGCGGAGGCCGTGTTCCTGGCCTACAACGTGGAGAAGCAGGGGCGGGGCAAGCTGTTCGCGTGCGAGGATGCGTTCCCGCAGACTCTCGAGGTGATGGGCACCCGCGCCGCGCCCATCGGCGTGCAGATGGTCACGGATGCCGCGGGTCCGGAGCCGCCGGACGATGCGTTCGCCGGGTTCATCCAGTACCCGGCCGCGAGCGGGGCCATTCCGGACCTCGCGGGGTTCATCCGCCGGTGCCGGGAGCGCGGGATGGTGAGCATCGTGGCGACCGATCTGCTGAGCTTGTGTCTGCTGACGCCGCCGGGGGAGGTCGGCGCGGACATCGTCGTGGGCAGCGCGCAGCGTTTCGGCGTGCCCATGGGATTCGGCGGCCCGCACGCCGGTTTTCTGGCCACACGGGATCCATACAAGCGCATGATGCCGGGGCGTCTGGTGGGCGTCTCCAAGGACGCCCAGGGACAGCGGGCTCTCCGGCTCGCGTTGCAGACCCGCGAGCAGCACATCCGCCGCGAGAAGGCCACCAGCAACATCTGCACCGCGCAGGTGCTGCTGGCGGTGATGGCGTCCATGTACGCGGTCTATCACGGCCCGTCGGGCCTCCGGAACATTGCCGAACGGGTGCACCGCCGCACGACCCTTCTGGCGGAACGGTTGGAGGGGGCCGGCTTCGCCCTCGCCGCCGACCGCTTCTTCGATACCCTCCGCATCGAGGTCGACGCCGGACGGGCCGGCGAGATCCAGCGGACGGCGGCGGAACACGGCATCAATCTCGGACGGCCGTCCGACGGCCGGTTGCACGTCTCGCTCGACGAGACCACCGGCGAGGACGACGTCCGGGACCTCCTGCGGGTGTTCGGCGTCCCGGTGGAGGACGAGGACCTGGAGGCGGGCAGGCCGCGGCTCCCCGAGGAGTACGTCCGCGGCAGCGCCTTTCTGGAGGCGGAGGTGTTCAACCAGCACCACTCCGAGACCCAGATGCTGCGTTACATGGCGCAGCTCCAGGCCAGGGACCTGAGCCTGGTGCAGTCCATGATACCGCTGGGCTCCTGCACCATGAAGCTCAATGCCACCGCCGAGATGATCCCCGTGACCTGGCCGGAGTTCGCCCGGATGCACCCGTTCGCACCGGAGGACCAGACCCGGGGATACCGCGCCCTCATCACCCGGCTCGAGGCGTGGCTGGCCGCCATCACCGGGTTCGCCGGCGTATCGGTACAGCCCAACGCCGGTTCCCAGGGCGAGTACTCGGGGCTGCTGGTGATCCGGAAGTATCACTCGGCCAACGGGCAGGCGGAGCGCGACGTGTGCCTCATTCCCAGCTCGGCCCACGGCACCAATCCGGCCAGTGCGGTGCTGGCGGGCATGAGCGTGGTGGTGGTGGACTGCGATGAAGATGGCAACATCGACCTCGACGATCTGCGCGCCAAGGCGGACGGGGTCGGCGGCCGTCTCGCCGCGTTGATGGTCACCTACCCGTCGACCCACGGTGTGTTCGAGGAGGGTATCCGGGACATCTGCCGCATCGTCCACGAGCGGGGCGGCCAGGTCTACCTGGACGGCGCCAACCTGAACGCGCTCGTGGGTCTGTGCCGGCCCGGAACCATCGGTCCGGACGTGTGCCACCTGAACCTCCACAAGACGTTCTGCATTCCGCACGGGGGCGGCGGGCCGGGTGTCGGCCCCCTGGCCGTGGGGGAGCATCTCGCGAAGTTTCTCCCGTCCCACGGCGTGGTGCCGGAGTGCGGTCCCGCCGAGGGCATCACCGCGGTGTCCTCCGCACCCTGGGGCAGCGCCGGTATCCTGCCGATCTCCTGGGCCTATATCGCCATGATGGGCGCCGAGGGCCTCACCCGGGCCACCCAGGTGGCGGTGCTCAACGGCAACTACATCGCGCACCGGCTTTCGGGCGAATACCGGATCCTCTACCGCGGCAAGAACGGCATGGTAGCGCACGAGTGCATCGTCGACGTGCGTCCCTTCAAGGCATCCGCCGGCGTGACCGTGGAGGACGTGGCCAAGCGGCTCATGGACTACGGCTTCCACGCGCCGACCATGTCCTGGCCGGTGGCGGGCACGCTGATGATCGAACCCACGGAGAGCGAATCTCGGGAGGAGCTGGACCGTTTCTGTGACGCCATGCTCGCCATCCGCAAGGAGATCCGCGAGATCGAGACGGGCGCGGCCGACCCCCGGGACAACGTGCTCAAGAACGCGCCTCACAGCGCCTTCCACCTGCTCTCGGATGACTGGGGACATCCGTATTCGCGTGACAAGGCGGCGTTCCCGCTGGAATGGGTGCGGCAGCGCAAGTTCTGGGTGCCGGTGGGGCGGGTGGACAATGCCTACGGCGACAGGAACCTCGTCTGCACCTGCGCGCCGGTGTCCGCCTACGCGTGAAGGCAGCCGGCGCCTGTCAATCGGCCGGCGTTTGGGTTAGAATCGGAACGTCGTTCGTGACTCAGGCGACCCGAAGCACACGAGGGGGCCCCGTCATGTTTGGTCTTGGAATCTGGGAACTTCTGATAATTATGGTGATCGTCCTGGTGCTGTTCAGCCGCAGGCTGCCGGAGCTCGGCTCCGGGCTGGGCAAGGGAATCAAGAGCTTTCGCAAGTCGCTGCACGAGCCGGACGAGATCGATGTGACCGGGACCGACAAGGGCGAAGGCGAGGGTCCCAAGAAGGAATGATCCCTCCAACCGGCCGCTGAACCACTAGGCGGCGGCCTCGGCCGAGACCACCCGACAACTGAAGGACTCCACCGCCGTCTTGGGTTTCGGAAAGACGATCGTGAAGTTCGCGGATCCGTTGGGCGCGATCCGGTAGTTGCTCTGGGGCTTGAGGCTCTGGAGCAGCGAGATCTCGCGAAGCGTCATGTCCTGGACGATCTTGGCGGAAATGGCGTTTCCCACGAACGTGACCTGCTGACCTATCTGCTGACCTTCCGCGTCGAAGAGTCGCGCCTCGATCCGCACCTTGTGGACGCTGCGGTCGTTGCGGTTCGTGAGCTTGCCGGAAACCATGAAGACCTCGGTCTGGTTCAGGACGGGCTGGACTCCCGATACCAGCGACTCGACGACCAGGGTCTGCTTGAAATGCCGGTTGTCGAAGACGGCGTTGCCGTACCACGGAATCCGCCGTATCAGGGAATCCAGGGGCTGCGGATTGGCCTGATAGATCAGCGCTACCAGGACGAAGGCGAACACGGCGAGCCCCAGGATGCTCGCCAGCGGCACGATCGAACCTCTGGAATCCCCGCCTTGCCTGCCCGGCGGCGGTGTCGCTTCCCCCGCGGGGGGCACCAGGAAATCATCCGCGATCTCGAAGTCCGGTTGTCGCGTGTCACGGACCGGGGGATCCTCGTCCTCGGCGGAGGTCTCCTCCACCGGCTCCATTGTCCGCGTTTCCGCAAGTTCCGGTTCCGGGGAGTCTATCTCGAAGCCACGGTAGGAAGGCGCAGTGTCATCGGCGCCGTCATCGTCCGGATCGATGTCGGCACGGGCCGGGGGCTCCGCCGTGGCCTCGATGGCCTCCGGGGGCGGTGCCGGCGCGTCCGTCGCCGGGTCCGCCACCGGCGGGAGGACGTCCTCCTCCGTAACGGCATCCTCCCAGGCTCCTTCGTCGGGCGGGGCATCCGGCTCGTCGGGGATGTCGTTCCGGTCGGCGGTCCCGGAAGTCTCGGCCGTTTGCTGCTCCGCCCGCTCAACGGCTGCCGGCGCTTCCTCTTCGGTCAACTGCAAGCGCACCTGGACCATGAAGACGTGCTTGCAGCGGTTGCAACGGAAGGTGGGCTTGGGCGCGTCGAAGACGCTGCCGCTCACCCTGTAGGTGGTGGAACAGTTGGGACAGCGGATGATCATATGGAGAATTCCAGATCGCCGACATCCAGGTTTTCCTTCCAGCTCGTCCACATGTTCGTGGTCAGGTACCGGCTCCCGAAGTCGGGAAACACCGTCACTACCGTGCCGTGGCTGAGTTGCCGGGCGATCTGCAACGTCGCGACCATGGCCGCCCCGGAGGATTGCCCCACCAGCAGCCCCTCTTCCTGGCTGAGGCGATAGACCATGTCGTAGGCAGCCTCCGTGGACACGGGAACTTTGAGGTCCAGTTCTTCCTCGTGGTAGATCCCCGGGACGATGGAGCTGGCCATGTGCTTCAATCCCTCGAGTCCGTGCAGCGGTGCGTCCGGCTCCACCGCGATGACCGCGATCCGGGGATCGCGTTCCTTGAGGAACCGCCCGGTCCCCATCACGGTGCCGCCGGTGCCGATGCCGGCGACGAAATGGGTGACCGTACCCTCGGTCTGCCGATAGATCTCCGGGCCGGTGGTCTCGTAGTGGGCCTGGCTGTTCATGGGGTTGAAGTATTGGTCGGGCTTGAAATACGTCCCCGCGTCCTCGCTGACGATCTTGCGACAGAGCCGGATGGCGCCGTCGGATCCTTCGAGGGGGTCGCTGTAGACGATGTCCGCGCCGAAGAGGCGGATGATGCCCTTGCGTTCCTCGCTGACGTTGGCCGGCAACACCAGGCGGACGGCGTAGCCCAGCGCCGCGCCCACCATGGCGATGGCGATGCCGGTGTTGCCGGACGTCGAATCGATGATGGTCTGGCCGGGTTTGAGGCGGCCCGTGCGGATCCCCTCCTGGATCATTCGGAGCGCTGGCCGATCCTTCACCGAGCCTCCGGGGTTGAACCCTTCGAGCTTCGCCAGAACGCGCACCTCCGGAGCGAGGCCGCGGGCGACCCGCCCGATCCGGACCAAGGGGGTGTCGCCCACCAGTTCGGTGATGGCCCCGGCGTTTCTGAGCTCCCGCGCCGGCGGTGGCGCGTCATTCCTTAGAGCGGTGAGCAAGGGGTTACACGCCTCCGGCGATGGCCGGCACGATGGATATGCTGTCTCCGTCCTTCAACGAGGTATCCACGTTCTTGAGGAAGCGGATGTCATCTCCGTTGACGTAGACGTTCACGAACCGGCGAACCTTGCCGTTTTCGTCCATGATGCGTTCCTTGATGCCGGGGTGGTTCTGTTCGAGATCGTCCAGCATGGCCGAAACGGTGGCGCCGTTGGCGTCGACCTCATCCGATCCCTGGGTGAACTTTCTCAACGGTGTAGGGACACGTACGCGAACACTCATGAAAGGACCTCCCTTTCCAGTCTAGGATAAATCCGGTTTGCGGCCTTTTCAACACGGAGACGCCGGCGAGCCGGTCATCCAGCCTGCGCTTTCTCGGGCGATCCCTGTGAAAGCTCGTCGTACAGCGCGTCGAAGGTGCCCAAGGCCGCGTCGATGCTATAGGGCCGATCGATGATGTGCGCCACCGTCTCGATCGTCTTGTAGCCGTTCCCTGTAATGGAGATTACGATGGACTCGTCGCGGGGAATCCGGCCCTGGTCGATCAGTTTCCTTGTCACCGCAATTTCCGTGCCGCCGGCCGGCTCGGTGAAGATGCCCTCGGTGGAGGCGAGCAGCTTGATGCCGTCGAGGATCTCGTCGTCCGTGACGTTCTCGCCCCATCCGCCGGATTCCTTGACGGCCTGGATGACGTAGTAGCCGTCGGCAGGATTGCCGATGGCGATGGAGGTGGCGATGGTGTCGGGTTTCACCGGATCGACGACATCCGTGCCTTTCTTCAGCGCGTCGATGATGGGGGAGCAGCCCGCCGCCTGGGCCGAGTAGATGCTGCACGGTTCATCCCGGCCCACCAGCCCTACTTCACGGAGCTCCTTGAAGCCCTTCGCCAGCTTGGGAAGGATCGTTCCGCCGGCGGAGCCCACGACGATGTGGCGCGGCAGCTTCCATCCCAACTGCTCGGCGACCTCGAAGGCGTGGGTCTTGGCCCCCTCGGAGTAGTAGGGCCTGAGGTTCACGTTGACGAAGGCCCACTGGTACTTGTCGCCGATCTCGCTGCACAGGCGGTTCACGTCGTCGTAGGTCCCCTTGATGGCCACCGTGCGCGGGCCGTAGATGGCGGAGCCGACGATCTTCCCTTCCTCCAGCCCTTCGGGAATGAAGACGTAGCAGTTGAGCCCGGCGCTGGCGGCGTGGGCCGACACCGAGTTGGCCAGGTTCCCGGTAGACGCGCACGAGACGGTCTCGTAACCGAACTCGATGGCCTTGGAGATAGCCACCGACACCACCCGGTCCTTGTAGGAGAAGGTCGGGTGGTTCACCGAGTCGTCCTTGAGGTAGAGCTCCTCGACCCCCAGCGCCTCACCCAGGCGGCGGGCGCGAATGAGCGGGGTAAACCCCGAGTAGAGGCCTACTCTGGGCTCGTCCTCGATGGGCAGAAGCTCCCGGTAGCGCCACAGGTTGCGCGCGCGCGAGGCGATCTTCTCCCGGCTGACGCTCCGGCGGATCCCGTCATAGTCGTATTCCACCTCGAGCGGGCCGAAGCAGTCCTCGCACACGTGGAGGGGCGCGATGGGATACTCCCGCCGGCACTCCCGGCATCTCAGTCCCTGGACGAAGCTCATGCGTGACTCCTTTGGGAGGCCGGCGAACCCGCGGAGGCGCCACAGGCCTTGCAGCGGGGATTCGGCGGCACGGGTACGTTGCGTATTTCCATGGTCTTGGCGTCGTAGGTCAGCAGGCGGTTCACCAGCAGATGCTCCTCGAGGCCGACGATGTACTTGATGGCCTCGGTGGCCTGGATGGAACCGATGGTTCCGGCCACCGCGCCGAGGATCCCGGCCTGCTGGCAGCCGAGGACCTCACCCGGCGCCGGCGGTTCCTCGAACAGGCAGCGGTAACAGGCGCTCTCCGGCGGCACGACGGTCATGGTCTGTCCCTGGAGGCGGACGATCCCCGCGTGGGAAAAGGGTTTGCCCAGCGACACGGCGACGTCGTTGACGAGGAACTTGGTGTCGAAGTTGTCGCTGCCGTCGATGATGAAGTCGTAGGGCTCCACGAGCCCCGCGGCGTTCTCGTCCGTCAGGCGCACGTCGTGGACCGCCACGTCCACCTCCGCGTTGAGCTCCGCCAGCCGCGACCGCGCCGATTCCACCTTGCGGTGGCCCTGGTCCGCCGTGGTGTGGAGGATCTGCCGCTGCAGGTTGGAAAGGTCCACCGTGTCGCCGTCCACGATGCCGAGCCTGCCGATGCCGGCGGCGGCCAGGTAGAACGCGGCGGGGCTTCCCAGGCCGCCGGCGCCGACCACCAGCACGCTCGCCTGGCGCAGGCGGATCTGCCCGCCGCCGCCGACGTCGGGGATCATGATCTGGCGGCTGTACCGCTCGACTTGCTCAGGGCTCAGGCGCATGGTCCGAACGAAACTCCAAACGAAAAAAAACCTCTTCCAAGATGAGAAGAGGTTTTCTCCTCACCTTATCTGTCCCTTGCGGGCCGGAATTAGCACCTGCGCTCCCTTCGGGAACACGGTTGCTGTGGCTTCGACGGGCCTGTCCCTCCACCACTCTGGATAAGGTGTCCAGTTCTTTGTGAGGATTCTACACGGTTTTCGGCAATTGCGCAATTTCCGTCGCACGCGGTTTCTCGCGCGTCAGTTCATGGAGCAGGCTCCCGGTCCCCGGGGGTCGCCGCAGCTTCCGCACGCGGCGGCGGCCGGCAGCGGATCGTCGCCGGCGCCGTTGACCGCGAACACGGAAAGCAGCCGCTCGAGTTGTTGGCCGTTGCAGGACGGACAGGCCGGGCGGGCGGACCCCAGCACGAGGTCTTCGAACTCGTGGCCGCAGCCCTTGCACTGGAATTCATATAGGGGCATGACTGTTCTCCTTCCGGCGGCCCGATTTGCCGGGCGGCGCACGGGCTGAAACACGTCCCGGCAGTATACTCCACCCGGGGCCGGTGGAAAACACTCCCGGCATCCGGGAAGAACACGAGGAGAGACCATGCTGTTCCTGAACAACGACGATGTAGCCCGGGTCATCGACATGCCGCTCTGCCTGGACTCGCTGGAGGGTCTCTTCCGGGAGCTGGCCCGGGGCGACGCCGTCGGCATGGGCCGCATGGACATGTACGTGCCGTCCGGCCAGGAGGCGCCGTACCACCGGCTCGCGCTCATGGTGGGGGGCAGCCGGAAAGACGGCTACGCCTGTATCCGCATCATATCCGACATGGTGAGCTGGCCCATGGTGCACGGCCACCGGCGGGAGAACAAGTACGCCCGCGAGCCCGGCACCTGGTGCGGACTGCTGCTGCTCTTCAGCACCCACGACGCCACCCCCGTGGCGATGATGAACGACGGCCGCCTCCAGCACGACCGCGTGGGGGCGGGCGCCGGGCTCGGCGCCAAGTACCTGGCGCGGGAGGACAGTCATGCCGTGGCGATGATCGGCTCCGGCGGCATGGCCCGGAGCTACCTCGACGCGCTCTGCCGCGTAAGGCCCATCACCAGGGTCACGGTGTTCAGCCTCAACCCGGCCAATGCCCGGCGGTACGCGGAGGAGATGCAGGCGCGGCATGAAATCGAGGTGGTGGCGGCTCCGGACGGGCGGAGCGCGGTTCGGGGCGCGGACATCGTGTGCTGCTGCGCTTCCGCCATCGAGCCGGTGTTCTTCGCGGACTGGCTGGAGCCCGGGATGACCGTCATCGACGTCAACCGCAACTCCGTGGAGCCGGGCTTCCTGCATGCGGTGGACGTGGCGGTGCGCCCGGGGGACGCCACTCCTTATCTGGAGAACCTCCCGCCCGAGGCGTTCTACGCCCGGGGCGGCTACCTCGGTTACGTGGCGGGTCAGGAGGACGAACGGGCGCTGGTGCCCAGAGTGGACCTCACGCCGGAAGTCGTGGACATCCCCAAGCTGCCGGACCTCATGAGCGGGCGGATTCCCGGCCGTACCAGCCCGGAGCAGACCGCCTGGTTCATGAACATCGGCGCCATCGGGCCGCAGTTCAGCGCCGTCACCGGAGCGGTGTACGAACGCGCGCGTGAGCAGGGGCTGGGCCGGGAGATACCCACGGAGTTGTTCCTTGAGGACATACGGGCCTGATGGTACAGGCCTACGAAGGCTTCGTCAGCGATTCTTCGAGCTCCAGGAACTCGTCCATGCGCAGCACGGCGTGGTACTCGGCCAGGGACGCCAGGCTGTCCCGGCGGCTTCGGGTGGTTCCTTCCCGGCGCAGGACGGCGAGGGCGTCGCCGACCGCTTTCACCAGCGAGTAACGGACGGTGCCCGGGAACAGCGCCATCTTGTAACCCTCGGCGGCGGCTTCGCCGACCTCCAGGGCGCCCGCCGGGATGGCTTCGTCCATGTTGACCACCAGCGGACCCGGGATGCCGCGACGGATCTCGCGGAGTTCCTCCAGCGTGCCCGGAACCTGCACGAAGACGGCGTCGGCGCCGGCTTCGTGGTAAACGCGGCCGCGCCGGATGGCTTCGTCGAGGCCGCCCGAGGAGCAGGCCAGGGTGCGGGCGACGATGACGGTGTCCGGGTCGGTCCTGGCGGCGGCCGCGGCCCGGACCTTCTCCGCCATCTCCGTTGCGGTCACCAGCGAATGCCCGCCTTCCAGCAGTCCGCACCTCTTGGCCGGCACCTGGTCCTCGATCTGGATCGCCGCCGCGCCGGCCCGCTCCAGCGCGGCCACGGTGCGGTGCACCTGGAGGGGTCCGCCGAAGCCCGTGTCGGCGTCCACCACGAGGGGGATTCGCAGCACGGGGCAGATGTTCCGCACGTGCGCGATGAGGGCATCGGCGGACAGGAACCCCAGGTCCGGGAGGCCCAGCACGCTGGCCGTGACGGCGTTGCCTCCGAGCAGGGCCGCCCGGAAGCCGGCCTGTTCGGCGAGCAGTGCCGTCAAGCCGTCGTGAACGCCCGGAACCGCAAGGCAGCCGTCCTCGGCCATTGCGTCCCGCAACCGTGAAGCGCTAGTCATTCGCTTTTCCTCCCAGACCGTTCGACCAACCGGGTGGTTGTGGGTATCATTCAGTAGCCCGCTGCCTCGTGCAAGGCAAAGCGTGCCGGGCCGGGAGGTTGACCCGGTCGGGGATCTCCGTTCCCATGAGAATCACCGCCATCGACATCCATCCCCTGAGCATTCCTCTGAAGGGAGTATTCAGGAACGCCCACGACACCAAGACCCGGCAGGACAGCATCGTGGTACGCGTCCGCACCGATGAGGGCATCAACGGACTGGGCAACGTCGATCCGGATCCCGGCCATTCGGAGGAGAGCTTCGGCGAGACCCTGAAGGCGGTGCGGACGCTGGCGCCGAGTCTCACCGGCGGCGATCCGTTGAACCTGTCGGCGGCGTTGGATCGGATGGACCGCTGCCTCCCGCGGCACCTGGACGCCAAGGCCGCCCTGGAGATGGCCCTCTTCGACCTCAAGGGCAGGGCGCTGGACCAGCCGGTGCACTCGCTGCTGGGGGGCCGGCTCAGGGACGAAGTGCGTCTCAACGGCTGGATCGGCCTACTGGACCCGGAGGCGGCGGCGCGGGAGGCCCTGGGTTGGCGCGACGCCGGTTTCGGCTCGGTGAAGATCAAGCTGGGGTCGGGCGTCGAGCCCGATTGCGACCGGGTGGCGGCCGTGCGCGGCGCGGTGGGGAGCGGCTTGAGACTCCGGGTGGACGCCAACGAGGCCTATGGCGTCGAAGACGCCGTTCGCCTGGGAAAGGCGCTGGCGCCGCTGGACGTGGCGCTGCTGGAGCAGCCGGTGTCCCGGGCCGACTATGAGGGCCTGGCGCGGGTGCGCCGCGGCGTCGACATCCCGGTGATGGCGGACGAGGCCATCGTCGGGCCGGAGACCCTGGTGGAGGTCATCCGGAAGGAGGCCGCGGACATCGTCAAGGTGAAGGTGATGAAGCAGGGCGGCATCACCCGCACCGTCCGTATGGTCCACATGGCCGAGGCCGCCGGCATCCGGTGCGTCATCGGACATGGGTTCGGACTCACCATAAACACGCTCGCGGAGATTCACGTGGCCGCGAGTTGCGCCAACATCATGGACGGCTGCGAGTCGGTGGGCCCGCTCAAGATGGGCGGCGACGTGGTGGCGCGCCCGCTGGACCTGCGGGCAGGACGGCTGTCGGTTCCGGACGTTGCCGGGCTCGGCGCGGAACTGGCGGAATCGGATCTGGCGCGCTGGGCCATGCCGGCGCCGTAGCGGACTGACATCTCGATATTCAAAGGAGGCAAGTCATGAATCAAACCGTCGGCGCGACGTTTCCGGATCTGACCCTCGAGGACCACACGGGCCAGGAAGTGGCATTGTCGGGGATCACCGAGGGCAGGTTCCCTCTCATCGTGGTGTTCTATCGAGGCTATTGGTGAGGGAAATGCGTGGTGCAGTTGCGCCACCTGGTCACCCTTCAGGAGGAGCTTCCCTCTGCCTATTGCCGTGTCGCCGTCGTCAGCGTGGACCCGCCGCCGGTGAACGGGGCGCTCAGAAACGGTCTCGGCGCGACGTTCCCGTTCTTGAGCGACCGCGAGCACAAGGCCATCGAGGCCCTGGACCTCGTCGACACGTCGGACAAGAAGCACGGAACCATCGCGATCCCTTACGCCTTCTCGCTGCTGCCCGATCTCACGGTCCATCGCATCTACAACGGGTGGTACTACGTGGGCCGGCCCACCAACGAGGAGTTGCGGGCCGACATGCGGGCCATGATCCAGCAGTGCCGGAAAGACTACGACCCGCAGGCGTGACCGGAAGTCGTTCTCGGGCCGGCAAGACGCCGACAAACGTCATTCCCGCGACCCTCCGTCATTCCCGCGAAAGCGGGAATCCAGGGGCGGCGGAGGGGAAGGGGGCGCGACGCGGCTCTCTGTTCGGTGGTCCGCATCCCCGTTTTGTGTTAATCCCAGCCCTATGATTCAGCCACAAGAGATCGAGGACACGCTGGGCCGGGTTTTCCCGGGTTGCATGGTGCCGATGATCAAGGACCTTACCGGCGGCGGAGACCACTACCAGGTGGTCATCGTACACGATTCCTTCGCCGGCAAGGGCCTCATCGACCAGCACAAGATGGTCTACGAGGCGCTCAAGGACGAGCTCGGCGACGAACGCATCCACGCGCTTTCGCTCAAGACCTTCAGCCCCGAGCAATGGGAAAAATTCGGCGCCTGACGTTCGCCGGAACCGGTTGACCCGCCGCCCGCGAGCGTCTCCTCATTCCCGACATCAGGGCCTTCCGGGAGGTAACATGCTGACCATCGACTCCGACGGCCACCTTCACGAGCCTTTCGACCTGTTCGACCGCTACATCGAGAAGGAGTTCCAACCGCTCCGGCCCCGGGTCATCGACATGCGGGGCGAGGCCCGGGACCAGGGCCGCTGGGTGGCCGAGGGACGCGTGGTGCCGCGGATTCCCTTTTCCCGGGGCGTGGGCGGCGGCGGTTTCAACTATCCCACGCCGCGGCACAAGCAGATGAAGGCCCGGGACAACTCCCTGGACGACATCCCCGGCCGTCTCGAGGACCTGGACCTGATGGGGGTCGACTACCAGGTGGTGTTTCCCACCGCGCTGGTGTGGGTGTTCGACCTGGAGAACGCCGAGTTGGCGGGCGCCGTGTGCCGCGCCTATAACGACTACGTGGCCGAGCAGTGCTCAAAGGCCCCCAAGCGGCTCAACGCCATCGCCATGGTGCCGATCCAGGACCCGGCCGGCGCCGCCGAGGAGGCGAGAAGGGCGGTGA
This sequence comes from uncultured Syntrophobacterales bacterium, assembly GCA_964630405.1. Classification (GTDB taxonomy): domain Bacteria; phylum Desulfobacterota; class Binatia; order UBA9968; family JAJDTQ01; genus JAJDTQ01. The sequence goes on along the minus strand of CAZVUC010000017.1, from coordinate 28,290 downwards.
AGGATCTGGGTCTGGCCGGAGTCCTGCTGCCCGGCATGGTCGGCAACCGGCCCCTGCACGACCCCGAGTACGAGCCGTTCTTCGCCGCGGTGAACGATCTCGACACGCCCATCGGCTTCCATGCCGTGACCGGCATGCACGATACGCCGTGGGCCGACTGCTTCACGGACTTCTTCTCCACCCACGTCACCGCCATGCCGTTCTCCATGATGGTGGGCATGATGTCGGTGGTGCGCCTGGGCATCATGGCGCGCTATCCCAACCTCCGGTGCGCCTTCCTGGAGATCGGAGCCACCTGGTTCCCCTACTGGGCTTGGTGGGTGGGCAAGCACATCGAGCATGTCCGGGGACCCCGTGGCGACGGGCGTCACGAGGGCAACTGGGGCAGGGCGCCCTACACCCTGCCGGAGACCATCCGGGAACCGATGGAGGACATCCTCACCGGACGGATCCTTTCGGGCTTCGAAGACGACGAGAACCTGAGGGCCGTCATCGACCAGGTGGGCGCCAGCTCGCTCATGTACGCGAGCGACTACCCCCACAGCGACATGGACTGGGGACGCGTGGACGCCATCAAGAGCAACGATTCCATCACGCAGGAAGAGAGGGCGGCGCTGCTGGGCGGCAATGCGCAGAGGTTCTACAAGCTGGAGCTGGGATGAACCAGATCGCATCCAAGTATCCGCAGTCGGAGCTGGCCGGAACCGTTACCGTCGTCGGCGACATCATCGCGCCGCCGCTGCCTGAAGATGCCTGGGAATGCCTGGCCCCTGTCACGCCCGACGGGCAACCTCCCGGAACACCCGCATAAAGTTCCCGCCCAGGATACCCGCCGCTTCGCTCTTGGAGAACCCGGCCGCCAGCAGCGCGGTCGCCAAGTCCGGCAACGTCCCGTAGTCATCGAAGACCGTGTTTCGCAGGCCGTCCATGTCGGTGCCCATGGCGAGGTGCTCGGGACCCACCAGATCCGCCAGTTTCTTGAAACGCCGGGTCCATTTTCCCAGATCGCCGCGGCCGGCGGGCCAGACGCCGATTACGCCGCCGGTGGAGGCGATGAGTCGCGCGTGGTCGGCGTAAATGTAGCGCGTGTATTTGCGCGGCGTGCGGCGTAGCGCGGTGTGGCTGAGGATGATCGGCTTCGTCGTGATGTCCGCCACGTCCCGGGTCACCTGCTCCGTGGCATGAGCTACGTCGACGATCATGCCGACGCGGTTCATCTCCCGGATGACCCGGGCGCCGAAGGGGGTGAGGCCGTGGTGCCGCGGCTCCTCGGTCTGGATGTCGGCAACGGCGTTGATGTTGTAGTGCACCAACTGGATGGAGCGTATTCCCCGGTCATGGGCCTCCTGGACCCGGTCGATGCGTTCTTCCAGGAAGTCGGCGCCCTCGGCGGCAAGGATGGCGCCCGGGCGGCGCAATCCTTTGGCGCGCAAGACGTCGGCGGGCCTCAGCACCCGCAGGAGACGGCCTTGGTCGAACCACGGGTCGAGCACGGCGAAACGGGCGTAGGTGTCGCGATACGATTCCCCGGGCTCGAACGGCCGGTGCGCCCGGATCCTGCCTGTCTGCCGGTCCCGCCGGATCACGGCCCGATCGGTGCTTACGCAGAAGAAGCTGGCGCTGAGGCCGCCCCGGACCATTTCCAGCAGACGCTGCTCGACGCTGGTATTGTCCCGGTGAAAACGGCCGGGGTGGGCGTGGATGTCCACTGACGGGTGTTGATCGAGGAGTTCCATTGCGGTGTCGCGTATGGTTGCGGCCCGAGGGACGGCAGGGCGCAGAGCCCCGGCCACCCCTGCCGCGGCGAGGCCCAGGAGGAAGCTGCGGCGGGAGAGGCCCGGTCGGCGCCGGCTATACGCGCTCTGGCGGCCCACGGCGCAATGGGGGCGGCCCCCCGGTCACGCGGCCAGGCTGCCCATCAGCCGCCCGTAGCCCGTCACCGCTTCTCTGATCCGGATCAGCTTGAGCGCGTACCAGATGTAGGCTTGGCAGCTGGTCACCACGGGCTTGCCGATTTCGTGCTCCAGGATCTCCACGTCCTCGATGGTGGGCCAGCGCGGGCAGGGGATGAAGATGCCGTCCGCCTCCGGCGCCTTCTCGTAGAGACGCTTGGCGATCTTGTAGGAAGCGTGCACCGGCAGATCCGAGATGGCGGAGTTCTTCCGCACTCCATAACCCTCGATCTGGAGCACTTCGAAACCGGAGGCTTCGAGGAAGGCCTTCATGCGGGCGTTCAGGTCGTCTTCGTGGGGAGTGGCCACCACCAGGCGATGCAGTCCCATGGCCTTGAGGGCCTCGACCTCGCCGGTAATCCCGGCGGTGATGGGGATCCCGGTCTTCTCCGTGAGCCGTTGTCCCATCTCGGTGTCGCTGCCGTGCCCCAGCTTGGTGAAGAGCGGGGAGCCGCCCAGAATGATTACGTCACAGCCGTTGTCCGCCAGGTCCAGGGCGGCTTCCTCGATGCGCTCGAGCTGCCGCTCGAAGTCGGCGTCCACCAGTTGCCGGATGGTGCCGGTGCTGTTGAGCAGCTGAAAGCCCGCGGGCAGCATGCGATAGAACTCGTAGACGAGGGTGTCCCCCCGGGACGGGGCCACATGGCCTACGCGTGCGCGCCAACCGTACATGATGAACCTCCTCAAACCGAGGCGGGTGCGCGGAGGTCCAGGCAGTGCTCGATCTCCGTGAGAACCTCGTTGAAATGCATGACCCGGGTTACGCCGGGATGCAAGAAATCGCGGTTGTAGGGGTGGTGCGGCATCAGCACCCGGGCGTCCGTACGCTCGGCCACGTCCTGGCAGTTCTCGTAGTTGTCGTCGACGAACAACATCACTCCGAGCTTCTCCACCACCGCGGATTTCTCCTTTTCCACCAGGTGCACGTCGGGGTTCGTGATACCGTGCCGCCGAAACCACCCGGAGGTGACCGCGTGGATGTCCCAGCTCTCGTGGCCCGTCCGGTGCGTTATGAACGAAAGCTGTCCGCGTTGACTCAGGTGCTCCAGCCGGCGCCACTGCTCCGGGCTCAATAGCGAATCCAGCCCGCCCCAGAACCCGGGGTCCCGCCGCACCGCCTCGGCGCACTCCCGCACTGCCTCCTCGGTCAACGCCGGATGCGCCGAGAGGCGCACGCTCCGGAGCGAAGCCGCCGGGATCGGCCCCTTGCCGATGCGCTCTTCCAGACGAAGGAGAAAGGGAGAGAGAAAGTCCGCCAGCACGCCGTCGATGTCCAGCCCCACCATCGTGGGCTAAAGCTTACGTAATCGAGGCGTGCGTCGCAACGCCCGATCAAGGGTCTCGCCGGTGGGTTGACAAACGCCGGCTGTTTCGTCATTTTTACCGTAAAAATAACGGAATCGTCGACATGTACTCCAGGATACTGGATCTGCCCGAAAAGAGTTTCTTCCTGTTCGGTCCGCGCGGCACCGGGAAATCCGTGTGGCTGCAGCAACGTCTGGGCCATGCAGACCTGAGCATCAATCTCCTCAAGTCCGGCGAGTATCTTCGATACAAGCGGGACCCCTCCCTTCTTGCTCAGGAAGCAGCCGCGTTGCCCGGCCGGCGGTCCTGGATCATTATCAACGAGGTGCAAAAGCTGCCGGAGTTGCTCGACGAGGTGCACGCGCTCCTGTTCGAGAGCGGGCAGGGCTATCGGTTTGCACTGTCCGGGTCCAGCGCCCGGAAGCTCAAGCGGTCCGATGCCAACATGCTCGCGGGACGCGCCCTTATGAAACGGATGTTTCCACTGAGCATGCTTGAAGTCGGCGAGGACTTCAGCCTGCCGGACGCTTTGCGTTACGGGCAGTTGCCTTTGAGCGTGACATCGGTCTCCCGAACCGAGAAGGTCGAGTTCCTTGATGCCTACGTCGAGACCTACCTGAAGGAAGAGATTCAGCAGGAAGCTCTGGTCAGGAACCTTGACAGTTTCTACCGGTTCCTGTCCGTCGCCGGCATGATGAGCGGGCAGTTGCTGAACATCGCCAACATCGCCCGGGACGTAGGCGTCGCCAGGTCCACCGTCCAAGGCTATTTCGGCATCCTGGAAGACACCTTGCTGGGCTGGTACCTGCCGGCCTACCGCAACAAGGCCAAGGTCAAGGAGGTGGCTCACCCCAAGTTCTACCTGTTCGATTGCGGCGTGCAGCGTGCCCTGATGGGGAGGCACCGGGACGAACCCTCGGCGATCGAGACGGGCGCCTTGTTCGAGGCCTTCGTTCTGAATGAGTTCAGGGCGCTCAACGCGTGGCGTTCTCACGGCGCGCAGTTCTTCTACTGGCGCACGGAGGCAGGCAATGAAGTGGACCTGATCTGGAAGAGGGGAGAGCAGGCCGCGGGCTTTGAAATCAAGTCGTCCAATGTCTGGCAAGAGAAATTCAACAAGGGATTGAATGTCCTGTTGCAGACCGGTGACATCGGGCATGCTTTCGGCGTGTATCGCGGCGAACGGGTTCTGAAGGTCGGAAAGGTGACCGTGCTCCCTTACAAGATGGCCATCGAGATGGCGCTGGAAGAGGGCTTCGTTCCAACGCTTTGACCGGTCAATGCGGGATGCGCCGCGACCGGCGGCGGCCGATACGGGTGCGCTCTGGTTCCTTGACGAACCGCAACCGGTCGGATACAAATCATTTTTTCTTCAGGCACACCGCAACACCCGCCCGCTTTTCTCTGAATCAACCGGAGCTCGAAGCGCAGGACCGTCGGGTCGTCGGTAGCGGCGTATCGTCTTCGCCGCGCACGGGCACGCTCACCGGGACATGAAGGATCGGGAGCGGTTGCGTTCAACAAGTCAGGAGAGGTCATGGCCAGAGTCGGTTTCGCACTTGGATACGGAAAGTTCACCAACGTCCGGGAAATAGCGGATCTCATGCGCCGCGCGGAGGAAAAGGGTTTCGAGATGGGCTTCTTCTCGGAGACCATCGAGCTTATGCGCGACTCGGTTTCCGCCATGTCGGCCATGGGCCTGGCCACCTCGAAGGTGACGCTGGGGGCCACCCAGATCGTCCGTCTGCGCACGCCCATCTGCATGGCCCAGTCGCTGATGACGCTGGACGAGATGACCGGCGGGCGCATCACCCTGGCGCCGGGCGCCTGTACCCGAAGCCACGCCCGGGTCCACGCCATGGAGCACCAGGACCCCCCTCAGGTGCTCAAGGAGTACATCGAGTCAATGCGGCTGCTCTTTACCGGCGAGAAGGTCGACTACGAAGGCCAGTTCGTCAAGTTCAAGAACGTCGGCATCGGATGGAAGCCGCTCCGCACCAGCATCCCCCTCTACATCCCGGCCACGGCCCGGCCCGGCCTGAAGCTGGCCGGCCAGATCGGCGACGGCGTGGTGCTGAACGCGGTCTGCTCGCCGGAGTACACCGCCAACGCCCTGAAGATCATCAAGGACGCGGCCGAGGAGGCGGGGCGCGACTTCTCGAAGTTCGAGGTCGCCCAGTTGATCAACTGCTCCATCGCCGACGACCACCAGAAGGCCCTGGACGCCATCCGCTGGGAGGTGGCCACCAAGCTCGATCCCATCCAGCTCCCGTTCATCGCCCGCCCCAAGATGCGCGTGGGCGAGCCCTACATCCACGAGGAGGATATCCCGACCTTCGAGAAGGCCCATGCCGAGGGCGGCATGGAGGCCCTCATCAAGGCCATCCCCGATTCCTACGTGGAGGGCATGACGGCCAGCGGCACCCCCGACGAGGTCAAGGCCCGGGTCCAGCAGTACCGCGACGCGGGCGTCAAGATCCCGCTCTTGCGGCCGGCCGCGGCCGACCAGACCGATGCCTTGATGGACCTGTTCGCCCAGTAGGGGCGGGTTTCGAACCCGCCCGTGGCCATCCACGCGGCGGCTTCTCCCACAGCGACGGCAACCCATGTATCGCGTAGGCGTTGACATCGGCGGAACCTTCACGGATCTGCTCCTGGTGGCGGATGACGGCACGTCCTTCATCGGCAAGACCCTGACCACCCACGGGGACCCGAGCGTGGCGGTGGAAGCGGCCATGCGCGAGGGGCTGGAAGCAGGTATCGTGGACCGCGCCCGGCAGGGGACGGTGGTGCACGGCACCACGCTGGTCACCAATGCGCTGATCGAGCGCAAGGGCGCCCTTACCGCGCTCCTCACCACCGAAGGTTTCCGGGACGCGCTGGAGATTGGCCGTGAGCACCGCTACGAGCTCTACGATCTCGACCTCGAGTTGCCCAGGCCGCTGGTGCCGCGCTACCTGCGCTTTGACGTGCCGGAGCGGGTGGCCGCGGACGGGACCGTGCTCAAGCCCCTGGACGAGGACTTCGTGCGGAACCTGGTGGCGGAGCTCCGGGCCAAGGGCGTCCGGGCGATCGCGGTGTGCTATCTGAACAGCTTCCGCAACGCCGCCCACGAACTGCGGACACGGGAACTCATCGCGGAGGTGGCGCCCGAGGTCCGCGTGTCGGTGAGCGCCGACGTGGTGCCCGAGATCCGCGAGTTCCAGCGCACCAGCACCACTACCGCCAACGTCTACGTGCAGGAGCGCGTGGCAGCCTATCTCCAGGAGTTGCAGCAGCGCCTGAACGGCCTTGAGTTCACCGGCAGTTTCTTCGTGATGCTTTCCAGCGGCGGCATCGGCACCCCGGAGACTGCCGCCCGGTTCCCCGTGCGCATGCTCGAGTCGGGACCGGCGGCGGGGGCACTGGCCGCGGCCGCGCTCGGACAGCGAGCGGGCTATCCGGACCTCCTCTCCTTCGACATGGGTGGCACCACCGCCAAGCTCTGCGCCGTGGAGAACGGCTACCCGCTCAAGGCCCGGGAGTTCGAGGTGGACCGGGTCTACCGCTTCCGCAAGGGCAGCGGCCTGCCCATCAAGATCCCGGTCATCGACATGATCGAGATCGGGGCCGGCGGCGGCAGCATCGCCCGGGTAGATGCGTTGGGCCTCCTGAAAGTGGGTCCCGAGAGTGCCGGGGCCGAGCCGGGGCCGGCCTGCTACGGCCGCGGCGGCACGGGTGCGACGGTCACCGACGCCAACCTGATCCTCGGCTACTTCGATCCCGACTACTTCCTCGGCGGCGAGATGAAACTCGACGTGGAGGCGGCGCGGCAGGCCCTCGCCGGCGTCGCCGGCGAGCTCGACATGCGGGTGGAGGAGGTGGCCTGGGGCATCCACCAGATCGTCAACGAAAACATGGCCAACGCCGCCCGGGCGCACTTGGGGGAACGCGGCAAGGACCCGCGGGAGCTGCCCATGTATGCCTTCGGCGGCGCCGGTCCGGTGCACGGCTGCCACGTGGCCGAGTTGCTGCACCTGCCTACGCTCATCTCGCCCATGGGGGCGGGCGTGGGCTCGACCTTCGGGCTCCTGGCGGCGCCTCTGGCGTTCGACTTCGTGCGCAGCGCCTACAGCCTGCTGGACGAGCTGGACTGGTCCTTTGTGAACAGCCTGTTCGACGGCATGTGCGGCGAAGGGCGCGCCATCCTGGAGCAGTCGGGACTGGCGCCGGACGACATCGTCTACGAGCGTACCGCGGACATGCGCTACACCGGGCAGGGCCACGAGGTGTCGGTGCCCATTCCCGACGGCGCCCTCGACGCGAGCCATCTCGTCGCCATCACCGAGGCCTTCGAGCGCACCTACGAGCACATGTACGGGCGGACGGTTCCGGACGTGGTGGTGGAGGTGATCAACTGGCGCGTGGTGGCCCGGGGGCCGGAGCAGCCCCTGAACTTCTCGACCCGGGGCAGCAGGGCGGCGGGGGGCGAGGCGCGGAAGGGCACGCGCCCGGTATACTCGGCGGGCCGGGGAGAATTCGTCGAGACCGCGGTCTACGACCGTTACGCCCTGACGCCGGGAATGACCTTCCCGGGGCCCGCCATCGTGGAGGAGCGGGAGTCCACCCTGGTGGTGACCGCCCGCAGCCATGCCCGGGTTGACGATAATCTGAACGTGATCGTAGAGTTCGACTATGAGTAAGACCGTCATCGATCCCGTGACCCTTGAGGTCATCTGGAACCGGCTCCTGTCGGTGGCCAACGAGCAGCAGGACGCGCTCATGCGCACCGCCTTCAGCACCATCGTGCGGGAGAGCCAGGACCTGGCCTGCGGCCTCTTCGACACCAAGGGCCGCATGGTGGCCCAGTCGGTGAGCGGCACGCCGGGCCACATCAACGCCATGGCCACGTCCATGGGGCACTTCCTTCGGGAGTTCCCGGCGGAAACGCTGGTGCCGGGCGACGTGCTCATCACCAACGACCCCTGGCAGACCGCGGGCCACGTCAACGACATCACCATCACCACGCCGATCTTCAGGGCCGGGCAGCTCGTGGCGTTCTTCGCCAACACCTGCCACGCCGCGGACATCGGCGGCCGCATCCTTTCCGCCGAGGCCCGGGAGGTGTACGAGGAGGGGCTTCGGATCCCCATCATGAAGCTGTTCCACGCGGGGGAACCCGACCCCATCCTGCTCAAGATGATCCGCGCCAACGTCCGGCTGCCCCACGAGGTGGTCAGCGACTTCTACGCCCAGTCCGCCTGCAACGACGCCGGCGGCCGGGCGCTCATCGAGACCATGGACGAGTTCGAGCTGGACAGCTTCGATCCCGTGGCCGAGGAGATCATCAGCCGCTCCGAGAAGGCCGTGCGCGCGGCCATCGACGCACTCGAGGACGGCGAATGGAAAGGGGAGACCTGGAGCGATGGCTTCGAGGAGCCGATCTACATCAAGACGAAGCTCGCGGTGCGAGGAGACGAGATCTTCATCGACTTCGCCGGCTCGTCGCCCCAGAGCCACCGCGGCATCAACGTGGTGATGAACTACACCCACGCCTACGCCAGCTTCGCGGCCAAGGCGGCCATCTATCCCGACGTGCCCCACAACGAGGGCAGCTTCCGTCCAGTGCACGTGACCGCGCCCGCGGGCTGCATCTTGAACGCCAACGAACCGGCGCCGGTGGCGGCGCGGCAGACCGTGGGCCATTTCGTGCCCACCGCGGTGTTCACGGCGCTGGCCAAGGCGCTCCCGGGAAAGCTCATGGCGCCGAGCGCGGACCCCATCTGGCTCAGCGTGTGGCGCGGTCAGGATCCCGCGTTCAATCTCACGGTCTTCCAGGTAGGCGGCACCGGCGCACGCCCCACCAAGGACGGACTCAGCGCCGTGGGTTTCCCCAGCGGCGTGGCGGGCGTCCCCGCGGAGGTCATCGAGAGCCTGTCGCCGCTGGTCATGCGCCGGCGCGAGCTCAGGGTGGATTCCGGCGGCGCCGGCACCTGGCGCGGCGGCCTCGGCCAGTTCACCGAGTTCGCCAACCGCGCCCACGGCCAGTGGAGCGTCAACGGCATCCTCGACCGCACCCGTTACGCCGCCCCCGGCATCATGGGCGGCGGTCCGGGGCTCCCCGGCGAGTTCATTCTCGACGGCGGCGAGCGTCCCAACCCCAAGGCCCAGACCCATCTCGGAGGCGACCGCAGCGTCCAGTTGAACCATCCCGGCGGGGGCGGCTACGGCGAGCCCTTCCAACGCGACCCCGAGCGGGTCCGCGCGGACGTGGTCTACGGCTACATCACCCCCGAGGCCGCCGCCCGGGACTACGGCGTGGTGGTGCGCTTCACCGGCGGCGACGACGAGAAGGTGCGGCTTCCGGAGCAGTGGGTGATCGACGAGGGGGCGACCCGGGAACTGCGGGGGGACGGGGCGTCTTGATTGCCGTCATTCCCGCAAATCCCCGCAGCGTCATTCCCGCGAAAGCGGGAATCCAGGAGGGGTGTGGCGGGAAAAGCGAAGTGAGACCATGAATCTGTCCGAACGCATCGCGCTCGTCACGGGCGCTGCCACCGGCATCGGGCGGTCCACCGTCCTTGAGCTGGCGCGGGCCGGCGCCGCCGGCGTGGCCATCAACTACCGCTCGGCCAGGGAGCAGGCGGAGAGCCTGGCGGAAGAGGTGCGGGCACTGGGCGTGGAGGCCCTCTGCGTTCACGGCGACGTGCGCGATGACAGCCACGTGCGCGAGATGGTCCGTCAGACGGTGGAGCGATTCGGGCGCCTGGACATCCTGGTGAACAACGCCGGCATCACCCGCTGGGTTCCGATCACGGACATGGAGGCGTTGACCGACGAGATCTGGGACATGACCCTGGACGTCAACGTGAAGGGCGCCTACCGCTGCGCCCGGGCGGCGGCGCCGCACCTCAAGGCCGCCGGCGGCATGATCGTCAACGTGTCCTCCATCTCCGGCGTCATCGCGCCTTCCACCATGTCGTCGCTCGCCTACGGTACCGCCAAGGCGGGGCTCATCTACCTGACCCGCGGCCTTGCCGTGGCCCTGGGGCCCGAGATCCGGGTGAACGCCGTGGCGCCCGCGTTCACCGACACCCAGTGGATGCGCGACCACTACGGCGCGGACTACGACGGCATCATCGAGCGCGCCTCCGCCAACTACCCGCTCAAGCGGGTGGCCAGGCCGGAGGAGGTGGCCGGCGCCGTGCTCGGGCTGATCACCGGCGGCGACTTCGTCACCGGCCAGACCCTGCTCGTGGATGGCGGCCTGAGCCTGAGCTAACGCGCCGTTTCCTCGAACCCGCGAGCCACGAGAAAGACCTTCCATGACCAAGACGGAGTTGATGACCGCCATGCAGGCGCACCGCCTGGTGGCCGTCATTCGTTCGAAGACCGCGGAGGAGGCGCTGGCCACCGCCCGGGCCGTGGGCGAGGCCGGGGTGCGGTTCGTGGAGGTGACCTTCACCGTTCCCGGGGCCGCGGAGGTCATCCGGACGCTGGCAGGCGAGGGCCAGGTGCACGTGGGCGCCGGCACGGTGCTGTCCGAGGAACAGGCCCACACGGGCATCGAGGCGGGCGCGCGTTTCATCGTTTCGCCCAGCCTGGAGCTGGACTTGGTGCCGCTTTGCCGCGAGGCGGGGGTGGCGTCCATCCCCGCCGGGGCGACGCCGACGGAAATCGTCCGGGCGTTGCGCGCCGGCGCCGACCTGGTGAAGATCTTTCCGGCGGACACCGCGGGCGGGCCGCACTTCATCCGGCAGATGCTGGGACCCTTCCCCGAAGCACGGTTCATGGTCTCGGGCGGCGTCAACAAGGACAACGTGGTGGAGTACGCGACCCTGGGCGTCACCGGCATCGTCCTGGGCAGCGCCTTTCTGGCCGACGTGCTGGCCCGCGAGGGCCACGACGGCCTCGTGGCCAGGTCAAAGGAGTTCGTGGCGCTGGTGGACGAGGCCTTGTCCGTCTCAGCTTCCTGACCGAAGGCGAATGGCGACGCGGCAAGCACGGCGGATGGAGGGCGTGCCCTTCTCGGGCATCCGGAAGATGATGGCCCGGGCGTGGGACCTCGAGGGAGAGGGGAGGCCGGTGATCCATCTGGAGATCGGCCGTCCCGACTTCGACACACCGGACCATATCAAGGCGGCGGCCCAGCAGGCGCTGGACGAGGGCAAGGTCCACTACACCTCCAACTACGGCGTCCCGGAAATCACCCGCGCCATCGCCGCCAAGCTGCGCTCGGACAACGGCCTCGACTTCGACGAGAAGGGCGAGATCGCCGTCACCATCGGCGCCAACGAGGCGGTGTTCATGGCCGTCATGGCGTTCATCGACGAGGGCGACGAGGTGCTGGTGCCGGACCCGTCGTGGCTCAACTACTTCCACTGCATCACTTTGGGCGGAGGCGTGCCGGTGAGCGTGCCGCTCCGGGCGGAGAACGATTTCCGCATGGACGCGGGCGACGTGGCGCGCCTGGTGACGCCGCGCACCCGCATGATGGTGGTGATGAGCCCCCACAACCCCACCGGCGCGGTGCTCGACCGGGGCCGTCTGGAGGCGCTGGCGGCGCTGGCCCGGGAGCATGACCTGCTGGTGCTGTCCGACGAGATCTACGAGAAGCTGCTGTACGACGGCGCCGAGCACCACAGCATCGGAACCCTTCCGGGCATGCGCGAGCGCACGCTGGTGGTGAACGGCTTCTCCAAGAGCTACTCCATGACCGGCTGGCGCCTGGGCTATATCGCGGCGCCCCGGAACCTGATGGATGTACTCATCCGCGTTCACCAGTATACGGTGCTGTGCGCCACGTCGTTCGGCCAGTACGGCGCCGTGGCCGCCTACGAGGGGCCGCAGGACTGCGTGGAAGAGATGCGCCGGGAATTCGCCCGGCGCCGTGAGCTCATCCTGCGGCGGCTCAGGGCCATGACGGGCATCGAGTGCGCGGTGCCGGAAGGGGCCTTCTACGCTTTCCCCGACATCGGCGCCCTGGGCCGGTCGTCCGAGGATGTGTCCATGCACCTGCTGGAAGACGCCTACGTGGCCACGGTGCCCGGCAGCGCCTTCGGCCGCTACGGCGAGGGATACATCCGGCTGGCGTACTCCAACTCCTACGAGAACATCGAGGAAGCCATGGACCGCATGGAGGCGAGCCTCGCGAAACTGTAGAAACGTCGTCCCGGACGGAGGAATGAATGGCAAACATCGAGTTGACGCTGGCATGTGAGGACTACGACCGCACCCGGGCGCTGAAGGACGGGTTGGTGAAGCCCGAGGGCATCGATCTCAACTACGTGGCGCTGCCGGTGGAGGAGATCTTCTGGCGCATGCTTCATTTCCAGGAGTTCGACGCCGCCGAGATGTCCATGGGCGCGTACCACGTGGACGCCTCGCGCGGCCACCAGCCGTTCATCGCCATCCCGGTGTTCCCCTCTCGTATGTTCCGGCACCGCTGCATCTTCGTGAACGCCGCGTCCGGCATCAAGAAGCCCGAGGACCTCAAGGGCCGGCGCGTGGGCGTGCCGGAGTACACCATGACGGCGTCCGTGTGGGTGCGGGGAATGCTGCAGCACGACTATGGCGTGGAGGCGAAGGACGTTCACTGGATCCAGGGCGGGGTGGAGCAGCCCGGACGCAAGGATCGCGTGCCCTTCGACGCCCCGGCCGGGGTCGAGATCGACACCGAGGAGGAGAGGACCCTCGACGACATGCTGGAGAAGGGCGACATCGACGCGCTGGTGTCGGCGCGCATGCCGTCCTGCTTCGTGCGCCGCGCCTCCGGCATCAAGCGCCTCTTCGAGGACTGCCGGGCCGTGGAGATGGACTACTTCCGCCGCACCGGCCTGTTCCCCATCATGCATTGCATCGTGGTGCGCCGGGAGATCCACGAGGCGCACCCCTGGGTGACCCAGAACCTCTACAAGGCGTTCTGCCAGGCCAAGGACCTGTGCGTGTCGCAGATCTACGACACCAACGTGCTGCGCACGCACCAGCTCTGGTACCTGTTCGAGTACGAGGAGACGGTGGACCTCATGGGTGAGGACTACTGGCCCTACGGCTTCGAGAGCAACCGCAAGACCCTGGAGACCTTCCATTCCTATTTGCTGGAGCAGGGCGTGATCAAGAACCCCGTGGACGTGGAGAGCCTGTACGCGGCCAACACCCGCGAGGCGTTCAAGATCTGAGGCGTTCCTCGCCGGCTATTGGAAGGGCACGCCGTAGGAGGGGCGGACGCGGAAGTAGTCGCTGACGTACTCGTTGGCGGGGTGGCGCATGAGGCTCTCGGCGGTCCCCACCTGTTCCAGGCGACCCTCGTGCATGAGCGCGATGCGGTCGCCGAGTTCCAGCGCGTCCTCCAGGTTGTGGGTGACGAAAAGGGTAGTGAGGCGCTGCTCCTTGTGGAACGCGCGGATCTCGGCCCGGACCCGGCGGCGGTTGGGCGGGTCGAGGTTGCTGAGGGGCTCGTCCATCAGCATGATCTGCGGATAGGTGGTCATGGCGCGCGCCAGCGCCACCCGCTGCTGCTGTCCGGCGGACAGTTCCGGCGGCTTGCGGTCGAACAACCGCTCCTCGATGTTGAGGGCCTTGGCCAGCGGCCGGATGAGCTCGCGGATGGACTCCACCGACCACTTGCGGATGCGCAGCGGCAGCGTCAGGTTGGCGTACTTGCGGTCCTCGAAGACGCGCATGTGGGGCCAAAGCGCGTAGCTTTGGAAAATGAGCTGCACGTCCCGGCGTCCGGGCGGCACATCGTTCACCGGTACGCCGCCGATGAGGACCTCGCCGGTGTCCGGGGTTTCCAGCCCGGCGATGATGCGCAGCAGCGTGGTCTTGCCGCAGCCGCTCTCGCCGATGATGACCAGGAATTCCCCCTGGTCCACGGCGAGGTCGAAGCCCTCCACGGCGGTCACCGGCCCGAAACGCTTGCCGATGTTGCGCAGCACGAGATTTTGCACGCGGCCATGGTACGGCAACGGCCGGGCCAATACAAACCAGGTAAACCGGCATTCCCGCCGCGCTCCTCGTCATTCCCGCGAAGCTTGTCCCCGACCCCGATCGGGGAGCGGGAATCCAGGCGGGGCGACGATGGGCTGCCCCGGGACAATCCGAAGCAGGACCCATGAGTAAAACCAAGGACACGATCCAACGCCTGATACGGGCCAGCATGGGCGAGGTCAAGGCCGACCTGGTGGTGACCGGCGGCCGCCTGGTCAACGTCTACAGCGGCGAGGTGCTGGACGGCATGGAGATGGCGGTGAGCGGCGGCCGGATCTGTTACGTCGGCCCCGGCGCCGACCACACCCGTGGCGAGGAGACCCGGGTCATCGATGCCCGGGGTAGGTGGATCGCGCCCGGATTCATCGACGCCCACACCCACATCGGCCATTTCTGCCGCCCCTTCGAGCTCTTGCAGGCCTACGCGCCCTGCGGCACCACCGCCCTCATGGCCTCCTGCGACGAGCACACGGTGGCCTTCGGCCTCGCCGGCATGCGGCTCTTCCTGGATGAGGTGGCGTCCCATCCGCTCCGGGTCTACACCCTGATCTCCATGGCGGCGCCCCAGGACCCGTTGCTGTGCCGCACCGAATCCCTGTCGGACCGGGAGGTGGCGGAGACCCTGGAGGATCCCCGGGTGCTGGGGCTCGGCGAGGTGGTCTCCTGGCTCCGGCTGGTGCAGGGAGACCCGGACCTGCTGGCGCGCATCGGCATGACCCTCGACCGGGGCAAGATCGTCCACGGCCACACCGCCGGGGCCCGGGACCGGCGCCTCAACGCCATTGCCGCCGCCTCGGTGTCATCGTGCCACGAGCCCATCAGCGGCGAGGACGCGCTGGCGCGCCTGCGGCTGGGCTACTGGACCATGCTGCGGGAGGGCTCGTTCCGCCAGGACCTGGAGGCCACCCTCAAGCCGCTGCTGGCCGGCGGCGTGGATACCGGCCGGCTGATACTGGTGACCGACGGCATGGCTCCCGACGACGTGGCCGCGCACGGGCACATGGACCACGTGATCCGCCGGGCCGTGGAATGCGGGCTCACCCCGGTGCGGGCCATCCAGGCTGCTACGCTGCACCCGGCGACGTACTCGGGCCTCGAACAGGACATCGGCGGCCTGGCGCCCGGCCGGTTCGCCGACTTCGTGCTGCTGGACGACCTGGAGACCGTGAGCGTGGGCGCCACGTTCATCGGCGGCGAGCTCGTGGCCGAGGACGGCCGGTCCAGGGTGGACGCCGTCCCGCCGCCCTTTCCCGACGGCGTGGGGCTCAAGACGGCCTTCCGCCTGCCGGTGTCGGCCGACGACATGAGGGTCCGCTGCGAGGACTCACGCGCCCGGATCCGGGTCATGGACCTCGTGAACCAGACCATCACCCGGGAACGGCTCGTCGAGGTGGCGTGCGCCGGCGGGGTCATTCCGGCGGACGTGGAGAACGACCTTCTCAAGGTGGCGGTGTTCGACCGCCGGGAAGGGTTCAGCCCCGCCTTCGGCTTCATCCACGGCTTGGGTACCGACATCGGCGCGGTGGGCACAACCGTCAACCTGGACGAGTATACGCTGCTGGTGGCGGGCTCCAGCGACTACGACATGGCCTACTGCGCGAACCTGCTGCTCGAGTCCGGCGGCGGCGTCGCCCTGGTGGACAAGGGCCGGGTCCTCGAAGAGATCCCGTTCCCCGTCGGGGGCCTCTTCTCCCTGGAACCCTGGCGCGACGTCGGCGAGAAGCTCGCCGCCTTGCAGCAAGCACTGAAGGAGCGCGGCAGCCCGTTTTCGAAGCCCCTCTACGCCCTCTGCTTCCTGACCTTCGTCACCCTCCCGGAGCTCCGCATCACCGGTCGCGGCCTGGTGCGCGCCAAGGAACGCAGCATCGTCCCGCTGCTGGCCGGGTGACGGCTACCTGGGCAACTCGAAGGTTCCCCGAATGCCGGCGAAGAAGCCGATGCCCGTGGTTCGGTATTCCTGCATCTCGAAAGAGCGGAGTTCATAGTAGTCCTTGTCGAAAAGGTTCTCGATCCGCCCGAAAAGCTCCATCGTCTTGGTGACGCTGTACCGGCCGGCCAAGTTCACGAGCACATAGGAAGGCACCTTGGGGCGATTGTACTGGTCCACCTGCTTGCCGTTGTAGTCGATGCCGAGGTCGACAGTGGCCCGGCCGTCGAGAAGGTCGTACCCGGCGTTGCCGCTGGCTATGTGCTTGGCCCGCCGTCTGAGGGGCCGGCCTTGTGCGTCCGTTGCGTCGGTGTAGGTGTACTGGGCGGACAGGTTCATTCCGTCAGCCGGTCTGGCCTTGACGCTGAACTCCACGCCGCGAATCCTGGAGGTGCCGGCCAGGTTGTCGTAAAAGTCGTCGTTGAAGTCGGTGGTGCCGGCGTCATTCCAGTAGATCAGATCCGTCGGCCGGCTGTCGAAGTACGTCAGATCCGTCGAGAGGCGACCTTCGAGGAGGTCTTGCTCGACCCCGACATCCCAACCCTTGCTTTTCTCCGGCTGCACGTCGGGGTTCGGGCCGAGGCGGCCGAACCGTTGGAAGGAGTGCGACAGGGTGGGGTTCTTGACCCCGGTGCCGTAGCTGCCGTGTAGTCGCGTCCCGGTGGCGGTGTGCAGGTACGCGGCCGTCAGCCGGTAGGTGGAGGTATCCTTGAAGCGCTCGTTGTCATCGTAGCGAACACCACCGGACAAGAAGAGCCGGTCGGCGAACCCCACCTGGTACTCGCCCGAATAGCTCTGGTTCGTGAAGTTGGGTCTGGTGTCGCCGGTGACGTGAGAATCCTTCTCGCGCTCGGTCAGGAAAGTCACGGCATGGGTCGCCTCGATCCCGGCCGAGGTTTCAAGCAAGACGGTGGTCTCGTAGTCAACACGCAATCTCCGGCCGTCGAACTTGTTGTGACTGTTGGAGCTGTCGTCGAAGAAGTCCCGCTTCATCCGGACGGTGGTTGCCCTTGCTGCATGACTCCATGCACCGTCGAACAGGCTGTACTTCAGTTGGGTCCGGCCGGTCCATCGGTCCCCGTCCGTCTTGTCGCCGTCGTCGGGTGTGGCTCCCCCGAAACTGCTTTGACCGTCCGTTTCCAGGTTGGTTCTCACGTAGCGACCGGATAGTTCCAACTCCAGGCCCTCCATGAATTCGAGGGCGAAACTGGCGTTGTAGGTCTGGTTCCGATACCCATCCTTCTCCGGCCCCGGGGCAATCGATATTCCGGAAGTCCTGTAACCCGTGGCGCTCAGGGAGAAGTGGTAGCCGTCGCCTCCGCCTCGGAAGCCGGTCATGATGTTGGCGGTTCCGAATGATCCGCCTTCCACGCCAAGGCTCGCCGTTGCGGGGCCGCGACCCTTCCGGGTGATGATGTTGATCACCCCGCCAATGGCGTCGCTGCCGTAGAGTCCGCTCTGCGGTCCGCGCAGGACTTCGATCCGTTCGACGTTCGAGGTCAGCAGGTGGCCGAAGTTGTACGTGGCATTACCGTCGGCCGGATCGTTTGCCTTGACTCCGTCGATGATCACGAGGGTGTGTCCTGCCTCGCCGCCGCGTATCCGCACCGCGGTCTGGGTACCCAGGGGACCCGACCGGTGCACCGCCACCCCCGGCACCTCCCGGAGCAGGTCGGACACCACCCGGGCCTGCTTGCGCTCGATCTCCTCGGCGGTGATGACCGTGACCGCGCTGCCCACGGCCTTGGCTTCCAGCGGCACCCGGCTCGCCGAAACGACGATTTCCGGGAGTTGCTCGACGTCTTCGCCGGCCGGCGATTGGGCGGCGGCGGGTTGGAGGGTCAACAGGATGCAGAGGGTGAGGACACCCGTGATGAGAAACTTCATGGCAATCTTCCTTTCCCGCGAAGGCGGATTGTTGGTGGAAGACGGACAGGTCTCCTGGCTTGGGCTTTCTGGCATTCCGTGGGGCTGCCGGCCTACTCACCGCGCCTTCCCACCCGCCGGACGGGCAGTGGCTCGAGTTGCGGTTTTCGTAGCCGTTACAGTTGCGGGGCAGCAGGGGATTCGCACCCCTTTCCCTGGCGTCCGTCTTCAGGCCGTTGAACTTGCTGGTTCAGGATCGGTTCACTCTTGGTCTATCGCTTGTCCTCCTTCAGCTTGAACGCCACCGGGATGCGGACCCAGCTCGCCACGCTGTCGCTGCCGCGCCGCGCGGGATGGAATCTCCAGCGTCCGGCCGCCTTCACGGCGGCGGCGTCGAGAACGTCGAAACCCGAGGTCCGGTCCACCGCGACGCGTTCCGGGGCGCCCTCGGGGTCCACCCGCACCTTGAGCACCGTGGTGCCTTCCCATCCGGCCCGGCGCGCCGTTCCCGGGTACCGGGGGGGCACGGTGTGCGCGTAACGGGCCGGGCTGAAGCCGGCGCCGGGCTTGAGGCGGCGACCGGGTGGTGTCTTGTTCGCGAGACCCCGGGTGAGATGCTCTTCCGTCACCGCGCCGTCGTTTCCGCGATCCTCGGCAGCCGGTTCCCGCGCCGGTCCGGTCCGGGCCTGTTTCGGCCGCATCTTCGCCGCCGGCTGCGTCCGGGCGGGCGTCGGGGCGACTCGTTTCGGCGCCGTGGGTACCGCCTTCGCGACCCGGATCACTGGCGGAGCCAGAGCCTGCGGCGGTTTGGGCTTTGGAGGTGTCTTCACGGCCTTGGCCGGTGAGGTCGCCTTGGCTTTCCCGGTCTGAGCGGGTTGCCGGGCGACCTGCGTCGGTGCCTCGGCCCGGGGCGCGTCCACGAGTTCGACCCGCACCGGCTGGAGGGCGTTCTCCTCCGCGCTTCCGGCGTTCATGGGGAGAGGCGCCCATACCAGCGCACCGTGGAACAGCGTCGAGCCCAACAGGCAGTAAAGAAGGCGACGGATGGCGAGACCCCCTCTCTCTCCTCGGAGAGCATGGTTGCTTTCGGTCTTCAGGTAGGTCTCCTGGCTCGTGGGCTGGTCGCTTCGACCACCTTGCCGCCTTCCCATTCCCGGGTTGGGAACAGTGGCACGCTGGCAAGGGTTCCCACTTACAGTGGCGGGACCGCACCGGATTTCAACCGGTTTCCCTGTTATCCCGTAAGGGACCTGAAGACCGGGCGGCCGAGAGGCCGCCCGTCGAAACGGAACACTAACCTCGCGGGGAGACCTTGTCAAGGCGGCAAGGCCTCCCCGTGGGGAGGGACATCAGCTCACAACGCCGACTTGATGTCGTCGATGTAATCCTTGAAGCCGTCCTCCACGGTGTACTCGGGCTCCCAGCCGAGGAGTTCCTTGGCCCGGGTCGTGACCATGGGCTGTTTCGAGGAGCGCGGCGGCTTGCCGGGGATGATTTCCACCTCCAGCTTCGGCAACAGTCCCTGGACCATGTCCACCAGGTCGTCGAACTTGATGACCACGCCGGTGCCGATGTTGAAGGTGGTCTCCGCCGGGGCCGGAACGGTCGCCGCCAGCTCGAGGGCGCGGCCCACGTCCTTGAAGTAGACGTACTCGAAATCCCGGGTGGATTCCTGGGGGATGTTGGCGACGGTGCCCTTGATGCCGGCCTCCACCAGGCTCTGGAGCATCTCGCCGCCGGCGGAGCCGCCCGCGAAGTGCCCGAAGCCGAACACGTTGGCCAGCCGCAGCACGATGAGCTCGAAGCCGTAGAGCCGCTGGTAGGCCTCCACCATAAGTTCCTTGGCCACCTTGGAGTTGCCGTAGGCGTTGCCGTCGCCCCGGTGGAACCCTTCGTCGATGGGGTCGTCGCCTTCCATGCGGCGGTTGTACACCCCCATGGTGCTGATCTGGAGCAGCCGCTTGACCCCGGTCAGGCGCACGGCCTCGGCCACGTTGACCGTGCCCATGACGTTGATCTGGAGGCCGCTGTAGACGGGGTTCGCCACCGCGCCGCCGATGAGGCCGGCGGTGTGCAGCACGGTTTC
Organism: uncultured Syntrophobacterales bacterium; assembly: GCA_964630405.1. GTDB lineage: Bacteria > Desulfobacterota > Binatia > UBA9968 > JAJDTQ01 > JAJDTQ01. The sequence goes on along the minus strand of CAZVUC010000017.1, from coordinate 8,186 downwards.
CACCTTGTGGGTCTGCATGGCGTCGATCAGCGCCGGCAGGTCCCGGATGTCCCCCTTGATGACGGTGACGTCGGTCTTGCCCAACTTCCGTTCGAGGAAGTCCATCCTGGGCGCCATGTCGAAAAACACGATCTTTTCGCCCCGCTGGAGGGCGCGTTGCGCGAAGGCGGTGCCCACCAGGCCGACGCCGGTTATCAAAGTGCTCATCACGACTCCCTTCTGGTGCGGTTTTCTTCCATGTACGTGCACCTCCGCGGGGTGTCAAGCCGCGCCCGTCCTCATGCCGGGCCGGCGATGGATATGCTCCAGTCACCGTCGATGCGCCGGACGCCGGCCCTTACCCCGTAGACTTCGGCCATGCGTTCCGGCGTGAGCGTCTCCTCCGGAGGCCCGTCCGCCACCACGCGCCCCTCGCGGATCCAGTTGAGCCGGTCGGCGAAGCGCGCGGCCAGCGCGACCTCGTGCAGCACCACCAGGGCGCCGTTGCCGCCGTCTGCGTAGGCGCGGATCAGGGTCATGACCTGATGCTGGTGGAGCGGGTCCAGGGCCTCGGTGGGCTCGTCGGCCAGCAGGATCGGGGCCCCGGCCGCCATGGCCCGGGCCATGTGGGTGCGGGCCAGCTCGCCGCCCGACAGGGCGTTGCACGGCCGGTCGGCGAGGTCGCTCAGGTCACAGTCGGCCAGCGCGCGTTCCACTGCGGCGGCGTCGCGGCCGCTCAGCCGCCCGGGCGAGGCGCCGTGGGCGAACCGTCCCAGGGCCACCATGTCGCGCACGCGCACGGGCCATGCCAGCGGCCGGGACTGCGGCAGGTAGGCGAGGCGCCGCGCCCGTTCGGCCGCCGGCAGGCGGGCCGGGTCGTCGCCGTCCGCCCGCACCTCGCCCCGGCTTCGCTTCACCAGGCCCAGCACGGCCCGGAGCATCATGGTCTTGCCGGCGCCGTTGGGGCCGAGCAAGGCGACGACTTCCCCCGGCTTGACCTGCACCGACGCCCCGCGCAGCACCTCGCGTCCTGCCAGGGTCACATCGATGTCGCGCGCCAGGAGCTCAGGCACTCGGCGCCCTCCTCCTCGCCGCGATCCATACGAAGAACGGAGCTCCCAGCAACGCGGCCACCACTCCGAGCTTGAGCTCCGTATCGGTAGGCGCCACCCGCACTCCGATGTCCGCCACCACCAGCACCAGCCCCGCGAGCAGGGCCGACGGCGCCAGCGTGCGCGCGGGGTCGTGGTTCACCAGGGGGCGCACTAGGTGCGGCGCGACGATGCCGACGAAGCCGATGGCGCCGGCGATGGCCACGGCCGCGCCCGTGGCCAGGCCGGCGCCCAGCACCACCAGCCGACGGATCCGGGGCAGGTCCACTCCCACGCCCGTGGCGCCCTCCTCGCCCAGGGTGAGGGCCGAAAGGCCGCGCCGTGCCGCGAACAGGATCGCCAGACCCGCTATCATGAAGGGCGCCGCCGGCAGGAGGTCGTCGAAGCTCCGGTTGGCCACCGTGCCCAGCATCCAGTTGAGCATGTCGGACAGGGAGAACGGGTGCGGCGCGAGATTCATCAGCAACGCCATCAACGCGCCGGCGAAGCTGGAGAGTCCGACCCCCACCAGGATCAGCGTCACCACCGAGCCCACGCGCACGGCCGCCGCGGTCAGCAGCGCGGTGGCGACCAGGGCGCCGGTGATGGCGGCCAAGGGCAGCGCGAAGGCATCGGCGTTCACGAGGCCGTAGTAGATGACGAAGGTGGCGCCGAGGGCGGCGGTGGCGGACACGCCCAGGACGCCGGGCTCGGCCAGGGGGTTGCGCAAGAGCCCCTGCAGCGCCGCCCCGGACGCTCCCAGGGCCGCGCCCACCACCAGCGCCGCCACCGCGCGCGGCAGCCGGATCTCCCAAACCACCACGCGGTCCCCGGCCGAGGCCCCGCCGACCAGGGCCGCCAGGACCCGGTCGACCCCCAAGGGGGTGGAGCCCACCAGACATGCCGCCGCCAGGGCCACCAGGGTCGCGGCCGCCAGCGTCCACACCACGCCGCGGTCGGTCACGGCGCCGCCTTACGCGAGAGCTTGCCGCGCAGCCCCGCCAGGGTCGCCACCGTGTCGGCCAGGAACCAGCCGCCGCACGAGGTGGTGGCGCCGTCCAGGGACGCCAGCGGGACGGAGCGCATGGTGCGTCTGGCCACCGGATGGCGGAACGGGGTCCAGGCGTCGTCGTGGTTGGTGCCCTCTCCGAAGGTGGCCTCGGCCGCCAGATCCGGGGTTTCGTAGGCCAGACGCTCCAGCGGAATCGGCCGCCAGCCGGGCCGGGACTGGAAGTTATCGAGCCCCGCGGCCGCCAGCAGCTCGTGCACCAGGGTCCCGGGCCCGGCGGTATACCCGGCGGGCGTCACATAGAGGGCCCGGGTACCCGGGGCGTGCACGTTGGCCACGCGGAGCCGGGCGTCCATCCCGGCGATCAGCTCTTCGCCGCGTTCCGGCACGCCGAGCCCGCGCGCCGCGTGCCGGATCGTTGCGCGGGCGCCGTCGATGTCGTGGGCGAAACCGATCTGCAGCACCGGCACGCCGGCCCGCTCGAAGAACGTCCGGGCGTTGGGGCCGCCGCCGTAGGAGCGGACCACCAGGTCCGGCTTGAGGATCAGCACGTCCTCCGCCCGGGGCCGGACCGCCGGGAGCCCGGCCGCGGCGTCACGCATGTAGGAGAAGGCTGCGACGGCGTCCGGCGACACCGCCAGGATGTCCCGCCGGTGGGCGAGGCCCAACACGAACTGGTCGGCGCAATAGTCCAGGCTGACGATGCGGCGGGCGGTCGTGAGTGTGGAGGGTGGCTCTGTGCATGCAGCGAGGAAAGCGCATACGGCCATCGCCAGCGTGACCGGCTTCGCCACCAGAGCCAGATTTCCCCCCAGCCGTCGGATCCGGCACGGCCTCAACGCTTCCCCTTTCCCTGCGCTTAAGTTTCTTCGGCCAGAGCCGAGAGGACGATTCTGTAGGGGTGGAACCTACGCCGGGCAGTGGCTGTCGTCAAGTGAGCCGGATAGCTTGCCTCTACGTATCCTATGGGATACAAAAGGGCGTACTGGCACGGAGCCTCGGGACGTAAGGATGCCATCATGATCGATACTCAACCATGGGATGCGGCGGATTACCTGGAAGACGAGGAAGATGTTGTCGCCTACCTCGAAGCAGCGTTTGAGGACGGCGATCCACAACTCATCGCGGCTGCGCTTGGTGACATCGCGAGATCTCGCGGTATGACGAAGGTCGCATCGAAGGCTGGGTTGGGTCGGGAGAGCCTCTACAAGGCGTTGTCGCGCGACGGCAACCCCGCTTTGGCCACCGTGCTCAAGGTCATGCGGGTGCTCGGCCTTCGGCTTCGCGTGACGTGTCCGGTTCCGGAGACCCGGCGATAGCAGCCGGTCAGGCCGCGGATTTGTCGCACCTGCAAACATCAGGTAGACTCGCCGCTCCGCATCACTCCGGGGAGGAAACCTGAAATGCTCATTCCAACCGAACCCATCGGCAGCATTCCCCGTCCCGGCTATCTCATCGAGGCCATGACCGCGCACGGCGCGGGGCAACTTGACGACGCGGGTCTGGCCGAGGCCATGGACCGGGCCGTGGGGGAGACTGTGGCGGCGATGGAGGCCACGGGGTCGCCGGTGATCACCGACGGCGAGCAGTCGAAGCCGAGCTTCGCCACCTATCCGCTGGCAGGCCTCGACGCCCTGGCCCCGGACGGCGTCGTGATCCCGTTCGAGGACGGGCACACGCGGCAACTGCCGCGCCTCACCGCCGGCCCGTTCCGCTACACGACCTATTCCGGAGCCTACGTGACCGCCGCCAGGAGACACGCCAGCCGGCCGGTGAAGCAGGCGGTCATCGCTCCTTCGGCCATCAGCCTCATCTACCCCCAGGACGGCATCGACGGCTATCCGCGCGACGCCTTCATCGCCGATCTGGTCGACGAATGCGAAAAGGACATCCGCTCCGCCTTCGATGCCGGCGCGGACAGCGTGCAGATCGACTTCACCGAGGGGCGGCTGTGCTGCAAGCTGGACCCGTCGCGGGGACTGCTGCGGGCGTTCGTGGAACTCAACAACGCGGTGCTCGGCCGCTTTTCCGAGGCGGAGCGGAGCCGTATCGGAGTCCACACCTGTCCCGGCGGCGACCAGGACTCCACCCACTCCGCGGACGTCGACTACGCCGAACTGCTCCCCGATCTGTTCGCCATCGACGCGAGCCGGTTTTTCGTGCAGATGGCAAGCGAGCCGGATCGTCCGCGTGTCCTGGACATCATTGCGCGGGAACGGCGTCCCGGGCAGATGGTGTTCATCGGCGTCACCGATCCCATCGACCCGCGCGTCGAAAGCGCCGGGGAGGTTTGCGAGCGTATCCTGGAGGCGGCGGAGCACCTGGGCACGGACGGACTCGGCTGCACCGACGACTGCGGCTTCTCGCCGTTCGGCGACGACGTCTCCACCGCCCGCGAAACCGCCTTCGCCAAGATCCGGGCACGGGTGGAGGGCGCGAATCTCGCGGGAGAGCGGCTCGGCTGATCCCGCGTCGAGGCGGGTCAACCTTGCCAGCCAGGCCACCCACGCGGCGAAGGTGACGCGTGTTTCACGTCCCGCCCGTTTCCCGCGCGCTCGACCCGGCGATCCAGCGAGCCATCGATGGGAAGACCAAGCCCCTGGGGGCGCTTGGGGTGCTGGAATCCATCGCCGCCCAGGTCGCCCGAATCCAGAACACCTTGACGCCGCGGCTGCAACGCTGCCGCCTCACGCTTTTCGCCGGCGATCACGGCATCGCGGAGGAAGGTGTCTCCGCGTACCCGCAAGCCGTGACCCGGCAGATGGTGGCCAATTTTCTTGCTGGCGGCGCTGCCGCCAACGTGCTCGCCCGGACCAACGGCGTGGACCTCGAGGTGGTGGACGCCGGCGTCGCGGGTGATCCAATGGAGGCGCCGGGTCTGGTGTCGCGGCGCGTCGCCGCCGGCACCCGCAGCTTCGCGGCCGGACCGGCCATGACCGCCGGGCAGCGCGACAGCGCGTTGAGCGCGGGCGAGGCCTTGGGCGCCGCGGTGACGGCGGACGCCGCCGCCTTCGGCGAGATGGGCATCGGCAACACCTCCTCGGCCACGCTGGTGGCGCACAAGCTCACGGGCGCCGGACTGGAGACCCTGGTCGGGCGGGGCGCCGGACTCGACGACGCCGGTCTGGCGCGCAAGCACGAAATCCTGGAACGCGCCGCCCGCCGCACGGCTCCCCGTCTCGACCCCGCGGACGCGTTGCGGGAGTACGGCGGCTTCGAGATGGTGATGATGGCGGGAGCCATGGCGGGCGCGGCCCGGACCGGAGCGGTGGTGCTGGTGGACGGCTTCATCGCCGGCGTGGCCGCGCTGGCTGTGGTGGGGATGGCGCCGGCGCTCCGGGACTACCTCGTGTTCGCCCACCGTTCCGCCGAGCACGGTCACGGAGTGGTGCTGGCGGCCCTTGACGCGCACCCGCTGCTGGACCTCGACATGCGCCTCGGCGAAGGCACCGGCGCCCTGCTGGCATGGCCGGTGCTGCAATGCGCGGCCGCCATGCTGGCGGAGATGGCGAGCTTCGAGAGCGCGGGCGTGAGCGGTCCGGTCTGATGCGCCGGGCCCGTGAAGAACTCGCTGTGTTCCTCCTGGCGGTGCAGTTCCTGACCCGCTGTCCGGTGCCGTTCCCGGATCTTTTCACGGAAGCGCGTCTTACCGCAGCCACGCGCTACTATCCTCTGGTGGGCGTCCTCGTCGGCGGGGCCGTGGGAGGGGTGTTCTGGCTGGCCCACCTGGTCTTCCCGGTGGCCCTGGCGGTGGTGCTCGCCACCGCCGTGTCGCTGCTGGCCACCGGGGCCTTTCACGAGGATGGGTTCGCCGACGCCTGTGACGGGCTGGGCGGCGGCGCCACCCGCGAGCAGGCCTTGGAGATCATGCGCGACAGCCGGCTCGGCGCCTTCGGCGCGGCCGGCCTCGGGCTGATGCTGGCCGCCAAGGTGCTGGCCCTGGTGGCCGCGCCGGCGGCGCTCATCCCTTGGCTGCTGGTGACGGGCCATGCCGCCAGCCGCGCCTCCGCGGTGCTGGCGGCAGCCGGCGGCAGCTACGTCCGCGCGGCCGGTACGGCCAAGCCGGTGGCCGCCGGGGTGGCGCCGGGAGATCTCGCGCTGGCCCTGGCCACCGGCGCGGCCGCGGCCGGCGGGCTTTGGCTTGTGACATCGGCGCCGGTCATGGTCGCCGGACTCGCGGGACTCATGGCCGGCCATCTCGTCATGCGCGGTTTGTACGAGCGCAAGCTCGGCGGCTATACGGGGGATTGTCTCGGCGCCGTGCAGCAGACCAGCGAGCTTGGTTTGTACCTCGGCGCCGTGGCGGTCATGTAACCGACGTCGCGTCTGTTTGCGTGGAGAATCCGCCCGACACCATGCGTCTGATCCTGGTCCGCCATACACGGCCCGAAGCCGCCGACAACGTGTGCCATGGGGTCACGGACCTGGACGTGGCGGCGACCTTCGACGAGGAGGCGTCACGGGTGGTCGCGGCGCTGCTCGCAGTGGAGCGGCTCGTGACCAGCCCGTTGCGCCGCTGCATGAGGTTGGCGGAACGGATCGGTGCGGCGCGCGGACTCGTTCCGGTGGTCGACGGCAGGATCCGGGAGATGGACTTCGGTCGTTGGGAGCGCGTGCCCTGGAACGACATCGACCGGGCGGAGTTGGACGCATGGGCGGCGGACTTCTTTCACGCCCGGCCCCACGGCGGCGAGAGCGTGGCGATGGTATCGGAGCGGGTCGGTTCCGCGCTGGCCGACTACCGCCGTAGCGGCGCGTCTCATGCGGTGGTGACCCACGCGGGTATCATCAAGGCCGCGCGGGCCGCGGCGGGCTGCGCGGACGCATGGACGATATCGGCAGGTTTCGGCGATGCGGTGCACATCGAGTTTCCCGCCGAGCCGGAATGCTCACCCTCGGGTCCGTGGGAGGTGGAGTCATGGGATTGAGCTCCTTCCATCCGCGGCACGGCGGCGATCTTGCGGCTGCCCGGCGGACATTCGGCTCGCCGCCCTGCGGATGGCTCGATCTCTCCACCGGCGTCAACCCCTGGCCCTATCCGTACGGCGCCATCGGTCCGGAAACCCTCACCCGCCTTCCGCAGGCCGACGCGATGGAGGCGTTGCTGGCGGCGGCGCGGGAGGCTTACGGCATCACGCCCGCCAGCGCTCTGGCCGCGGCTCCGGGAAGTCAGGCCTTGTTCCAGTGGCTGCCAACCATGAGGATACGCTGCCGGGTGGCTGTCCTGGCGCCCACCTACGAGGAACATGCCGTGGCATGGCGCCGCCTGGGGCACGTCGTGGACGAGGTCGGCTCGCTCGGGGAATGTCGCGACGCCGACGTGGTCGTGGTGGTCAACCCCAACAATCCCGACGGCCGCACCACGGACCGGGAGACGTTGGCGCGAGTCGCCGAGGATCTGGCGCCACGCGGCGGCTGGCTGGTCGTCGACGAGACATTTGCGGACGTCATGCCCGATGTCAGCCTGGCATCGGCTCCGGGCCTTCCCAATACGTTGATCGTGCGCTCTTTCGGCAAGTTTTTCGGCCTCCCCGGCTTGCGGCTGGGCTTCGTAGCCGGCCCGCCGGCGCTGGTGGACGGCATCGCGCGGCGTCTGGGTCCCTGGGCCGTGTCCGGGCCCGCCCTGGAGATCGGCAGGCGGGCGCTGGCCGACACGGACTGGATCGCCCGCACCCGCGCCCGGCTGGCGGAGATGCGGCGGCAGCTTGATGCCGTTCTTTCCGAGGCGGGCCTGGCCGTCGTCGGCGGCACCGACCTGTTTCGGCTGGTGGAAACGGCCGCGGCTCACGACCTCTCTCAAAGCCTGGGGCGGGCCGGGATCCTGGTCCGGTCCTTCGATCGTCATCCAGGCCGGCTCAGGATAGGTCTGCCCCCGTCAGCGGATGCTCTGCAACGGCTTTCGGCGGAGTTGAAGGGGGTTTGGTGAGGCCGGACGCCAGCCGGGCGTCTTGCGCCGACGGATTAATGAGCCTCTTGCAAAACCTCAGCGTTGACTGGGTGCGATTGCAGCGGACGCGCGGTGGCCGGTGGGCGGCCGTATGACGTCGAAGATTTGGACGTTTGGCGGTTTATGGAACGGACAGTACGAGACGGGATGGAACTAAATG